>JBBANI010000007.1:0-65394 GCA_040402015.1 Ilumatobacteraceae bacterium
CGGCCCAGAGAACTCAATGCCGTTTTGTCAGCTGTCTCCACAGGCGCTGGGCGGCGCGGGAATTGAGAAAGGGTCGAACTGAGCGATACACAAGACCAGGCACGACCACAGCCTTTTTGCGTCGAAGACCCCTAATTCCCGCCTGCACCACCGTGTCTGACGAGATCCACATCCACTGAGGTACCTGTTTTTCTAGGTGGGACAATCCGGCCCGTTCATGCAAATTTGTGTGGACATAGCCCGGGCACAGGACGCATACGCGAACGCCGAATCTTTCAGTTTCTGCAGCCAAGCTTTGCCCGTACGCCGTGACGAATGATTTCGACGCTGCATACATAACAGAATTTGGCATTGTGATCAACGAGGCAATGCTGGACACAATCAGAATGTCTCCTGACCCTCGTTGCGTCATCGCGGGAACTATGCCTTCCAGCAACTGGGCAACCCCAACTCCAAGCAGGTAGCTCATCTGTTCAAGATCAACCCACTCTCTCGTACCCACTCGCCCCGCAATGGTGAGGCCAGCATTTGCAACTACAACATCAGGCTGAGGACAACAGGCCAACACGCTTTTCACACCGTCCGATCTTGAAAGATCCGCCACGCATATCTGACATGTTGCACCAGCAGCGACTACTTCTTCGCTTACTAACGTCAATTGCTCAATATCGCGCCCAACAAGCACAAGATTAAATCCAGCTGCTGCGTAGTACTGAGCGAATGCTTTTCCAATGCCCGACGATGCACCAGTAATTAGTGCAATTTGACGAGGCACTTCAGGACTACTTAGTCCGGTCTTGGTACTCTTTCAAGGAAGCCATACCAAAAAGGGTTGCTCCGGTAAACACGATGATAAAAATCACCGCACCAAACGAAAAAAGAGTTGCTTCAGACATTTACGATTCCTTTTTTCCAGCAAGAAGAAAAGCACCCAGCGCCAGAATTGACGGCACCCAGACGCCTACATAAATTCCATTGAGTTTGTCGCTCTGTTCGCTACCAGAAAAATACAACGAAATACTCAATGCGAGGCTTGCTGCAGCAGAAATGAGTACTGAGGCTTGCAGAATAACTTTTGGTTTCATGTTCAAACCTTACCCCGCCTAATTGAAAAAGGCGGGCATGATCATAAAGATCATGCCCGCCTTTTCAATGTGAACTAACTAGTGCGAGTCCCCTGAACGGGCTTTTGCAATATTCAGAATCATTAATCCGTATAGCGCCTTGGCAGTCACGTCAGCAAGCGTGTATGCGACTTGACGAGCTGTCTCTGCACCTTCGTTTCCAGCTTCGAATATCACTGGGAACAAGTAACCGATTGGGTACACCAACCATGTCACCAACAAGATTGTTGCTGCATTCTTGATTGCAGAACTGACGGCACCGGTTTCACGGGCTCCAGCTGATTTCAACTCTTTTGACAGTGTCATGAGGATGTAGATGAATGGCAACATTGCCAACACCCAGAACAACCACTTTGTACTATCTTCCGATGCAACTTCACCTGGGTAACCAAGACCAATCATCAGAACAGTTGCCGGTACAAGAGTTGTCATCAACTTCTTGCGACGATCGGCAGTGACTCCGAGGACAATCAATAGCTCAATAACAAGTAGTGGCACTGTGATGAGCCAGTCCGCGTAGCGGTACCCCTCATTTACAGTTCCTTCTCCCCATCCACTCATAATTCTGTAGTAGTGGTAACCAGCGATACCTACAACAACTGCGGACACTGCTACACCGCTTCGGTACTGCTTCGCAACACTGTTAATCTGTGTCAAGAAGTAAACAAACGCGCCCAACATAACTGCTGTACCAAAGGACAGAGCGTTGTAGACAAGTTGGTTGAGATCCGGATCAGTAAGAACCGTTTTCATTTCCATTTTCCCCCCTTAAAAGGATTACTCAGAAGTCCTACCCCCGAGTAATCAAAAAGTAGCACACTACTTTTGCTATTTGCAGTATTGAAATTTACTCAGGTGGGGGCGTTTCGGGCTGTCTCAGGCGAGTTCACACCACTGCTTGTAGTGGACAACTTGTCCACGTACGGCCTTGGCATAGAGCCCAGCAATCGCAGTGGTGATGGGCCCTGGGCAGGGCACTTCACGGTCGTCGACCGAGTTGATGGCACTGACTTCCGCGGCTGTTCCGCAACAGAAAATTTCTTCAGCGATGTACAGGTCTGAGCGGACAATATTCTCGACCCGCATTTCATAACCAAGTTCGGCGGCAATCTGTGCCACACAGTCCTGCGTGATGCCTTCAAGAGCACCAGCAGAAAGCGGTGGGGTCAAGATGGCTCCGTTTCGCACAACGAAAATGTTTTCACCGGTGCATTCACTAACAAAGCCCTGCGGATTCAACATGATTGCTTCGTCATAGCCGGCCTTCAAGGCCTCAACTTTGGCAAGAGAAGAGTTCACGTAGTTTCCGACGGTCTTTGCGGCAGGCGGCATGGTGTTGTGATCAAGACGCGTCCATGAAGAAATCTTCATGCGTACACCTTTTGTTAACGCATCTTCACCCAAATATGCACCCCACGGCCAACATGCAATTGCAACGTCAACGACACATGGCAATGGGTTAAGGCCCATCTCGCCGTATCCGTAATATGCAAGTGGGCGTACGTAGCAAGAAGGAAGCCCCGTTGAACGAACTACTTCCTTCGTGGCAGCAATCAATTCCGCAGGTGTGTATGGAATTTCCATTCCAAGAATTTTTGCACTCTTGAACAAACGATTGATGTGTTCAGTGAGACGGAACACTGCAGGGCCTTCAGCAGTTTCATATGCACGAATACCTTCAAATACGCCAGTGCCGTAGTGAAGGGTGTGTGTCAGGACATGCACTTGAGCCTTGTCCCAATCGACAAGTGTTCCGTTCATCCAGATTTTCGGTGTGGGTACGAGAGTAGGCATATTGCTCCTAAGTGATGTGGTGAAAGATTACTTGCCTGCAACGATTGCTGCGATGGCATTTCCGATGTCGACGGTTGAACCTGTTGGCGCAGTGCCACATGCTGCACGAATACGATCAGCTGCTGCTGATTCATTCAGGAAATCAAGCATGAGCGCTGCAGACAGGATTGCAGCTGTGGGGTTTGCTTTGCCTGTGCCCACAATGTCTGGCGCCGACCCGTGCGATGGTTCGAACATTGATGGGCCGGTACGGGCTGGGTTCAAGTTGGCAGAAGATGCAAGACCAATGCCGCCGCTGACTGCGCCGCCTAGGTCAGTAAGTATGTCGCCGAACAAGTTGTCGGTAACGATGACGTCGTAGCGGTGTGGATCTTCCACAAAATAGATACACGCAGCATCAACATGGTTGTAGGCAGTGCCGACGTGAGGAAATTGTGCTGCAACTTCATTGAATGCGCGCTGCCACAGATCACCAGCGAATGTCAACACGTTTGTTTTGTGCACCAAAGTGACATGCTTGCGTTCGCGCTTTGCTGCAAGTTCGAATGCATAGCGGATACAACGCTCGACACCATGTCGCGTATTGACACTGCCCTGGGTTGCAATTTCATGTGGAGTGCCACGACGTAAAACGCCGCCTTCGCCAACGTACGGCCCTTCTGTGTTTTCACGGATGACAACAAAATCATGAGGGGTCACGTGGCCTGGCGCCGTGCCAACAAACGGGCGTTGGTTGACGTAGAGGTCAAGGTCAAAACGCATCTTCAAAAGAAGCCCGCGCTCGATGATGCCGGGAGGAACGTCTGGGGTGCCGACAGCCCCTAACAAAATGGCGTCAAAACCACGTAACTGATTCAAGACATCGTCTGACAAGATCTCGCCGTCGCGCAGGTAGCGCATGCCACCCAGGTCGAAATCTGTTGTGTCAATTGCCACGCCTGTGGCGCGCACGACTTTCACGGCCTCAGCCGTGACTTCGGGACCAATTCCGTCTCCGCCAATGAGTGCGATGCGATGTGACATAAGGAGACCATCGTAGAAGGCACAGGTAGCCTTCTCCTCATGGCAAAGCACCTCCTCTCTCACGCCACATATGTCCGACTCGAGACAGAAATAGCCCACCTTGAACATGAAGTACTGCCAGAAGTGGCTGACAAAATTGGTCGGGCCCGCGAAATGGGCGACTTAAAGGAAAACGGTGATTATCACGCAGCCAAAGACGAGTACGGCATGTTTAACGACCGCAAGAACCTTTTGTTGTCCATTTTGGAAGATTCTGAACTTGCCACTCCGCCCGCAGATGGAGAAGTAGGAGTTCTTTCCACCGTCACCATTCTGTTTGATGGTGATGATGAAGATGACGCCGAGACCTACCTCATTGGGCACATTGAAGAAAAACGAACTGAGCAAGGCGTCGAGGTGATGAGCCCTGTCTCCCCCATTGGTTCAGCACTTCTTGGTCATAAACAAGGAGTCGAAGTCAACATCACTCTCGAGAACGGCGCAAAAATTTCCGTCACCATTCTTAAGGTTGCCAACTGAGCGATCATTCCATTCCATATTTGCCCCCCGGCCACACTTTGTCTCTTCCCGGACGAGGCACCACGTTTTATCGTGAGATAACTGGACCAGCCGGCGCATCGACGGTCGTGCTCTTGCACGGCTGGACAGCTACTGCTGACTTGAATTGGTACATGTGTTACGAAGAACTTGGGAAACACTTTCGCGTCATTGCGATTGACCACCGAGGCCACGGCCGCGGTATCAGATCATCACAAACCTTTCGGCTATCAGACTGTGCTGATGATGTTGCGGCACTAATGGATCAGTTAGGTATTGAAACATTTATTCCTGTCGGGTACTCCATGGGCGGCACCATTGCGCAATTGATGTGGAAACGTCATGATCATCGAGTGCGTGGTTTGGTTCTCGCAGCAACTGCCGGACATTGGGCGACGTCACGTCAAGAACGTTTCATGTTCACTTTGCTCACTGGAATTGGCGGGCTTGCGCGCGTCATCCCCTCTTCAATTCAACAAGCCATTAGCGAACGCATGTACTTGTCTAGAAAGACAATGACATGGGAACCATGGGCTGCCCAGCAAATTGCCGACCACGATTGGCGCAGCATTCTTGAAGCAGGCTCTGCGCTCGGCCGATTCGATTCCCGGAAATGGCTCTCACAAGTTGACGTACCCACATCGGTTGTAATCACTACTGAAGATCAAGTTGTTTCACCCCGACGACAACGAACACTTGCGAGCCTGATTCCAACCTCACACATTTTTGAGATATCGGGAAACCACGATGCTGCATTCGCGCGGGCTGCTGAATTCGCGCCGCTACTTGTCAACGCGTGCCTCGCAGTACATCACGACGCACTAAACAAACCGGGAATTCTGGGAGAAATATGAGTTCAAAGGCAATTCAACTGCGCTCGCGATGGCGCCGCAATAGTCGCCTTCTTCGCCTTGGGGCTCGTGTCGGCCTCGGACATGCTGGAACATCAGCGCGAAAGATATTTGCAGGCGCAGCACGCAAAGAAGAGTTATCTCGTTCGCGAGAATTCAAAACAGCCCAACAAGTAGCCGACCAGTTAGGGGACATGAAAGGTGCCCTCATGAAGGTGGGCCAGATGGCAAGTTATTTAGACGACGGATTACCAGAGCCCATGCGTATTGCATTGTCGCAATTGCAATCAAATGCGCCCCCCATGGCAGTCGAACTCGTCCACATTGAAATTGAACGCGAACTTGGATGCTCTATTAAAGACAAATTTGTTGAGTTTGATGATGAGCCAATTGCTTCAGCATCTATTGGTCAAGTACACCGTGCAATCATTCGCCTTGCCGATGGCACCGAAAAGGCAGTCGCGGTGAAAGTGCAATACCCCGGAGTCGGAGAAGCAATTGATTCTGATCTACGCACGGCAGACCTGTTGGGCGCCATGCTTGCCTTCGGATTCAAGTCATTAAATCCTGAAGACATGGTCGCCGAAATCAAGGACCGCCTTCGTGAAGAACTTGACTACAAAAACGAAGCTGCAAATCAGCAGATGTTCGCGGACTTTTATAGGAACCATCCCTTTATTCATGTTCCTGAAGTTCTGCATGAGTATTCCACGAAGAACATTTTGATCACGGAATTAGTCACCGGCCACACATTTGCAGAAGTATGTGAATGGTCACAAGAACAGCGCGACATGGCAGGTGAAGCAATCTTTCGATTTGTGTTTCGCAGTTTGTATCGCTTCCGTGCGTTCAATGGTGATCCGCACCCAGGAAATTACATCTTTCACGGAGACGGCAAGGTTACATTTCTCGACTTCGGACTGATTAAACACTTTACTCAAGACGAAATGTTGATGTTCCAGTCAATGGTCAAAGCAGCTGTTATCGATAACGACATGGACACCTATCGTCAGGTAATTGAAGACGCGGGCATGTTGCAACTTGATGCGCCGTTCACCACAGAAGAATGTGGTGAGTACTTCTCGCACTTCTATGAACCAGTACGTGAATCACGCGTGATGGAGTGGACGAGTTCATATGCAACTTCAATCGTGCGTCACACATTTGACCGCACGTCGGCTATCGCCCAATACGCGACGGTTCCAAAGTCATTCGTGTTTATTCAACGCATCAACTTAGGTCTCTATGCACTTCTTGGCCAGTTGCGCTCCAGCGGCAATTTCCGGGGTATCTCTGAAGAACTATGGCCCATGACCAACGCTGCACCGTCCACCTCTATGGGTGAAGCAGAAGCGAAATGGCTTGTGTCGCGCGATTAGATAATCGTTTGAAGGTCAAGGCCGATATCAAGAATTGGCGATGAATGAGTGAGTCCGCCAACACTGATGAAATGAACACCCGTTTCAGCAACTGATCGAGCGGTAGCAATAGTGAGACCACCACTCGCCTCCAACAGCACAGCATGTCCTGTGTTCGCAGTGTGACGCTGCGAAATCGCCACGGCCTGTTTCATCACATCTGGTGGCATGTTGTCTAACAACACCACATTTGCACCAGCATCAAGCGCAACCTGTAATTGCTCAAGAGTGTCTACTTCAATCTCAATCGGCAAGGTATCTGCTAGAGCACGCACCTTGGCGAAGGCTTCAGCCACTCCACCTGCAGCCACAATGTGGTTGTCCTTCACCAGCGCAGCATCACTGAGACTCATTCGGTGATTCTGACCCCCACCACAACGCACTGCATACTTCTCAAGTGCCCGCAAGCCAGGTGTTGTTTTACGTGTATCGCGAATGATTGCGCCAGTATCAGCCACTGCGTCTACCCACGCGGCTGTTGCCGTGGCAATGCCTGACAAGTGGCACAACAAATTCAGTGCGGTGCGCTCTGCAGTCAACAACAATTGTGTCGGCGCCTCTATTTTCATCAGCACATCGCCTACGTGCACCCGTTCACCATCATTATGGAAATAATCAATGGAACTAGTGTGCGGACCACACGCCATCTCGATTACTGCAGCTGCGATAACCAAACCAGATACACACCCATCGGCGCGTGTTCCGAATGTGGCAATACTGCGCTGTTCAAAAGGGACGGTGGCAACCGAAGTGACATCAATACCACCATCGAGGTCTTCCAAGATTGTGTTCTCAATGACATCTTCGATGTACAAAGGATTCAGACCACTGGCAGCCAACAAAGCGCCAGTTTCAGTTGTGAGTGAATACAGTTCCATTACTTCACCTCAATTTGGCCATCAACAATGCGGCACGACAAATGATGATTCCATGAATCGCTTGGTGCTGCAAAATCTGTGCGCCTATGGCAACCACGACTTTCAGTACGTGTCTTTGCCGCCTCAACTACCGCCATTGCAATAGTGAGCATGTTCGTGGCTTCAAAGGCTTTACGCGTAGGCACAACTGACGCTGACATATTTGATGACAACGTATTCAAAATGTGTGAAGCTGAGTTGAGTCCTTCCGGAGTGCGCAACACGCCGACATATTTTGACATGGCAGATCGCAATGCTGTGCGGTGATACGAATCAATCAACGCACCAGGGGTTTCTGCATCATCATGCGTAGCAACTGGCGGTAATGACCAACTCAGTGCTCGACCAACGCGCGTTCCGGCAACAACGCCTTCAGTAAGACTGTTCGAAGCAAGTCTGTTTGCGCCGTGCACCCCTGTGCATGCCGCTTCGCCAACGACATACAGACCTTGTAACGCCGTTGTGCCATTTAGCGTTGCGCGCACGCCACCACACACATAATGAGCAGCAGGCGCAACGGGAATCAATTCACTTCGTGGGTCGATGCCCGCATCAATGCATGAGGCAGTAATCGATGGAAACCGTTCGTCAAATTTTTCAATGTGCCGAGCGTCCAGATACACATGGTCATCCACACCCGCAGGTGCTTGTGCCATGCGCTCACTGATTGCAGCAGCAACAATGTCACGCGGCGCAAGATCTTCTTGCGGATGCACGCCTTTCATCACGCGCTGTCCGGCTGCATCTAAAAGAATGCCGCCTTCTCCACGCACTGCTTCACTGATGAGTGCTTGCTGGCCTGTTGCCTTGCTTCCGCGCCACAAAACTGTGGGGTGAAACTGAATAAATTCAAGACCACTTGCCTCTAACCCCGCACGCAAAGCAAGCGCAATACCATCACCGGTTACTGCAGATGGGTTTGAGGTTGATGCATACACCTGTCCGTAACCACCCGTAGCGATAATGACTGCGCGAGCGTTCACAATGCCAACGCTTTGTACGCCACCGCTGCTGTCAAGCATCGCGACTTTTACTCCAGTCACTGCACGCGTGCCGTCAGATGTATGGCCGATTACAAGATCAAGACCAAAAGCGCGTTCCACCACGTGCACACCTGCCAGGCGCACCGATTCGTCTAGGGTTCGTTGTACCTCGGCGCCCGATTGGTCACCACCGGCATGAACAATGCGTCGGTGTGAATGTCCACCTTCTCGCGTGAGTGCGACTCCTTCATGCAAACCTGGGTCAAATGATGCGCCTAATTCCATGAGATAACGAATTGCGGTGGGTGCCTCAGTGGCCAACGTGCGCACGGCTTCGTCATCACATAATCCGGCACCGGCATCAAGTGTGTCTTGCACATGATTTTCAATAGAGTCATTCGGGTCTAGCACTGCTGCCAGCCCGCCTTGCGCCCAGTTTGTACTGCCAGCATCAAGAGTGTCTTTAGTTATGAGAAGAACATCACGTACAGGACGCATTGCAAGCGCCGCTGATAATCCGGCAGCGCCAGAACCTAGAACGACAACGTCAGTCTCAACCGACCATGTTGGTTCGGGAGCTGCCAGTTGGCTGGGAACGCGATTATTCGCCGACACGAGATGGTGTGCCAATTGCGATCATGCGCTCAACAGACAGACGGGCTTTGTCTGCAATGTCACGTGGAATATCAACAACGTCATTTCCATGCATCAAAGAATGTTCAAGTTTCTCAGGTGTAATCATCTTCATGTATTTACAAACTGCGGCACGATTGACGGCTTGAAATTCAGTCGTGACATTGACTTTGCGTAATTGATGAAGCATTCCGGTCTCTGTTGCGACAAGAACTTTTCGCGCCGTAGTCGTACGAGCAGCATCCAACATTGCACCGGTGGAAAGAATATGTGTGCGTTCCGCAGGAACTACCCCTTCGCTTGCCAAATACAAAGCACTCGTGGCGCATCCGCACTCAGGGTGAACATACAGTTCAGCATCAGGTTCAGCTTCAACCATGGCCTTCAGGTCTTGACCGTTGATTCCGGCATGCACATGACATTCACCCATCCAGATATGCATATTGGAACGCTTTGTTTGGCGTTGCACATGAGCACCTAAAAATTGGTCAGGACAAAACAAGATTGGTGTATCAGCAGGAATTGAGGCGACCACTTCCACCGCGTTTGAACTGGTGCAACAAATATCTGTTTCAGCTTTTACCGCAGCTGTTGTATTGACATAACTGACAACGACAGCGCCAGGATGTTGCGCTTTCCATTCCCGTAATTGAGCTGCGGTAATGGTGTCAGCTAACGAACAACCAGCTCGCTCATCAGGAATAAGAATTGTCTTGTCATACGACAAAATCTTTGCGGTCTCTGCCATGAAGTGAACGCCACAAAAAATAATGGTGGACTCAGGGACTGTTGCAGCGATGCGCGAGAGAGCTAGTGAATCACCAACGTGATGAGCAACATCTTGAATCTCTGGCACTTGATAGTTGTGCGCCAGAATGACTACGTCCTTTTCGGCCGCTAATGCCCTGATTCGTTCGGCCCATGCTGTGCTGTACTCGGTCACGCCTCAATGTTAGGAGGCACTTTACGCAATTGCGCCCTTGTGAACTGGCGCACGTTCTCTATGAGTTGGCTGCCAACGTTATGGGTGGATCAAACCAGAATCGAGTAATCGCCTCTGCCAGTGAGCCTGTTGCTGAACCGGGGTCTGTGACCACTTCGTCTGGCTCATCGGCAAACCGCAATGCACTAGATACTCCGTTATCGGCAACTACAACAACAAGACGTACACGTCTACGTAGCGCATGTTCGCTAGGAGCACCCTCAATGGTGCCATCAGGCCGCAATGGCGCAGCCCAACCTGTAGTTACGATTGCTGCTGCATCAAACATTCGCGCCAACGCACTCGACGGCGCATCGAGTAGTTCATAGACATCTGGATGTTGTGCCAGCAGGCACATGTTTGGTTCAGTTGTTGGTCGCGATGCACAGTTCACGCCATACAAACGAGCACCAGGTAATTCAAACGAATCGATCATGGTGTGTAATTTTTCTTCCACCCCCACTGCTACATCTGTGATGTCAGGAAGACTGTGAATTGGTTCTGGTAAATCTGTATCCATAATTGCAATGTGTGGATCTACTCCCACACATTGGCAATTACGACGCCAAAAAATCCGACAAAGTTTTTGCGCCCCCTACGACAATCGAACCAAATTTTGCCCCAGGACTCGTACTCATGCGCTCGAGGGGTCCTGATACGGAAAGCGCAGCAATCACTGTTCCACCAATATCAATAATCGGAGCACTCACCGACGCAACACCTTTCACGCGTTCTTCAACTGATTCAACCCATCCGGAAGAACTGAGACGAGAACCGGTAAGAACTCGGCCAGCTGATCCACGAGCCAACGGGAACAACACACCTTCAGGCACGATCCACCGCAAACCATTAGGAGATTCAAGAGACACCACGCATCGACGACCATCAGTTTCTGCAACAAAAACCTGAACGCTTTCCCCCGTGCGATCGCGCAACTCGGTAGCAACCTCACGCGCTCGTTCTAAGAACGGAAACTGCACTGCTGCTCCACGCCCGAGACCAAGAAGTGTTGGCCCCAAGCAATACAAACCATCGTTATTGCGACGCACAGCACCGTGATGCTCGAGCGCTGACAACAAACGATGACAGGTGGCTCTTGGAATATCAGTGGCGTCAATGACTTCAGCCAAACTCAAGGGCCGCGTGACAAGCGCATTCAACACCACAAAGGCCTTGTCGAGAACTCCAACTCCTGATACGCTTTCCATTACTTGGGAAGTGTATCCCATATATTGAGATTCCGAAAGGAACCCCTATGTCGAATCCAATGACCCTTGCGCAAAAAGTATGGGACCAACATGTCGTGCACAGCGCTGCAGGAGATGCAGACCTGCTCTACATCGATCTTCACCTTGTTCATGAAGTAACAAGCCCCCAGGCTTTCGATGGTTTGCGTCTGACTGGTCGTCCACTGCGCCGCCCAGACCTCACCATTGCAACTGAAGATCACAACGTGCCAACAGCAGACATCCATTTGCCAATCGCAGATCCAGTCTCGGCAAAGCAAGTGCAAGTCCTTCGCGACAACGCTGCTGAATACGGTTTCACTTTGTTTCCTATGGGAGATCCGAATCAGGGCATTGTTCATGTCATCGGGCCAGAACAAGGCCGCACGCTTCCCGGCACGACAATTGTCTGTGGAGATAGCCACACAGCAACACATGGCGCATTCGGCGCACTTGCATTCGGAATCGGTACCAGCGAAGTCGAACATGTTCTTGCAACACAGACACTTCCGCAATCACGTCCGAAGTGGATGTCAATCACCGTTGAAGGTGACGTGCCAGAAGGCGTGACCGCTAAAGACATCATTCTTGCCATCATCGGAAAAATTGGAACTGGCGGCGGCATTGGCCACGTCATCGAATATCGCGGTTCTGCAATTCGCGCGCTTTCAATGGAAGGCCGCATGACGGTCTGCAACATGAGCATTGAAGCAGGCGCGAAGGCTGGTCTTATTGCACCAGACGACACCACATTTGAATATCTCAAAGGTCGTGAACATGTACCGAAGGGCGCCGATTGGGATGCAGCAGTCGCAGCATGGAAGAACCTTCGATCAGACGATGGTGCAAAATTTGACGTTGAAGTCGTACTTGATGCAACCACGCTGTCTCCGCATGTCAGTTGGGGCACAAACCCTGCTCAAGTTCTTCCTATTAACGGAATCATTCCATCGCCAGCAGATGCACCAGATGAAACAAGTGCAAACACAATCAGTCGTGCACTTGAATATATGGGTCTTACTGCTGGCATGAACATGCGCGATGTTCCTGTTGACACAGTGTTCATCGGTTCATGCACCAATGGCCGTATCGAAGATATTCGTGCAGCAGCAGCTGTATTCAAAGGTCGCACTGTCACGGTGAAGCGTGCCATGGTTGTTCCTGGTAGTCACGCAGTGCGTAACCAAGCAATTGCAGAAGGACTCGACAAGATTCTCATTGCAGCCGGTGTTGATTTTCGTGAGCCAGGGTGCAGCATGTGCCTCGCAATGAACCCCGACAAGTTGGCACCAGGCGAACGCGCCGCCAGCACAAGCAACAGAAACTTTGAAGGACGTCAAGGTCGCGGTGGTCGCACACATCTTGTCTCGCCCGCCGTCGCTGCAGCAACCGCTATTGCCGGACACTTCGCAAGCCCAGGAGATTTGAAATGAAATCAGTGCACATAGTCACCGGCCGTGGTGTGCCCCTAAAGCGAAGCGACGTTGATACCGACCAAATCATTCCTGCCGAGTGGCTGAAGCGCGTTGAGCGCACAGGCTTTGAAGCCGGTTTGTTTTCTACGTGGCGCGATGATCGCAGTTTCGTATTGAACGATGAAAAGTATTCTGGTGCAACCGTTCTTGTGGCCGGCCCCAGCTTTGGTGTTGGTTCATCACGTGAACATGCAGTGTGGGCAATACAGCAGTACGGATTTGATGCAGTGATTGCGCCAAGCTTCTCTGACATCTTTCGCAACAACTGCACAAAGAATGGTCTCGCACCAGTCATCTTGCCTCAGGCAGCAGTAGAAAAACTGTGGGAACTCATCGAAGCTGATTCCACAACGGAAATTACTGTTGACATGGAGCGACTAACTGTAGAAGTTCCATCAGCCGGCTTCAAAGAGAACTTCCCCATGGACGCACCAACTCAGCACCGTTTCTTAAATGGTCTTGACGACATCGGCATCACCATGACGCACGCAGATGACATCACGTCATATGAAAAAAATCGCCCAGCCTGGCTGAACAAGTAATTATCACGCGGGGCTCAGCCCCATTTGAGTCCGGCAAACATCAGACCATTGAGGGCTGTCATCACCGTGATGATCTTCAAGGTTTGCGAATTCAAGGCCTTGTATACCTCAGCGCGAAGCTCAGCCATTTCGAGTCGTAGGTCGCTACGTAGTTCAGCAATGTCAGAGCGTATTTCTGTGCGTAGTTCAGCCATCTCTGACCGTAGGTCGCTACCCAATTCAGCCATGTCAGTATGCATCTCGGCTTGAAAGAGCACAAGATCATCTTTGGAAACGATGCCGGCAATGCCGCCATACGGAAGATGTTCCATCAGAATTGTTGCCTCCTCGCCTATTAGACCTTGTAATCGATGCGCCAATTTGAGTCTGTCGCGTTCGTTCACCACCATACATCTCCATTCCGTAATGGTTTCGATAACCAGAACTAATTGAGATGTGCACCGCAACTAGGGCGATGTGGAAGGACTACAGGAAGGAGTCGAGTGTTTTGAGACGATGGTCGTTCGAGAAGATCTCGATCGGTGGGTTCGTTTCTAAACGCAATGCACGCTGGATGATGCGGCACGTTGTGTGCTGGTTGTATTCAGCGAGAGTCACAGCCCAACCATCACGGCCGGCGCGCGCTGTACGACCAGAGCGATGCAAGTACGTCTTTGAATCAATTGGCGGTACGTAATGGATTACCACTGCGACATCGTCAATGTCAATTCCGCGTGCTGCAACATCAGTTGCAACCAAAACAAGCAGCTCATTATTCGTGAAACGGACAATTGCTTTTTCACGGGCTGCCTGTGTGAGGTCGCCGTGGATTGCAAGTGCATTGATACCGAGATCTTGCAGGTGTTCAGTCACGCGGTCGCATAAACGCTTTGTATCGCAGAACACCACAGTTTTCCCTGCGGAGGTTGCGATGGCAGAAATGACTTTGTCTTTGTCGAGTTTGTGAACACCAAGGAACAAGTGGTGCATTGTGCCCACGGTGTCTGTTGGTGAGTCAATAGACACTTCTTCAGGCGACTTCATGTATCGCTTCACTAAGTTGCCAACCTGGCCATCAAGAGTTGCTGAGAACAACATTGTCTGATGATCACCTGTGACATGGCGAAGAATCCATTCGACTTGCGGTGTAAAACCATCATCAGCCATACGGTCTGCTTCGTCAATGGTGACAACTTGAATATCGTCAAGAACTAGTTCGCCAGCCTTCATGAGGTCAATCAAACGCAAAGGCGTTGCAACAATCATGTCAACGCCCTTTTCTAGCGCATCGATTTGGTCATCGCGAGATGCTCCGCCGTACACCGGTAAAATGACGCGGTCACATTCTCTACCAATTGGTTGCAACACTTCAGCAACTTGCAAAGCAAGTTCGCGCGTTGGCACCAGCACAAGACCACGTGGTGCACGCACGCGCGCATACTTGTCGGCACGCGCCAACATCGGAACACCAAAGGCCAGAGTCTTGCCTGAACCTGTTCTGGCTCGGCCGCACACATCTAACCCGCGCATTGCAACGGGGATAGCTTCGGTTTGGATAGCAAAGGGGGCGGAGAAACCAGCTGCCGCTAAACCCTGATCCACATTGTCTGGCACGCCAAGTGCGGCAAAGCCTGTGGGGGTTGAGATACGGGGTTTGGTCGTGGGGGATGTCGACATGTTGCGGTCACAGTACTCGCGATATGCCCTATTGAGACGGTTACTCGCCAGTACAACACAAATACCCGAACAGAATCTTTATTTTCTCGTGAAGATTCGTGCGAAAACCCCCCAGATGCGTTAGGTTTTCCATTCCTGATGCGAGAAATACTCGTACAGAAAGGACCAACCACTTACGGATAGCACCGAGCACAGTCGTACGAACCGGGTCACAGACAACGGCGTGCGCCACCCGCCACGGGCGAGCCCCCAACCCTCACGGGAGGAGTTCTCATGGACGCACAACCAAACGGCATGCAAACGCATGGACGTAAAGGATTTTCATACGACTGGCAGTCACTGCTCGTGCCAGCCGAACCGGAGTTCAGCAAACAGCTGAACGACATCATCAACGACGACACCGTCTCTGCTGATCTCGGCTCCTAACTCAGTCTTTTCTCAGACTTCGTAGCTCCCCTTCGGGTCGAGCAACCACTACCTGGCCCCTTTGGGGGTAGCGCACGCCCCGACACCGGGCTAGCCTTTGCGGTAATGACGCGCACGAACCTGCTCCTCCTTATGTAACGGCAGCAGCCGCATATCGTTGCTGTCGAAACCTCCTGCCTCTGGTCAGGGGGTTTTTTCTTTGTCCAGAACAGTTCTCTTCTCACCACCTCAATCCAAGGACCCCACAATGCCTCCACAAAATGTGACACCAAAACAAATGGCCTTCGCCAAGTACGCACCCTTCATTCCAGTTGTACTCACTGATCGCACATGGCCAAACACAATCATCACAAAAGCACCGTTGTGGTGCAGTGTTGACTTGCGCGATGGAAACCAAGCCCTGATTGACCCGATGGACCCCGAGCGCAAAATGCGCATGTTCAAAACTCTTGTGCACATGGGATTCAAAGAAATTGAAGTCGGATTCCCGGCAGCAAGCCAGCCTGACTTTGATTTCGTTCGTCAGATTATTGAAGAAGACCTCATTCCTGATGACGTCACTATCCAAGTATTGGTTCAATGCCGAGCAGAATTGATTGAACGCACCTACGAATGCCTGAAAGGCGCAAACAACGCCATTGTCCATTTCTACAACTCAACAAACCCTCTACAACGTGACGTTGTATTCGGATTGGACAAAGCAGGGATCACAAAAATA
Organism: Ilumatobacteraceae bacterium; assembly: GCA_040402015.1. Lineage (GTDB taxonomy): Bacteria > Actinomycetota > Acidimicrobiia > Acidimicrobiales > Ilumatobacteraceae > UBA2093. Next base: position 16,306 of record JBBANI010000007.1, read on the forward strand.
GCTGTTGATGCAGCAAAACTGTGTCAGGAATTTGAACCAATGTTGGCTGGCACCAATGTGCGTTATGAGTATTCACCTGAAAGTTTCACACTGACGGAACCTGAATACGCCATTGAGATTTGTACGGCCGTCATGGACGTACTGAAGCCCACAAAAGAGAATCCATTGGTATTGAACCTGCCCGCAACAGTGGAGTGCTACACACCCAACGTGTACGGCGACGTCATTGAATGGTTCATCCGTAATATTCCACGTCGCGAGACTGTTGTGATTTCATTGCACCCCCATAACGACCGTGGTACCGCTACCGCCGCTGCAGAATTCGGCATCATGGCTGGCGCTGACCGCGTGGAAGGCACATTGTTTGGCAACGGTGAGCGCACCGGAAACGTTGACATCATCAATATCGCAATGAATATGTTCATGAACGGCGTTGACCCCGAACTTGATATCACCGATATCGATTCACTGCGTCGAGTAACTGAATTCTGCAATCGTTTGGATATCTCTGCACGTCATCCGTACGTTGGCGATCTGGTGTACACCTCGTTTTCTGGAAGCCATCAAGATGCAATCAAGAAAGGACTCACCGCACTGCCAAAGGACTACGACAAATGGGGAGTTCCCTACTTACCAATCGATCCGAAGCATGTTGGTCGCAGCTACGAAGCCGTGATTCGCGTCAACAGCCAGTCAGGCAAGGGTGGCGTTGCATACATCATGAAAGAAGAACACGGTTTCGACCTGCCGCGTCGGCTTCAGATTGAATTCTCACAAACCATTCAGCACATCACGGAAGATTCCGGAACAGTTGTAAGCCCCACAGCAATTTGGGATGCATTTAGCGCTGAGTATTTGCCCGAAGAGCCACACATCAAACTTGACAGTCACGAGATGCGCAGCGACTCTGCCACTTCACGCACCACCATCACTGCCCAACTTGTCATTGACGGCGTTCACACCACGGTGTCGGGCGAAGGAAACGGACCAGTTGATGCATTTGTCCGTGCTGTGAACCAAGGACTGAACGCCCGGATTGATGTTGTTGACTACAGCGAGCATGCAATGGGGCAAGGCTCTGAGGCCACTGCCGTTGCGTACGTGGAAATGAAGAATGGCGACAGCGACGCATTGTGGGGCCTCGGCACAGACCCGAACACCACATCAGCGGTTCTGCGCGCGGTCCTTGCGGCCTACGAACGCCACCTGAAGGACTCGTGAGCACTCTGTTCCGACTAAGTTCGGTACAGAACAAAGGAGCCCAATATGAAAGTCGTCGTTGACTATGACATTTGCGCATCGACAGGTGCCTGCACGCAAGTGTGCCCCGAAGTATTTGAAGTCCGCTCAGACGGCTATCTCTACGTGTTGATTGAATCACCTGGTGAAGAGTTACGGGAAAAGGTCACACAAGCTGCCGACCTCTGCCCCACTGCTGCCATCACCATCGAAGGCTGACCATTGTCTTTCAGGTCGCTACTAACAGCACGCTGGAAGGAATCTGATTCTTTACTGTGCGTGGGCTTAGATCCCGACCCGCATCGTTTGACACATCACTACTCGCCTGATGCAGACGGCATTGAATACTTTTGCATCGACATCATTGACGCCACCGCACAATATGCATGTGCCTTCAAACCGCAAATTGCATACTTTGCTGCAGCGCGAGCAGAAGCGCACCTTGAACGCATCTGTGCCTACATTCGCAGCAATCACCCCACTATCCCCATCATCCTTGATGCCAAGCGTGGCGACATTGGTGACACCGCAACCATGTACGCACACGAAGCTTTTGATCGTTACGGCGCTCACGCAGTCACCGTGAACCCGTACATGGGCGGCGACACTATTGAGCCGTACCTCGTTCATCCGAAGGGTGCCGCAATCGTGTTGTGTCGCACTTCTAATACGGGCAGTGGAGAATTTCAATCGCAACTCATCGATGGCACGCCGCTGTATCAGCATGTCGCACATCGCGCTGCAACTGATTGGTCACACAAAGGCGAAGTTGCCTTAGTGGTGGGCGCTACGTACCCAGCAGAACTTGCCGAAGTGCGAGCAATCGTGGGTGATATGGCGTTACTTGTTCCTGGTGTTGGCGCACAAGGGGGCAGCCCTGAAGAAGTAGTGAAGAACGGTGCCAACTCGCACGGCACTGGCCTCATTGTGAATTCATCACGCGCCATCTTGTATGCGGATTCTGTTGACCCAATGCCAGCTGCTGCTCGTGTTGCTCGCGAAACCCGCGACGCACTTCGCGCCGCACGGTAACTCACCCATTCAGTACCATGGCTGATGTGAACCACTATCCGCCAGTGATCCCGCTTGACACCTCAACTGACGTGTGGCGTATGCAAGTAAGCCACAGTCGCTCGCTCAGCATGCAAGAACGTTCGCAACGAGCTGAAGAGAAAACTCGACAAATGGCTCAGACGGTCGACCAAACCATCCGGCGCACACACCCAGAGTTTTCCGAATATGACATACGACGTGAATATATTCGTCGCCGTCATGGCGATGCACTTGCAACTGCTGCCGAAGCACACTTACGCCGCATCTTTCCATGAACATTGAAAGTCAAGTCCTTCAACGAGTTATCGATGCTTTGGAAAAGTATTCAATTCCCTATGCAATTGTTGGTTCCACCGGTGCAAGCACATGGGGACTCGATCGCTCCACAAGCGATATTGACATGATCACACTTGTCGACGGTGAGCATGCAGACGAAATCATTTCGCTTCTTAGTAATGAGGCCTTTTATGTTCCTGAATCTGACGCACGCTTTGCTCTAACTCACGGGGGTTCATTTAATGTTCTGCATCCTGAACACGGAACAAAAGTTGACGTCTTTGTCGCTCCCCTGAATGATGAATTTGCCCAAATACGACTGTCGCGGCGCGTTCAATCCCTCATTCATGGCATACCCGCTTATGTTGCTACCGCAGAGGACATTGTGCTTGCGAAACTTCGCTGGCGTCTGACCACCAGTTCAGAACGGCAATGGTCCGACTGTGCTGATTTGGTTGCCCGAAATACCTTGGATCGCCCGTATCTCCGTAATTGGGCAAATCGATTGGGACTTCTGCCAGACCTCGAGCGACTCCTCGACCAAGTTGATTCCGTCAGTTAACTGTGTAGCGCAGTTACTTCAATGATTCCGGGCTTTGCGCGGAGTTCGTCAAGAACTGCATTCGGAGTTTCGTCGGTTGTTGCAATCACCATCAAGGCTGTTCCCGGCGTGAGTGCCCGACCCACATCCATGTCTGCAATGTTCACGTTGTTGGCACCCAAAAGTGTTCCGACAAGTCCAATGACACCTGGGCGGTCATCGTTGCGAACGACGAGCATGTAATCAGACGGCGGAACGTCTGTCATATGTTCATCGACCATGACAATGCGCGCTTGACGGCGAGGACCAACCAGTGTTGCAGCAATGCTGTGCGTTCCAGCACGCAGTGTGATGAGGTTGACATAGTCACTGTTTGAAGCTGAGTTCGTGACTTTGTTTTCCTTAATTATCACCTTCTGCGCTGCTGCAATTTGCGGTGCGTTCACATATGTCACCGCGTCATCGTGGCGTGCCGAGAAGAAGCCCTTCAGTGCGCTCAACGTAAGAATGCGCGTGTCATAGCCAGCAATCTCACCGGTGGCGATGATTTCAAGTTCAGAAATGTTTGCTCCGGCAGCCGACGAAAAGAGACGACCAAGGCGCTCTGCAAGCGGCAAGTACGGCTTCAGGGTCTCATTCGCGTCTGCAGCCGAGATATTGACTGCGTATGGAACAAAATCACCAGCAAGTGCAAGAAGAATCTGGTCAGCGATGTGATCGCCTGCACGGTCTTGCGCCTCAGTTGTACTTGCACCAAGGTGCGGAGTCACCACAATGCTCGGTACTTGAAACAACGGTGACTCGGTGGTTGGCTCTTTGTCGAACACGTCAAGCGCTGCACCAGCAATGACACCATTCTTTACTGCTTCAGCAAGATCAGCCTCATTAATAATTCCGCCACGTGCAACGTTGATGATGCGCAGCGATGGTTTTGCAGTTGCAAGCATCTTTGCATCAAACAAATTGATGGTGTCTTTGTTCTTTGGCAAATGAACGGTAATGAAGTCTGACCGCTTGACAAGGTCATTCAGTTCAGCCAGTTCAACATTCATCGCACGCGCACGCTCTTCAGAAACGAACGGATCAAATGCAATAACACGCATGCCAAAGGCCACTGCACGTTGCGCTACTAATTTGCCGATGCGTCCAAGACCAACAACTCCGAGAGTCTTGTCGAACAGTTCGACGCCTTCCCACTTGCTCCGTTCCCAACGACCCAGCACCAACGCTGCATGAGCCTGGGGCACGTTACGAGCTACCGCCAACAACATGGCCATGGTGTGTTCGGCGGCTGACACAATGTTTGACTCGGGCGCATTCGACACCATGACGCCACGGCGGGTGGCAGATTCGACATCCACATTGTCAAGACCAACGCCGGCACGTCCGACGACAATAAGGTCGTCAGCGACCGCAAGAAGCGCATCGTCTACTTGCGTGGCAGAGCGCACGATGAGGGCATGAGCGCCTTTAATCGCCACCTGCAACTGCTCGGGGGTGAGTCCGACTTGCACGTCGACATCGTGACCAGCGGCTCGCAATTTGCTGAGTCCGCTTTCGGCTAATTCTTCTGACACCAAGATTCTGGACATTTGTCAATTCTTATCGCTAGCGTCGTGGTTTATGACATGGATTGAACAATCCGTAAAGTTTCTTTCCCGACAGGACCCAATATGAGCCATCAATTTCTCTCAGAATCATGGATTGAGGCTGCTCGCGACATTCGTCACAGGTATTCGGGAGATGTGCCCGCCATTGATGTCGTTGTCCGCATCAACGTGATCACCACCAAAGTCCCATTTGGCGATGGCTCTATCTCGGCCTATATCGACACATCAAACGGCAGTCTGGAAATGGAATTGGGCTCCATAGAAGACTCGGATCTCACAGTGACTACTGATTACGAAACCGCGCGCAAGTTATTTGTAGAGCAAGACCCCACGGCAAGCATGCAAGCATTTATGGCAGGACGTATCAAAGTTGAAGGTGACATCACTCGGTTAATGGTGATGCAAACATCGTTACCTCAAACTGAAACCACCGAGGCCGTGGCTGCAGAGATAAAAGCAATTACTGCTTAGGTATTGGCCATTGCATCTGCCGACCTGTCGGTGGGTGTCAGACGAGTCGCAAGCAATGCAGCAGCAGTCGCCGTGCCAGCACCAAATAACAAAGCGATTCCATAACTGCGGACCACTGACGTAGACCCCACAGTCATTTCGTGCACTGAAATCATGACTGTGGAACCAAGTACTGCCCCCATTTGCGACAACAGTTGTTGCATTGCGCCTGCAACACCAATTGTTTCATCATCAACAGCATTAGCGACAAGTGCAGTGAGTGCCGGTGCTGCAATACCAAAACCGATTCCCGATAGCCCAAGCCCAAGAACAACAAGCAAATCTGAAGATCCACTAGCAAGGCTGGACAAAATCAGCATGGATGCAATGACCGCGCATGCACCAATAACCCCAGACTTTCGTTCCCCTGCACGCATGGTGAAAAAACTGGCAAGAGGAGCAGTTATAGAAAATGTCAATGGTCGAGCAATAATCAACCATCCCACGTGGGATGCAGAGTAACCCAAACCTCTTTCCAGCATTTGTGGCACCACAATGAACCCACCCATATAGGCAAAGTTAATTAGCGATTGAATCGCGATTGGCAGAATTATGTTTGGCGTGCGTAACCAGTACAGAGGCATCAAAGGCGCTTCTGCAACTCGTTCAGTGCGAATGAACAACCACAATGATGTCAACGACGCAACAGCAAAAATAAGAATGGCTGGTGACGTCCAACCCCAACTATGACCACGATTTATTGTGAGTAGAAATAATGTGGCACCAAAGCCAAGGGTTACGGAACCCTTTACATCAAACTTCACATTTTTCGATCGCGTAGTTTGCGGCAGTAGATTCCATGCCAACAAAGCAGCACCAAGCAACAGCGGTGCCTGCACCACAAAAATCATCCGCCACCCAATGGCAGAAATAACGGGGCCTCCAATAACAACGCCTAAGACAGGCGCACCTGCAGTAACAAAACTCCATAACCCGAGCGGACGAACCCGTTCATTCGGCTCAAACAATCTGTTCACGTAAGCCATGGCTGCTGGGCCAGTTGCGGAACCAGCAGTCGCAGACAGCAGTCGGAACACCACCATCGATGTGGCATTCCATGCAAAGGCAGTCAAGCCAGCAAAGATTCCAGCGAATAACAGTCCGAAGACATAGACCTTTTTGTGTCCGTAGAGGTCACCAATTTTTCCGTACGCCGGACCTACAACACCGAACGCCAACATAGGCCCCGTAATTGACCAGTTCAAGACACTGACCGATGAGTTCAAGTCAGTTGCAATGGTCTCTAAGGACACCACCAAGATTGTGATGGTGGCACTAGTGGTAAATAAACCAGCGAGCACGACAAAGAGCGTTGCCCATTTTTTTGTGAGGCCCACTTTCCGCGCAAGTTTGCGCGGAATCATCAACGTCCACGGAACAACAGATACTTCGTCAACACCACCTTGTTCAAAGGTGATTGTTGCTTTCCCGTGTGGGGCGAGCTCTTCGTTCTTGTCGTTGCGGGAAGTCATGGGGGGACCCCAGTTTAGTTCGTTACTTCTTCACCTCAGCGGCCATTGCCTTAAGCGCTTCTGTGAGTTTGGACACTTCCCAACGATCATTCTGATTGACGGTCTCTGCTCGTTCCCATGATTTGATACGAGTGACCTCGCCAGCAGCAACATAGAACGTTTCGCCTGTGAATTCACATGCTTCAGATGATAGGTAGCACACCAACGGAGAAATATTGGCAGGGTCCCACTCGTCGAACTTTGCTGCATCGGTAGGCGCACCAATTCGATCGCCAAGACCTGGTGTCGCAAGCGTCAAACGTGTGCGAGCCCCAGGCGCAATCGAGTTGCTCTTTACGTTGTAACGAACTAGTTCCTTCGCAAGAATTTGTGAGAACGTAGCGATTCCGGTTTTCGCTGCGCCATAGTTTGACTGTCCAGGGTTTGAAAATAAACCAGACGTTGACGATGTATGAACGATATGGCGTTGCTTCGTTACACCTGATTTGAATTGCTCACGCCAATATGCAGCTGCCCACCGTGATGGTGCAAAATGTCCTTTGAGGTGAACAGCAATTACTGCATCCCATTCGCTTTCTGTCATATTGACCAACACGCGGTCGCGCAATATGCCCGCATTGTTCACCAAGATGTCAAGGTCTCCGAACGTTTCAACAGCTGCATTGACCATGCGCTGTGCGCCTTCCCAATCAGCAACGTTGTCGAAGTTTGCAATAGCTTCGCCACCCATGGCTTTGATTTCATTCACGACCTGTTGCGCAGGTGCTGCATCTTCGCCCGAACCATCGTTTGCGCCACCCAAGTCATTGACAACCACCTTTGCGCCTTCTGCTGCAAACAGAAGCGCATGTTCACGGCCAATGCCGCGTCCTGCTCCGGTAATAATCGCTACGCGTCCGTCTAGTGCTCCCATGGAAACCCCCTCGTTGAGAATCGGCACAACGCCGACAGACCCGAGATTAGGGGAAGACGAGGTCGACGGTCTTACCGACGATGACGCGGGCGTAGTTCTTGACGACTTTGCCGTCAACGAGGGCACTCTTCAGGCCGCGTTTTGTGTTTCCGGTGACTTTGCCGATGACCATTCCGTACTTCAACAGGCGTTCTTTCACGGTGGCGAGGTCTTTGCCGTAAATCGTGGGGATCAATGTGGTGGTTTGACCCTTCGACACCGTGATTGTGACGGTGCCACCCTTCGCTAACTTTTCTGCAGCGACAGGAACTTGCACTGAAATTTGTCCGGCAGGAACATCAGGACTTCCCATTGTCGGAGCTTCGACAACAACGAGACCAAGTTCTGTCAGTTTTGCGGTTGCTGCTTCAAGCGTCATTCCGAGAAGGTTCGGAACTTCGCGCAACGCCGGACCAGTTGAAACATTGATTGCAACTGTGGTGCCCTTGACTACTGAATCGCCGACCTTCAATGTTGGTTGATCAGGAACAGTCCATGACACAACGGTGCCAATGACAACTGCTTCATCAGCAGTGTCAATTGGCGCAGCTTCAAGACCTAACTCTGCCAATTTTGCTTTTGCATCGTCTGAAGTAAGACCAGCGAGTTCGATCAGAACAGAAAGTGTTGGCCCTTCAGAAACCACCATTGTGATTCCGTCACGCTTAGCAAGGTTGGCGCCCAGCACAGGATCTGTGCGAATGATTTGTCCGGCCTGCACGCTGTCACTGCGCTCTTTCACGACAGTGATTCCCCATCCGAATGGTGACACTTGGTTACGTGCTTCAGCTTCAGTAAGCCCCACAAGCGCAGGTACAGGGTTTTTAGGGTTGAGAACTGTGAAGTATGCGCCAACGCCTGCACCAGCAATAAGGGCGACAACTACAACGCCTATTGCAATACGGCGACCCCATCGCTTCTTTGGGCGAACTACTTGAGCGGTGGGGTCTTCTGCAGCAAGAACACGCAACGAATCTGCATCCATTGCAATTGGGCCGGTGTCGTCGCCACCAATAGTGAGTGGAGTTCCAGCAGAACCATCAGTCACAATCAATGCTGTAGGAGGGTCGACTACTTCACTGCCACCGAACTTTGGAGTAGTGCGAATAAGAATCGGTTCATTCGGTGCAACATTTTCCACTGGCGGCATCATTGAAATGTCTGGACGCACTACTGGTTGTGATGGATCTGTTTGCGCAACTTCGGTATCGAACAATCCGGTACCAACAACATCAATTGGAGTTGGCCGTGGCAAATTTTCAGCAGACTGAACAAGAGCTTGTCCGAATTCACGCGGAGAAAATCTTTCTGATGCAGTTGGTCGACCAGCATGTTCAAGCACTTGTGCCAACGCACCAAAATCTGCATTTACTGGCAACAACTTGCCAGAACGATTTGCGAATGCGGCAGCAACGGTTTCACCGACGAACGGAACGTCACCTGTCATCGACTCGACAAGAATGAGGGCAAGCGAATACACGTCAGACGAGGCACTGCGTGCTCCGCCCTCTGCCAATTCGGGTGCGCTATACGTGGCTTGCTCGAGACCAAGAGCATCGAGCGGACGAAGAGGAGCTCCGAACCCGACAAGGCGCACACGACGGTCAAGACCAAAGACCAACCGAGACGGGCGCAGGTCGCTATGGCTAATGCCCTGTTTTGCGGCCGCATCGAGGGCACGACAAATATCGATTCCGACAATCAAGGCCTGAGAGGGGGTGAGGCGTCGGCCACGATCAAGGAATTCTCGAAGTGATCCACCGGCAAGACGCTCGCCGACCACAAAGACATATCGCTCGCCGTCGAGAGTGACCTCGCCATGGTCAAGCACGGACTCGATGCACGGGTGGCGAAGGCTGGAAGCGATATCAAACTGCTGCTCAAAGGCGACAAGAGCATCATCAGGAGTGGTGGACCCAAGAGCAGTGTCAATCAATTGGCTGAGCGCGACAATGCGCACAGAGATTGCTTCAAGAGATGAGAGGTCAGTTGCGTCGTACTGCAGGGCTCCCGAGGACGAACCTACGGACTCGACCCGAAGTTGATCCAGTTGGTATCTCCCGGACAGCACTGTGCCGGGCATGTTCTGTGGCTCGCTCATGACCCATAGAACCTACCGTGTATGCCACGGAGAGGGGATTCGGAGCCTTTTTCAGAGAGAATGGAACCATGAAACGCCCGATTAATAAGGAAACCCTCATAGTGAGCGCTGGAGTGGCTATCGGCCTCTTTGCCATCATTTCGGGTTTTAACTCCGGCTCCACTGGCCGCGACGCCCAACGCCTTCCCGATGTAATTGAACGCATGACACCTGGTCCTGGCGATCAGGTACTGCAACAGAGTCAAATTTTTGTTGACTTCATCGATGGGTACAACGCATCTCTCACTATCGATGGCATTGCTCTTGATACAACACGTCTTGACGAGTTAACCGACAATGGCGTTTCACCAAGACCCGGTGCACAAGTAAATATTCCACCGACAGCTATTTACGACCCCGGCAACTACACGATTAGTTTCTTGCCACAAGATGGCGCACCCATCACAACATTGACGCAGGGCATGCATACGGCAACGGTGCTCTATTGGAAAATAATTGACGGACCAGCAAAGTCTCGTTCGTTTACGTGGGAATTTAAGGCCAACTAAGCCGGCAACTCGCCCGTCGCAAGCAAGATTTCAAATCCGGCTTCGTCGAGCACGGGAATACCCAGTTGTTCAGCTTTTGTGACTTTGCTTGCACCAGGAGATTCACCCAGCACGACGGCAAATGTCTTTGCGCTGACGCTTCCGGGGCTCTTTCCGCCGCGACTCTTAATTGCCTCTTCTGCCCCATCACGTGAATAGGCAGAAAGTGAACCAGTGACCACCACTGCCTTACCGATGAGCGTTTGAGGAAGTGTGCTGACTTCGACACGACCAAACTCAACACCAGCATCACGCAATTTTTGGATGATCGCTGCGTTCTCTGAAATTGCGAACCACGACGTGATGGATGCAGCGATGACACCCCCCACTCCATCAACTGCGGATAAATCATCTGCCGATGCAATTGCAATTGCATCAAGCGAACCAAATTCTGAAGCAAGTGATTCAGCAGCAGCCGGCCCAAGATTTTTTATACCAAGAGCTGTGAGCAATTTGGGCAAGGGCTGCGACCGAGACGCCTGAATTGATGCAACAAGATTTTGTGCACTGAGTTCAGCAAAGCCTTCAAGCGTCAATAATTGTTCAACCGTGACTGAATACAAATCACCGACATCTGCAACAAGCCCGGCATCGGACAATGCGAACACCGTACGATCACCGAGACCTTCAATGTCCATTGCCCCACGTGATGCGAAGTACATAATGCGTTGGTCGCGTTGATACGGGCAACTTGGCTCAACACATCGCGTGTCTGCAACATCGTCAAGTTTGACGAGCGTTGATTTCACTGGGCACGGACACAATGTGGGGAACACCCACGGCTCAGAGTTTTTGGGGCGCTTCGATAGAACTGGTCCCACCACCTCAGGAATGACGTCACCTGCTTTTCGCACCACAACGGTGTCGCCAGGGCGAACATCTTTGGCCGCCACCTGATCACGGTTATGCAATGTGGCCATACCAACTGTTGACCCGCCAACAAACACTGGCTCAAGTACTGCAAACGGGGTGGTGCGCCCCGTACGACCGACCGATACCTGAATATCAAGCAGCAAGGTGTGTTTTTCTTCGGGCGGAAACTTAAATGCAATTGCCCATCGTGGGGCGCGTGAAGTGAAACCTAATTGTTCCCGCTGACTGAGGTCATCAACTTTGATAACAACACCATCTATTTCATATGGCAATTCATGACGACGGTCTTTCCATTCATGACAAAACTGCGTGACCGCTTCAATGGAATCAACAATGGTGATTGCTGGGTTGACCGGGAAACCAAGCGTGCGTAAAAAATCAAGCGTGTCGTGATGACTGGTGAAATCAGGACCACCAACAACTTCACCTAATTGGTACGACCACAACGACATGTCGCGCTTTGCGGTAACTGTGGGATCTTTTTGTCGCAAACTGCCAGCACCAGCATTACGCGGGTTCACTGGCACAGGAAGCGGTGCGCGACCATTGCTGATGCGCTCAAGATTTTCTGCTTCGCGTTCAGCTTTGAGTTTTTCAAACGCAGTAATTGACATGAATATTTCGCCGCGGATTTCCAGTACTTCAGGCGCAGATGCAATGTGTTTCGGTAACGACGAGATAGTTGCCACGTTCGCGGTGACGTCTTCGCCCACTTTGCCATCACCGCGGGTGGCCGCTTGTACAAGTGAGCCATTTTCATACCGAATACTGATAGCAAGACCATCGATCTTCAGCTCACACACATACCGGACCGCCTGATCGCCAAGCCCTTTCGCCACCCGATCACCCCATGCGCGCAATTCCGTTTCGTCCATGGCGTTATCAAGGCTGGTCATAGGCACTCGGTGCACTACAGGGTCAAACGTGGTGATAGCTGCAGAACCAACCGAAAGCGTTGGCGACAAATCATCAACTAATTCGGGATGATCATTTTCAAGCTGACGTAATTCGATTACTAACTGGTCGAATTCGGCGTCACTGATTTCAGGGTCGTCGTGACCGTGATAACGGGCGTTGTGATACTGCACCTGCTCACGCAGTTCTTCTATGCGATTCTTTGGAGAAGGTGTGCGCGACATCACCTACAAACTACTAAAGGGGTACCACACTGAGGTGGGCTATGAGCCAAGTGTCAGGCGAGACGCTGTGGCTTGCTGGCCCACCTTCATGGACACATTGCGAACATGAGAAAACACTCGTTCCGCGACGCCATCAGTGTGTGAGCCAAGTCCACAGGCTGGAGTGATGTAGCTCATTCGGCGAACAAGCAGTGGGTCAACACCGGCTTTGACTAATGCACACATGACTTCCATGAGAGATTTCCAAGGGCGCTCAGCACTAATTGCAATAGGCCCATCCGTGCGTACAGCACCCCACGCAATGCGGCCGCCGTGATCAAGATGATCAGAGATACGGCTTGCTGCCACCAACATCTCCCCCATTTCATCGTCATTCGAAGGAGACGGCACGGGGACAGACAAAACATTTGCGCCAGTTGCAAGCATTGCGCCCCAGTCTGTTCTGCCACAACAATGCAGACCACTGATATTGCCACTTGATACTGCGGCCAATGCGCCAGAAATATAATCGATAACTTCTTCTGTCGAAATGGAAAACCCAGGTTCCAGCGCTTCAGACATTGATGGTTCATCAAGCATGATGATCTGAGTGACGCCGTTGCAAACACGAGCAACTTCTTCTTGCAAAGCACTGACGTGCGCACGCACTGCTTGAAGTGCAAGTGGAAATGCAATACGAGGCTCAAGCCCAATACGTACTAGCGCAATACCCAACGTCACTGGTCCGACGAATTGCCATTTCACTGTGTGTATGCCGGGATTACGAACAGGAAAACTTTCAAGGAACGCAAGAAATGATCCGTACGCATCAGAATTCAAATCAGTCGTAATAAATTGATCAATGTCGAGCGATGACACGTCAACACTGATGCCACCGTATTGACCAACAGAGACACCTTCAATACCAACGAGTGCCTGAGCAATCATTCCCTCTGCCGGAGACCGTCGGGGAAGGGACGGAATGGTCACAACGTCGGTCGTGCGCCACACGAAATCGAGCGCAGCTGACACGCTGCGATGCGGCAAACTGCCGACGCCGAAGGTGGCGCCAGGACGTGGCGAACTGCTGTTGTCTGAATTCACCTGTCCTCCGATGGCGTATGAGCAGAAAAGCTCTTACCCATTGGTATCAGTAGTGCTTACTGGGAAACGAATCGGGAAATTCTCCTCTAGGGGCGCCTGCAGGCAAGGCTAGAGATATGGCTCAACACCCCTGGCTTCAACCCCAACGCGTGTTGGTCTCTGTGGCCCTGGCTGCGTGGGTGGCACTTGCACTCTCATCACCGTGGCAGGCCATTGCTGACGATGCATCTCGTTCAGTGGCATGGGTCGTTCTTACGTGGGGTTGGTTCTTGTGGACAGGCGTTGGAGCTTCACTGCTTGTTCCATCGCCGATATCTCTCACCATCGTGCGCATAGTGGTCCCTTTATCTGTTGTCGTTTCTGTTCTTGCGAGCGTGCCGCTTGCAGTTTTCTGTTCTGTCGTTGCACTCATTGTGTGTGCGTCGCCATTATTTGTAGATGCCATGGTGCAAGGAGGCGCATACGGAGATGAGACACGTTTCGCATTGCGCACGCCGCTTCCCTATGTTGTACCCGCCGTTATTGTCTGGTTGTTATACACCGTGTCGTTGATTGGCGGAAGCCTTTTTCTTGCGGCACGTCAATACATTTTTGGGGCAGTTCTCGTTGCCATTGGAATTCTTTTGTCACGAACTGTTCCACGACGACTACACCGTCTCGCCCGCCGATGGCTAGTTCTGGTTCCCGTTGGCATTGTGGTGCATGATCATTTAGTACTACACGAAACCATCATGGCGCCCTCACGGAAGATCTCGTCAGTTACTCGTACGTCAGATGTCGGCGAAGCAGCAGACCTGACAGGCGGAGTTGTCGGCGATCGTCTCACCATCACATTGACCGAGGCAGACAAAGTAGTGATGTCGGCTATCACTGCAAAAACTTTGGGAACAACTGAGGCGTTGCACGTGAAGATGTTCTGTATTGCACCGCGCAGACTAAACGCAGCGCTTTCAGCAATTACTCAGTAACTATTCCGCCGCCAAGAACAACCATGTCGGTGGAATCATAAAAGACCACTGTTTGACCAGGTGAAATACGGCGAGTTGGTCGCGACCAAGCAATAACCGCAGTATCGCCCGAGACCGTGAGAGTGCCAGCAGAACGTTCGCCGTGGGCACTTCCCTGCACAAGAATTTCACGAGATGAAATTGTGGACACATCAGTTGAATACGGCCATGACAAAGTGCCGATGGATGTATGGGAAATGAACAACTCAGCTTCATCACCAACAACAACACGGCGCAATGGCACATCAACTGCCACCACATACCGCTTGTCGCCACCACCAAGTCCGAGACCGCGTCTTTGACCAAGTGTTACTAACTCAACTGCTGGCACTTCACCCACTTGCATACCGGTCGAATCAACAACTATGGCTGCGTTAAACGTAAGCCGTGGTTCCAAGAACCCAGCGCGGCCAATGGTGGTGCCAATAAAGCACACATCTTGACTGTCAGGTTTTGCTGCAGTGCGTAGACCACCAGATGTAGCTAATTCACGCACGTCTGATTTCTGCATGTGACCAACGGGGAACATGACATACGCCAGATCTTCAGCAGACAACATGTGCACCACGTAGCTCTGATCTTTCGCAGCATCTGCACCACGCGCCAACCGCAAGGTGCCATCAACGTCAATGACGCGTGCATGATGACCAGTAGCCACTGCATCAAAGCCCAATGCCCGACCGCGTTCAATGAGTTTGTCGAACTTCAAATGCCTATTGCATTCAATACATGGGTTCGGAGTGGTGCCTTGTACGTGAGATGCCACATATGGCTCAACTACATGTTCATTGAATTCTTCAGAAAAATTGAATACCAGGTGATCAATCCCCACTTGCTGTGCCACTCTGCGAGCGTCATCAACATCTGATACTGAACAACAACCTGTGTCGCTCTCGCCACCCCATAAACGCATGGTGACTCCGACAACATCGTGGCCTTGATCACGCAATACCAGTGCTGCAGCCGACGAGTCAACGCCACCAGACATGGCTAAAAGAACTTTCATGATGTCACCGCCCCCAGTCGTGCTGCGGCAACAATGGTGGCATCGATTGCAGCACAGACATCGCTTTCGGTGGTGGTGTGTCCGAGACTGAAACGCAATGAGCCTTTAATGCGTTCACGCGAAACACCCATGGCCGCCAACACATGAGATGGCTCCATGGCGCCACTTGCGCACGCCGACGCTGCAGAAACGCAGACTCTTGCCTCATCTAACAGGTACAACAATGATTCACTTTCGAGATTTTCTAAGCACACATGAGCAGTTCCCGCAGTACCAGTACCTGGCGTAAGAGTTGCTGTGGCACATTCGATACGTGATGTGATTCCGTCAATCAACTGATCACGTAATTTGCCAAGCCTGGCCACTTCAGATGTGCGATTCTGATCTGTCAACGACAATGCAATAGACGTACCCACAATGCCCGCAACGTTATGCGTGCCACTGCGACGATCACGTTCTTGTCCCCCACCCAAAATAAGTGGTTCCAGTGTTGCGCCTTCACGTAGCACCATGATTCCCATTCCTTTTGGTCCGCCAAATTTGTGGGCAGACAATGTGAGGCAATCAACGTGTGACCACACAGTTCGCAAGTCAATCCAACACGCCGCCTGTACAGCATCAGTATGAAACAGCGCATCAGGTGCTTGGCGTCGAACTGCATGCGAGATGCGTTCTAAATCTGAAATTGCACCGGTCTCGTTATTTACTGCCATTACTGACACCACAGCAACATTGTCAAGGTCTGTTAGCACTGCCCGCATGACATCGGGGTCCACTGAGCCAGAAGATGTAACTGGCACCACGGTGCCTTCAATGTGCTCCACGCAATGCAAAACGGCATGATGTTCGGTTGAGCCACATACTGCGGTACCGCCAGTTCGACGAGTAGCGCCAAGAACAGCTGCGTTAGCACCTTCGGTTCCACCGCTCGTGAAAATCACTTCACCGGGACGACAGCCGATTACTTCAGCCACCACATCTCGTGCTTCATCAATGACCTGGCGGGCTTCTCGCGCAAAACGATGCGAGCCCGATGGGTTTGCGTACATCACATCGCCGTACTTGCTCATGGCATCTCGAGCCTCTGAGCGCAACGGTGACGTTGCAGCATGATCGAGATACACGTACGAACGTGGCAAATTGGTGATCTCGGTCATCTAATCAGGCTACCGATGCGTCACCTCACACACGGTCGTGGTGGACTAGTACCTGATGAGCCACCATGAAGCGAACCCCTATGGCGTTGATGGATATGACGCAACGACCTATGGCGATTCCTTTGCCGAGGTCTACGACCAGTGGTACGCAGACCTCGACGACGCAGATTTCCTCGAATCGATTGTTAGTTCCCTCCCCCCACAGTCGGTTCGCGTTCTTGAGCTCGGTGTCGGCACGGGACGGCTGGTGGCGCAATGGCTGTCATTGCGGCCCGCCTCTGGTGACACCATCATTGGCATTGACTCATCGGCGGCAATGTTGCAGATTGCGCAAGAAAAGAACTTCCCTGCTTCTGTCTCTTTTATGCGAGGTGACTTTTCAGAACAACTACCAAACGGCCCGTTTGATGTTGTCTTCATCGGTTACAACACTTTGTTCAACGTGCCAGATGAGGCAGCCCTGCAGGGCTGCATCAGTCGCGTTGCACATGTCCTTGCCCTGACTGGGTCGCTGTATATCGACGCCGTCATTCCGAATTCAACGGAAACGTCAACACATGAATCCATGCAAACCATGGCCACAGGGGAAGAAGTACTCGCCACCAGCCACCATGACCCACTATCTCAACGCATCACGGGCACATTCACTCACCCTGGTCTTGAACACGGTGCACATATTCGGTCATGGGCTGTTCGTTACTTCACCCCACCCCAACTCGATGCAATTGCCGAACAGTCTGGATTGGCTTTGTTCTCTCGATATGCCGACGGGCGTCAGACTGTGTTTACTTCAGATTCACGTCGTCATATCAGTCGGTATTCACCCACTATGTGACTCCTTTGCGAGCCGATAGTCCACCGAAAACAAGGCATTTCGCCCTATCCTGAGTAGGCAATGAGTCAACTTCGTCTCAATCTTCTCACCGGCCGATGGGTCACGGTGGTGCCATCTCGAGCTCAACGCACGAGTGATTTTGCTCCGCGCGCACAAAAAGTTGAAAACGATCCTGATCGCGAATGCCCATTTTGTCCCAACAGCGCCCATTCACATGCAGATATTCCGCTATTAGAAAATGTTGACGCAGCCGGCAATTGGCAATTGCGGGTAATCGCGAACCGCTACCCCGCATTCGAAGGCGACGAGTCACTTGCAGTACGCAACCTCGGCCCTGTGCACGTCATGGCTGAGGCAAGTGGCACTCACGAAGTGTTTGTGTACTCGCCAGAGCACGAAGTACGTCTTGATCAACTTTCTGATAATCAGATCGCACAACTCATGACTGCACTCAAGGCTCGCTTTATCGCACATGCCAACACTCCAAACATTCGTTACACGCAAGCAATTGTGAATCATGGTCGCGAAGCTGGCGCATCACTTGCTCACCCACACGGGCAATTACTCGGTCTTCCGTTTGTACCTGGCGAAATTCTTGAAGAAGAACGTGCTTTCGAACGATTCAAAGGCGGATGCATTGTGTGCACCACCACTGAAGCGGAATCAAACAACGAACGTTTTGTTCTTGAAAATGATCATGCCATGGTCATTTGCCCGTTCTGGTCTTCTAGCCCATATGAATTGCTCATCATGCCAAAAGATCACCAGCAACACCTCACTGATTCATCTGATGCTGCACTCAGCGGCGTTGGTCTCGCTGTTCGTGACGCGCTGAAGCATCTTGTTGCCACGCTGGGCGACATTGCCTTCAACCTTGTGTTCCACACAGCCCCATCGCACCACGAGGGCACGTACCACTGGCACGCTCACCTGTTCCCCAAGCTCACCACCACAGCTGGTTTCGAACGCGGCACAGGGGTCATGATCAATATCATCGCGCCTGAATTTGCAGCAGACGCACTTCGTCGCGCTGCAGTTGGCGTTTAATTCATGGGAAGCATTCGCGTAGCGATTGATATCAACGCAAGCACTCAGCGCGTGTGGGAAATCGTAGAACCAATAGAGCGCCACATTGACTGGATGGCAGATGCCGTTGCGATTCGTTTCAAGACTGATCAAACACGTGGCACCGGCACTGAATTTTATTGCGACACCAAAGTTGGCCCTATCAAACTTGTCGACGAGATGAAGATCACTTCATGGGTTCCGCAACAGGCCATGGGCGTCACACACACCGGCGTTGTTACCGGAACTGGTGAATTCACACTTGAAGCCCTTACTCCATCGTCCACACGATTCGTGTGGACTGAAGTCTTGGTGTTCCCATGGTGGCTCGGTGGAAAACTTGGCGCTCTTGTTGGCGGTCAAATTGTGATGAAAGCAATTTGGCGTAAGAACTTGCGCATTCTCAAAAAACTTGCTGAAGCACCTACTGCTTAAACAAACAAGCGAATAACTGCGGTGGTTCCCACCCCAGCAACAATCACCACAACAAATGGCAACTTTCGCCATGTAGTAAGCACTGCAACTGCCAATCCGGCAGCTCTCGCATCAATGGCGTAGCTCTGACCAGAGGTAAACGTATCTTTCGCAATCAGCCCTGCAAGCAACGCCGCTGGAATCAGCAACAAACACCGCTGCACCACCAATGGCATCTCACGCTGACCAATGATCACAGCGCCAAGAAGCTTCAAACCATACGTACACGCAGCCAAAGACAAAACAAAGGTCCAGCTCATGGTGCGCCGCCCGTCTTCACATTTGGATCACTTGAAGTCGGTGACATACCGAACAACATGCCAAGTGCCGACACAAGTATCGGTAGACCAATCGGCATAAACGGTGCCAGCGCTACCGCGGCAACTGCACCAAACAAAGCGGCTTTGCGACCAGCAGATGTGCGCAGATGGGGCGCAATCATTGCAGTGAACATCACGGGAAACGCAGCATCGAGTCCAAAATCACTGGGGTTAATGCTGGACCCGACTAACGCGCCAAGAAGTGTTCCGATATTCCAACTTGCATACAGAATTGCGCCAGAAATCCAGAATGCGGTTCGGCGAGTGGCTGGATCGGTTTCTGCAGACACCAAAGCAGTTGTTTCATCAATTACCCATTGCGCACCAAGTAAACGAGAAGCGAGACTTCCCTGCTTCAACACCGGCGACATTGCTAAGCCATAGACCGCATTTCGGCCAGACAGCAACACCGCACCACCGAATGCACTTGCAACTGTTCCACCTGATGCCAGAACACTGACTGCAGACATTTGTGATGCACCAGTAAAAACAAGCAGAGACATCGCGCACGATTGCGCAATAGATGCACCGGCAGAAACGGACAACACGCCAAATGATGCGCCGAAGATAACGAACGCGATGCCAATCATTAATGAGGCAGAAATGAAGCGGCGTGCATCAGGTGCGCGAAAATGATGCATGAGTTATTTGCCAGTAAAGGTGGCTTTACCTGGTCCGTGTTCGAGAAAACTGGCCACACCAATGTGACTGTCGGCAGAATGAAAAACATCTTCAAACAACTGGAGTTCTAGGGCAAGACCCGATGCCAGATCAGTCTCAATGCCCTGGTCAACTGCCTGTTTGATTAGTCGAGTGGCGACAGTTGCGCCAGATGCGATGGTGGTTGCCAGCTCAAGAGCGCGAGTCATCAGCGCGTCTGGTTCCACCATTTCATTAGCAAGGCCGATGGACAATGCTTCTTCTGCTTTTACTTGACGACCTGTCGCCATGATTTCCTTGGCCCTGCTTGCGCCCACGAGACGTGGAAGACGTTGCGTTCCGCCGCCGCCAGGAATAATGCCGAGGAGAATTTCGGGTTGTCCGAACACTGCTTTTGTTGATGCAATGCGATAATCGCACGCCATTGACAATTCACAACCACCGCCAAGTGCGTAACCGCTGACTGCAGCAATGGTGAACGACGGAATAGTTGCCACTGCATTCAATGCGGCATGAAAAGCTGCGCCAATTGTTTTTGCTTCCGATGGGCCACCAAATTCTGAAATATCTGCTCCAGCAGCGAACAAGCGGTCGCCGCCCGTAATAACAACTGCACCTACAGGATTACTAGTGAGTTCACGCGCCACATCATGAAGACGTGCCAGAAGCGCAGTAGACAGCGCATTGACCTTTGGCGAGTTCAACGTGACGACAGCAACCCCATCACTACGGCGATCTATAAGTACTAATGATTCATTGGACATTTCAGGCTCCTACTCCGCGCAACATTTCATCAGCCGCCGACCAGGGATCAAGAAGGTGATTCAGCACCTGCTCCTGTAGACCATCCCAATGGTCACCACTAAGAATTTCACGAGCTTTCAATTCAAGACGGCGTGCAACAATTTCGCGCAGTTCGGCACGTAACCGAAATTCACGACGCGACTTCAATACTCCGGAGGATTCAATTGTGGCGCGATGTTCTAACACCGCATCCCACATTTCTGAAACACCTTCACCCGTCGTACCAACAGTGGCAAGAATGGGTGGGTGCCACGCTTCGTGGGCAAGATCAGACAGTTCCAACATTTGTTCAATGTCACGCTGAGTCTCTTGCACGCCTTTGCGATCTGCTTTGTTGATAACGAACACGTCAGCAATTTCCATGAGGCCAGCTTTGTTTGCTTGCACCGAATCGCCCCAGCCTGGGTTCAGCACAACAACAGTGGTGTCTGCCTTGCCAGCAATTTCCACTTCCACTTGGCCAACGCCAACGGTCTCAACCAAAATCCACTGGCGGCCTACGGCATCAAGCATGCGAATTGCTTCGGGCGTTGACAGCGACAAACCACCAAGGTGTCCACGCGTAGCCATTGAACGGATAAATACGCCAGGGTCTGTTGCGTGGTCTTGCATGCGAACGCGGTCACCCAAGATTGCGCCACCAGTGAACGGTGACGATGGGTCGATAGCAAGAACTGCAATTTCAAGATCCTGCTTGCGCAAATGTGTGATTAGCGAACTAGTGAGAGTGCTCTTTCCAGCACCAGGAGCTCCGGTGATACCCACTGTGTAGCCGGTACCGCTGCGCTTGTACGCAAGCCTTCCGACTTCACGTGCCACAGCATCACCGCGTTCAAGCAACGACAAGACGCGAGCAAGAGCAGCGCGATCGCCATCACATGCGGCGATAAAAAGTTGTTCGGGGCTAAGAGTGCGACGGCTCACTTAGACGACCTGCACGACCTCGGTGACTCCGTCGATGCGGTCTTTCATAATGCGTTCGATGCCAGCCTTGAGAGTTTGGTCAGACGCAGGACATGTTGTGCAGGCTCCGACTAGCTCCACAGAGATGACGCCAGTCTCTTCGTTGACATCGTGCAACACAATGTCTCCGCCGTCGGCCTGAAGAGCTGGCCTGATGACCACGATGGTTTCTTCTACCTGTTGGCGCATTGACATGGCTACAGCCTACGCTGACATGATGTTCGCTCATCAAGGTGGGTGGGACGAGATGCTGTATGCCCTCGTACCCATTGGCCTCATTTTTAGTCTTTTACGGCTCGCAAATTCGCGCGCCAAGAAATTGGCACCGCCTGAGGCTACGACTCAGGCCGAACCCGACTAATTGACGCACCCAAAGAGCTCAGGCGGCCCACAATGTCGTCATACCCGCGATCAATGTGGAACACATCGCCAATTTCAGTGATTCCAGACGCTGCGAGTCCTGCAACGACAAGAGCTGCTCCGGCACGAATATCGGGGGCCACGACATTGGCGCCAGTGAGATGTTCAACTCCTCGAACAACAGCATGATGCCCGTCGATCTCTATGTTGGCTCCCAGTGCACGCAATTCTTCGACATAACGGAACCGACCGGGATACAAATTCTCGGTAACTATTCCGATGCCACTTGCAATAGACAACATGGCCACCACTAGTGGTTTGTAATCGGTAGCAACACCCGGATACGGCAACGTGGAGACATCAACCGACGTCAATTTGTCAGGTGCCGATGCGGTAATGCCCTCGTCGTCAATATCGAAGATCATGCCCATGTCGGTAAAACGAGTCAGCATCATTCCCATGTGCTGAGCATTTGCCCGCGCTACACGAATGGTGCCGCCACACATGCCGACAGCAGCAATGTACGTCGCTGACTGCACACGATCGGTTACAACTTCATGAGTTACGGCCTGCAACGAAGATGGGTCAACACCTGTAATAGTCAATGTTGCCGTGCCAATTCCATCGATGCGGCACCCCATTTTGCGCAACATATTGCACAAGTCTGCAATTTCTGGTTCACGAGCAGCGTTGCGAATAGTTGTGACACCATCTGCGACAACTGCTGCCATAAGAACATTCTCCGTCGCGCCCACACTTGGGAAATCGAAAACTACTTCGGCACCAACGAGTCGCGTGCATCTCCCGACGATGCCTTCAGATGACGTTTCAAATTCTGCACCCATTGCTTCAAGACCGCGTAAGTGCATGTCGATTGGCCGACCACCAAAGTCATCGCCGCCGGGAAGCGCAATGTCAATTGTGCCGAAGCGGCCGAGCAGTGGGCCAACAAGATTCACCGACGAGCGAATGCGGTCAGCCAGTTCAAACGGTGCAACAGGTGTAATTGCCCCAGAGTTATAAATTGACAAATGCTGGCCGGTCTCACCTGCGGGTGCTGGCGACATGGTGATCTCAAGCCCAATGGCCCGCAGCAAGTCAGCCATGATGACGACATCTTCAATGACAGGAACATTGGTCAATGTGTATCTGCCATCGGCCAACAACGCGGCCGCCATCAGTTTAAGAACCGAGTTTTTGGCTCCTGGTACAACCACTTCGCCTGCCAATGGGCCGCTCTGAGCAACAACAATGACATCGCTCTCACGCTGATTCGAACCAATGGACATGACTATCAGTATGCTCCCGCGGTGGCCTTGAACGGAAAACTTCGGCTGAGACGCCTACCCCGATGGGCAAAGCCGACCGAAGATTTGTCTCCCCGCCAACGCCGAATTCTTGTTTTGGTGGGTTTGGCATCAATGTCAGCAGCATTCATCAACACTCTGTTCACCCAAACAGTTGCGTTTGCCGCCGATGAATTCAACATCTCACAATCAGGTCAGGGAATCGGCGCATCAGTAGTGCGACTAGGCATCGTCATTTGTTTGCCACTTGTTGTATTGGCAGACAGATACGGACGTCGCCCAGTGATGATCGCGATGGCGTGGGCGGCACCGTTGGTGTCAGCGCTAGGAGCTATTGCACCGTCGTACATTTTTCTTGTCGGCACACAAGCAATTGGACGCCCGCTAGGCCTCACGCTTGACATCTTGATTGCAGTTGTTGCACTTGAAGAAATGCCTCGCAACACACGTGCGTACGCAACAGGGCTTCTCGCCGTCATCAGCGGAATTGGCGGGGGCATTGCTGTCGGATCACTTCCGTTGGCAGATCGTGGCCCCACTTCATGGAGGCTCATCTATCTCGTAGCTCTTGTGTGGATACTTGTTGCAGCAGCACTCACAAAGTGGTTGCCCGAATCAGAACGATTCACCAAACACCAGAAACAGGTTGTGGTCTTTCGGATAAAACTATCATCTGCATTTCGTGGCCATCTAGGACAAATTTGTTCTGTTGTGTTTCTGACAAACATGTTCATTGCCACAGTGTCGATTTTTCAGAATAGATATTTAAAAGATGAACGGGGATTTTCGGCTGCCCTTGTCGCGCTATTCACAATTGCCACATCTTCTCCAGCTGCACTTGGCCTAATTCTTGGCGGTCACGTTGCAGACGAGAGAGGTCGGCGAATTCTTGGTGCAACCATGGTTCCGATTGGTGCATTTCTCTATGCAATGTCGTTCTTTGCCTCCGGCCTTTTGATGTGGCTGTTTGCAATTGCGGGCGGGCTCGCATTCGGTGTCTCCTATCCGGCTTTAGCTGTGTACCGAGGAGAGTTATTCCCTACAGGGTCTCGCGCAATGGCTGGTGGAATCATCATGACCTCTGCTTTATTTGGCGGGATTGTCGGATTAGTTGGCGCCGGATTTGTCTTAGATTCGGGATTGTCATACGGCACAGTGATGCTGTGCCTCGTTGCGGGCCCAGTCATTGCTTCTCTCATTGTGTGGTTTCGCTACCCCGAAACAGCCCACCTTGATCTCGACGAGATCTCGCACGATCTCTAAAGCGCTGACACCCAGGCCGCAATACGTTGCGCCACATCAGCATCGGCCTTTGCTAATTCATGTCGGCCATTGTCGACCCAACTCCAGGTAACGACACCGGGAACAACAGAAAAAGCACTTTCTAGTTCCTCTTGTGATCCGAAATTATCCTTTGTTCCACTAATGCACAGAGTGGGGACAGATACTCGCGGCAAATGTTCGATGCGCAAAGTATCTGGCTTCTTTGGCGGATGTAACGGGTACGACACCAATACGAGCCCCGCAACCAATAATGGATCTGCCACATCGGCAACAGCTATCGAACACATGCGGCCACCCATCGACCGTCCACCAATGACAATCTTTGAGGTGGATACACCTAACGATTCAGCGAATATACGTACATGTTCCTTGACACACGCAACAAGCACAGGTGCTTTGTCGGGAAATGGTTTTCCCGCAAGACGATATGGAAAGTCGTGCCTAGCAACCGGTATGGGCGCCAGTGCATCGTGCATTGCCACTAATGATGAGTGAGACGAAGATGAACCTGCGCCAGGAAATAAGACGACTCCGGCAATGGAAGTCACAACGCCTCAAGCAACACGCGACGAGCCTCAGTGATATCCATAATCAATTTGCTCGCATCGGTTTCATTGCCGCCATGATCAGGATGCGCTCTCCGCACACTGGCGCGATAGTGCGCCATGATGTCTCGCTTCCCTGGCTTCACAGTGCCGCCCGGAAAACCAAGAATTTCCAAAGCCCATGCGCGAGGATCTGCCAAAGCCGAGACTGACGACACCTTTGAGCCAGCCAGATACTCAATAAAGGAGGCGCCAACTGGTCCGCGCCATTTCATTGCCCGAAGCATGACGGGCACTAACTGTTGACGAATACCAATGTCAAGACGCTCTAGTGCGTAAATGGCACCAAGAGCTTGCTGCAATGCATTTCCGTTGTTCTGAAATTCAAACTCGATCGAGTCATTCACGCTGGTCATGCGGTGAGTGCTGTACGACAACCCGTGCCGGTCAACCTGAAAACGGTGTCGTAGTCGCGGTTGCACGACGCGCGAGTCGCGTTCAATCTCTAGTAACAAGCGCTGGAGATCAGGGATAAAATCTTCGTGTACTTCCGCTGCGTGCACAGCAAGCACAGCGCCAAGCAAGATGCCACCAAATCCGGGCGCGGGCTCAACTGGCAAGAGCAGCCGACCAAGTGCCAATCGTCGCGTGGGGGCAATGGGGCGCGAGTGAAAGATCTCAAACTCAGCCAGAAGCATGGATCTAACGCTATCTTGCGTTCTTCATCAGAGAGTGCAGGAACTCTTCAGTCACGGCAAATTCACGAGCGATATTTACAGGGTTACGAAACCCGTGACCCTCTCCCGCGAACACTTCTAATTGAATGTTTCCACCCACTGCCTCTATGGCATCTCGCAGGCGTTCAGAATGAACAAGAGGAACTGAATGATCCTGATCACCATGAAACACAAGTACCGGCACATCTCGCAGGGCTACAGCATTGTTATGCGGTGAACGTTCTGACGCATGAACTTCAGAGCCAATCAGTACTGGCATGTGATGACCTTCAAATGGGTCGTCGCTGTGCAACATGGCAACCAGATCAACCACTGGGTACTTCACCACAACACCAGCACACAATGATGCATCACTGATAGCTGTGTTCAGTGCGGTCAATCCACCAGCACTACCGCCCATCACGACTGTTGTTGTAGAAGAAAACCCGTGAACACTCTGAAGATGGTGCAATACATTCGCTGTATCAATGGCATCGTATTCACCCCAATGACCATTCAGGCTCATCATGAACTCACGACCATGCCCTGATGAACCGCGATGGTCAACAACTGCGATAGCGAACCCACGCGATAACCAATATGTGAATTGGCTTTTAAATGTCACTTGCCATTGATCATTTGGTCCGCCATGTATCCAGCAAATCAATCCACCATGTGGTCGATGCGCCCGATACAAGCGATACGGCACCTCTACGTCTCCGGGTGCTTGTTCAACAGTTGGTTCTACAAGTTCTACGTCAATTTCATTATCAAACCAACGTGCATCAGCTGGTCGTACCAACACCGTGCGCCGAGGTTCAAGCAGATTATTCAGGTGATACACCACTACTTGTTGCGGCGTACGTGCCCCAGTGCGTACTGCAGCAAGAGTGTTCTCTTCCCACGACAAACAACCGTGAACTCCTTGCCCGATGCGATGGCGCGAACCTGTCACTCTGTCAAACACCCACAAAGATGAATACCCGTCTTCGTTACGTGTGTACGCAACGCGGGTGCCGTCAGTATTGAAACACCACGTGCGTTGCCCAGGACCCCATGTTGGTGCGCCATGTTCACAATGGTCAATGATGGAGATATTCGGGTCAACAATCTGGTCGCCCAGAATGTGAACGTTTGCCACGCCCGTGGAATCATCAATAAAACCAAAAGATTCTTTATTTCGAGAAAACCGTGCTTGTTGCACAGCAACGCCCTTCACGACTCGTTCTGGGTGTGAAGCACTTTGGGTCCATGCCATGTCAGGCCGGTTCCACACGATGCAACTTCCATCAACACCGGCAATTGCATCAATCGCAAAATCTGAATCACTATGCGCTACAAACGGCACACCGTCTGTTATCTCGCATCCCCACAACTCTTTCCAGTCGGCAATGGCAAACACTGTTCGATTCATGTAGTCAATTGCTGGCGTTGACCACGACCGAGATACATCAAATGCCAATGACCGATCCTTCGTCACCACGTCACTTCGAAGTTCTATTTCAACAATGCCCCGTGCCTCAGTTGTCACATACACAACGTCGCCATCGTCGCTCCACACATGCACCCCACCAGACAGCCCACGACCACGCGAGGGGCCATCAGAATAAAGATCAACCACGGCACTGCCATCAACGGCCCACATCCGCAGAATGGCAGAGGCGCCGTCTGAGACAACTCCTGATACCCATTGGCCGCCGGGCCGCACCAGAACGTCAGTGATCTCAATACCTGGAAGACACAGTTGAATCGGCAGAACGGACACGAACGCAGGTTAGTCAGGGCACTAGGTTTGTAGGTGATGACAACTGAACGCCCTGACCGTAACCTCGCCCTCGAACTCGTGCGCACCACCGAATCTGCCGCCATGGCAGCCAGTCGCTGGGTTGGCCGCGGAGACAAACTAGGTGCAGACGGTGCGGCGGTTGATGCCATGCGCATGGTGCTCAGCACCGTTCCCATGAGTGGCATTGTTGTGATTGGTGAAGGCGAAAAAGACGAAGCCCCCATGTTGTTCAACGGCGAACTTGTCGGCGACGGCTCGAAGCCAGACACAGACGTTGCAGTAGACCCAATTGACGGCACCTCGCTCACAGCATCGGGCAAAGGTAATGCAATCTCGGTAATTGCTGTGTCTGACCGCGGGACCATGTTTGATCCGGGCCCATGTTTCTATATGCAAAAGATTGCTGTTGGCCCTGATGCTGTTGGCTCAATCGACATCACCGCAACGCCTACTCAGAACCTCAAATGGATTGCCAAGGCAAAAGGCGAAAGCGTTCGCGACTTAACAGTCATGATTCTTGAGCGTCCCCGTCATGACGACCTCATCGAAGAAGTCCGTGCCTCTGGCGCACGCATCAAACTCATCTCCGATGGCGACATTTTCTCGGCAATCGCAACCGCGTGGCCTAATGCAGGCGTCGACGTCATGTTCGGAATTGGTGGAACACCTGAAGGTGTTGTTGCAGCTGCTGCACTGAAGTGCATGGGTGGCGAAATTCAAGCCCGCCTATGGCCACGCAGTGATGAAGAACGCGATGCAGCAATTGCTCAGGGCTACGACCTTGGGCGCATCTTGCTCACCGACGACCTGGTACAAGGCGACAATTGCTTCTTCGCTGCAACTGGCGTTACCGATGGCGAACTTCTTCAGGGCGTTCGCTTTACTCCCGGCCGTGTGCACACACAAAGTTTGGTAATGCGTTCCCGCAGCGGCACAGTACGTCTCATCGACGCACAACACAGGCTCGACAAGATCAGCGAATTCTCAGCAATCGATTACAGCTGAGACAAGCCTTCCCACGACTAGTAAAAGTTACGCATACCTAACAATGTGCTCTATTGATTAAAATTCATCACTGAGTCATAGTGTGAACATATGAACATCACCGGAAAATTAGTAGTCGCAGCCGTTACACATACCGATACGCGCATTTGGGCTACTGACGCACACCGTGGTGACAAACCAGAAGTGGTTGCACGACCTAGCGCGGAACATATTCATCATCATGTTCGCAATGAACAACAAACCACTCATAGCCATGAAACAAATCGTTTTGAACATCCGTACCTTGAAAGCGTTGCGACAGCTCTCGCTCCAGCTGGTCAGATTCTGTTAGTCGGCCACGGCAAAGGTAAATCAAATTCAATGTTGAAACTCATCCAACATTTAGAACGTCATCACCCGAAGACTGCGGAAAAAGTAGTTGCCGCATTAGATATCAATGTGCCTGCGTTAACCGAGCCGCAAATACTGGCTGCAGCACGTGAATGGTTCGACGACCACCAAAACGGTTAGTCAACACCAATTGATTAATTCACACCCGATGATCTCTGGTGTGATTCAATTCGTGGATGTCGTGACACGATCGACAAACCACCTTTTTATAATATTCTGACCACACTGGGCAAAGATCGTCAGCAACTTCATCCATAGTCTCTTGACACATAGGACAACTAGTTTGGTCAAATTCTGGAAGTTCAGCATCGCGTTCAAACGGTTGCCACATCGACAAATCTTTGACTCGTTTTTCGTCTTTCTTTTTTTCTTGTCCTGTCATTAGTTTCTTCTTTCAACAACTAATTGTGACAGTACAACCAGACATTGAAAATGAACAGTAATTTTTTTCTTACGGTGTACCTAATAATATATTTATTGTTGTAGTAGCCGTACAAACAAATAACTTTGTCTTGCAATTATGCAGATAACATGGTTGCAAAGTAAGACAGATACGTCTCGGGTTTCAAAATATAAATCAACCTCGTCGACCTTGTCGACGAGAAGACTCTTATTTACAGTCCGCCGGTGGCGGCGATGCGTGCGTCTGTGCGGCGAAGTTCAGCTTCAATTTCAGCTGACTGCTCGGTACGCAATTGTTCTTCAAGGCGAATCTTTGTTGCGCGTACTGCGGCAACATCGATGTCTTGTTCAAGTTCAGCTGCATCAGAGAGAATGGTCACGTGATCGGGACCAACTTCAACAAAGCCGAGATGAACGGCCAAGTTTTGAATGGTGCCGTCAGACAAGTAGATACGCGTGTGGTTCTCGGTGAGTGCACCAAGGAACGCCGCATGGCCAGGAAGGAAAGCAATTTCGCCACCTTCCATGGTGCGGGTGATCACCTGAGTTGATTCTCCTGAAAAGAGAACCCGCTCGGGTGATACAACTTCTACGCGCAATACGCCTGACGACTCAGCCATTATGCGTTCTCCTGGAGAGCCTTTGCCTTTGCGAACACCTGCTCGACTGAACCGACGTTGAGGAATGCCTGTTCTGGCACTTCGTCGAGTTCACCGTTGATAAGTGCTTCGAATGATTCCACTGTTTCAGCAACAGGAACGTACTCGCCCTTGACGCCGGTGAAGACTTCAGCAACATAGAACGGCTGTGACAAGAAGCGCTGAACCTTACGTGCACGTGACACGGTCTGGCGATCTTCTTCTGACAATTCGTCAAGACCAAGAATTGCGATGATGTCTTGAAGTTCCTTGTAGCGCTGCAAGATTTCCTGCACGCGACGAGCAACTGCGTAGTGACGGTCACCAACAGTTTCTGGTGTGAGAATTGTTGACGTTGAAGCCAATGGATCCACAGCTGGGTAAATACCAAGTGACGCGATCTGACGAGACAACTCTGTTGTTGCATCGAGGAAGGTGAACGTGGTGAACGGAGCTGGGTCGGTGTAGTCGTCCGCAGGAACGTATACAGCCTGTAGTGACGTAATTGAACGACCGCGGGTTGAAGTAATGCGCTCTTGTAGTTGACCCATTTCGTCAGCAAGTGTTGGCTGGTAGCCCACTGCTGATGGCATACGTCCGAGAAGAGTTGATACTTCAGAGCCGGCCTGTACGAAACGGAAGATGTTGTCGATGAACAACAACACGTCCTGATTCTGTACGTCACGGAAGTACTCAGCCATGGTGAGAGCTGACAATGCAACGCGGAGGCGCACGCCAGGTGGTTCGTCCATTTGTCCGAACACTAAGGCTGCTTTTTCAAACACGCCCGACTCTTCCATTTCCATACGAAGGTCAGTACCTTCACGTGTGCGCTCGCCCACTCCGGCGAACACAGAAACACCACCGTGCTTCGAAGCAACACGGTTAATCATTTCGGTAATAAGAACGGTCTTACCAACACCTGCTCCACCGAACAAACCAATTTTTCCACCAGCAAGGTACGGAGTCAGAAGGTCGATGACCTTAATGCCGGTTTCGAACATGCGCTTTGATGGCTCGAGTGTGTCGAATGCAGGAGCTGGACGGTGAATGTCCCAACGCTCGATGTCTTTGAAATCATCGTTGTTGCCGTCGAGCACATCGCCCCATACGTTCCATACATGTCCAAGTGTGCGGTTACCCACTGGCACTTGAATACCGTGACCAAGGTTGCGTACTGGCGTGTTACGGCTCAGTCCGTCAGTTGGCTTGAGGCACACGGCGCGCACACGGCTGTTACCGAGCTGCTGAGCAACTTCGGCAAGAACAACTGTTGTTGTGCCTTCGTGTGTGATTTCAAACTCGATTGCTGAGTTCAACTCTGGCAGCGAGCCACGAGGGAATTCAACGTCAATTACGGGGCCAGCAATTGCCACTACCCGTCCGTCTTGTTTTGTTTCTGTCATACTCATCTGGATTGCTCCTACTTGTTCGTTCTTCTAATTTTTCGAGGACATGGCTTCGGCACCGCCGACGATTTCCATGATCTCAGTCGTGATCGAGTCCTGACGGGCTCGGTTCATGATTCGGGAAAGGTTGTTAATAAGTTCTTCAGCATTGTCAGTAGCTGATTTCATTGCGCGTTGACGGAATGCATGCTCGGAAGCGGCCGCATTTAACATTGCTGCATACACACGAGCCTCAACGTAGCGAGGTAAAAGTGTCTCAAGAATTGCTTCTGGTGATGGTTCAAATTCGTAGTCAGCCCCAGCTGCATTTTTTGCATCGCCACCCGCAACAGTTTCTGATTCAAGAGGAACAAGAGGGCGCTGCACCACTTCTTGAGTACCGGATGAAACGAAACGAGTGTACACAAGTTCCACACGGTCTACCTGACCTGTTGCATAAAGCTCGGTGACAAATTCGCCAACTTCTTTTGCATTTGCGTAGCTAGGGCTGTCAGTAAAACCCGTGAAACTTTTTGCAACGTTGTAACCACGAAAACGAAAGTAACCATCGGCTTTACGGCCAATTGCAATCACAGTGTGAGA
This sequence comes from Ilumatobacteraceae bacterium, assembly GCA_040402015.1. Classification (GTDB taxonomy): domain Bacteria; phylum Actinomycetota; class Acidimicrobiia; order Acidimicrobiales; family Ilumatobacteraceae; genus UBA2093. Next base: position 48,457 of record JBBANI010000007.1, read on the forward strand.
ACGACCCTCTAGAGCATCTTTCTTGATTTCGCCCTCAGTGGCTCGCATCACACCAGTGTTGTAACCGCCACACAGACCGCGGTCTGCGGTAAGTGCGACATAGCAAACATTCTTGATTTCGCTACGACCAGCAAGAAGTGGCATGGAACTAGAAGATCCGGCTGCCGAGAGATCGCGAACTACTTCAGTGATCATGTCGCTGTAGGGAACGGCTGCGACGACGCGTTGCTGCGCCTTCACGATGCGCGATGCAGCAATAAGCTCCATTGCACGCGTGATTTTTTTCGTCGCCTGTACGGACTTAATGCGTCCGCGCAGAATTCGTTCTTGTCCACCAGCCACTTAGATCACTCCGTCGCGAGGGTCTTGTTGCTCTGTGCGTCGCCGAGTGCCGCAGCATCGGTGGCAGTGGGGTCAACAGCTGCACCCTTAGGTGCCGTAATTTTGAAACCGTTCTTAAATGCCAACACAATGTCACCCAAGTCAGATGGAACATCTGCTTTTGGATTCGTACGCAACTCAGCGAGCATCGCACCGTGACGTGCACGACAGTGCTCGAGAAATTCAATTTCAAAACGGCCAACATCAGTTGCTGGAATGGAGTCGAGATACCCCTTTGTTCCGGCAAAAATTGACACAACTTGTTCTTCAACGGGCATTGGTGAGTTAAGGCCTTGCTTTAGCAATTCAACGAGACGGTAACCGCGCTCGAGCTGTGCCTTTGACACGGCGTCGAGTTCAGAACCAAACGTTGCGAAAGCTTCAAGCTCACGGAACTGCGCGAGGTCAAGCTTCAGAGTTCCTGAAACGCTCTTCATTGCTTTTGTCTGAGCAGCACCACCTACGCGTGACACGGAAACACCCACGTCAACAGCAGGACGAATACCTGATTTAAACAAGTTGTCTTGCAAGTACACCTGACCATCGGTGATGGAGATCACGTTGGTTGGAATGTATGCAGAAACGTCACCAGCTTTGGTTTCAATCACTGGCAAAGCAGTAAGTGAACCAGCGCCGTTTTCATCGGACAATTTCGCAGCACGCTCAAGAAGGCGACTATGAAGATAGAAAACGTCTCCTGGGTATGCCTCACGGCCTGGTGGCCGGCGAAGAAGCAATGACATCTGGCGATACGCCTCTGCTTGCTTTGACAAGTCATCGTAAACAATGAGCGCATGCTCACCATTTTCCATCCAGTGCTGACCAATGGCGCAACCGGAATACGGAGCAAGATACTTGAACGGTGCAGGCTCTGATGCTGGTGCAGCAACAATGACTGTGTATTCCAACGCGCCGTACTGGCGAAGTGTTTCTACCGTTGAAGCAATGGTGGAACCCTTCTGACCAATTGCGACATAGATGCACTTCACACCAAGTCCACGCTGGTTAATGATGGTGTCGATTGCAATGGTGGTCTTACCAGTCTTACGGTCACCAATGATGAGCTCACGCTGTCCACGACCAATTGGAGTCATGGCATCAATTGACTTGATACCTGTCTGCAATGGCTCGTGTACTGGCTTACGTCCCATAATTCCGGGAGCCTGAACTTCAACACGGCGCATGATTGCGCCAACGATGTCGCCCTTGCCGTCAATTGGAGTACCAAGTGCGTTTACAACGCGACCAAGCATTGCGTCACCGACAGGAACTGAAAGGATGCGGCCAGTTGCTTTAACTGTCTGTCCCTCTTCAATTGCGTCTGAGTCGCCCAAGACCACTGAGCCGATCAACACTTCTTCAAGGTTGAGAGCAAGACCGACGGTGCCATCTTCGAATTCAAGCAATTCGTTTACTTTGCAGTCGGGCAAGCCCGAGATGCGTGCAATACCATCGCCCACTTCTGCGACGCGACCAACGGTGCGTGCTTCAAGCGAAGGCGTGTAGCCCTGCAAACCTTTGGATATCGCTGCTGCAATATCACCGGCGGAAAGTGTTAACTCTGCCATGTTCTCCTCTTGACTTCTCTTCTTCGAAATTCGTTACAACCGGCTCTTCAGCTGGTCGAGATTTGTACGGACGGTTCCGTCGATGACAATGTCACCAACTGTGGCAACGATGCCACCAACAACTGACGGATCAACAACAACCTTGAGGTCGACTGTTTTCCCAGTTCGTTTAGATAACGCAGCGGCTAGACGCGTCTGCTGATCTGCTGACAGTGCCACTGCACTGCGCACTTCAGCAAGGTTCATGCCAGATTCTGATGCACCACGTGCTGCCACGATGTCGAGAATTGCTGCTAAATCACGACCACGTCCTGATCCGATAACAAGTCCGACCAAATGTGATGACAATGGGTGACCCTTACCTTCAAGCAATGATTCAACGATTGTCTGGCGACGCTCTGCAGGAATCAATTCATCATTTAATACTGAACGTAATTGATCGCTTGACTCTGCAGCGCGAGCAACGCGATACATGTCATCTTTTATGCGGTCGAGAACGCCTTCTGCCTGCGCAATTTGCACAAGTGCTGTTGCGTAGGACTCAATACGAGTGTCACTCATCGTGATGCCCCCACACTGTTAATGAAAGATTCAACAAGATCTTGCTGCGCTTTGTCATCAAGGGTTGCTCGAACGACTTTGTCGATTGTGGTACTGGAAAGACGCGCAATTTCTCCGCGTAATTCGTCACCAATTCGAGAAGCCGCTGCGACAAGGTCTGCAGCTGCTTTTGCTTCAAGTTCAGCAACTTCAACTGTGATACGACCACGACCTTCACGAAGCAGAACCTCTGATTGAACATCAGCTTCAGCCATGAGGCGAGTGCGTTCGTTGCCAATGTCACCAACAGCACGACGAATATCGCCAGCTTCAGTATCGGCATCTGTGCGCATCTGGGCAGCGTCGCTCATTTCTTTTGCGATCTTCTCAGTTCGAGCAGAGAGTGCCTTTTTTGCCAACGGCAAGGCGAACTTATAAAGCAGTGCGAACACGATCGTTGATGAAATACCACCGTAAATGATTTCTGAAGTTTCAGGCAGAATCCAACTGTGTGTTTGGGTTGGGTCTGGCGTGGCAAATAGTGAAATCAAACTCATCGTTGTCCTCCTGATAGTTGCAGCGACTCTTCAACAGCTCGTGACACCACAGCAGCATCTGGGGCACGACCGACAGCAATTTGTGTTGCGGTTGTAGCGACTGATGCAATTGCTACTGACACATCTGCGCTCGCAGCGGCACGAACAGCTGCGTTTGACGCATCAACTTCGGCTTTGCGCTCAGCAATTCGTGCGGTAACAGCTGTAATGGCCACTTGACGCTCGGCATCAAGTGTGCGACGAGCTTCGTCAACACGGCGAGACGCTTCGGCACGAACATCGACTAATGCACTTTCATACGCTGCGACTTCCGCACGAGCATCAGCTCTGACATTTGTTGCACCATCGATATTGGCACGAATGTTTCCGTAACGAGTTTCTATGCCCTTTTTCACTTTGGGGAACAACACCAAACGCATAAGAACGAGAAGAACGACAAACGAGCCACCACCCCAGATGAGCTCTTTGCCCTCTGGTGCAATGGGACTTGGGCCCTTGTCTTCCGTAAGTGCTTCACCTTCGGCGGCTGCCATTGGCGCGCCCGCCTCAAGTACTTCGCCAGGCGTGGTGGTATCTGTAGAACCAGATGACACCAGTCGAACGTGGACTATGCGTCCGTTTAATTGTGTGACTATCGCAGTCGGCATTTCAGCTCCTGAACTTTGCTTAGGCCGCTCTAGAGTCCGAGAAGGATGAAAACGACGAAGCCGATCAGCGCGAGCGCTTCGGTGAATGCAATTCCGAGGAACATAGTGGTACGCACCATGCCTGCAGACTCTGGCTGACGAGCCATTGCCTCAATTGCCTTACCAACGACGAAGCCGATGCCGACACCAGGTCCGATGGCTGCAAGGCCATAAGCGAATCCGGCGCCGATAGCAGCGTTTGCTGCCTTTGCGTCTGCTGCGTTTAACTCGGATACGAGCCGAGATACTTGTACTAGTGCTTCCATGTGAGTGTTTTCCTTGTGTCTGTAATTAATAAATGATGTGAATAGGTCTGAATAACTGACTGTCGTCTAATGCTCGGGGTGGCGAGCACCACCGATATAAACGGCTGTCAGAATTGTAAAGATATATGCCTGCAAGAAGCCGACCAAAACCTCAAACACTGTGAGGAAGATCAACATACCCATTGGCAAAATACCCATTGGAACTAAGAGAAATTTTTTGGTCTGAGCTTCGAACATCGCTGCTGACAGAAGTGCGAAAGTAACTAGCAACATATGGCCAGCAAGCATGTTGGCAAAAAGTCGAATTGCTAACGAGAACGGCCGCACAATGATTGTTGATACCAATTCGATTGGGGTCAACAGCAAATAAATTGGCTTGGGTACGCCTGGGGGAAACATGATGCCCTTGAAGTAACCAATAAAGCCTTGGTGCTTGATACCGACCGCGTTGTAGACAACCCAGACAATGACTGACAAGAACAATGGAATTGCCATGCGGCCAGTTGCTGGCATCTGCAATATCGGAATAATTCCGGGAAGGTTGCACAAATAGATGAAGATGAAAAGAGACAACAAGAATGGTGTCCAACCCAAACCATCTTTGCCAATGGTTTGCATCACGATGTTTTCTTCAATGAACTCAACAAGCATTTCAGCGAGGTTTCGCACGCCTTTTGGAGCTTCGTTAGCGTTATAACGACTCGCAATAAGAAAAATCAAAATTGCAATACCAGAAGCAAGAACCGCAATCATGCCGATCTTGTTTAAATTACCGAACGCGTCGCGCCAACGAATCACTTCGTTAATAGGTGGGAAGTCCAATCCGAACACTTGTAGTTACCTCAATTATAAGGGGGAAGAATTTTTGGGCTTGAGGCCTGGATAGGCCAGAGACATGGAAACATGTCTCAACTCCCATACGAGGAGTCCAAGGTGCGTCAACAGCATAGTCGCACAGAGCGACGGAATCGAAATCCATGTTGAATCGCGAACGGGCAGCACTGCAATAAAAATCAGCCCGAGTCGTGCGACATAACCAACCATTACCGAACCCATGAGTAGCGGAAGTGATCTCGGGGCGGTGATGGTGATAATTCCCGCAGCAAAAATGAAATTGACAAGCACGATGGCTAATCCGTACGCAGAGCCCGACACGCCTTCTGTGCCCCAAATCACACCAGAAACAACCAACAACACCGGTGCGACTAGCAGTCCGCGACGAACCATGTCGCGTGATACGGCAAATTCGGGAGCGTTATCCACAGGCTCGTTCGAATCGTTCATTGTTCTGGCCGTGCACGTGTTGATTCAGCACGCTCTTGTTCTAGTTGTTTCATTCGGGCGCTATATACGTAATAGGTCTTGACGAATTGTCCAATAACCGCGAGCAACACGAGTGCGATTGTGAAAATCGGCTGAGTATTAAGCCACGCATCTAGCCCGATACCAATGAGCAAATACACCAAAACCAAGAGCGCCAACTCAACGCCATGCCCAGAACCTTCGTTTGACGACGAGGTCATGATGGGAGCCGGACGCTTTTTCACTATTTTCACCAATCACGAGCCGATCGACATGCCCGAACAACTTCTCAATCTAGGGCTGTCTCAAAGAAATCGTCAAACCGAGGAACCTGGGGGCCTGATTATTTGTCTTCTGGTGTGCGATTCAAGTCAGGGTGCAAGACGGTGTACAAAAATAGCACTAACGCCACTAGTCCGAAGGGCGCAAAGTTCGTAGCGCTCTTGTTGAAGACGGGATACAACACCAATGCAGACAACAGCGCAGTCCACAACCACAAAATTGCCACGGCGCGGCGCGGGCCGTGTCCGAGATTGATCAGACGATGATGCAAGTGCCCCTTGTCGGCTTCTGCGAACCCTTGACGTTTACTGACGCGGCGCACGATGGCAAACGCCACATCGAAGATTGGAACTCCCAAGATGATGAAGGGAATAAGGAGTGGTGCCAAGAAGAAATATGTCTGACCACTAAACGCTTGTGTGGTGGGGTCTGCTCGCCCACCGACAACGCTCGTTGATACGGCCACTAAGAGCCCAAGCAAATATGCGCCACCGTCACCCATAAAAATACTTGCACCATTGAAGTTGTACGGAAGAAATCCAATACATACACCGACAGTGATGATTGCAATCAAGGGCCCGATGTTTGGTTCGGACAATAAACCAAGGCCCGAGAGATGCCGTGAGTAAATAAAAAATGCTGTGGAACCAATGGCAACGATGCCTGCTGCTAATCCATCAAGTCCATCAATAAGGTTGATTGCTTGCACCATTCCGAGCAACCACACAACGGTGACAATAGGGACCCAATCATTTCCTAATTGAATGACTCCCAAGAACGGAACACGAAAATAAAACATCGTGACGCCGAACCACACGAGCATCATGCCGGCACCGACAATTGCAATAACGCGAGCCGGGGCTGACACTTCTTTCACATCATCTCGAGCGCCGATTACGAGAACGACTAGCGCACCAAGCAACACACCAGTTGGTTCGCTGTTTCCTAGGAATAACGGCGAGAATCGATCCATTTTCCACGCGAGTCCTAACGCAGCAACAACTCCGGCGAACAATGCAATACCACCCACATTAGGAGTGGGCACAGTGTGCACTTTTCGTTCATCTGGCAGTGCTAACCAATTGTGTTCGCGTGCAAACCACCTGACAACTGGCGTCGTAATCAGAGTGACAAACATCGCACACAGTCCGACGATGAGATATCCGTTTGTGTCACCCATTAGATGTGGAGCCTAGATGACTGTTCCACCTGGATTGTTTCCGTCACAATTTGTGGGGATAAACAGGGAATTTGGCACAGAGTGCGGCAACTTTTGATTTCACCACAGCAACTGCCGCTGCATCATCACGATGACGAAGAGCTTCTGCAATCAATGAGGCAATCACTGGCATTTCGGCTTCGGTCATTCCCTGTGTAGTCACAGAAGGTGTTCCGATGCGTACACCAGAAGTTACGAATGGGCTTCGTGGATCATCAGGAACTGTGTTCTTGTTCAGCGTGATACCTGCTTCATCAAGTACCAATTGTGCAACTTTTCCAGTGCATTCAGCATCGAAGGGACGCAGGTCTACAACCATGAGGTGCGTATCAGTGCCGCCGCTGACAAGTCGGAAACCTTCTTTGGTAAGAGCAGCAGCCAATGCAGAAGCATTCTTCACAATTTGGCGTGCATAGACAGAGAACGATGGGTCGAGTGCTTCGCGGAATGCAACTGCCTTTGCCGCAACAGCATGTTCAAGTGGGCCACCTTGGCTTCCTGGGAACACTGCCTTGTCAATAGCTTGCGCGTGAACTGCCTTACTAAGAATGCAACCGCCACGAGGGCCACGCAATGTTTTGTGCGTAGTGAACGTGACAACATCAGCAAATGGCACGGGGTTCGGGTGTGCACCACCGGCTACAAGACCAGCCAGGTGAGCAATGTCGAACATAAGCAGCGCGCCGACTTCATCGGCGATTGCTTTGAATGGTTCTGGATCAAGTCGGCGTGGATAGCTAGTTGTTCCGGCAACAATCATTTTCGGACGATGTTCAAGAGCAAGATCGCGCATTTGTTCAAAGTCAATTCGCTCTTCACCAGACGTCACTCCGTACGACTTGAAGTTGTACAAAATGCCGCTCGCATTGACTGGTGATCCGTGCGTGAGATGACCGCCGTGGTCAAGGCTGAGACCAAGCACGGTGTCGCCAGGATTCAAAAGGCCCAAATACACAGCCATATTTGCGCTTGCGCCAGAATGAGGCTGCACGTTTGCGTGCTCAGCACCAAACAATTGCTTCACACGTGAAATTGCTAACGCTTCGATTTCATCAACATTGACGTTGCCGCCGTAGTAACGCTTACCAGGGTATCCCTCGCTGTATTTGTTCGTCAGAATTGAACCAGTTGCGTGCATCACTGCAGGCGACGTGAAGTTCTCACTGGCAATTAACTGCAATCCGGTGGTCTGACGAATGCGCTCAGTTTCGAGAAGGTCAAAAACCGCATTGTCTGCGTCTGTGTCGGATGGAAAAGGCATTACTTGTTCGATTCTTGTTGCTCGATTTCGGCCAACATCGCTACGCGATGTTCGTGACGGCCTGCCTCGAAGGGGGTTGATAAAAATGTTGAAAGAATTTCTTCGGCAAGGCCTTCGCCAACTACTCGAGCACCCATTGACAACACGTTTGCGTTGTTATGTGACCGCGCCATGCGAGCCGTGTACAAGTCGTTGCACAATGCTGCGCGAACTCCGTGAACTTTGTTTGCAGCAAGTTGTTCGCCTTGACCACTGCCACCAAGAACAATTCCAAGATCAGCTTTGCCATCACGAACGTGGCGACCTACTGAAGCGCAAATGGGTGGGTAATCACAACTCTCGGTGGAATGGGTTCCGAGATCGATGACATCGTGACCTTGATTTGTGAGCACATCAATAAGGTGCTGTTTCAGGGTGTAGCCAGCGTGGTCGGCACCAATTGCAATTCGGGACATCTCCTTCACAGTAGTAGAGGTGTTATGTCTGCGACCTAGCGTTATGGCATGACAATTGACCTACGCACCCCCGTTCTTATCGGTACTGGCCAAGTGCTGCAACGTGCAGAGGGTCTTGACGATGCTCGTGACCCTGTGGCCCTAATGGTTGAGGCCATCAGCCTTGCTGCTTCCGACGCGGGATTGTCATCTGTGCCAAACCCCGATGCGATTCGTGTTGTCAGCCTTTTGTCATGGAAATACGGCAACCCAGCTCATTTCATCGCTGAACACCTCGGGCTCGCTCCGCGTGAACTGGGCTTGTCCGCCATGGGTGGCAATACACCTCAAACGTTGGTGAATGCAGCCTCTCGACAAATCCTTGCGGGCGAAATCGACTTGGTCATCTTGACCGGTGGCGAAACAACTCGTACGCGTGCTCGTTACAACAAGGCAGGCCTCACGCCCGATTGGCGTACGACCGACATTGCGCCCGTTCCTGTCTCAGAAGATCTCACAATGAACATGCCAGAAGAACTTGCTCGCAAAATCATGATGCCAATTCAGATCTACCCACTATTCGAAACTGCGCTTCGTGCACAGGCCGGCAGATCGGTCGCAGATCATCAAGTTCATATCAGTGAGTTGTATGCCCGCTTTAGCGCAGTTGCCGCAACAAATCCGTACGCATGGTCAAAGAAGCAATACACAGCAGAAGAAATTCGCACCGCATCTGACACCAACCGCATGATTGGTTTCCCGTATCCAAAGTTGATGAACTCAAACAACGATGTCGATATGTCGGCTGCTCTTATTCTGTGCTCAGCCGAAAAAGCAACCGCACTCGGCGTTCCTCGTGATCGTTGGATTTTCCCGCAATCCGGAAGTGATGCACATGAACACGCATTCATTTCTCATCGCAATCATTTCTATGACACTCCCGCAATCGAATTGGCTGGACGTCGCGTGCTGGAACTAGCCGGACTCACAATCAATGACATCGACCTAGTTGATTTGTACTCATGCTTTCCCTCTGCTGTTCAGCTCGGTGCAAAATCACTCGGACTTGACATCGATAGCCAGCTGACACGCACGGGCGGTCTGCAATTCGCTGGCGGCCCGTGGAACAACTATGTCATGCACGCCATTGCAACTGTTGCAAACGAATTACGCAGTGGAGTCGGAGCCACGGGACTCGTGTGGGCGAACGGCGGGTACACAACGAAACACGCATTCGGCGTGTATGCAACAACACCACCGAAGAACGGATTCTCATACGATTATCCGCAAGATCAGATCGACGCGTTGCCACGTAGGTCGCTCGCTTCCCCTGCAGATGCAGCTGGCGAAATGACCATCGAGGGATACTCGGTCATGCACGACCGCGAGGGCAACCCCGAGCGTTCTATTGCGTCATGCATACTCGCCGATGGCCGTCGTGCGTGGGCCGACACCACAGACGTTGGCATTGGGCGCGACATGTGCATCAACGAATGGGTCGGCCGCACGGTTCGTGCCGATGATTCAGGTACTCTGCTCGCGTGAGCGATTCCTTTCCCCGTCAATACGCACGAACACAACGACTCTCGCTCGGAGAACCCCGCAGTTTCACCGTTTCACCTGATGGTTCGCGCGTCATATTCATTCGTTCACACTCTGGATCTGATGCAGTGAACACTTTGTGGAGTCTTGACACCGCAACGGGTATCGAACATGAACTCCTTGATCCGCGCACACTGAATACAGACTTATCCGAGTTGACCGCAGCCGAACTCCGGCAGCGCGAGCGTGCTCGTGAAGGCGCCAGCGGCATCACCAGTTATGCATGCAGTCGCGATGCCACACGCGCCGTCACTGTTCTGGGTGGAAGCGTTGTACTTATTGACCTCATTAGCGGGGTCGCAACGATGCCACCTATCGAGTCAGGTGTCTTTGATGTACGTCTCTCCCCCGACGGCAACACCATCTCGTATCTCCGCGGCGCATCACTGTGCGTCGCCTCACTCACGGGTGATGAACGTGTCATTGCATCAGAGTCGAACAACGCGGTCTCATGGGGAAATGCAGAGTTCATTGCTGCAGAAGAGATGGGTCGATTCCGTGGTTACTGGTGGTCACCTGATTCACAATCCATTGCTGCATGTCGAGTTGATGTCTCCCCCATAAATGTCTGGCATATCGCAGATCCCGCTCATCCTGAATTGTCTGCGACGGAGCATCGGTACCCAGCTGCAGGTACGCCAAACGCGTTGGTTTCACTCCACATCATTTCTGTGGCAACAGCTGCTGCGACGCCAGTTGATCTTTCAGGGACTTGGGAGTACCTCAACACTATTTCTTGGAACAGTGCAGGACTGATTGCACAAACACAAACACGCGACCAGAAACAGATCGATATTCACTCCATTGATGCCAGCACTGGAAAAGCCACAATTGTTTTCACTGACACAGATGGTGCATGGGTTGAATTGGTTTCTGGTGTTCCCGCTTTACAGCACGACGGCACTCTCGTCACATGCGCCGATCGCGACGGTTCACGACGTCTTCTAGTAGATGGCGTGGCTGTAACGCCCACCACAATGCAAGTACGAAGCGTTGTATCATCCCGCGACAGCATCGTATTTATGGCAAACGACATCAGCACGCCATGGGAATTAGATGCTTGGGCATACAAAAGTGGCGCACTTGAACAAATCACTCAGTCGAATGGAACCGTCTCAATTACCGGATCGCTTAGTTGTTACGTCTCACGTATTTCTACACTCGACACCGAACGCGCTCAATTCACTGTTCATACGGCAACTGCGACTCACGACATTGCCTCGCTAGTTGAGACATCACTCGTGCAACCAAATGTGCGCATCATGTCTGTAGGTCCTCGCGGCATTCCTGTTGCAATTCTTCTGCCACGCGATGGGCTCTCCACAAAATTGCCAGTGCTGTTTGACCCATACGGAGGCCCACATGCACAACGTGTTGTTGCGTCACGCGCGGCCTACAACTCATCGCAGTGGTTTGCCGACCAAGGTTTCGTTGTTGTCATCGTTGATAACACAGGAACCCCCGGCAAAGGCAGCGCATGGGAACGGGGCGTCATGAACGACCTTGCTCAACCAGTACTTGATGATCAAGTCGAAATCTTGCGAGACCTAAACGACCTTGAACCGCGCGCCGATACTTCTCGGGTAGGAATTCGCGGGTGGAGCTTTGGTGGTTATCTCGCTGCCCTGGCCGTTCTGCGGCGTGGTGATTTGTTTCATGCAGGCGTTGCTGGTGCGCCTGTCACAGATTGGCGCCTCTATGACACTCACTACACAGAGCGCTACCTAGGCAACCCGTCAATCGATGCAAGCGCATACGAGGCAACGTCATTGTTCAATGACGCCGAACACCTGCGGCAACCACTGTTGCTCATCCATGGACTGGCCGACGACAATGTTGTGGCAGCACACACCTTGCAACTGTCTTCTGAGCTACTTGCAGCTGGAAAACCTCACGAAGTGTTACCGCTCTCCGGAGTTACTCATATGACTCCACAAGAAGTAGTGGCAGAGAATCTTTTGCTGCACCAATTGGAATTCTTACAACGACATCTCTGTTAAAGCGGCGAAATACCAGTCACGAATCGGTCAAGCCCTGCAAGATCTTTGTGCAGAGATATTTTAGTAAAGCCCGCTGATTCAAATAATTGCGAGACCACATTTGCTTGTGTGAATCCCATTTCAACTGCAAGTAAGCCTCCAGGTACTAACCAATCGGTGGCACTTGAAATAACAAGACGCAAATCATTCAGCCCGTCTATTCCTGCAAATAATGCACTGTGTGGTTCCCAATTCAGAACAGACTCACCCACTAATGGGTCACCGGTTGCGATGTACGGAGGGTTACTAACAATTGCATCAAGAGAACCATGAAGTTGAGCTGGCAATGCCTCATACCAATTGCCATGCCCAAATCGTGCACCCACAGCATTACGACCGACACCGGCAGCATTTGCGCGAGCAACATGAAGTGCATCTTCTGATACATCAGTCATCCACACTTCAGCAGACTCGAATGGCAATTCATCCAACAGTGAAAGCCCCACTGCGCCTGACCCTGTACCAAGGTCTGCAATTGTTACACCTCGGCCAACGTCGCGAATCTTTTGCAATGCATAACGCGTGACATGTTCCACCAATAGTTCTGTCTCGGGTCGCGGAATCAACACCCGCGAATCAACGAGCAAGTCAAGACGACGAAACGCCCATCGCCCCATGACATATTGCAAGGGTTCTCCCTTTGCATAGCGAGTCAGCATGCTGTGGAGATGCTGAGCAGATCTTTCATTCACTAATTCATCAAGAATGTCAGAAAATTCATTAGCATCAGATCCGCTTGCGTGCTCACATAGCCACTGCGCGACAGTGTGCTCACCTACTTCGCCTTGGGTGCGCTTCACCATTTCACGCCACGTGACATGAGCGTCTGAATTAGTCATTGTTTGCTAATTGGCGTGCCCGCAGGTCTGCTGACAACGCATCGATAACTGGGTCTAACTCTCCGCCCAATGCAGCCTGCAATTGATACAACGTAAAACCAATACGGTGATCTGTAATGCGGTTTTCTTTATAGTTGTACGTACGAATCTTTTCGCCTCTACCGCCACCACCAATTTGCGCTCTGCGCTCTACGGAAGCCTTGGCGTCTTGTTCCTCTTGGCGCAATTTCAACAAACGAGACCGCAACACGGTCATAGCGCGCAATTTATTCTGCAACTGACTGCGCTCATCTTGCATTGCCACTACTAGTCCGGTTGGTTTATGTGTGATTCGTACAGCAGAGTCTGTGGTGTTGACGTGCTGTCCACCGGCACCCGATGCGCGATACACATCAATATTGAGATCGTTGTCGTTAATTTCCAAGTCAAGTTCTTCGGCTTCCACCATGACTGCAACTGTGGCAGATGATGTATGAATACGACCTTGCGCTTCTGTCGCAGGCACACGTTGCACGCGATGTGGCCCTCCTTCGAATTTCAAATGACTCCAGGCATCTTCGCCTTTGAACAGGAGGGTCGCTTGGTTGATGCCACCCATTTCAGAGTTATCAATCTGCATGGTTTCAACTGACCAACCTCGTTTTGATGCATACGCGGTGTACATCTCCATCAGGTCGCGCGCAAACAAGTTGGCTTCTTCGCCACCCTCGGCGCCACGAATTTCCATAATGACAGGCTTGCCATCGTTCTCGTCTGGTGGCAGCAACAACACTTGTAGTTGCGCTTCGAGTTCTTCAACCCGTGTTTCTGCTGAAGTTGCTTCAGCGCGGAAAGACTCGCGCTCATCTCCGGTGGTTTCAATCATGAGTTCTTTAGCTGCCGCTGCATCGCCACGCGCAGACCACAAATCCCGAATACATTGCACGAGGGGTGTGAGTTGCTTGTACTTTCGGGATGCTTCGCGCAGGCGATTTTGATCGCCAAGAACCTCAGGGCTACCAAGACTCACTTCAAGCTCGTTGTAGTCCCGTTCAATGGATTCAAGGCGGCTGTTCATGCATCACAAGGCTAGAGGGTTGGTGCAGTGTTATTTCTGGAACACATCGTCAAACACAAAAGAATTGGCCGAGGGAGAATATTTCAACTGTCTGCGACTGCTGTAACGGCGATTCACATAGCCAGCGGCGTACACCCTGCCTTTTCGCTGGTCGATTTCTGGCGAATCAATCACCTTTGAAATATCGCGGCCGTTGTCGATATCAACCCAGTTCCATACGCACCGCAAGTCGCCACTCCATGGAATAGCGAAAAATCCACCGAAAGTCGGCCCACTGTTTTTCCGTGTTCGATACGTGACGAAATAATCAATGACTCCGTCATTCGTGTAGTCAGAGCTATAGACCTTCAACGGATATTTGCCGCGGCCACCACCTAATACATCAGACTTGTCTGACCACTGCACGCCATCCCACGAATAAAAAGTAAGGCTCTCCTCAGTTACCAGCACGGCAAAAACTCCACACTCGCTTTCAGAAATTTCTGAAGCGTCAACAACCGCAAATGTTGTTAACCACGCTGCCCATGCAGCTTCTGGCGCACCTTTCACCCAGGGAACAGTCGTCGAAATAGGAACTGTTGTTGTCGTGGTTCCGGCTACTCCAGCAGGATCTTCGCTCGGAGACAGAGAGGAATTGCCGCACGCAGATAAAACGACCAGAGCGAGAGCCAATACCAATCGGGATTTTCGAGTGAAATTCATCATGAAATACTGCACCTCTGCCTAATCTTTTCAGGACAAGTACGCAAGACGAACTTGCATTGAAGCCATGTTTGCTAAGCGCTCGATTGATGCAATCACATCACGGCGACGTACTGCAATAGTGACGTCTTGCGTGCCAAGGCGAGATGCCGCATCAACAGCAAAACTTACACAGTCAAGGTCAATGCCATGCACGAACACCGCCGTTGATAACCGCTTTGCACCTGTGAGGCCAATAGCAACGCACGGCACAGAATCTTTTACGTTCGTCCGCAGCATTGGCGGGTCAGCCGGAGCAAGAGTAGAAAAACCAATAGACGACGGATCTTTGATTGCCTTCCATCGGGAAAGGCGTTCAACACCAAACTGATTAAACGGATGCGAGTCTGCGCCTTCAGTCCGATGCGGCAGTACCGCATCAATCACTTGACGCATTGCCTGGGCAGTGGGCAACTCGCCATGAATCATGGTGAACGCTTCGCGATCGTGGCGGCCCATGCCAACTTCTAGACGCACCTCACCAGTAGTGGCATCATCAACAACTCGACACATTTCGAGGCCGCGTACCTCGCCCACAACAACACCGTGCTCAACTAGCGCATCAGCACCAGATGATTCGATGATGTCAACAAACAACAAATGGGCATCAGTTGCAGAAGCCGAGACGATGTGTGGTTCAGCAATGGCGCGCGTAATGGTGCGGTCATCAACATGCCACACGGAAATATCGGCATCAAACAATGAAGCGCGTCGCGCAAGAAGGCCCGCGTTGTTTTCCACTAAAAGATTCACAGGACGTTCGAATTGAGATGTCCACGCCAACACGGGACCTAACGAACGTGACGCATCGCCGTCTATCAGAACCCACATCGCATCGGCTGTGAGAAAACCAGCTCCGAGAGCAAATGATTCAGTAGTGCCTTCAAGATCAGATGTCAGAGCAAGATGTTCGCGGACAAGCGAGCGCAACTTAATAGAAAGTAATCGAGAACGTCGATCAAGATCGGCGGTGTTCACATCAGTCATAACTAATACAGATGGAGGTTTGTGACGCACGCGTCACAAAAAATCACTCTGGGCGTGCAGGTGCGTTGGTGCGCTCACCATAACGCTTGTTGAAGCGCTCGACGCGTCCACCAGTGTCGACAAGCTTTTGCTTACCAGTAAAGAATGGGTGGCACTCGTTGCACAGTTCAAGAACAATGGGAACCTTGCGAATGCTGCGTGTGGTGAAAGTGTTTCCACATGAGCACTTGACGCTGATCTCTGCGTATTCAGGATGTGTTTCGGTTTTCATATCTCTGTCATCTCTTTGAAACGGACTCTGAAGTGTATCGGGACTAGGCGCCGGGCGTCTTAGCGATTTCGGCCAAGAACTCGTCGTTGGTGCTGAAGGTCTTCAGGCGGTCCATCAGCATTTCCAAGCCTGGAGCGGGGTTCCCGTCCTGGGCAAGGCCACTGAGCACTCGACGCAGTTTCCAGACCAACTGGAGTTGCTTGCGCTCGAACAGCAGTTCTTCGTGACGGGTACTTGAAGCATCGACGTCGATTGCAGGGAAAACGCGTCGTTCAGCAATGCGGCGGTCAAGACGCAATTCCATGTTTCCGGTTCCCTTGAATTCTTCGAAAATTGCTTCGTCCATGCGGCTATTTGTGTCAACTAGGGCTGTTGCAAGAATGGTGAGCGAGCCACCCTCTTCAACGTTTCGTGCAGCTCCGAAGAACTTCTTTGGTGGGTACAACGCACCAGCGTCGATACCACCGGACATGACACGACCTGTAGCAGGAGCTGCCAAGTTGTATGCGCGAGACAAACGAGTAATTCCGTCGAGGATGATGACAACGTCTTCACCCATCTCGACCATGCGCTTAGCTTTTTCACTCACCATTTCGGCGATGTGCGTGTGCTCATCACTTGGGCGGTCGAATGTTGACGCAACAACTTCGCCCTTTACGGTGCGACGCATGTCTGTTACTTCTTCAGGACGCTCGTCGATGAGCAACACGATGAGTTTTACTTCAGGGTTGTTCTTCTCAATTGATGCAGCAATGGTCTTCATTACTGTGGTCTTACCGGCCTTTGGAGGCGACACGATGATTCCGCGCTGACCTTTACCAATAGGTGCAATGAGGTCAATGATGCGAGCAGTCATGTTTGTCGGATCACTTGGATCTTCCATACGCAACTTTGAATCAGGGAACA
>JBBANI010000008.1:0-59523 GCA_040402015.1 Ilumatobacteraceae bacterium
ACAGACCGCATCAATGTGCACAACTTGCCACCAGTGCCAGATCAGCCAGTCAAGTGCTCAATTACAAAGGCCGATGGCACAACTGTCGAGTTCGAAGCAAAGCACACATTTAGCCCGGAGCAAGTGGAATGGTTCAAGGCCGGCTCAGCATTGAACATCGTTCGCGCAAAAGTTGCAGCTCAGAAATAGTTAGTCGGTTCCCGGACGTCGTTCATCTTCGGCGTTCGGATCACCTGCATAATTTGATGGATAGGAACGTCGCAGTTCATCCTCTGTCGGTTCGTAATACTCGCGTGCCTCAGGTGGAAGCAGTGCGCTAATTGCAGACATGATTGCAGCGGTATCTACATCGGGGTCTGTGTAGCCCAGATGCACAGGATTTCCCACCACGATGATTACTTCGGGTGGCGACGTGACGTTGGTGATATTCGGAAGTTTGGCATTACGCGGCCACACTTTTTCAGTTCCCCAGATTCCGATGGGAATAACAGGCGCGCGCGTGGCAGCAGCAAGTTTCGCAGCTCCCCATCTGCCCTTCAAGATTGGATCAAAAAATGCATGTCCGCGTGGAATGGTGCCTTGAGGCATCAGAGCAACAAGATCGCCGGCATTAATGAGTTCTGTTGCTGCACGCAATGGTTCATCGCTCCCCGTGCCTCGTTCGACACGAATACCACCAAGCGCAGTTGCAATGGGTCCAATGACCGGTGCATCGAACACTTCTTTCTTGCCGAGAAAACGAACTGCGCGCCCAGTTTTTGCAACAGCAAGTGACACGGCAGCAATATCGAAATAACTGCGGTGGTTTCCGCACAGAATCGCTGCACTGTCTTTCGGAATATTTTCTGTACCAGAAATAGTGAAACGCGCATATGGAAACACTTCTGGTCGTGCGAATTTCATCAGTAGTTGTTGTGCTTCTAACCCGATCACCGGAACTTTTGCCACACCATGTGGCACATCAAGGTGCATGACTGGCCAGCGACGTGCTGCGGCCATGAGACGAAGGCGCCAATCAGGGTTCACGCAATGTGGAAACCCCACAGCAGCGAGCAATGGTTCATCAAACACGCTGTCGCTGTATGCATACGAACCCGATAGATCTACATCATTCTCTTGTGACCACGCACGCACTGCATCGCGCTTTCCACGTGACCACACATAAGTACCATCAAGTTCGCCGGTGTACACGCCGTCGGAATCAACGCCATACGTCGTTGCAATCACCGCATCAAATCCCATGAGTTCTGCGAATGGTTCAATAAGGTCACGCGGTGTAGTGGTTGCCAGAACAACACTGCGACCTTCCGCACGATGCGAGTCAATAACTTTTTGCGCGTACGGCTGCACCATTGCCACTAAGTCAGGTGCAGCAATTCGTGCAGCTTCGCGCACTTCATCACGACGATGTCCGCGCATTGCAAGTACTGCTTGACGTCCGAGAACCATTGACGGCAAATTCTCACCGAATGTTTCAAAAATTGAATACATCAACGACTCACCAGGAATTGTGCGTGTAACGATTCCTGTTTCGCGAAGCACCCTGCTGACTACATGGGCAGACGCACCAGACAAAATTGTTCTGTCAAGATCAAAAAACGCTGCATGTGCCACGCGGGAAGGTTACGTCGGCATCAGACGATTGCATTTTCACATGTGCCGAGAAATGGGAAAGACCCCGCCTAAGCGGGGCCTCTCAACCGAAACCCATGATCGGGGGGGATCATTATGTTGGGTTCATTCGGCCGGACTATGGGGGGGTGTCCGGCGCGATCTGTTAGTGAAATTATGCACGTGAATGCGTGAACACTCAAGTTGAACGAGGCGATAGTTGCTATCGTCTTTAGAGATAGGCTGGCGACAGGACAGAAATGAGGCCTTCCCTATGGAAATCAAGCAATTACAGAGCCTGGTGGCAATTGCTGACCACGGCACCTTTTCCGCAGCTGCCAAGGCTCTCGACACAGTCCAATCAAATGTGTCTGCCCACATAGGTCGCCTCGAGAAGGAACTCGGTACATCCCTGATCGACCGGTCAACCGGAGTCCTGACCGACGAAGGCGACATGGTGGCCATCCGCGCTCGGCGCATCTTGCACGAAATGGAAGACATTGATGCAGACATTCATTCACTTGGTTCTTCCACTACTGGCGACTGCCGCATCGGAAGTATTGGTACTACAGCACGATGGCTGATGCCGTCTCTCTTGGCATCTCTGCAGCGTCATCATCCCGGCGTACACACAACTGTTATTGAAGGCGTAACAAGTTCGCTTATTTCACGACTTACAAGCGGAGAAATAGACGCGGCAATTGTTCATCTCCCCATTCCTGATACAAGTCTTGATGTCAAAGAACTATTCGCAGAGGAATTATTCCTTATTGCACCAAAATCTCATGAACTAGCAACTCACGCGACTATTAGTTTAGAAGAGTTGTCGTTGCACCCAATTCTTCTTGCGCCTCGCGGCACAGCACAACGTCGCATTATTGATCGTGCAGCTGCTAACCAAGGAGTCGCTCTGCAGTCACAAGCAGAAATTGACGGTGTTCGCCTGATGGCGTCGCTCGTGTTTGAGGGGTTCGGCGCCGCCATTGTTCCTGCCAGTGCCGTACCTGGATGGCTGGAAGGAAACTTTGTACGTATCCCCGTACCCGAACTACCCCGTCGCGTTGTGGGATGGGTACAGCGCCCTCGCCCACGACCAAACAGAGCAACCCTCGCTGTTCGTGATAGGGCCTTTGACATGGTGAACCGCCACGGCCCGAAGCAGCCAGGGATTTCGCTTGAAATTGGCGTGAAACCCACCAAGGGAACCCTCAGCTCGCTCACTGTCTAGTCTGTACATAGTGAGTACAAGCCAGCCCAACACTCAGAACGTGATGGTGGAACTACAACACAAGGTTCCCGGCGCCGCGCAAGCCAATGTCGTGACTTTGTCTACTGGCCGACATGTTGTGTGGCTCACAGTCGACGGCTCGCTCCATAGAGGCGCATTAAGCGCAGCAGCTTCCTATGTCATTGCCACAGCTGCTGACACTGCACGCACAAAAGGTATTCCGCTTGTTGTGCAGATGGAATCATCTGGTGCAGACATTCTCGAAGGAATCGCAGCACTTCATGGTTGGGGCACTGCAGCCAAAGCTCTTGCTGATTGTTCAGGAGTAGTTCCCACGATCAGCATTGTCATAGGGCCTGCTGTCTCTGGCCCTGCACTTCTTCTTGGCTTGTCCGACTTTGTTGTGATGACGAACGATGCATACGCATTTGTGAGCGGCCCGACGATGGTTGTTGAGTTCACCGGCATTGACGTCAGTACTGACGAGCTTGGCGGCGCAGGCACCCACGCACGGCACACTGGCGTGAGTTCAGTTGTTGTTGCCGACCTTAATGAAGCCACGGTGTGGCTAGAAGAATTACTCGAATACCTTCCGAACGGCGTTGACCAACTAGCGCCGGTAATGCCAACGTCTGACCCAGACGGCAGATCGACGCCAGAAGCCGGCGACCTCATTCCCACCACATCAACAGGCAGTTATGACGTTCGACATGTCATCGAATCAATCGCTGATGACGGCATCTACTTCGAAATGAAACCATGGTGGGCGAGCAATGTCGTCACGGCATTTGCACATATGGCTGGCTACCCCATTGGCATAGTTGCAAACCAACCCATTTCTCTTGCAGGCACCCTAGATATTCCTGCCTCACAAAAAGCTGCTCGATTTGTGGCGTTCTGTGATGCCTTCAATATTCCCGTTCTCACATTGGTCGATACTCCTGGCTTTTACCCGGGCAAGGACCTCGAATGGCGCGGCATGATTCGCCATGGCGCGCAATTGGTGTTTGCATACGCACGCGCCACCGTGCCCCGCATCTGTGTTGTTCTGCGCAAGTCGTATGGTGGCGCATACATCGTGATGGACTCAAAAGAGATGGGCAATGACTTGTGCCTTGCGTGGCCATGCGCAGAATTGGCAGTAATGGGCGCCGGCCAAGCTGCGGCAATTTTGCAACGTCGAGCCACCCCTGAAGAACGGGCCGAGTTCGAAGCGGATTATTCTGCCCGATTGCTGAACCCGTACATCGCCGCTGAGCGTGGTTATATCGATGCCGTCATTGACCCGGCCGATACTCGCCGAGAGATTTGTGCAGCACTTCACATGCTCCGCGCGAAACGTGAACGTTTGGTTTCTCGCAAACACGACAACACCCCGTTGTAGTTGTCTGTTCACCCGTTTGAGTGGGTCTCAGCGTGCCGGTTCGCCTAACCTGTCTGCGGGGGAGAAAGCCCTCGCACGCAAAAATTACAGTCGAGGAGATCCCACATGACTGACACAATCACCATCACAGATGATAGAACCGGAAAAACAGTCACGGTTCCCATCACAGGCGGAGTCTTTAGTTCTGCAGCACTGCGCGAATTAGACCCAAGCCTTTTCATGTACGACCCTGCGTACCTTTCCACCGCATCATGTGCCTCTTCCATCACCTACCTCGACGGCGATGCAGGAATTCTTCGCTACCGAGGTATCCCTATCGAGCAGCTTGCCGAAAATTCAACATTTCTTGAAGTCGCCTATCTCCTTTTAAAGGGTGAATTACCGACATCTCAAGAACTCGCGAAATGGGAACTCGACGTCACGCATCACACCATGATTCATGAAAACATGCGTAAGCGTTTTGTGGATGGATTCCATTACGACGCCCACCCAATGGGTATGTTCATTTCTGCAACGGCAGCACTCGGAACTTTCTATGACGACGCAAAAGACATCTTCGATAAAGATTCGTTCGAGAAACAAGTTCTGCGGCTGGTCGCAAAAGTACCCACCATTGCAGCAATGTGTTACCGCTTTAGCCAAGGCCTCCCCTTCGTATCTCCAGACAATGCTTTGTCATACGGCGAAAACTTCCTGAACATGATGTTCAAGATTGGCGATGACTACAAAGTCAACCCAGTACTTGCTCATGCAATGGATGTGCTCTTTATTCTTCATGCAGACCACGAGCAGAATTGCGGCACCACAGCTATGCGCGTTGTTAGTTCTGCCAACTCTGACCCGTACACAGCTACTGCAGCGGCAGCCGCAGCGCTATACGGCCCACTTCATGGTGGCGCAAATGAGGCAGTAGTTCGCATGCTCACCGAGATCGGTGACATTAAGAATGTTCCTGCATTTGTCGAAAGCGTTAAGGCTGGCGAAGGAAAGCTAATGGGTTTTGGACATCGCGTCTACAAGAATTTTGACCCACGTGCCACCATCATCAAGAAGGCTGCATACGACGTTTTTGAAGTCACCGGCAAGAACCCACTTCTTGAAATTGCACTTGAACTTGAAAAAGTGGCACTAAACGATGAGTACTTCATCAAGCGCAAGTTGTACCCGAACGTGGACTTCTACTCAGGACTCATATATCAAGCTCTTGGTTTCCCAGTTGATATGTTCACCGTGTTGTTTGCCATTCCCCGCACAGTTGGCTGGCTCACTCACATGCAAGAACTTCTGAACGACAAAGAACAAAAGATCAGCCGTCCTCGCCAGTGGTACACCGGCTCAGACGAGCGCCCATACGTTCCTGCTGCGAAGCGCTAAAAAACAATCAGGCGACGGTAACAACAATTTTGCCCACATTGCCATTGGTGGCCATGTATTCATGAGCTTTCGCTATGTCGGCAAACGCATACGTTGAATCAATCACTGGCTTTAACTGGCCCGTTGAGAACAGTGGCAACATCTCAGCGGCAAATCGCTGACTTATAGCGATCTTTTCCTCAAGTGGTCGAGCACGCAGCACAGTGCCTGTGATTGATGCGCGCTTGCCGAGCAATAAACCAACGTTGAATGGCACTGGCTTTCCAGCCATAACGCCAACTTGAATTATGTGACCTTTCACAGCAAGCGAAGCGATATTGCGTTCTACATAATCGCCGCCAATGACATCAAGGATGACATCGACGCCCTTGCCTGCAGTTACAGCAGCAACTTCAGCAACAAAGTCTTGGGTTCCGTAATCAACAACGACATCTGCGCCTAAAGCTCGACACGCTTCTACTTTTCCACCTGAACATGTAACGACTATGCGAGCACCAATAGCTTTACAAATTTGTAATGCAGCTGTGCCCACTCCGGACGCTCCTGCATGCACCATTGCCCACCGGCCAGACGTAAGCCCACCTTGTACAACAAGTGCATCCCACGCAGTAATAAAAACTTCAGGAATTCCCGCGGCATCATGCAACGGCATACCTGACGGCACCGCCATTGCTTGGCGCTCGTGTATCGCAAGTTGCTCTGCATATGCGCCGCCACTAGTAATACCCATTACATGATCACCAACGGACCACGCGGTGACTTTCTCGCCAATTGCCGCAACCGTGCCGGCAAATTCGAGACCAGGAATCTCAGGTCCACTAGGAAATGGGTTCGGATAAAAGCCCATGCGTTGCAACAGGTCTGCACGATTTAGCGCAGTAGCCGCGACTGTGACCAAGATGTCTTGTTCACCAATGACTGGCGATGAAACGTCTTCGAATTGGAGAACTTCTGGCCCTCCGTGTGAACGAAGGACTACAGCACGCATGGCGATTAGGCCATCTTTGCTTGAAGGCGACGATCAAGTGCTTCGAGGAAGTCTTCAGTTGTCAACCACGGAGCATCTTTGGAAATGAGAATTGAAAGATCCTTTGTCATTTCGCCTGCTTCGATTGTCTCCACGCACACACGCTCGAGAAGTTCAGCAAATTCCAACAACTTCGGATTGTTGTCAAGCTTGCCACGATGCTTAAGGCCACCGGTCCACGCATAAATCGACGCAACAGGGTTTGTTGATGTCTTGTTGCCCTTTTGGTGCTCGCGATAATG
Source organism: Ilumatobacteraceae bacterium (assembly GCA_040402015.1). Classification (GTDB taxonomy): domain Bacteria; phylum Actinomycetota; class Acidimicrobiia; order Acidimicrobiales; family Ilumatobacteraceae; genus UBA2093. The sequence continues at coordinate 6,867 of JBBANI010000008.1, forward strand.
ACGAGTCACTGTGCCGTGGGCAGCTTCTGCTTCAACGGTGCGGCCATCTGGAGTCATCAAGACTGATGTCATAAGACCAAGAGAGCCGAATCCTTGCGCCACGGTGTCTGATTGCACGTCGCCGTCGTAGTTCTTACATGCCCAGAGGTATCCGCCTTCCCACTTCATTGCACATGCGACCATGTCGTCAATGAGGCGGTGCTCGTATGTCAGCCCAGCTTTATCGAAATCAGCTTTGAACTCATTAACAAAGACTTCTTCAAACAAATCTTTGAACTGTCCGTCATAGGCCTTCAAGATTGTGTTCTTGGTGCTCATGTACACGGGGTAATTACGAGACAGGCCATAACGAAGAGACGCACGAGCGAAATCGCGAATGCTGTCATTGAAGTTGTACATGCCCATGGTGACGCCACCGTCTTTGCCGAACTTTGCCACTTCAAACTGCATTGGCTCACTGCCGTCTTCAGGCGTGTAGGTCATAGTGACCGTGCCTGCACCTGGAACCTTGAAGTCTGTTGCCTTGTATTGATCACCGTGTGCGTGACGACCAATAACGATTGGCTTGGTCCAGCCGGGAACAAGGCGAGGAATGTTTGAACAAATGATTGGCTCGCGGAATACAACGCCTCCGAGAATGTTACGAATTGTGCCGTTCGGCGACTTCCACATCTTCTTCAGGCCGAACTCTTCAACACGTTGTTCGTCTGGAGTAATGGTGGCGCACTTCACACCGACTCCATGCTTCAAGATTGCATTGGCTGAATCGATAGTTACTTGGTCATCCGTTGCATCGCGATGCTCCATACCAAGGTCGTAGTACTCAAGATTGATATCGAGGTACGGCACAATAAGTCGGTCCTTAATGAACTGCCAGATGATGCGCGTCATCTCGTCGCCATCGAGCTCGACGACCGTATTTTCAACCTTGATCTTTGCCACGGGAACACCTCATTCTTTGTGTCGGCGATGTGCCGAATCTCACTTGTATCAGACTTGTACACAATAGCGTTTTCGTCAAGTCTGCGCTCTACCATCATCATTAATGGATTTTGAGTGGAGCCCTGACCAAATAGCCCTCCGTGCGAAAGCGGCAGAAGTCGCTGCTGATGGGGTCGCGCGCTTCGGACGCCACGCTGCCTCGTGGATGAACGGCTATTCAAAAGAGTTCTCACGCGAACTCGCCTCACATGGCTGGATTGGACTCATTTGGCCACGAGAATTTGGCGGAGGTGGACGTCCGCCAATCGAGCGACTCATTGTTGGTGAAGAAATGATCAAGGCGGGTGCTCCGATAGCAGCCAGTTGGTTCGGTGATCGGCAAATGGGACCTGCATTAATTCAGTACGGCACCAAAGAACAGCAGGAAAAGTTTCTCCCCGGAATCCTTGCCGGAGAAACGACGTGGTGCATCGGTATGAGTGAGCCGAACTCGGGCTCTGACCTTGCATCACTCACGACTTCTGCGCGTGACGACGGCGACGAGTGGGTAATCAACGGTCAAAAGATCTGGACCAGTTTCGGAGGCGAAGCTGACTACTGCTACCTCATCTGTCGCACTAGTACTGATGGGCCACCACACGCGGGCATCAGCGAAATTATTGTCCCAATGAATACACCCGGAATCGAAGTTCGAAAAATTACAGACATGACGACTAACCGCCATTTCTGTGAAGTGTTCTACACCGATGTCCGCGTGCCGAAAGAAAACCTCGTTGGTCAACTCGGCGGGGCTTTTTCTCAAACAATGCGTCAACTGGAACATGAACGGGGCGGCATTGATCGTCTTGTATCAACATATTTTCTCTTCGAAGAAGCCTGTTGTGTCGCCGATACATCAAACCCTGTCATTCGCCAGGAGATTGCCAAATTGGAAACGGGCTATCGCATCGGACGCATCTTGGTGATGCGCGAAACACTGAAGCAAGCACCTGCTGGGTTTTCAGCCGCCACCAAATGTTTTTGTACCGAACACCAACAACGAGTTGACCAATTTGTTGGCAGCGTCATGGGTGCTCACGCAATGATTTGGGATGATTCAGCAAAAGGTCTTGCATACAGCCCCGGCTACACCATCATGGGCGGCACGTCGAACGTGATGCGCAACATTTTGGGTGAGCGGTCGCTCGGTCTTCCTAAGATGTAGGGATGGCTGACTTACTCGCTCTTAGTACCCGCATTGTTGACTCCGGCATTGCACACGAAGCCGTCAACCGAGTAACCAATCAATTGTCAGAGGTTGCCGAGAACCTGGCAATGGTCGAGTCGTTTAGCCACAGCGTTGTGTGGGACTCAGGCGATGGACTTGTGTGCTTCGATGCAAGTCATGCCAATACTGGCGAAGCGGTTGTCAATGCGATGCAACAATGGCGCGCTCAACCCATTGAAGCAATTGTCTACACACATGGCCATTCTGATCATGTTGGTGGAAGTGGACCATTTGCAGCACGTATGGAAGCTGATGGCTTTCGTGCTCCTCGTGTAATCGGTCATGAAAATGTCACTCGGCGCTTTCAGCGGTATCGCGACACAAACGATTGGAACGTTGCTATCAATGCTCGCCAATTCGGTGGTGTTCGTGGTGACTTAGAAAATGCACTAAATGACCTACGCCCAGCAGCTGGCGGACGAAAACTCAATAATTTCATTCCCGTTGACACGTTGGAACTCACGGAAAGCCTCAGTGATTTCACCACAATGAAGTTCGGCAACGACACCGTTGAATTCCACCATGCACGTGGCGAAACTGATGATCATTTGTGGTCATGGTTCCCAGAGAAGAAGTGGATCGCATCAGGCGACTTCGTTATCTGGAATTTCCCAAATGCCGGAAACCCCCAAAAGGTTCAGCGTTGGCCAATTGAATGGGCTGCTGCATTGCGCGCCATGATCGCAAAGGGTCCTGAACTACTGCTGCCAGCTCACGGATTACCTATTGCTGGGAAAGAACGTATTACGCGAGTGCTTGATGAGATTGCAACGGCCTTGGAAAACATTGTGCGCGACGTTGTCACCATGATGAATGCTGGCGAAACACTGAACACCATCATCCACACAGTGCGCGTACCTGAAGCCACTCTTGCAAAGCCATACCTTCGTCCGCTCTATGACGAACCAGAGTTTGTTGTCAGAAATATCTGGCGCTTGTTCGGTGGTTGGTGGGATGGTGCACCATCACGACTGAAACCAGCACCTGATGAGATTCTGGCCGTGGAACTTGCATCGCTGTCTGGAGGCGCCGATGTGTTGATGCGCCGAGCAGTTGAACTTGCAGCAGCAGGAGACCTTCGCCTTGCATGCCATCTCGCTGATTTTGCTGGGTGGGCTGCACCAGACGACCCAGAAATTCATCAGATGCGAGCCGAAGTGTACGACGCGCGTCGCAAGAGTGAAGCATCTTTGATGTCAAAGGGAATTTTCAAAGGCGCATCACGTGAATCCGAGAAAATCATCAAGGCCGCTCTTGGCGAAAAGTGATTACGACACCGTAATCATGATTAACGCAAGACCGGCTAGCACTAATCCGATGACTTGAGGGCGGTGAATCTTTTCTTTGTCCAACCCGACGGCCAACATCAACGTGCTCGCTGGGTAGAACGAGTTAATGGTTGCCACGATTGACATCAGCCCGTGACGTACTGCCAGTAGATAAATGGCGTTTGCCGCTGTGTCAAGAATTCCAGAACCTGCAACAAACTTCAATTGTGGTCGAGCAGCAGAAGGCTTGTTCTTCGTGAAGTACATCACCATAAACATAAAAGGCACCGACGTCACTCGCATTGCAAGAACTGGCCACAACCCAGAGTTATCACTTGTATGACCAAGAATCACAAACAATGATCCAAAGACTGACCCGGAACCGAATGCCATTACAAGAATTTTTCGCGGAGCCCTGCGGTGATTAGGCCCGAGAATGTCACTCACTAATGCGATCGCGACCAGTGCGACTGGAATGCCACACAACGACAAAACACTTGGGCGCTCCCCTAGTGACAACCCAACAATGACAGGCACAGCAGTTGCTGTAACCGCAGACACTGGTGCAACAACGGTCATGAATCCACTTCCCATTGCTTTGTAGAACGCGAGAAGACCAGATGCGCCAGCGATGCCACCAACGCCTCCCCAGAACCAATCTGTCGCCGGCGGTGTGGGTACACCCGATGCAAGAACGATGACAAGAAGAACTAGCAGGCCACAGGCTTGTCCAACTGCTGTGACAGTAATGGCGGACACATTTCGACTAGCTCGGCCACCTGAATAATCAGCGACTCCATAAACGGCGGCTGCACAAAGCGCCAGCACAATTTCCATTACAAACGGTTCCGTTCATTTAAATGCGCCACGAATGGCATAAAGAAATACATCTAGTGGGCGCGACGGGGCTCGAACCCGGGACCCCCACCATGTCATGGTGGTGCTCTACCAACTGAGCTACACGCCCTCAAAAGGTATGGCCACTTTATCAGGGGGTCAGGCGCAGACTCACTTCGTTTCCCAATAAACGGCCGCGACGCGTGAGAACAATGCGTTCTCCCACCACTTCCACCAAGCCCTCAAGGGCTTCAACATCAAGTGTTCCTAGCGGGACCCCGTCACGCGTGCGCAAGGACAATTCCAACGCTTCTCTGGCCCGAGTTGGCGCATCCAATACTTCGTCGGAGGCTTCAACGGTTTCGTTATTCGCTACACAATCGATGTACCGATCAGGAGTGCGAACGTTCCACCATCGCCTGCCATCTAAATGAGAATGGGCTGCACAACCAAACCCTGTGTAGTTGCCCTGCGACCAGTACACCTGGTTATGACGACACTCATGCCCCGCAAGTGCCCAGTTGCTAATTTCGTAATTCATTAGACCAGCAGCCGAAAACAGATCATCGGCAAGAACATATTTATCAGCTTGATCATCGTCATCTGGGTGTCGACTCGGATCTTCCGCTAACGGTGTTCCAGCTTCCACAGTTAACCCATAGGCAGAAATGTGAGTTGGTAGCAATGCAATTGTTTGTTCCACAGTGGTACGCCAGTCGTCAACAGATTCGCCGTGGACGCCGTAGATCAAATCCAGGTTTATGGATGTGATTCCCCCGGCCCGAGCAGCAGAAATGGCTTTGACAACATTTGCTGGGTCATGCGTGCGCCCTAGTGACTGCAACACGTGATCAACCATCGACTGAACACCCATGCTGATGCGGTTTACACCAGCAGCGACGTAGATCTTCATCATTTCGACAGTTACATCATCAGGGTTGCATTCAACTGTGATTTCAGCGTTCGAAGTAACAGGAATTGCTGAGACTATTGATGCGAGCAGTTCAGGAGCAAGACGTGTGGGAGTTCCGCCGCCGAAAAACACAGTGTCGGCAACTGGCATTCCCTTTTCTACAGCTCGTGCGATGTCAGCAATGACTGCGTCAACATATGCAACCATGAGATGGTCACGATCGGTCCATGTTGCGAATGCGCAGTAATCACAACGATGTCGACAGAACGGGATGTGGACATAAACCCCGAACTCAGACATCACGTGTTCCTACGCTGCCGGTGGTACAAACAAGAGACCAAGTTCAGAAAGCTTGTCTCCGACTTGATCAACTGGCACATCAAGCATGACGGCAATTGCACGAGTGTCATGAGCACGAACTGTAATGACTTTGCCGTTGAAGTCTTGGCGTTGCACTTGAATCATTCTCAAGAAACGCTCGAGCATTTCAAACTGATTTCCGCCCATTGTTGAAAGACGGGCAACATCTATGCGCAATTTGCGTGGAGCTCCGTCGTTCGCGCCTCCATCATCAATGCGTTGTGTATCGCGGGGCAACAACTGATCAATCGTGATGCCATAGAAGCGAGCAAGCCGCTCCAGCCGCGGAACCGAGATTGCTCGCTCTCCGCGTTCGTACGCACCCAACACTGAGGCCTTGAATTCGCTATCGCTCTTGTCCTCTACGTCAGACAAAGACCACTGTTTCTGTTGCCGTATACGGCGCAAACGTTCTCCGACTAGTCGGGTAAACGGAGAATCTTCCAGAAGTTCGTCATCGGTATAAGAAGCCATATCACCACCCAGTGTGGTGCATGCAACGCCGCAAGTGTGCGACCATCAGGACTTTTTATGAAAATGCGGATTTGATGCGCGAAAAGATGCCCTTATCGGCCGATGCCACTTCGTCGCCTGAAATCTCGGCCAATCGTCGGTACAAGGACTCTTGTTCGTCGTTCAGTTGCGAGGGAACAACAACCGACACCCGAACGCGAAGATGCCCACGACCGCGACCGTTTAAGTGCGTGACACCGCGACCTTTTGCGACGAACTCATGACCGTGTTGCGTACCTGCCGGAACAACGAGGTCGAGGTCGCCGTCAAGGGCCTCCAACACTTGATGCACGCCAAGAGTTGCTTGCGACACCGTCAATGGAAGGTCACAAATGAGGTCATCTTCTTCGCGGACAAATCGTGGGTGTTGCGCCACTGCGACATGCACATACAAATCGCCCGCGTCTCCTCCGCGAGGACCAGCAGCTCCGCGCCCGGTGAGGCGCATTGTTTGCCCAGAGTTGATTCCGCCAGGCACATCAACGGTGTATGACTCACGAGATGATGTGCGGCCTTCGCCTGAACACTTTGAACACGGGGTAACGACAACAGTGCCCATGCCACCGCAACGGCCACATGCACCACTAGTGACCATTTGGCCAAGCATGCTCTGGCGAACACGACGTACTTGGCCTGCTCCGCCGCATTCCGTACATGTAACAGGTTGTGTGCCAGACCCTGCGCCTGAACCCGAACAGTCAGTGCACAGAATTGCGGTGTTCACATCAACAGTGACCTGCGTGCCGAACATAACAGCCATCAGATCAACGCGAGCAGTGACCTCAAGATCTTGTCCACGTGGTGGACCTGCTTGCCGACGCGCGCCACCGCCGCCAAAGAAAGCCTCAAAAATGTCACCGAAACCGCCACCGCCGAATGGGTCTGACCCGCCGCCTGAACCAGCACCGGAAATGCCAGCGTCACCGAATCGGTCGTACCGGCTGCGAGTTTCGGGGTCTGACAACACTTCGTACGCATGACTGACTTGTTTGAACAAATCTTCTGCTTCAGGGTCATCGGGGTTTGCGTCAGGATGCAATTCACGTGCGCGTTTGCGGTATGCACGCTTAATTTCGTCAGCACCTGCGGTGCGATCTATTGCTAATAACTGGTAAAAATCGGCGCTCATAGCGTTCCTTCTGAAATATGACGGCCCAACTGGGCGCTCACTACTTCAACCGTTGTCAGAGCTTGCGGATAATTCATACGGGTAGGACCAAGAACACCTACGGTACCGATGACTTCGCCGTCAGCAAACACGGGAGACACCACAACAGAACATGACACCAGCGGTTCAACACCATGCTCAGCACCAATAGCAACGGAAAGCCCCCGGTCGAGCATGTCCTGCAACAGCGTCACCACTACGAACTGTTGTTCAATAGTGGACAACACATCACGCACGACATCCACCGCATCAAATGCACTAGCCATTGAGGAAGCACCGCCCACAAACACTGGCGCTTCACTACGGTGCCGTGACAAAGCATTGATCGTTGCAAAACACACTGCATCAACATGGGCATCATTTGTAGACGACACCGTAGTGACATCACCTAAAGAATGGCCGACAAGAGTTCGCGACAAATGAGAAACGGCATCTGTGATGTGTTGGTCAGTGATGTCTTCAGACATTTGAATCGTGTCATTTTCCACATTGTGATTCGACAACACCACAACCACTGTTGCCGTGCGCGATGTGACACGACTGATATGGACCGCACGAACGATGGTGGTATCTGCTTCAGGCCCCACAATGACTGCTGTTTGGTGCGTGATGTCGGCAAGAAGCGTGGTCGTGTGGCGCAACAGATCTTCCAGCCGACCATGTGTGGCCTTAAAGAAATCCCCTACTTGGGTTGCATCTTCTGACGCCAACACACCGGCAGTTGAGATCGAGTCAACGAAATGCCTGTATCCCTTATCGGTAGGGATTCGACCCGCTGACGTATGCGGCTGTGCCAAATAGCCCTCTTGCTCGAGAACAACCATTTCGTTTCGCACCGTTGCTGACGAAACCATCACAGATGACTTCTGTGCAATATGTGTTGAACCCACCGGCTGACCAGTGGCGACATATTCCTGGACGACGGCCCGAAGGATGGCTGTTTTGCGTTCGTCGAGCATGGTTCTACAAATTTACTTTCCACTGACCGATTTGTAACGCGCCAGTGCTTCAATTCGCTCGACAGCATGATCCACCATGGGTTCCGGATACCCCGACGGCGCCAATAGACCCAGCGTTGATGGTTCATGAATTGAGGCATTATCGAGTTCGGCTAGTTCAGGAATCCATCGCCGAAGGTATGTACCTGTTGGGTCAAACTTTGCGCTCTGCGACGTGGGGTTGAACACCCGAAAGAACGGTGCAGCATCGGTACCAGTTCCGGCAGTCCACTGCCACCCATGATTGTTTGACGCAATGTCACCATCCACAAGATGCTGCATAAAGAAACGTGCGCCCCATTGCCACGGCAGATGCAGGTCTTTCACTAAAAAGCTCGCCACAATCATTCGCACTCGGTTATGCATTATGCCGGTCTTTAGCATCTGGCGAATGCCTGCATCAACAATGGGGTACCCCGTTTGTGCTGCGCAGAACTTCTCGAACCGCGCAAGTGCTGCAGCATCCGTGTCGCGAGGCAACACGTTCATCTTTTCTTGCAGGTTTTCCCACATTGTGCGTGGTTGGTGAAACAACACATCTGCATAGAACTCACGCCATGCAAGCTCACGACGGTAATGATCTGCACCTGATGTTCCGTTCAGGCGGGCAATCAATTGACGTGGATGCACGACTCCAAACCGAAGGTACGGCGACATCATTGATGTGCCGTCAATGCCTGGGTTATTACGTTCCTCTTGGTATGCATCAAGTCGTGGAGACCATTCATCCCACCTGCGCCATGCAGCTTCTTCGCCGGCTTCTGGCAGATTCAATGAAGACGAATCGATGTCGGGATACCCCTGACTCTGACTCACTGCATCGGCATACGAGACAGAAGTTTCGACTGCACTAGAAAAATCAACTAATGACCAACGACGGTAAAACGGCGTGAAAACTTTCACCGGAGTGCCGTCGTCTTTCAACACGGTGCCTGGGTTCACGCAATAGGGAGAATCCGATTCAACCAATGTTGCATCAATTTGTTTCAGAGCCTCACGAACGCGTTGATCGCGTGCTTGACCATAGGGAGCAAAGTCAGATGCAACATGAACACTGCGCGCACCTACTTCTGCAGCCATCATTGGAACTACGACTACAGGGTCGCCATAACGGAGCACCAACCTCCCTCCCGTCGCATCATGGAGCGACCGAAGGGTTTCAAACATAAATGCGCGTCTGGCTTGCCCGGCTTTTTCAAAACGAGGGTCCACAACAAACAACGGCACAACGTCGCCAGCGATAGCGGCTGACTGCAGTGCCTTGTTGTCGGCTAGTCGCATATCGCGACGGATCCACCAGATAGATGTGCTCATCGGTTATTCCACAACATAGGAACAAACAATAAAGTCAGAACTCCGCCATATGCAATTGACCACTCAATACCAATGTTGTCGCCAATCCAGCCTGTGATTGGGCCACCAACGGGCGTCGAACCGAGAAACGCCACAGCAACTAACGCCAACATGCGACTGCGCATCTCTGGTGCGGTGTTCTGTTGACTCAAACCATTCATTGATGCGACAAGACCAGTGCCGCCGAGACCAAGAGGTAGGCACAACAGACACGCCACAAAAAAATTAGGTGCCCACGCAATTGCGATGCATGAGACGCCGTTAATTGTGACGAGTGTTGCATACCACGTCATCGTGATTCGAGTAAACCGAGCAGTGGCTAATGCTCCAAATACACTGCCGATACTGACGCATGTCAACAAAATTGGATATCCGTTGGCTTGGTGCCAGCGAACGTCGCTCAACTTTGGCATCACCACGCTGTAGTTGAAAGCAAACGTACTGACCACGGTAAACACAATAAATGCACGTCGCAACATGGGGTCACGCCACACAAACGACAAACCTTCGCGGACCGGCTTTCCTCCGCGCGCTGCAGAAGTAGCTGGCAACATCTTTGTCTTATCAATCATGAGCAACGAACCAAGAACGAAAAGGTATGAGCTTGCATTCAACGCAAATAGCCATGCCGTGCCAAGTGGCCCGATGAGTACGGCAGCCAATGCTGGGCCAAAAATACGAGAGCCAGTCATCACCGTGGTGTTCAGCGACATCGCGTTTGGAATCTCGGATGGTTCAACTAGTTCAGTGACCAATCCGCGACGAGATGGATTATCGATCGCACTCGCAATACCCGTTCCAAACGACAAGAGATAAATCACAGGTAATGACACATGACCAGTGAATGTGACCACTGCCAAGACCACGGCTTGAACGCCTAAAAGTGATTGACACCAAAAGGTCACACGACGGCGATTGTGTCGATCCGCAAAACCACCAGCCCATGCACCAAGCACCAACATGGGAATGAACTGAGCGAAAGTATTGATTCCGGCATCAGTTGCTTTGTTATTAATCGAATAAATCAACAAAGACATTGCAGTGAATTGCAGCCATGTGCCAACATTCGACAGTAAAAGACCAAAGAAATAGATTCGAAGGTTTCGATGTCGGAGCGAAAGAAACATCGATGATTTGTCTGTCGCTTGTTGAGACATCAGTCGTCTAATTTCAACGCACTAATGAAAACATCGCCTGGCACTTCTACCCGACCGATGGCTTTCATCTTTTTCTTGCCTTCTTTTTGCTTTTCGAGCAATTTGCGCTTACGCGTAATGTCGCCTCCGTAACATTTGGCCAACACGTCTTTGCGCTTTGCCTTCACAGTTTCACGCGCAATGACCTTGCCGCCGATTGCAGCCTGAATGGGCACATCAAACATTTGACGTGGAATTAGTTCACGCAGTTTGGCGCACATGCGCCTGCCGTATTCAAAAGCTTTATCGCGATGCACGATTGTGCTGAATGCATCTGCTGGAACTGCATTCAGCAGCAGGTCGACAAGCACGAGGTCACTTTTGCGGTAACCATCGAGTTCGTAATCAAGGCTCGCATACCCTTGTGTGCGGCTCTTCATCTGATCAAAGAAGTCGACAACCACTTCAGCAAGCGGAATGAGATAGTGCAGTTCGACTCGCTCAGGCGACAGGTATTCAAGCTTCACCATTTCGCCGCGACGTGATTGACACAGGTCCATCAATGTTCCGGTGTATTCCTTTGGCGTGATGATGGACACCTTGAAGAATGGCTCTTCAATAAAACTGATGTTCTGCATTGGCGGCAAATCAGCTGGATTCGCAACATCAACAACCACACCATCTGTACGCGTTACGCGATACGCAACCGATGGAGCAGTAGCTATAAGGGCCAAGTTGAATTCGCGTTCGAGGCGCTCTTTCACGATCTCCATGTGCAAGAGCCCGAGGAAACCGCAGCGGAACCCGAACCCCAATGCACCAGATGACTCTGGCTCGTAGGTGATTGACGCGTCATTCAGTTTCAGTTTTTCGATACTTTCGCGCAGCGTTTCAAAGTCGTCACCATCAATCGGGTACAAACCACAAAACACCATGGCCTTCGGGTCGCGGTAACCCTCGAGAGCTTCTGTGGCTGGGTTCAACGAGTTCGTCACTGTCTCGCCACTACGAGCTTCGGCAACATCTTTAATGCCAGCAATGAGGTAACCAACTTCACCAGGTCCCAATTCAGCAACTGGTGTTGGTACGGGTGCACGCTCGCCGATTTCGATGACGTCGTGTGTTGCTCGTGCTTGCATGAAGAACAAACGACTGCCAGTTGACAAACGTCCGTTCATCACGCGCACGCTAGAGACAACACCGCGATATTGGTCAAACTGCGAGTCAAAGATCAGAGCCTGCAATGGTGCATCAATATCGCCAACAGGAGCAGGAATACGTTCTGCAATTGCATCGAGAAGTTCAGGAACTCCTTCACCTGTCTTTGCTGAGATGCGCAAGATTTCATCAGCGGGGATTCCGAGAATGTTTTCAATCTCTGCCGCATACCGGTCTGGGTCGGCTGCTGGCAGGTCAATCTTGTTGAGTGCCGCAACTATTTCGAGGTTGTGTTCAAGAGCGAGATAACAGTTGGCAAGAGTCTGTGCTTCAATTCCCTGTGCTGCGTCAACAACAAGCACAACACCTTCACACGCAGCGAGCGAACGACTTACTTCGTAGCCGAAGTCAACGTGACCCGGCGTATCAATGAGGTGGAACGTGTGGCCTTTCCATGGCACGCGTACGTTCTGAGCCTTAATGGTGATACCGCGTTCGCGTTCGAGATCCATCGAGTCGAGATACTGGGCACGCATTTCACGTGCGTCGACTGCCCCGGTCAATTCGAGTATGCGGTCTGAAAGAGTGGACTTACCGTGATCGATATGGGCGATGATCGAGAAATTCCGAATTTTGGCAAGGTCCATGGGCAAGGGAAAGCCTACCCCTAGGCGGTTGGGGACGGGGGTGTGTGGCGATAGCCTTTCAAGCCATGGCAAATATTAAGAGCCAAAAAAAGCGCATTCTTACCAACGCAAAAGCTCAAGACCGCAACAAAGCAGTCAAGAGCGAATTGCGCACCCGTATTCGTACAGCGACAGCAAGTCTCGGCACACCTGAAGGTGAAGCCGATATTCGTCTTGCTATCAAACGAATCGATATGGCAGCAGCCAAGGGAATTATTCATCCCAACTCAGCTGCACGTCGCAAGAGTCGCCTCATGCGACACGCAAACGCCTCTAAGTAATCTGCTGCGGTTTTCTTACCGCTTCGCAAACGAACGTTGCACAGGCGCTCCGCCTAGGCGAGCCAAACGGGCAACAAGTACTTCCATCACCAAATCTGGCTCCCAATCTTTGCCACCCCGCAGATCAAGATCTGCCGTTGCAAGCAATGAGATAGCACGCGAAATACCTGCACTGCCGAGTCGTTGATACTGCTCGAGCACTTTACGGGCCGTGAATTCTTTGCCACCCAGAATGGCCGCAGCATCTCCGGCGCTTCGCACTCCCCTGCCGTCAATCTTCATCATTTGGGCATAACGGTTCGACAACAACGCCAAGATTTGCAATGGATGAGATTCACTTGCGTTCATCATGCGATGCAACATCAGCAATGCCTTCTTCACGTCACCACCATCAATTGCATCAGTGAGGTCCCACGGAGCGACGCTGCCTGCTTCGCCGAGGAATACTTCAATGTCCGACCGCGATAATTTGGCACCCTCACCGTACGCAGAAGTGAGAGTGGCGAGCAAACCTGCAAGCCGACCCTGGTCGCCACCAAACCACGTGGCAATGAGCCGTGATGCATCTGCAGAGTACAGAAAACCCGCTTCAATTAGACGGGATTCCACCCATTCGATGCGATCTCTTTGATTGCTTACTACAGCGGCGCCAATCGTTTCGGCTTTGACGCGTTTACAGGCATCAGCAATTGCCTTAGGAATTCGCCCTGTGACCGTGAGGATGAAATCAACTTCAAAGATCACTGCATCAATTGCGGCAACCAATGTGTCAACAAAGACGCCATCAAGATCTTGCAAGTGTCGCAATACAACAACTTTGCTCTCCGTGAACAGCGACATTGTGGTGAGAGCGTCAACAACAGGAGCAATTGTCATATTGCTTTCGGAACAATCGAAATCGTCGACCATCATGGACCTATCCGCATCGCCGACAAGCCGGTCGACGAGTGATGAGAGTTCTAGCCCGATGAGTATTTCATCGCCAGAAATTAGATACACCGCCATGCGTACTACCTTGCCACATCAGTGCGTCATGCCTCTGTTTGTCGCCACCGGTGCCATATTGCGCCGGCAACACACAGCCACAAACCGACGTTGAGGCGCCCGTGAGGCGAGAGATCTGAACAGATACGTGCAACCCCAGCTACCCAAGCGACAGGAATGGTCATTGCCCACGACACCAACGGCACAAGTGGTGTCAACAGACTGGCAAGAAGCGCAAGTGGAAGACCCACCATCATCACCATTCCTGCAACCCATAGCGCCAATGGGTTAGCGATGAGCGACACGACAGGTACATACCCAAAGACAAAAAATGACACGGGCATAGTGCCGACCTGTGCTGCCAATGTTGCGGCAAGCATTCCGTGACGGCCAATGATGTGCCCGAGCCGCGCCGATAGCCACGCGAGACCAGCAGTAGCACCAACCGATAATGCAAACCCGACACTCCAGGCCAGCATCGGGTCAATTAGCAACAACATAATCACTGTTGACGCAAGAATTGTGCGTGCATTCATTGAAGTTCCTGATGCTGCATTCATTGCGACTAAACCGGCCATGACTGCTGCTCGCAGTACAGAAGGTTCTGCACGCGTGAGCAACACAAACCACGCGAGTATGCATAGCACTGCGATGAATCGACTATTGCGACGCAACCGATGTAGTAGCGGAGACAGTGCAGCCAATAGGTATGCAACATTCTGTCCAGAGACCGCACACAAGTGAGACAGTCCACTTGCACGAAATTGGTTCACCATTTCACGTGATTGATCACGGTCATCACCAATGACTAGACCCGCAAAGAGTGCTTGCAAGTTATTCGGCATCAACGCAACTCCCTCATGCAGCGCCACCCGCATGCGGTTTGCCGCACGAACCGCGATTGACCCTTCAGAAAACTCCTCAGACACTGATTGCACAGTCATGCGACCAACGACATGCGTAACGCGGTCATACCTGCTGTACGGTCCTGTAGTTTTCGCACATGTACCTTCCACAATGACGTGTTCTCCTGCTAACCGATTTGCAAGATGTGCCCCTGGTGCTCCGTGTGCAATCACCCGATACCGCTTGTCATGCAACTGCAGCACAACACCGACGCCATGTCCCACCCACGTTGGATCAGTGCGCACTATTGCGTTGCCAGAACATGGGCCATCAATCACAGATACCTCTTGCCATGCAGCCGCACCGCTAACCAATCCCACCGCTCCGACAACCAACACCGTCATCAGTGACACGTGCCATCGTCGATAACGCCACCAATAAACAGACAGCAACACCAGCACAACACAACTGACCTCACGCAATTGCGCAAGACCCGCAATGTGCTCCCCACCAAGCACCGCCACCCACATCACCGCTGCGAGCAATGTGAGACCAACCGACGCAGAGACACCATGGCTCACTTCGTCAGTCGCGGGGTCGTACGATTGGTTCGTGTCATCAACTTCATCAACGGGCGGACGGTTCATGTTGCCAGGCGGAGTTGCATCTACCCGCAGGTCCATTAGGCGTCGTGGTGGTCTCATGGCCATCGGTTGCGCCGTTGGTTTGTGGTTATTCGGTGTCGTGTTCTCATGGTTTGTCTCTGGACCAATTGGCGGCTCGCTCGCATTTGTTCTGATGGTGATGGCACTGCCCGTTATGCCGATGCTCGGTATGCCCGCAGCAGGTGGAGCTGCGCGCCTATTAGTAGCAATTGCCAGCAGCGCCGTGTTGTGGTGGTTTCTAGGTCAAGTAGTTGCTGGCAGGGTGACAAAACGACCTGTCGTTGGCTGGCGCGAATGGCTGCGCGAATTTGTTGTGGTGGGACTCGGACTATGGATTGGCGCAGCGGGCGGATTGTTGCTCGGCGTTCTTGTTTTGGGTGCGTTCTAACTACACCGTGACCTGATCACGCAGCGCCGCCACTTTGGCTGGCCCTATGCCAGGAACCTTCAACAAATCTTCCACCTTGCCAAACGGGCCTTTGCGATTGCGATAACTAATAATCGCTTTTGCCGTTGATGGGCCGACACCAGGCAACGTATCAAGTTGGTCTGATGTGGCCGAATTCAAATTGATCAATGGCGTCGCCGTTGTAGTTGGCACTCCAACAATTGGCAGCGCACCAGGAACTGTCGGTGCAGAAACAGGAACTGTTGTGCGCGAAGGGCGAAGCCGTGGTGCCACCGTAATTTTTGTAGTCCGCGACGAACGAAAGGGCACGAACACTTGCTCTGTGTCAATAATTGTCTGTGCAAGATTGATGCGTTCAAGATCTGCACGTGATGTGGCTCCTCCGGCTGCTTTGACCGCATCAACAACTCGTGCAGAAGACGACACGGAGTACACACCAGGACGGACAACTGCACCCGCCACATGAATTCGCACGGTCAACGGTGTTGGCAGAGATGATGATGGTGAAACTATGCCAACACCGGACGCATGCGGCACCACGGATTCAACCAGTGGTGCAGATGGACGTACCAATAACCAAATACCGGCGGACGCGACAATGGTCGTCACCAGCCCGATGACAAGTCGGGTTAATCCGATAAATGACATCCAGTACGACATTTGTTTTTTAATGACGTTCCAGTGAGGTATATCCATGCCTGTGATGTGGTGAACACAGACATGTCATTGGAAAACTAAAACAGTTTTGTTGTCAACAATTTTCGATATTTGCCGGTACGGGGATCAGATGGCCCCATGGTTTCCAAGATGTCTAAATAGTCACGTCGCGCGACTTCATCGTCTTTGACACGAAGCAACAATGCATCAAGTTCTACATCAAGGTTGTCAACCGGGTTCATAGCTAAGCGCGCCATGGCACCTAATTTGCGCACTCGATCAGTTTCTGGAAGCCGAACAAGAAATGTGAGTGCCTCTTCTGCCTTGCCAGTACGAATCAACAGATCAGCCAAGGTGCAGATGGCGTCTTCATTTCCTGGCGCCAATGCCACAGCATCACGCAGAGCTTCTTCTGTTCCGTTAGCCAGTAATTCCATAATGCGGGTTTGCGTCGGGTCAGGCAATAAGGCCTGAACAAGTTGCTGCACGTATTGGTCTGATTGGCCGCCCGTGAAATTGTGGACCACTTTGCCATCTTTGATGACGAACACCGCAGGAATTGATTGCACATGAAAGGCCTGAGTGGCACCAGGGTTTTCATCGATATTCAGTTTGACGAGCTCGACCTGACCCTCTGTAGCGGCTATGGCACGCTCGAGGATGGGAGTGAGGCTCTTACATGGCCCACACCACGGAGCCCAGAAATCAACAATGACCGGAACGGTATGAGAACGCTCCACCACCTCGGTCTGAAAGGTGGCATCGGTGACGTCTAGGGACATAGGGGCACGATACAGGTAGTTTTTGTGGTGTGACTCTTCCGCATGGCATCAGCAACAACGTCGAGGGTTGGCTCGTGGCCAACATCAACGGAGCAACCGCCCCGTTCGCCTACACACAAATTGCAGGTGGCCATTCAAACCTCACGTTCAAGGTTGACGACGCGGCAGGCCATTCCTACGTATTGCGCCGCCCCCCTCTTGGTCATCGTCTCGCCAGTGCCCATGACATGGGTCGCGAACATCGCATCATTGCCAGCCTTGCAAACAGCAATGTCCCCGTGGCAACTGCACGTGGTTTATGCACGGATGAAGCCGTCAACGAACTGCCGTTTTATGTGATGGATTTTGTTGACGGACATGTTGTTCGCGACAAAGAGACAGCCGAAACACTTCTTGGGCCTGATGGTTGCAAGCGAGCTAGCGAATCAATCGTTGACACCATGGTTGCAATTCATGCTGTTGACTTGAAGACTGTTGGGCTTGATGACCTTGGTCGCCACGAGGGATACATTGCACGCCAACTCAAGCGCTGGCACGGCAACATAGTGGAACAACGCACTCGTGAACTTCCATTAGTCGACAGTGTGTTCGAAGAACTCATGTCGCGTATTCCAGAGCAAGCATCCACCACCATCGTTCATGGTGACTATCGCCTTGATAACTGCATGGTTGATGCAAAAGGCAACGTAATTGCTGTTCTTGACTGGGAAATTTGCACCTTGGGCGACCCAATGGCAGACCTTGGGCTTCTCATGGTCTATTGGACCGGACCAAATGACGAAGCAAGCGCGTGGTCAAATTCTGTGTGCAGTGCCAATGGATTCTTAGATCGCGCTGATCTCGCTCGTCGTTACGCAGAAACATCAGGACGCGACATTTCGCAACTTGATTACTATGTCGCATTTGCCTATTGGAAACTTGCGTGCATTATCGAAGGCGTCTATGCCCGGTATCTCGGTGGAGCACTTGGCGACCGCGACCCAGCCGAGCTTGAACCGTTCAAAGTTCAAGTTGAGGGCGCAACTCAAAAAGCTGTGCAAATGCTTGAGAGAATGGCATGACACCGTCCAGCGCTTCGCCATACACAGTGCAAGGTGAACTACCCATTCTTGATTCACCAACTCTCATAATCATGATGTCTGGATGGATCGATGCAAGCGGCGCTGCTGCTAGCGCAATGGAACATCTGATCAATGCAACCGCATCACGCGACCTAATTCATTTCGATGGAGACACGTTTGTTGACTATCGCGCACGTCGGCCGTTGATGGAATTACGCGAAGGTGTCAACACTCGCATCGTGTGGTCTGTACCTGAAATGCGTGTCGGCACAGACGACGACGGTCGTGATTTGTTGTTGCTCACCGGACCAGAGCCCGATATGGCATGGCACTATTTCGCAAACACTGTCGCCACTCTTGCTACTCAACTTGGAGTCAAAACTGCAATCGGCATGGGTGCGTATCCATTCGGAGCTCCGCACACTCGACCAGTTGGTTTGTCTGCCACTTCGCCCGACGTCGCCATTGCTGAACGACTGTCCCTCACGCGCAGCACTGTTGATGTACCAGCAGGAGTTGAAGCAATTCTTGAGCACTCTTTAACGGACGCCGGCATCACCGCCATTGGTTTGTGGGCACAGATTCCGCATTACGTGGCCACAATGGCCTACCCCGCAGCAAGCGCAGCTCTGGTCGAGGCAGCGTGTCTAGAGGCAGGTCTCACCATCGATACCTCGGCATTGCGTAAGGAATCTGGTGTTCAACGCGAACGCCTTGACCAATTGGTGGCCGGCAACCCTGAACATGCAGAGATGCTGGGCAAACTTGAGGCGGCCTACGATGCTGAACACGGCTCATTCGGCGCAATGAAGCCAGACGCTACTGCAATCCCTACAGTTGATGAAATAGCAGCGGAAGTCGAGCAGTTTCTGCGCGACCAACAAACAGGAGGTTGACCATGAAGGTTGACGGCGGAATCGGATCAAATCTTTTACAGGTGCCACAGAACGCAAAAGAAGTGGAAGCAGCTGGGTACTCAGGTGCATGGACAGCTGAAACATCGCACGATCCATTCTTTCCATTGCTCCTTGCTGCAGAGCACACAACAACTCTTGAAATCGGAACATCGATTGCTGTTGCATTTGCACGTAACCCGATGAATCTTGCCAACATCGGTTGGGATTTGCAGAGCTATTCAAAGGGTCGCTTCATGATGGGTCTCGGTAGCCAGATCAAGCCTCACATTGAAAAGCGTTTCTCAATGGAATGGAGCCACCCAGCTCCTCGTATGCGCGAAATGATTATGGCAATGCGCGCTATCTGGGACACATGGCTCAACGGAACAAAACTGGATTTCCGCGGCGACTTTTATACGCACACATTGATGACGCCATTCTTTGCGCCAGATCCTTCCGAGATGGCGCCATACGGACCACCAAAAATCTTCCTTGCAGGTGTTGGCGAAATGATGACAGAAGTAGCAGGCGAAGTGTGCGACGGATTCTTGTGCCACGGATTCACGACCGAGCGTTACTTACGTGAAGTCACTTTGCCAGCACTTGCCCGTGGTCGTGCAAAAGCCGGCAAGACAATGGAAGGATTCGAAATTGTCGGACCAAGCTTTGTTGTCACTGGCACCAACGAAAAAGAAATGGCAGCAGCAGCAGCTGGTACTCGTCAGCAAATAGCGTTCTACGGCTCTACTCCTGCCTACAAGGGCGTTTTGGAACTGCACGGATGGGACGGCCTACAGGACGAACTTAATGGCTTGTCAAAGCAGGGCAAGTGGGTCGACATGGGAAATCTCATCACCGACGAGATCCTCAACACGTTTGCAGTTGTTGCTGAACCAGAGCGCGTGGCTCCTGAACTCATTTCGCGTTACGGCGATGTCATCGACCGTCTCAGCTTCTATGCGCCGTACAAGGCAGACCCGACACGCTGGTTGCCTGTCATTGACGCGTTGAAGAAGGCTTAAGCGCCTAAACCTACGAGCCAACTCTGCACATTGATGCCGAGTTTCTCTACGTCGTAGCCACCTTCTTGCAGTACCACTGCAGGAAGCCCCAGTTGTTTCACTAATTCACCACATCGACGAAAGCCGTCTGTTGTAACTGACATGTCGCAAATTGGATCAGTGATGAATGTGTCAAGACCTAATGACACAACAATCATTTCTGCACCGAATGCATGAATCTTGTTCATCACATCAGCAAGACCATTGACATACACATCATCACCAGTACGAGCAGCAAACGGGATGTTGATATTGCTCCCTCTGCCTTTACCTGCACCAACCTCATCTGCGTAACCGATTGTGTACGGGTATGCACGCGCAGGGTCGGCATGAAGCGATACGTACATCACGTCATCGCGGTCGTAGAAAATCTCTTGTGTGCCGTTGCCGTGGTGATAATCAACATCAAGCACAACAACCTTGACTCCCCGCGTGCTAGCTACATGGTGAGCAACAATCGCCGCATTATTAAAGAAGCAATACCCGCCATACAAAGATGTTGTGGCATGGTGCCCTGGTGGACGGCACAGACCGTATGCAGATTGCTCACCATCGAGAACTAATTGCATTGCAGTCATTGCCGTATCAACTGCACCACGAGCAGCTTCATACGTTCCTTCGGTCAATGGCGTTGTTGTTTCGAAACACCACCAGCCAAGACGACCGCTAATTGACGCCGGTTCTGCACCAAGCGACATTTTGTTGCGTAACGCTTGGCTGTAGAACACCTCGGGAGTCACTTCACGGCTCGGACCAATGGCATCTTGGTATTCCTGCCATGCGGTGGTGAGAAAGCGATCAAGCCCCGAATCGTGAACAGCATTGATAGGGTCAGTGCCCCATTGCGTTGGCGAAAGTAAATCAAAACGAGAATCTGCTGATAACACTTCGCGAATAATTTCACCGCGACCAATATGTTCAAACGGCGAATGAACTGTTCCCTTTTCAATCTCCGTATGCGGATCATGCAAAAGGTGCGCTGGGGTGTAAACGACTTTCATGCCGACAACACTAGAAGACAGTTAGTCAAAATTTGGACGCGCACGAAGCGAACGCTTCAGTTCTGCCATATCAGACGATGTGGCGATGGTTTCAATGGCATCCCACAATTTCGTGGCATCTTCGCCACGAGGAATGGTGGAGATGACGGGACCAAAAAATGATGCCTCTTTGAGACCACCAGGGTTAAAAGTAATGATGGGCGTGCCCACATCTTTTCCAGCACGCTCAAGCCCCATTGCTGTCTCTTCGGCAATAAGGCGATCAAATGACTCATCGTTGGCTGATAATGCCCATTCAACAGGTAGTCCTGCTTGGGAGAGCAACCCAGCAATGTGGCCTTCGATGTCAGCTACAAAAAGTTCACGTTCTTGTTTGTTGTGCAAGCTGAAGCCAAGCGCGGTGTATACCTCTGCGACAGCATCATTACCGGCGGCTGAACGAGCCTTTGCGGCAACGCGCAGGCCAGAAGTTCCGGCTGCGTGAACGTCCTTGTATCCGGCGGGCATCGATGCGTAATCCATCTTGTCTTGATTCAAGATCTTGAGAGAGATGAACTTCCACGAGACGCTGTAGTCACGAAGTTCTTGCACTTCAGCAACCCAACGAGATGTAATCCATGCCCACGGGCATACAGGGTCAAAGAAAAAATCAAGGTCAGTCATGGCTAGACCCTAGCGATTTCGCGTTCTTCGAATGTTTCAATCAGGTCGCCTGGCTTCAAGTCTTGGAAGTCAGACAAGCCAATTCCGCATTCAAAGCCCTCACGTACTTCACGGACATCATCCTTGAAACGACGAAGCGACTGAATTGAGCCCTTCCAAATGATGGTTCCGTCGCGAAGGAAGCGCACCTTTGTACCGCGAGTGATGACTCCGGTACGGATGACACAACCGGCAATGGCGCCAAGTTTTGGAACACGGAAGATCTCACGTACTTCTGCTTCACCAGTGACCACTTCTTCAAATTCAGGAGCCAAAAGACCGAGCATTGCGCGTTCCATATCTTCAAGAAGTTTGTAGATGATTTCGTAGGTGCGAATCTCAACTTTTTCAGTTTCTGCGAGGTCACGAGACTTGCGGTCAGGACGAACGTTGAAACCGATCAGAGTTGCGTTGGTGGTAGCAGCAAGCGTGATGTCGTTTTCGGTAATACCGCCAACGCCACGATGTACAAATGCCACCTTGACTTCTGGACGCTCGAGCTTGCGCAAACTTTCAGACACTGCTTCAAGCGAACCTTGAACGTCTGCTTTGATAACTAGGTTCAGTGTTGCCACTTCGCCAGCCTGAATTTGGCTGAAGATATCTTCGAGCTTGACACCACCTTGAACACGTGAGTCTCCGCGCTGGCTGAGAATGCGACGTGAATGTCCACGAGCATCGCCAACTACACGAGCAGTCTTTTCGTCTGGTGCTGAACGGAATTCATCACCAGCTTGAGGTACTGATGACAAACCAAGTACTTGCACAGGTGTTGATGGCCCGGCTTCTTTGATTTGCTCGCCGCGCTCGTTGATAAGTGCACGCACCTTGCCCCATGCGGCACCCGCCACGATGGGATCGCCAACTTTGAGTGTTCCCTTGTCAACCAGAACAGTTGCAACAGGTCCACGACCAATGTCAAGATTTGCTTCAAGAACAACACCCTTTGCGCGCCCCGTGTGGTTTGCGGTGAGTTCTTCGAGTTCGGCAATAACTGTGAGTTGCTCAAGCAGGTCGTCGATACCGAGGTTCTGTTGTGCAGACATTTCGACAACAATGGTGTCACCACCCCATGCTTCTGGAACCAATTCGTATTCAGCCAATTGAGTAAGAACGCGCTGAGGATCAGCATTGTCTTTATCAATTTTGTTCACCGCAACAATAATTGGCACATCAGCTGCTTTCGCATGATTGATGGCTTCGATTGTTTGCGGCATCACACCGTCGTCAGCTGCAACAACGAGAACCACAATGTCAGTGACTTGTGCTCCACGCATACGCATCTTTGAGAAAGCCGCGTGACCTGGAGTGTCAATAAAGGTGACTTTCTTGCCATCTTTTTCGACTTGGTATGCACCAATGTGCTGAGTGATTCCACCGGCTTCACCAGCGACAACATTTGCCGAACGAATACGGTCGAGCAGTGTTGTTTTACCGTGGTCAACGTGACCCATGACAGTGATGACAGGAGGACGTGGTTGCTGCATTGATTCGTCGTCATCATCTGAGTCGTCGAACAATGCTTGTAGTTCTGTTTCTTGCTGTTGACCTGGATCAACGAGAAGAATTTCGGCACCAACTTCAAGAGCAAAAAGCTCCATCTGTTCGTCGCCAAGGCTCATGGTGGCTGTCACCATTTCGCCGTGCTCTAACAAGTAGCGAACTACATCAGCAGGTGTGCGGTTTAACTTCGGCGCAAACTCTTGTGCTGAAGCGCCGCGCTCGATGATGATGGTGCCTTCAGGCACTGGTGCATTGCTATTTGAATAGCTGGTGAATTGCGGCTGCAGTTCGTCAAACTCTGCCCTGCGACGTGCACGTGACTTCTTGCGAGGGGCGCGACGCTGTCCGTTATTACGTGGGCCACCAGGACCGCCTCCAGGACGAGGACCGCCACCAGGACCACCTGCGCCTGGACCGCCAGCACCAGGGCCGCCAGGACGTGCGCCACCAGGGCCGCCAGGACCACCTGGGCCACCAGTGCGAGGAGCAAAAGCAGTTCGTGGGCCGCCAGGACCACCGGGGCCACCAGTACGAGGACCACCAGGGCCGCCAGTACGAGGGCCACCAGGACCACCAGGACCTGGACGACTACCAGGACCAGGACGGAAACCAGGGCGAGCTTCACCGGGGCCGGGGCGTGCGCCACCAGGACCAGGACGGAAACCAGGACGGGCTTCACCAGGAGCTACGCGACCGCCTGGAGGCGGCGGAATGGGCCGACCAGTTGCCGACATTGGGCCTGGAGGAGGCGGAATGGGCCGAGCGCTAGGGGCACTAGGACCGCGAGGAGGCATGCCGGTTGGTGGCATGCCAGGGGGAGTTGACCGAGTTGACGGCGCAGGTCGCGCTGACGGCATGGGGTTGATTGGAGGACGAGGAATTGAACTTGTCGGACTCGGACGTCCACTTGAGATCACGCGTGATTCACCGACTGGAGTTTCAGCAACCGGCGCAGGTGTTTCAACAACTGCGGCAGCAGGTGCCTCAACAACAGGAGCGGGAGTTTGTATTACTGGTGCAGGAGCTTCAATAACCACTACAGGTGCAGGCGCTTCCACAACAGGAGTTGGTGCTTCAACTACAGCGGCTGCTTCTACTTTTGGTGCAGCAGCTTTCTTGGCGGGTGCTTTTTTAGCAGCAGCCTTCTTGACAGGATCTGGCGTGCTTCCATCTTTAGCATCGACTTTTTTGACTGCGGCTTTTTTTGCAGCAGCTTTTTTGGCAGGCTTTTCTTCTTCAGGTTGAACATCACGTTTCAACCCGTCCTTGACGGCCTTGCGACGAACACGGTCAGCTTGAGCTTCTTCCATCGAGGACGACACGCCCTTGACGTCGATGCCCATCGTCTGTGAAAGATCGAGTGCTTCTTTGTTCGTGAGGCCAAGCTCTTTTGCGAGCTCGGCGATTCGGATCTTCTTGACTGGCAAGGGTTAGGCCTCCGTGCTTTCGGCTGTCGTTGGCGTGTTGCCTGCCCACTCTTGTTCACTTACGACAGAGCCGTCAGTGTTGTGGAATTGCATTTCGCCAGTTGCGTCGTCCTTGCGCCATTCGCCCTCTGCGTATTCAGTTTTACGCGGTGATTGACGTGGTTCAAAAATGCCGTTTGATTCGTTGACTGCTTGCGTTTCTGACTTGATGTCGATACGAACACCAGTAAGACGAGCTGCAAGACGAGCGTTCTGTCCTTCTTTACCGATTGCCAAAGACAATTGGAAGTCAGGAACGATGACATCTGCTTGCGTTGAGTCCTCGCTGAGACGAACTTCAGTTACTTTCGCTGGCGACAAAGCCTTTGAAACGAAGTCATGAAGATCTTCTGAGTAGGAAACAATGTCAATTTTTTCACCACGAAGTTCGTTAACAACCATGCGCACGCGTCCACCGCGAGCACCAACACATGCGCCCACTGGGTCGACGTTTGGATCGTTGGAGAGAACTGCAATCTTTGTGCGGTGGCCAGGCTCACGAGCACATGACTTTATTTCGACAACTCCGTCAGCAATTTCAGGTACTTCTAGCTCAAACAAACGCTTGATAAGGCCTGGGTGCGTGCGGCTCACAACGATCTGTGGACCCTTTGCAGTTTTGCGTACTTCAACGATATATGCCTTCAGACGTGCACCAGTTTCTGGACGCTCGTATGGCACTTGCTCTGCTTGTGGCAAGAGTGCTTCCACTTTGCCAAGGTCGAGCAATGCATAGCGGCCATCTGACTGCTGAATGATTCCGGTGACAAGGTCGCCTTCGCGGTTTGCATACTCTTCGAACTTGCGATCGCGTTCTACTTCACGGATTCGCTGACTCATCACTTGCTTGAATGTTGCAGCCGCAATACGGCCAAGTTCATGCTTGTTCGGAGTGTCGTCGCGTTCGTTTACCCAGTTGCCGTCTTCATCGACGTCATAGGCGGTGAACTTCATGTCGAGGTTCTCTGGGTTGACCTCAACGATGACTTCATCGGCAGCATTTGGCCGCTTCTTGTACGCAGTGGCAAGAGCCTCTACTAATACCTGCAACAAAGCATCAATACTGATGCCGTGATGTTCTGCGAGCAGACGAACTGCATCGGACATATCTAGGTTGCTCATTGTGTGTTGACCTCCTGATTGTTGGTGGATTCAGATTGGGCAGTGGCATTGCGCTTTGCGGCGCGTGCCTCTGGAGAGTTGGGTTTTGCTTGGGTCTCCCAGACGAAAACGGTTTTTGCCTTTTCGATGAGCGACAATGGAATTTCGACAGTGTCAGAAGAATTCTCAAGGCGAACACTTGCCGTTGTGGAAGTTGCACCGATGAGCGCACCGGCAAAACGGCGACGACCATCAAGTTCGGCAACTAGGCGAATAGTGACGTTCTTGCCGACTTCGCGTTGGAAGTGGTGAGGGGTGCGCAAGGTGCGCTCGAGACCTGGGCTTGTGACTTCAAGCGTGAATCGGCCAGGCACAACATCATCGTGTTCAAGTTCGCGGCCAAGCAGGCGTGTGACAAGAGAAATCTGGTCGACATCAACGCCAGACTCTTGGCCAGTCGGGGTATCGATGGTGACACGCAAAATGCCACCGGCAAATTCAAGGTCATACAGCTCAAGGGAAAGGTCGGCCAAGATGGGAGCAACCATGGCTGTCACTGCTTCTACGACATTGATCGACATATGAGTCACCTCTCCCGCCAAAAACTTGGCTCTAACAGAACAAAAGGCACGGGGGTAAGCCCGTGCCTCAGGTTCACCGAACTTCAAAGGACGGGGACAATCATATCCAAGCAAAGTAAGGTTTCGCTCCGATGCTCCGTTCCTCCACACTCTTCGTTCGCACCCTTCGCGATGACCCGGCCGACGCCGAGGTCCCAAGCCACCGATTGCTGGTGCGCGCTGGCTACATCCGCCGTGCCGCTCCCGGTGGTTACACATGGCTCCCCCTTGGTTGGCGGGTCCTGCGAAAGGTCGAAGCCATCGTGCGTGACGAGATGGATTCAATGGGAGCGCAAGAAGTTCACTTCCCGGCCATGCTCCCCCGCGACATTTATGAACTCACTGGTCGCTGGGAAGAATACGGCGACAACCTCTTTCGTCTGAAAGACCGCAAGGGTGCCGACTTCTTGCTGGGACCAACCCACGAAGAAATGTTTACACTGCTCGTCAAAGATTTGTATTCCAGCTACAAAGATCTGCCCGTCTCGTTGTATCAAATTCAAACCAAGTACCGCGACGAAGCACGTCCGCGCGCCGGTTTGTTGCGTGGTCGCGAGTTCCTCATGAAGGACAGTTACTCGTTCGATATCGACGACGCAGGATTAGCCGCAAGCTACAACGCACATCGTGATGCATATGAACGAATTTTTACTCGTCTCAAATTACCGTACGTCATTGTCGAAGCAATGAGTGGCGCCATGGGTGGTTCAGCAAGCGAAGAGTTCTTAGCCCCCATTGAAGTAGGCGAAGACACATTCGTTCGTTGCACGAAGTGCGACTACTCGGCAAACACCGAAGCAGTTACTACAGCCGCACTAGCACCAGATACATCTTCGTACGCAGCCACGGCAGTTATTGAAACACCTAACTGCCCCACCATTGCAACTCTTGTAGATTTTCTTAACGCCAATCATTCACGCGCTGATCGTGTATGGACAGCCTCTGACACATTGAAAAATGTTGTGTTGCAATTGCGTCATCCTGATGGCACTACCGACGTATTGGTTGTTGGAGTTCCCGGTGACCGCGATGCAGACATCAAACGAATTGAAGCTCAAGTGTCACCTTCTGAAGTTGAACCGTTAGATGAAGCAGGATTTGCCAAGCATCCAGGCCTCATTCGCGGATACATCGGACCACAGGTTCTAGGCACAACAAGCACTACTGGCGTTCGCTATCTTCTTGACCCTTCAGTTGTTACTGGTAGCGAGTGGGTCACGGGTGCAAACGTTGCGGGCTCTCATGTTTTGCATTTAGTCAATGGTCGAGACTTCACTGCAGACGGCACAATTGAAGCTGTTGAAGTAGCAGCCGGAGATCCGTGCCCGTCGTGCCGTGAGCCATTAGAAATAGCACGTGGCATTGAAATTGGTCATGTGTTTCAGTTGGGTCGCAAATACGCAGACACACTAGGTCTTTCAGTTCTTGACCAGAACGGCAAACAAGTAGTGGTCACAATGGGTTCGTATGGCATTGGTGTTTCGCGTGCCGTTGCTTCAATTGCCGAAGTGTTCCACGATGATCTTGGGCTCAAGTGGCCACGAGCAATTTCACCCGTTGATGTGCACATTGTTGTTACTGGAAAGAACGGCGATGACATCACTGTTGCTGGCGAAAAACTTGGCGCAGAACTCGAAGCACAAGGATTAGAAGTTCTCATCGACGACCGCAACGGCGTTTCGCCTGGCGTCAAGTTCAAAGATGCCGAACTAATTGGAATCCCCACCATTGTTGTGGTTGGTAAATCTCTTGCCGAAGGAAACATCGAGTTGCGTGATCGCCATGCGGGCACCAATGAAGCAGTCCCACTTGCCAATGCGGTGCAACGCATTGTCGCATTGGTGCGCGAAGGATAAACAATGTTTCGCCGTGTCATAGGTGCGCCACAGCACTACGACTGGGGCGACCCAACTTTTATTCCTGAGTTATTCCAAGTACCGAGCTACTCACAACCATGGGCGGAAATGTGGTTCGGGACTCACCGCGCTGGACCGTCGCGACTTGATTCTGCTGATGGTCCATTGTTGTCAGATGACATAGGCGAGATGACAATGCTTGTCAAAGTACTTGCCTGCACTTCACCACTGTCATTACAAACGCACCCAACTCGTCAACAAGCTGAACGCGGATTTGCACGTGAGAATGCCACCGGCATTCCACTCACTGATCCGAAACGTGTATACAAGGATCCATCAGATAAGCCTGAAATACTTATTGCCCTTACGGAGTTCGAAGCACTCTGCGGCTTTGACTCCATTGAGGCATCAATCGAGCGTCTGCAACAGTTCGGTTGGCGTGAAGAAGCCGACGTACTAGACCAGAACGGCATCGACGGTTACTTGTTGTGGGCATTTGATCAACGGACAACGCCGTCGATGAATGAAGTGCCCAGCTGGATGGCGCGCATCAGCGACGCCTACCCCACTGATCGCGCTGTACGTGTGGCGCCGTTGTTGCATCACATTGTCTTGCAGCCCGGTCAGGCAATCTCTCTTCCCGCCGGAAACTTGCACGCCTATCTTCACGGAGCTGGCATTGAGGTCATGGCGTCTTCAGACAACGTGGTGCGTGCTGGTTTCACAACAAAACATGTCGATGTCGCTGAACTTTTGCGAATCGTTGACACCTCCCCACTGGAACACCCGCTCTCAGCAACATCCATCAACGACCACTGGACGGAGTACGCGTCGCCGTCTCCAGCATTCTCCGTTGCTTCAACATCGTGGGAAAACTTGCACGCCGTACAAGTAAGCAATGCACACAGATTCTTTTTGGGGCCCTTTGGAGATGATGCCCGCCCTGACATGGCATGGCTGCCTGCCGGAGAATCACATGACTTCGCAACAGTTCCTGGCACTCACAATGTTGCCTGGATGTTCACTCAGAACTAGTTGCCAACTGTCTTTCGGATTTCCACAATCTTTTCTGCTGAATGATTGACATCTTCGCCTTTTTCATCCATTAATTGGGAACGATCTCGCGCAGCTTCGCGCTCTGCAAGTTTTGTGTCGGCACGGGCAATTGCAGCATCTGTGCCGTGTTCATTTATGAACTCTGCCCATTCAACTAATGCTTCAACCATTTGGTCTTCTGGCACTACGGCGACATTGCGCCCTTTAACGAAAAGGTGGCCGCGTTTGTTGCCAGCTGCAATACCAAGATCTGCTTCGCGCGCCTCGCCCGGTCCGTTGACTACACAACCCATCACAGCAATTTGCAATGGCAGTTTCTTATGTTCAAAAGCTGCAAGCGCCTTATTCGCAATATCAATGACATCGATCTCGGCCCGGCCACAACTCGGGCATGCAATAAGGTCAACATTCTTGCGTTCGCGTAGCCCAAGCGCCTCGAGCAATTGACGACCAGCACGCGCCTCTTCAACAGGATCTGCGGTAAGGCTGTACCGAATAGTGTCTCCAATCCCTTCGAGAAGCAGAGTGGAAATTCCGGCAGTTGCCTTGATGAGGCCAGCAGGAGGTGGTCCTGCTTCTGTGACTCCAAGATGCAATGGAATGTCAGTTGTATCGGCCAACATGCGATACGCCTCAACCATTAGTGGCACGTTGCTTGCTTTTACGGAGATTTTGATGAGGCTGAAATCAACTTCTTGGAAGTATGCAATTTCATGCATTGCAGACTCAACCATGGCTGCAGCAGTAAGTCCACCATATTTTTCATACAGCGACGGATCAAGAGAACCACCATTCACTCCAATGCGGATCGACAAGTTCCGATCCCGCGCCTCAGATGCAACGGCTTTGATGTGTTCTGGTTTACGAATGTTGCCAGGATTCAAACGAAGACCGTGAACACCTGCCTCCATTGCAGCAAGAGCCATTTTATATTGGTGGTGAATGTCAGCGATGATCGGAATTGGTGAACGCGGAACAATTTGTGCAAGACCTTCTGCAGCTTCCTGATCGTTACATGTGCAACGCACGATGTCGCACCCAGCAGCTGCCAATGCATAGATCTGTTGCAACGTGCCTTCGACGTCGGCGGTCTTCGTGGTGGTCATTGACTGCACCGTGATGGGAGACGCTCCACCGACAGGGACTTTGCCGACCATGATTTGCTGAGTATTGCGACGCTCGAACATGAAGCACAGTCTGTCAGTTCCGCAGCCGTTTACCCGAGTGGTTGAGTGATATCTAGGTATAAACCAGTGAGAAGCAAGAGTGACAAAAGCCCGACCACCAAGGTGGCCAACGGAACCATCTTGTTAATGTCTGCTTTGTATAGCCGACCTTTACGAGAACGCACTCGTTCATAAATGGCGATTGCCGCGTGACCACCGTCGAACGGCAAAAGAGGAAACATGTTGAATACCCCAACAAACACATTGATGCTGGCGAGCAAAACAAGCACACCCTTTAACCCATCAGATCGACCAACCGTGCCACTGAAGTCGCTGATGCCCACAACAGTGGTCGGACGAGTTTCAAGAGTGGCCTCTGGGGATTTAGTGAGATGACGAATCGAATTCATTGGGTTCAGGGCAACCACCACCCCTTTCACGGAACCAGTGATTGTCTCACCGATATCTGTAATTGATTGCCCAACAGATTCGATGACGCCGAGATGTTTCCAGCCCCAGTCATCTGCCATGACACCCAAATATGCACGGCCGGCAACAGTGGGATGTTTCGCAAGGACAACGTCACGCGTTTGACGAGTGCCGTCGTGTTCGAATACAACAGAAATTGATTCACCCACGGAGAAAGATTGAATTGCTGTGGAGACACTGTTGTAATCCGTAACGGCAATACCCCCAATCGACACAAGAGTGTCGCCGACAACGATGCCAGCAGAAGATGCGGGGCTACTTGATTCAGCTAACCCTCGAACAGTAGAGATACCAGTGTTCTGTTGACGACCGCCAGAGGCATAGACACCAAGGAATAAAATAAACGCGATTACCATGTGCATCAGAGACCCGGCGGTGATGACCAGTAAACGCCGAGGAAAAGTCTGGGAACGATACGCGCGTGATTCATCAGCCGGATCGACTTCATCTACGTTGTTCATTCCGATGATGCGAACAAAAGCACCGAGTGGCAACGCACGAACACCATATTCCACTTCACCTTTTGTATGGCTCCACACTCGTGGACCAAAGCCCATAAAAAATTGAGTGACTTTCATGCCAGTCAGACGGGCGGTAGAAAAATGCCCCACTTCATGTAAGAACACCGAAAAAAGAAGCCCGACAACAAATACAAATGTCCACGGATTCTTAAATGCCAAGTATGCAAGCAAGGCAATCATGATGATTCCGGTGGCTTTGCCGTTGCGCGTTGCCATGGGCGACACCGCCTCGTCTACAGCGCCACCAGCGGCTACTTCGGCACGAAATCGGTGATAAAAATCGCTCATTGCGATAGCTCCTCTGCGGCTAGTCGACGACCTTGTGCATCTGCATTAAGAACATCGTCCACCGATGTTGGCACAGTAACAACAAACTTTTCCATCACCCGCGACACAAAAATTCCAATTTGAGACCACATGATTCGACCAGCAAGAAATGCTTCAACAACTATTTCGTTCGCTGCAGATAATGCTGCTGGTGCAGTGCCCCCTGCTCGACCTGCCGCATAGGCAAGATCAAGGCATACGAAAGTTTTTCTGTCAGGCGGTTCAAAATCAAGCCGCGACAACGTGGTCCAGTCGATCCGACCAAATGGCGTTGCGATGCGATGTGGATAGCCAAGTGCATAGCCAATAGGCAACCTCATATCAGGCATTGACAATTGCGCAATTGTTGAACCATCGGTGAATTCCACCATTGAGTGCACGACTGATTGCGGGTGGACAACAACATCAATGTTGTCGAATGAGGTGCCAAATAATTCATGTGCTTCAATAACTTCAAGGCCTTTGTTCATGAGAGTGGAAGAATCAATCGTGATCTTTGGCCCCATCTTCCACGTGGGGTGCGCCAGTGCTTCGTTTACAGTGACTGTAGCGAGCGATTCTGCAGAACGACCTCGAAACGGACCACCGCTTGCGGTAAGCACGATGCGGGCCACTTCTGATGCTGGTCGCGACGATGAGCGTAGACATTGATGAATTGCGCAGTGCTCACTGTCAACCGGAACCAACTGTGCTCCTGGCGTCGCACGCAGAGGCTGGACTAAAGGACCAGCAGCGATAAGACTTTCTTTGTTGGCTAAGCCAAGTGTTTTACCGGCGCGCAATGTTTCAAGAGTTACTGACAATCCGGCAAACCCGACAACGCCGTTGATCACCACATCTGCAACATCAACAACATCTGCAAGGTTTCCTGTGACAGGTATTCCAGGTAGAGCCGCTGCCACAACAGAACGCAGCCTCTCGTCGGTGACGATGACAAGTTCTGGGTTCAGAAGCCGTGCTTGTGCAATGACAGTGTCAGACGACGATCCAACGGCGAGTGCGGTTACACGATATTTGTCTGGCTCTGCCAGTACAACTTCAATTGTTTGCGTACCGATGGACCCAGAGGATCCGGCAATTGCAACGCGAGTTATGCCCAAGGGCTGATAACCAACATGAGGTAATACGCCGCAGGGAGAACGAAGAAGAATCCGTCGAACCTGTCAAGTACTCCACCATGCCCCGCAATGATGGTGCCAAAGTCTTTGACATCAAGATTGCGCTTAAACATTGATTCAACTAGGTCTCCCATTGGCGCCATGATTGCAATGACAATTGTCAATGCAATCCATTCGCCCATGGAGTTCCATGTTCCGTTTTGAGACCCAAACACAATGACCGCAACAAGTGTTGCGATAGCTCCACCAATTGCACCTTCAATGGTCTTATTCGGGCTGATCCATTCGCGCAATGGCGTTTTGCCAATCGATGCGCCGATAAATAACCCACCGACATCATTAGCAATCACGCCAATGACAATCATGAATAATGTGTCAGTTCCTGCGTGAGCGAGGCCCCCGTTAACTGAATAACGAAGAATCAAAGCAGCAAAGGAACCGAGCAGTCCAATCCATGTCATCGCCATGTTTGTAATTGCAACGTTTGGCATTGGGCCACTATGAACACTGCTGCTACCGATAAACCCAATTGAGGTTGCAAGAAATCCAAATGCAAACACCAGAGGCAATGATGCATCGCCAATCCAATAGGCAGCAATTGGTGCAGCGACGCATGTCAAAATTCCGGCGAACGTTGCAGGCCTGTAGCCCTTCTCGGTGACTTTGCTGAAAAATTCAACTGATGCAAGTGCAACAACTGCAACGACAATCAGCATCACTGCCGCTGGACGCCACATAATTGCGCCCAGAAAAACGGCGAGAAGAATGAGTCCTGTTGTAACTGCTGTTGGCATATCGCGACTAGTGCTACCGCCTGTACCACGAGGCCCGGAGCGACGAACCTGCGGAGCACGACCGCGTGGAACGCCACCTGTGATATCGCGAGACGGATCAAGACCAAAATCTGTTGTCACATCGCGAGATGCACGGCGACGCTCGTCAGTTGGGTCAGTTCCGATAGTGATGTGGTCGGGACGGCGAGTGGGCTCACTTGGTTCTTGGAATGTGCCCCACACATCAGTGTCGTCTTCCGTTGATGGCAACTCGCCAGTTGCAGGCTCGGTCCAATGAGGAAGATTGCCGGTTTCGGCATCACCAAAACTGAGAACAGGCTCAGCTGTTGGGTCGTCAGCAAACTGCACGGTGCCGAAATCAGAACCAAAATCGGTTCCGTATCCGGACGAGTCGTTACTGTCGGTGTCGTCTCGGCGGCGCCAGATGTCATCACTCATGTTGTTCCCCTTTCGGGCGTTCGTTGACAACCATAGTTGCCATCGTTTTTATACCTCGAGCAGCTCATGTTCCTTACGGGCAAAAGCTTTTTCGATTAATTCAATGTGGTCCTGCGTGAGCTTGTCTAGCTCTTTCTCGGCTCTGTCCAGTTCATCTTTCGATATATCGGAGTTCTTCTCTGCAGTTTCCATTTGTTTACGTGCGTCGCGGCGAATGTTACGCACAGCTATTCGCCCATCTTCAGTCATGTTCTTCACGATTTTTACATATTCCTTACGGCGCTCTTCGGTGAGCACAGGAATAGACAAGCGGATGATGATGCCGTCGTTCGAAGGATTAAGTCCAAGGTCACTTTCACGAATTGCCTTTTCAATGGCGCCGAGAGATCCGCGATCATGTGGCTTCACCACAAGAGTGCGCGCCTCAGGAACTTGGAATCCGGCCAACTGCTGCAAAGGCACGGTTGACCCGTAGTACTCAACCAGCAGTTTTTCTACAAGGCTTGGGCTTGCGCGCCCAGTTCGGACAGAAGAGAACTGAGACTGGACATGTTCCACTGCTCGTTCCATCTTGTCGATGGCTTCGAGGGTGGCTTCTTCGATCACCCGACCAGCGTACCTATTTGTTCACCTCGGAGAATGGACTTGACGTTTCCACGGGCCAAGAGGTCGAACACGACGATGGGCAAGTTCTTATCCATACAGAAGGTGATAGCAGTGGAATCCATGACTTTAAGACCCTTGGTGATGACATCCATATGGCTAATACGGTCATAACGAGTCGCTGTCTTATCAATCTTTGGGTCAGCTGTGTAAACACCATCAACCCCAGAGTGCGTGCCCTTAAGAATGACTTGTGCGTCAATTTCAGCTGCCCGCAATGCGGCTGCTGTATCAGTAGTGAAAAATGGGTTGCCGGTTCCACCAGCAAGGATGACAACTCGGCCCTTTTCGAGGTGGCGCTCAGCGCGACGACGAATATATGGCTCGGCAATCTTTGGCATCTCAATTGCGCTCATGACGCGAGAATGTTGACCAGCACGTTCTAGAGCATCTTGCAATGCAAGGCCGTTCATCACTGTTGCCAGCATTCCCATGTAGTCAGCTTGGGCCTGGTCCATACCTTGACCAGCACCTTTGAGACCGCGCCAGAAGTTTCCGCCTCCGACAACGATGGCGATATCTGTACCTAGTTCTTCGCGAGCTTCGCGAACTTCTTCGGCAACTTGCGACAGCACACCACTGTCAAGTCCAAAACCCGATGGTTCAGCAAGTGCTTCACCCGAAAGTTTCAGCACAATGCGAGACCAGGCGGGCCGAGTGGACATGTCAGCCGATCTCTACCTGTGCGAAGCGCACGATCTGAGCAGAACCGATGAACTGAGCAATGCTGAGTTTGTCATCCTTGGCATATGGCTGTTCAAGAAGACAAATGTCTTTGAAGAAACCGTTGACGCGACCTTCAACAACTTTGGCAATTGCCTGTTCAGGCTTTCCTTCGTTACGTGTAACGATTTCAAGTGTTGCGCGCTCTTTTTCGACAACATCTGTTGGCACATCTTCACGACGCAAATAGCGAGGACGAGCAAACGCGATATGTACCGCAACGTCATGGGCAACCTCTTGAGTTGCTCCGGACATCTCAACAATGACACCATTGACTCCACGACCACCTTGAATGTGGTTGTAAAAATCAAGAACGTTGCCAGATGCAGCTTCAAAGCGAATTGTTTCGCCTACTTCGATTTTTTCCTTCAAAGTGATCTTCAAGTCGTCAATCTTCGTCGAGTGATCAGACAGACCTGCTTCACCTTTTTCAAGGATTGATTGAGCCAACGCATCTGCAGCAGCTTTGAAGCCATCACTCGAGGCAACAAAGTCAGTTTCACTCTTCAATTTGACGATTGAAGCACGAGTTGCATCAACAATGATTGCGACAACACCTTGAGCGTTTTCGCGATCGTCGCGCTTTGCACTTGCAGCAAGACCTTTTTCGCGTAGCCACTGCTTTGCGGCTTCAATCTCGCCGCCGTTTTCTTCAAGTGCCTTTTTGCAATCCATCATTCCGGCGCCAGTTGTTTGGCGAAGGCTCTGAACATCCTTAGCTGTATATGACATGACTACTCCGCTGCTGGTTGTTCGGTTGGCTTTGGTGTTGACAAACGAGCTTCGCGAGATGCTTGTGCTTCTGCTGCCTGACGCCGTGCGTCTGCTTGCTGTGCTTCAAACACTACGTTCTCTTCTGCTGTGCGCTCAACTGCAACAACTTCAGTCGCTGCTGCAGCTGGATTGCGCTTCTGGGCAATGAAACGGCCCTCGATAATTGCTTCTGCAATGACACGAGTGAGAAGATCGTTTGAGCGAATTGCGTCGTCGTTTCCAGGAATTGGGAACTGAATAAGGTCAGGGTCAACGTTTGAGTCAACAACAGCGATGACAGGAATTCCAAGTTTGTTGGCTTCTGTCACAGCAATGTGTTCTTTTAGCGTGTCGAGTACGAAAATTGCATCGGGACGACGGGCCAGGTGCGAGATACCCGAAAGGTTCTTCTGCAGTTTGTCGAGTTCACGTGTAAGGAGAAGCGCTTCCTTCTTTGGCATGGCTTCAAATTCACCTGACGCCATCATGCGCTCGTACTCTTGCATTTTTGCAACACGCTTCGAGATGGTTTCGAAGTTGGTGAGCATTCCACCCAACCAACGTTCGTTCACGTAGTGCATGCCGCTTTTCTCGGCGTAGCTACGGATGGGATCTTGTGCCTGCTTCTTTGTTCCGACGAACAAGACAGTGCCACCGTTTGCGACAAGGTCGCGCACGAATGCGTAAGCAACCTCAATACGCTCAAGCGTCTGGTCAAGGTTGATGATGTGGATTCCGTTGCGCTCTCCAAAAATGAATTGCTTCATCTTCGGATTCCAACGGCGGGTCTGGTGACCAAAGTGCACACCAGCTTCGAGCATTTGACGCATTGATACGACAGCCATGATTTTCTCCTTCTGCGGTTTTCCACACACTGATCCGACGCCGAAGCGACCGCAGATGGCCAGTGTGCAAGGTATTTGCTTGATGTAACACGCACAGATTGCACGCGTTGAACTTGGAAAGTCTATCGGGAGCGGGTCACCGCCCCACAATGACCGATCCACGACCCACGAGATGCCCAGCCCCGAAACCCAGAAATTGCAATGGGTTCACGTACAAACCATGAACCCTTACCCCGAGATACAACTGGCCTGAGCTGACCCCAATGGTCTCTCCGGCGGCAACGGTGGACCCAGAGACGACGTTGGAACTACTGAGGCGCCCATAGGTAACCCTGGCTCCCCTTCCGATGTCTTGAACCACATACAGAACGCGGGCCACCTGACCAACAAACACGATGACTCCAGCGGTCACTGCCCGAACTGGTGTCCCCGTTGTCGTGGCGATGGTGACACCTCGGTGACCAGCACAGCGCTGACATGCAGGAGCCCGAAATCCATCGATCACTGTTCCGCGCACCGGAGCAACAGGAGGAACTGGTTGTGCCACTGCCAGAAGTACAGCAACGAGATGCGACATAACACTGAGACCCACATCAGCAATGTGTGCCAGACCGGCAGTAGATGGAAAGGTCAGCCCATGCCAGCAGCAGCAAGTCGCGAACGCAACTGCAACACTGCCTTGGTATGAATCTGGGAAATGCGGCTCTCGGTAACGCCTAACGCTTCGCCTATTTCTGACAGTGTTAAACCATCGTCGTAATACAAGATCAAAATTGCTTGCTCACGTTCGGGGAGTTTGGAAATTTCGGTGCGCATCGTTGTGCGCAGTTCTCCTTCTTCCATCGCACGACCTGGTTGCAGGTGCGTATCAGATTCTGCAGCTGTTGTATCGAGCGCCACATGGTCAAGAGGACCTACTGAACCAGCCGCGATATCGGCAAGCCATTTTTCCAACTCGTCGGTGGTGATGGAGAGCTCGTCAGAAATTTCTTCGTCAGTTGGCGTGCGTCCATGTTTATGTTCCAGCAATGCGATGGCATCTTGCACAGACCGCGACCGAGAGCGAACTGAACGAGGCACCCAATCGAGCGCACGAAGTCCGTCGAGAATGGCACCACGAATGCGTGGAATCGCATACGTTTCAAATTTTGCACCCTGTGACGGATCAAATCTGTCGATGGCATTCATCAGACCAAAGACGCCAGCACTCACTAAATCACCCGTATCAACAGTGCGTGGTAATCCTGCAGCAAGACGACCAGCAACAAATTTCACGAGCGAGGCGTAGTGCACAACCAACCAGTCGCGGGCAGTGCCCTCTTCTGCCTGATGCCACGCATCCCATGCTGTATCAATTGTGTAACGAAGTGGACGTGCGTTCATGCGCGTGGGTGTGATTCTGAATACACAAGACGCAAGCGCTCTTTGCTGACATGCGTGTACCGCTGTGTTGTTGATGCGTCACTATGGCCAAGAAGTTCTTGAATCGATCGGGTGTCTGCGCCGTTATCCATGAGATGCGTAGCAAAAGAATGGCGTAACGCATGCGGGTGTGTGCCACCAGGAATATCGGCACGCTTACAGGCTTCGTCGAGGAGGCGCGTGCAATCGCGACGACTTACAGCGTTTCCTCGCGCAGACAACACAAGAGATGACCCCGTCGTTTCGCCTGCAACTTCATGACGTACTGTCAACCAGCGGCGAATAGCTTCAGTGGCTGGAACGCTCAATGGAACCATTCGTTCTTTTGAGCCCTTACCCATTACTCGCAATGATGACCCATCGGACGACACGCTCTGCAATGTAAGACCACACACCTCGGATACTCGCAAGCCACTGCCATACAGAATTTCCAGAACAACGCGATCGCGAGCCCTGCGCCATTCGGGAGCATCGCCATCTTCAGATGACACAAGACGTGCAACGGTCTCAGCATCTAGTGGTCGCGGTAAGCGGCCCTTCACTGTTGGCGTGTGTACAGCATCGGTGGGATTAGTTTTCGATGTCCCGCTTCGAATCGCCCATGCAAAGTACCGACGCAGTGATGCGACTCGTCGAGCAATCGTGCGTGAAGTAGCTCCTCTGTCGTGAAGTGCAGCTAAGTACTCTCGAACATGTTCTTTTTCCACCATGTTTGGAATGACGGACGGCATCGAATCGAGCATCCACTCAGCGAACAATTCCACATCACGTCGATACGCAGCACGAGTGTTCGCTGCTGATGCGGTGAGAGATGATTCAAACTGCGCAATAGCCCACTTCTTCAGTCGTCGATTACGAACAACACAGTCGCCCTTCAGGCTGTTGCTCGTAGAAGCACGACACTGCGCACACGACGACTGGTGAGACGGTACAATTCCGTGCGCCGGATTTGTGAACGGTTCAGCACCTTTGCTTGTCTTCATCGTGCGAACACACCATGTGAAGTATGAAGACACAGTAGACATTCGTTGCTCAACTGTTTCAACTGAATACCCATCGGCTTCCAACTGATTGCAATACTCAACCACCAATGAATCTGTGACAGAAATCGGAGTAGTTGCTTTTCGTTTCACAAAATACGAACCAGCATGGGTGAGGTCTGATAGGCGTCCCATTCGCACGGATTCAGCAACAGCAAGAGTTTTGGCGTAGCGCGACAGATCAAATTGGTCTAAAGCCGAAGCCTTGACCCGTGACTGTGCAGCGGCGCTCATGACCTCAACGGTACCCCTGATGGACTACGCCACGAGTGCCTCCCACCATCCGTGTGTATTTGCGACCCACCCTTTTGCTTCTAATCGACCGAGAATTACAGCAACGTTCACAACCGACAATGATGCGTCGAGCGAAATTTCATCCATGCTTCGCGGCACCCTGCCGAGTGCAGTCATGACCTGACGTTCGTCATCTTGCAGTGCTGGGCGTCCCTCGCACCAGTCGGTCATATGGCGATGGTCAAGTCCCAAGGCCACGAGAACATCGGTGACATCAGTAACGGGACCACACCCATCTCGCAAAAGATTGTTTGTCCCCTCACACGGAGCAATCCCCGGCGCACCTGGCACTGCCAACACCGTGATGTCACGCTTCATTGCTTCACGCACAGTAATCATGGACCCGCCTGTTGCCCGAGACTCGACTACAACAAGCACCTCACTCAATGCCGCCAAAATACGATTGCGCATCGGGAAACGGTGCGGCTCTGGTGGAGTACCAGGTGGGGACTCACTTATCAATAGGCCTCGCCTGCCCATTTCTCTCCAAATGCGTTCATGTTCAGGCGGATACACCATGTCGAGACCCGACGCCACAATTGCAATGGGTGGACTTCCCTCTTCAGAACTTAGCGAGAGCGCACCAACATGCGATTCAACGTCAATACCTCGTGCTAATCCAGAAACCACACTGACACTCGCAGCTGATAATTGTTTCCCAAGTAGTTGTGCGAAGTATTTACCACGCTGAGTTGCGTGACGTGTGCCAATAATTCCTACGCGTCGATTACTAAATGCTCCCGCATCACCAATCATGAACAGAACTCCCGGGGCACTCGGATCACCAAGTAAAGACGGCGGATACGGAGCATCTCGCATTGACACCACAGTCATCGAAGAATCAATACATGCCTCTGCTGTCGAAACAAGCAAAGAGGCATCAACCCCATGCCACGCACGCCACACAGCATCATTGATACCTACGAGCGGTCGTTCTCCGGCCTGCAACATGTCCCACACATGCGAAGGAGTATCAAGAGTTATCAGTCGACGAAGGCGAAGTGGTGTTTGCAATGGCAGTGCCGCAAGTGCAGCGCTGTAGGTCCATTCGGGATATCTGTTCGCCATGTCTAATGCCTCTCAACTGTTGGAGTGATGGAAACCCGCATGCCAAAGGCAGCCTCTACCCACTCGGTGTTGATCACGCTTTCTGCGCCATTCATATCGGCAAGAGTTCGTGCAACTCTTCGCACACGGTGATACCCGCGGCCAGATAATCGTCCTTCGTCAAGCCGATCTCGCAACCATGACATTGCATCGCGCGATAACGGTGCAACGTCGTCAAGAAGATCAGCGGGAATTGCTGAGTTCAGACACCCTTGTCTTTGGATACTGAGATGATGCACCCGAGCAACGCGTTCGGCAATGACTGCACTACATTCTCCTGCCGTGCCCCCTGTGAGTTCGGCGGTTGATGGTTTGACAAGTTTGATACGAATGTCGAAACGATCAATCAGTGGACCACTGAATCGACGAACATACCGCTGCCTAATTGCAATTGCGCACATACATCCGAGCGGAGATGTTTCACCACACGGACATGGGTTTGTTGCAGCAACCAACAAACATCGCGCCGGCATCGTGACAGATGAATGAGCGCGTGAGATATTGACCACTCCCTCTTCCAGCGGTTGACGCAATGAGTCAAGGACCGTGGGAGGAAACTCGCCCATCTCATCAAGAAACAACACACCGTTCGACGCAAGGCTCAGTTCCCCCGGGCGAATGTGTGTGGACCCTCCGCCCACCATTGCCGCCATGGAAATGTTGTGATGCGGCGAACGAAATGGTGGCGATGAAGCAATTGAACTGCTCACCTGCATTCCAGCTGCACTGCGAACCATGGCACACGTAAACGCTTCATCTTCCGTGAGTCGCGGAAGTAAGCCGGGAAGTCGTCGCGCCAACATTGATTTGCCAGCCCCGGGTGGCCCCATCATAAGCATGTGATGAAAACCTGAAGCCGCAACTTCAAGGGCAAGCCGAGCGCCTGATTGGCCGCGGACATCAGCCATGTCTGCAATTGCATCGAGAACAACATGAGCACTTGGCACGGCAACATTGGGCCACGGTGTTCCATCAACAAGCACTTCAACCAACTCCAATAGCGACGACACGGGTCGCAATCGTGCAGGGCGCGCCAACATGGACTCTGCAGCGGCCGACGCAGCAACAACTACTTCGAACTGCGACACTGCGTCGACAAGCGGAGCCATGCCAGCTGTTGGACGTAGCGAGCCATCAAGTCCTAGTTCTGCAATGAACGCGCACCGTTCCGCAGCTTCTACAGGCACGATTCCTTCTGCGACCAACAAACCGACCGCAATAGCCAAGTCCATGCCGGCGCCACCTTTACGTTCGCCACCACCTGCCAAATTGATTGTTATTCGCCGCAGTGGCCATTCGAAACCACTTGATAACAATGCAGCACGCACACGGTCGCGCGATTCACGACACCCTTCATCGGGTAGCCCCACCACGGTGAAACCAGGAAGCCCCTTGCCGACATGTGCTTCAACTGTTATAGGTGTTCCACGGGTGCCAAAAAGAGTGGCTGATCGGATAGCTGCATACATGTGCTGTCCCCTTCGGGTTTGAGTCTGTGATAATCGACTAGATGTGTGCGAGAAGGACTGCAGTTTTGGCAATGGCCACAGGCCTGATGTTCGC
Organism: Ilumatobacteraceae bacterium; assembly: GCA_040402015.1. GTDB lineage: Bacteria > Actinomycetota > Acidimicrobiia > Acidimicrobiales > Ilumatobacteraceae > UBA2093. The sequence goes on from JBBANI010000008.1 coordinate 49,676, forward strand.
GGTATCTGGGTGCGCCGCACCAGCACGCACAGGTTCAAGTTTCTGCGCTCAACTTGGTCGTGAATTACCTGCCATTGGCCAACCCATGGGCACCGGACCCGACGTCACGGCCATGGTTGATCGTTATGAACGACTCCTGAAGCGAGCACCCCTTTCTATCGAAGGCGACTTCGCAATTCTGACCGGGTTGCTACAAGATGCCTCAAAAGTGAATCCATCTGACAAAGAGGCGCTTCAAAAAATGGCAGATGCTACATATGCAGCAAATCAGTCAGCGTTGAATGTGCGTGACTGGGTTAAGAGCACCTGTGCAGTTGACATCTCAACAGGGCTCAATATTGATCCGCCGCGTTTACCCACAACGACGATAGTTACGACAACCTCGACGGTTGCTCCGTAAGGGTACTTAGCGAATTTCTCCGCGCTTGACGATGACTTTGTCAACAAGGCCATAGTTCTTTGCTTCTTCAGCGCTGAACCAATGGTCTCGCTCGCTATCGGCCTGAATTTCGGCGACAGTGTGACCAGAGTGATGCGCAATCAATTCAGCCATACGCAATTTGATAAAGCGTGACTGCTCAACTTGGATTGCAATATCTGACGCTTGTCCACGCAAACCAGCGAGGGGCTGATGCATCATGATGCGAGAGTTTGGCAAGGTGTAGCGCTTGCCTTCAGCTCCGGCTGTAAGAAGAAACTGGCCCATAGAAGCGGCAAGACCCATGCACACTGTTGCAACATTGCAACTAACGAACTGCATGGTGTCGTAGATAGCCATTCCAGCAGTGACCGAACCACCAGGGCTGTTGATATACAACCAGATATCGGCATTGGCATCTTCGCCCTCGAGATAGAGCAACTGGGCGCAGATCTGATTGGCGATGTCATCGTTGACGTCGGTACCAAGCATGACGACGCGATTTTTCAGCAATCTCGTGAAAATGTCGGAGCGAGGATCCCCTCCAGCATCGATGGCCATTGGGCTGACAGGAAGTCCAGAAGTACTCATAGTGGATAAAGGCTACCTGCTCGGCAAGAATAGACCCATGTCATCACCCCCCGACTTCTCGCCCAACACCGATGAACTGGTTGCCAACAACGCCACATTTGTGGCTGACTTTCGCGATGCCGGACTAGCCCTTGCGCCCAAGCGTCATCTCGCAATCGTTGCCTGCATGGACAGCCGAATGGACATCTTCCAGATGCTTGGCCTTGCCCACGGTGATGCTCACATCATTCGTAATGCTGGTGGGGTTGTGACCGATGACGTCATTCGCTCGCTCGTGGTGTCCCAACGCTTGTTGAACACACGAGAAATTATTCTCATTCACCACACAAACTGCGGACTACAAACCATTTCAGATGACGGGTTCAAGAAACAGATTGAAGACGACTGCGGCATTCGACCAAGTTGGGCTATCGAAGCATTCATAGACCCGTACGACTCTGTTCGTCAATCAATGAATCGACTCGGTCATAGCCCATTCGTCATCTCCAAAGACCACATCCGTGGATTCGTCTACGACGTGGAGACTGGTCAACTTCTTGAGGTTGACTCAGACCCTCGTCACGTCCCCTAAAGCCGAGACACGCCGCTGACGATGACAACAATGCGTTCATCATCAGAAATGCTGCCACGCATTGCAAGAACACCGGCAAAACCTGAAATTCCTGTGGCGCAGGAATTGAAACCGCCGACATTGCGTACTAAGTCATAGGCACGGTGTAGATGATCTTCTGACACAACGACTGGAGAGCCACCCGTGTCTGCCATGGCGTCTAGCACGCTGATCCAGTCGTACGTCTCATCATCCAAAATGCCGTCCGCAAACGATGACGGAGTCTCTTCCCACGGCCACATGCACTCGCTCCAGCGCGGACCAGCATTACGCGCACCACCAGTTGCAATTGCGTTCTTCCATGCACGTTCCAAGGGTGCACAACCTTGCGTTTGTACGGCATGCAATGTCGGATGTACTCCGGCAATGCGCATCGACGAGCCAACACATGCAGCCAATGCTCCACCGCCTGCTTGAACAAAGATGCGGTCTGCAAAATGACCCAATTCTTCAGTGATCTCCCACCCAATGGTGCGACCACCGTCAAGACACCATGCATTCTCCGTGCCTTGCACACCAAATGGAATCGCACCCACTGCAACTGCTTCTCGAAATCGCAGCACACACGGGTCACCAGGTGGGTCTGTGTCGCGTCGAGGGCACACAACAATTGTTGCCCCGAGAGTTTCAAGAGTTGCCAGAACTGCAGTCGATGCAGTTGGCGGAACATGAACCGCGATGGGCCACGACATGGCAGCTGCCAAGGTGCTTGCAGCAATCGCCGCATTGCCACATGATGCAATCGCGAGCGATGGACGAGTTGTTGGTGTCCACGGCGCCCGACCAGCAGCTTCCACCATCAACAGGTGAAGTAACTCAGTGAAGATATGTCGGGCCTTGTGCGAACCACCCACATTGGCGGTTTCATCTTTGACCCAAATGCCACCAGTGGCCGAAAACCCGAGAGCTTCTGATAGTTCGTCACTTCTTGTTAGTGGTGTACGCAAGAAACCGGTGCCGGCCACGCGCGACACTGCTTCATCAGCTGACGTGATGATAGAGACACGCTGAGCGTCACTAAGCCCGAGCGACTCCCCCTGCGAATCAACAGCTAAGTATCTGCGAAACGCAAGGTATGGGTTGGCATCATCAGTGGGACGAAATGGTTCTACCGATGATTCAAAATGCAGAACGTGATGTCGGTCAGACAGAGTGGCGTTCGGACATAGCCACGACAACGAAGCCGCAATTGATTCGCGTGCACCACACACTGCACACACGAGGCCTGTGACCACGCCTGTCATGAATGACTACTTAGTGAAGCGAGCAACGCGTTGGTTGAACTCAGTAATGAGGTTGTCCCACACCGGGGCAAACCCGCGCACTGTGCGCCAGAACGATTGTGAACGACGCGCTTCAAACACGGCAAGCGGAGTGCCCTGTTGTTCAACCCAGGTGTAATAGCCCAAGTTAAAAATGCGGCTGCGGTCACGTTCAGTGCAATCAATCATGTTGTCAGTACTGACGGAACCAAGATGCTCGCTGAAAACTTCTGCTGCATCCATCTCTGTAAAACCCTTTGGGAAACGAGTAGCAATTGTCTTCTTGCGTTCGCTTGGATACAAGTCGCTACCATCAGTGGCGATTGTGACAATTGCGTCGTTAGCGCCGTAGCCCAACAACTTTGCTGTCTTAATTGCAGCAAGGACATTGCAAATTGCTGAAAAACCAAAATGCGTGAGTGCCTCAACGAGTTCTGGGCTCGCATTGTGACGTTCTGCCAAGTACTTCTGCCCAGCAGGAGTATTGAACAACACGTCAAGTTCATCAGTCGCTTTGTCGGTAACTGCGACCACAACGTCAGTGTTCATAATGTTCTGAATCAGCGGGATGTGCTTGTCACCAATGCCCTGAATGTTGTGTTCGCCAAAACCGTTTTCCAACATGGTCGGGCACTCAAGTGCTTCAACAGCAACAATGCGCGTGCCGTAAATATCTTTCAAACGGTCACCGGCTGCAATAGTGCCGCCAGAGCCAGTGGCAGAAGTAAACGCCGCGAGACGAATATCTGAATGACCATTTGCCTTCACATGTTCGAAGGCATGTGCCAAAGCTCGACCAGTGACTTCGTAGTGACCAACATGGTTTCCGAATTCACAGAACTGGTTCAGAATGAAGTTGCCTGGGTCTTTGGCCATTTCATTACATGCGTCGTAGATCTCTTTCACGTTGCTCTCAGTACCTGGCGTACGCACAACGTCGTCCTTGTCAACAACCCACTTATCAAGCCAATCAAAACGCTCTTGTGACATACCAGCTGGAAGAACCGCTACTCCACGCGAACCCATTAGACGACTGATGGCAATACCACCACGTGCATAGTTACCTGTTGACGGCCACACCGCACGATGGCGTGTCGGGTCAAATTGGCCGGTGATAACGCGTGGGACGAAGCATGAATATGCAGCAAGTACTTTGTGCGCCGTGATCATGGGGAACCTGTCTCCGAACACAACGATGATTGGTGACTCAATACCAGTCAACGATGGTGGCAGCACCACATGCTCAGGCACGGCAACTGTGTCGCCTTCCATGTTGTTGTACCAATGCACGCGAAACAAGTTGCGCGGATCAGCAGCATTCTTATCAACACCCTTCGTGATGTCTTTCGCGATACGGCTCGGCTCGGCCAGTTCTCCGAACATCGGCAGAACAATCTTCTGCTCAGCAAAGCGCTGCACACTGTTTTGCAAAGCGCCTTCGTCTAAGACATGGCCGGCAAGTCCTAGTTGTTCCTCGAGAACAGAGGCATCCAGTGTGGAATCAAGCGAAGGGCTACTGGTAATAGTCACCCATACAGTTTGCCACCTCCGAGCCCACCGTCCTCTCTTACATAGCGGTACCCTTCTCATGTCGCCGACGTGGCCCAATTGGCAGAGGCGCCAGGTTTAGGTCCTGGATGTTGAGGGTTCGAGTCCCTCCGTCGGCACTATGGATATTTCTCGTCTTCCGACGCCATGCCCTGTGATTGACCTGTCTGTGATGCGGTCAAACATCGCGGCCATGGCTGCGGTGCATCCCGGTCGCGCATTGCGTCCCCATGTTAAAGCACACAAGTGCTCGGCTATCGCTGCTGAACAAGTTGTCGCAGGTCACACCACTTTTACGTGCGCAACTCCCAGAGAAATTCTCGGACTTATTGCCGCAGGTGTTGGTGACGACATTTTGCTTGCAAACGAAACAGTCGACCCTGTCCGACTAGCCGCACTTGCCGACGCACAATCATCTGCGCTCATTACCGTGGCAGTTGATTCGCTTGAGACAATTCAAGCCGCATCTACTGCCGGAATTCGAAACGTACTCATTGATGTGAATGTGGGCCTGCCCCGTTGCGGTTGTAACCCTGAACAAGCAGGTTCACTTGCCGACGCAGCACGTTCACTAGGCCTCATTGTTCGTGGCGTGATGGGTTATGAGGGCCACCTGATGATGTTGACTGATCGCCAGAAAAAACAAGACAAAGTGCATGAAGCAATGACGCTGCTTGCACATGCACATAACGATGTTGGTGGTGACATCGTTTCCGCAGGCGGCACCGGAACCTACGACATGTTTGCCAGCACCACAGTGAATGAAGTGCAAGCTGGCAGTTATGCACTGATGGATTCGCAATATGCACAACTGCAGCATCCTTTTGCTCAATCTCTCTGGATTCTCGGAACCGTCATTTCGGTTAATGCCTCTTGGGGTGTTATTGATGTTGGATTGAAGTCTTTAGCCATGGACCATGGCAACCCCACAGTTGATGGCTACAGCGTGTGGTTCTGTTCAGATGAGCACACAACCATTGCGCCTAACGAAGGAACACCAAAACCGAAGGTCGGTGACCGCATTCGTGTGACTCCTGCCCACGTTGACCCCACCATGGCAATGCATTCCCGGGCGTACGTGATCGACAACAACACTGTTATCGATGAGTGGGCTATTGACTTACGGGGTTGGTAGCCCAAAAATTCGTGCCAGCAACTCTGGTATCTGAATTAACGCTCGACCACGATGCGACACTGCATCTTTTTCTGGCCCTGTCATTTCTGCAAATGTACGACCATCGCCATCGGCCGGAATAAACAGTGAGTCATACCCAAACCCGCTGTCACCACGTTCTGATTCAGCAATTGTTCCTGCGCATTCCCCGCCAACGAAATGAATATCTCCCTTTGATGACACGAGGGCAACAACAGTTCGAAACCGAGCAGACCGATTCGCCTCTCCTTCAAGTTTTACTAACAACAGTGCGCGGTTCTCCTCGTCCGTTGCGTGTTCTCCGGCAAAACGCGCGCTTCGTACACCCGGCGCGCCATTCAAAGCCTCAACTTCTAAACCGGTGTCGTCAGCAATTGCCCACTCAGATGCATGGTTGGCAATTTCAACAGCTTTGATGATGGCGTTGCCTTCAAGCGTGGGAGCATCTTCATCAATGTCGCCAATATCTGATGGACGCGCAACAAGATCCACCCATGACGGCAGTAGCCGTGCAAGCTCTTCCACTTTGTGCGGGTTAGCGCTTGCGCACACAATCCGCATAGCGCCAGTTATCGCGAGATCGGGCGAGACACAGGTGCCTCTGCCAAAAGATCTGACTGCAACGAAAAGATACGGCCAAGTCCGACATCTGCCAATTGCAACAACTGATCAAGATCAGGGCGAGAAAACGCAACGCCCTCTGCTGTGCCTTGCACTTCTACGAACTTGGGTTCCCCACCAGCTGCTGGGCGCAACATCACAACGTTCATGTCTACTTCTGCAGACGAGTCTTCGATATATGGCAGGTCAAGAATGGGAACTCCATTGCAGATACCAACAGAGATTGCCGCAACATATGAATGAAGCGGATTTTCTTTGATTGAACCGTTCTGTACCAAACGTGTCATTGCATCATGCAAAGCAATAAAGCCTCCGCAGATGCTTGCGGTACGGGTGCCGCCATCTGCCTGCAACACATCGCAGTCAACAACAACTTGACGCTCCCCCAATGCACGCATGTCACATGCCGCACGAAATGAGCGACCAATGAGTCGCTGAATTTCTACGGTGCGTCCGCTTTGCTTTCCTTTGGCAGCTTCACGATCAACACGCTCTGGCGATGAACCAGGAAGCATGGAGTATTCAGCTGTCACCCATCCTTTGCCAGAGCCCTTCATCCAGCGAGGCACATCTTCATCAATCGATGCTGTGCACAACACGCGGGTACGACCAAATGACACCAAGACCGAACCGGCAGCCATGTCGGTGAAATCGCGTTGGAATGAAATTGGTCGCAGTTGGTCAACTGCGCGTCCGTCTGGTCGTGTCATGGCTTATTCCTTTGTAGTGGGCGCATTATGTCTAGTCGGTTTTTGATCGTTTCCACGGACTTGCCGAAGATAATTCTGGTCCGAGCAACCTGCGACCGAAATCAGCAAACCATTCGACGTCTCCCGACGACAAAAACGTGTGATGCCCATCGGCACGAGACGATGTACGAAGGTTCAATTCGTCAAGCATGGTCGCAAGCGCGAAGGCTGTTTCGTCTGCGCTGGAGACCAGCACTACTTCTGGTCCCATCACTTCACTAATGACGCGAGACAAAAATGGGTAATGAGTACAGCCCAATAGCAATGCATCAATGTTCGCTGCAACAACCGGCGCCAACAAACGCTCGGCAAGCAACATCACTTCGTCTCCACTTGTCTGACCGCGTTCCACAAATTCAACAAACCCAGGGCATGCACATGCAGTTAACGACAACGAAGGATCGATACCAGCAAGCGCTCGCTGATACGCACCAGATGAAATAGTGCCCACAGTTCCGATAACGCCCACACGCCTTGATCGCGATGTCAACGACAATGCATGTGCGCCGGGCTCAACCACACTGACAACAGGTATGGGTAGTTCGCCAGACAATTCTGCAAACGCTGCAGCTGATGCCGTGTTGCAGGCAACCACAATTGCTTTCACGTTGTGGTCATTCACCAAACTCCATGCGAGCTCGCGTGCAAACTCACGCACTTCATCAGCCGGTCTCGGACCATACGGATATCGACCAGTGTCTCCGATGTACACAAGGTCTTCAGATGGCAGCACATCGATCACCGCGCGAGCAACAGTGAGACCTCCGAAGCCGGAGTCAAACATCCCAATTGGGCGATTGTCGGTCCCGGTCATCTCTTCAGGCTAGGCGTAGTGTCGTATCTCATGCTTGCTGCCACACTTCTCGCCCTTGCAGCAGCAGTGTTACATGCAGGTTGGAATCTATGGGTGAAGCAAAGTGAAGACCGCTGGATTGCCTTGTGGGGTCAGATGACATGCGCCGGAATCATGTGTGCGATCTTGCTTGTTGCCCTCGGCGGAGCCCATAACATCGCGTGGTGGCCCCTTGCTGCAAGTGCCACGATTCATTCTTTCTATGCAGTGTTTCTTGCTCGTGCATACAACCTCGGCGACTTCTCAGTCGCCTACCCCATTGCTCGCGGCACAGGTGCGCTTGTTGCAGCGATTGGCGGAATCCTTTTCTTGTCCGACCATTTATCTGTCTTGATGTTTATTGGAATTGGAATTGCAGTTCTTGGAATTCTGCTTCTCGCGGGACCGGCCGACAACACACATGTTGTTGCAGCACTGATGGTCTCAGTAACAATCGGTGCGTACTCGGTGATTGATAGTTACGGCTCCCGACACATGGGCGGCAATTTGTATCCGTTACTTCAGTCAACACTGCAAGCGGTGACTTTGTCAGCGTATGGTCTCGCAACGGGTCGACGTCATGATATGGCGATTGCGCTCGCTTCAACATGGAAACGATTTTGTGTTGCAGGCATTGCATCTGTTGCTACCTATTGGATGGTGCTGATTGCAGTGCAAAAGGCGCCCGTCGGATACGTCACCGCATTGCGCGAATCAAGCGTTTTCATTGTTGCACTAGTTGGCACTCGCTACCTTGGTGAAAAGGATATGAAGCGACGCGTTTTTGCCGCGTGCATGGTGGTTGTCGGACTCGGCGTTCTGATAGCTGGTCGCTAATTAGAAGTAAATGATTTTTTCGGCGCTTGCTTCAGCTTCATCAAGATCTGCTGTGTATGCACCAGTCGACAAATACTTCCAGCCACCATCACACACGATAAACACAATGGTTCCTTCGTTGATTTCGCCTGCGACTTTCACTGCACCAGCGAGCGATGCCCCTGCAGAAATGCCGGCAAAGATTCCGCACTCTTGCACCAATCGACGTGCCCATTCAATGGATTCACGAGGACGAACAACACGCTTGCGGTCGAGAACATCACGTCCGTGCCAATTTTCAAACACTGGCGGAATGTAGCCATCTTCAATGTTGCGTAATCCTTCAACGCGCTCACCAAGAGGAGGCTCAACAGCAATAATTTTGATGTCTGGGTTTTGTTGCTTAAGGAATGTTCCAACACCCATCAACGTTCCGCTTGTGCCCAACCCTGCAACAAAGTGAGTGATTTCGGGGCAATCGCGCCAGATCTCTGGGCCAGTACCTTCAAAATGAGCACGTGGGTTTGCATCGTTTGCGTATTGGTAAAGGAAGCACCACTCAGGATGCTGTGCAGCCATCTCTTGCGCACGACTTACTGCACCATTCGATCCTTCTTCACCAGGAGTGAGAATAATGTCTGCACCAAACACTTCAAGCATCTGACGACGTTCAATGCTGACTGATGTCGGCATGAGAATCGTGATCGGATAGCCCTTCATTTTTGCGATGGCAGCTAACGCAATTCCGGTGTTGCCTGACGATGGTTCAAGAATGCGCTGACCAGGAACCAAACGGCCTGTGCGCTCTGCATCTTCGATCATTGATTTAGCAATGCGATCTTTCACAGAACCGAATGGGTTCTGGCTTTCCAATTTCGCTACTAAGCGCACATTGGGGTTCGGCGACAAAATCGACACATCAACCATTGGGGTATTGCCCACGAGTTCGAGCGAATTCTGCATCACAAAAACGGAGCCACCATTTCGGCGGACATCAGCAATGGACATGTGCGCCTCCTATGGCTTTGTCGGATTACCTCATGCAACCCTTCGGGCTCTCGGGCTATTCCCGACAACTCTAGTCATAATTGTAACCTTTGAATCCGGAGTTGTCACTCCCTTAGTTACTTGTCACCTCTTTGATTACAAGGGAACGATGGTCTCTTCAGAGATCTGCTCGCCCACAATGCGGTAGGCCCGCGATTCGGGCGCTCCCCGCTTCAGGCTGACAATGATGTAGTGCCAGTC
>JBBANI010000008.1:59623-63407 GCA_040402015.1 Ilumatobacteraceae bacterium
AGGCCCGCGATTCGGGCGCTCCCCGCTTCAGGCTGACAATGATGTAGTGCCAGTCAGAATCTGGCGCCTGAGCCACGTCTGTGGGGCTGGGGTACGGGTCAGTGTGGGTATGGCTATGAACGCACCCAATGATGTCAAACCCTTCAGCTTCAGCAGCCAGTTCGGCACGTAAATGCTCTTTCGGGTCAATGGTGTACACCTTGGCGCTGTGGGCCACGTTCGTGGTTGCAATAAACCGGGCCACACGATTCAGGCTGCCATCACCAATAAGAAGGCCACAAGCCTCTTCAGGAAAGCAGTGATACGCGTGCGCTGCCATGGCCTTAATGGCGCCGGACGGGACAAATAGTTGCGGAGAAAGAGACTCAGACATCGCCCTGAAGGCTAGCGGTACGCTTCTGTACCCATATGGCAAAGAGCCCCAACACCAATCTGGCGACCAATCGCAAGGCCCGGCACGACTACGAGATTCTCGATGTGGTCGAGGCTGGCATTGTGCTGCTCGGAAGTGAAGTGAAAAGCCTGCGCGGGGGCATGGTGCAATTGGTCGACGCATACGCCCGAGTGATTGACGGTGAAATGTGGCTTGATGGGGTTCACATTTCCCCGTATCGATTCGCAGTAGGTGCCGGCGCACACGACCCAGACCGCGCTCGCAAACTGTTGCTACACCGTTCAGAAATTGAACGCCTCCATGATCGCATCGCCCGCGAACGTTTGGCACTTGTTCCCCTTGCCATCAAACTTGTTGACGGAAAAGTCAAAGTTGAACTTGCACTTGCTCGTGGTCGCCGCAAAGGCGATAAGCGCCAAGTCATTGCTGAACGAGATGTGCAACGCGAAATGCAACGCTCTCTCGGCCGCCAACGCAAAGGCATGATCTAGCCAAACACGGTTGCACCTCGCACACATACAGGCATGAAACAATCCGTCAGCATGCTAGAAGCATGCTACATTCCAGACATGCCCGCAATTCAAGTAAAGAACGTCCCTCAGGAACTCCACGATCAGCTTCGTGAAATTGCCGATCTACAAAAATGCACAATTGGCGATGTCATCCTCGAAGCGATCAAGCAAGAGATCAATCGACAAAAACATACCCAATGGCTTGACGAAGTACTTTCCCACCCCACCGGATTGAAGTGGACAGCGAACGAACGTCAAGATTTCTTTGATGAACTACGCCAGGAGCGAGACGCCCGGTGAAAACTCTTGATGCATCAGCTCTTATCGATTTTCTCTTAGTTCCCGAAGCATTTGATCAGCATGTATCAATTCTGAAAGACAACCTCATCGCTCCTGCGATACTCGTTCCTGAAGTTCTGAATGCTCTCAAAAAGGCCTATCTCACAAAGCGAGTCTCGCGCGCGCAAGCAAATCAAGCTGCAAGGCATTTCGCATCATTCAACATCACTTTGGTCACCTTGTCTGCATACAGACACGAGATGTGGGAATTAGTCAATAACTTGACTCCCTACGATGCCTCATATGTGCTTGTGGCACGCCATACCCAAACGCCATTAGTAACGTCGGATTCCCGACTCGCTAAGGCATCCCCCCGCGATATTGAAGTGGTCCTTCTCAGATAACCCCGTGTATTTGTGGCGGACCCTTGGCCTACACTGGGTCCCTCACCAAAAACAATGGGGCTGACAGGTTTCGACACCAGTTTCGTTGTTCGTACGTGCGACCCGAATTGCTCAGATTCGTTAAACGGGGCAAAAAACAGAATTGCCAACGAGCAGTTCGCTCTCGCAGCCTAATTCTTAGGTTGTAGAGAGACATCGTGACCAGCAATGGCGCACGGGGCCAATTCATCGCAGCCCGGCAACAGAAGCGAAGGATGACGGCGAGAAAGAACGCTGACGTTGGGAAAGACCAATGACCTGCCGGAAAGACGACACGCGGTTTTCGTAAGAAAGCAATCGACCCGTCGATGATGTTGCGTCAGCATTACAACGGGGATGGTCGTATCACTGGCGAATAGCGCCTGATGGACGGGGGTTCGATTCCCCCCAGCTCCACCATTTATAGGTCTGCGCATCAGCGCAGACGATTGTTAGCCCTTCTCATGCGATTACTACAGACCCATTGCAGCCACCTGGGGTCCAAAGAACCGAAAACCAGAACATCGCAAAAATCACGACAAAGAGTCCTGAAATAAGAACTTTTTTACGCCAAGGAATGCCCGATAAAATCACTACGACTGGTGGCACAAGCGTTGAAAAAACCGCCACCACCACTCCAAACGCACCGGCAGGCACCGCAGGCAGGCATTGGTTGCCAAATTCTTGATAGTGAGTGCTCATAACATTAAACGCCACGAAAGTACTAATGATTGATGTAATCATGCTCCACTTCAGAACAACGCCGGTCAACTCTCTTCGCAGCCAATAAGACTTCTGTACCGATTGGAACCAGTTGTTCATTCACATTCCTAATGGGATGTCTGCGCATTGAGCAATTGCCATCCGATCGCTGCGGACGTGCAAAGATCATCCCTTGGCACCAGCCTCCACCACCAGAAGACTGCAAAAATAATTACTAACATCAAAGAAATTAGTGCTTTTCTACCCCAAGAAATCTTAGAAGTGACCACAATTACGAGTGGCACGAGCGAGGAAAGGACAGCCACAGTTATTCCAAAGGTGCTTACAGCCGACTCTGTCATCAAGCAATCCTCACCAAAATTTTGATAGCGAATACCGAGAACTACAATCGCGACGAAGGTACTAATGATTGATGTGACCATGCTCCACTTCAGAACAACGCCGGTCAACTCTCTGCGCAGCCAAAAAGATCTCATTTTCGATTGGAACCAGTTATTCATTTAACTCCCGACATGTTCCAACTTAAATTACCAGGAGGGTTATAACTCACAGTCGAACTTGGGTCTGACCGAACTGTCGTCCACCAGTTTCGTTGTTCGTACGTGCGACCCGAATTGCTCAGATTCGTTAAACGGGGCAAAAAACAGAATTGCCAACGAGCAGTTCGCTCTCGCAGCCTAATTCTTAGGTTGTAGAGAGACATCGTGACCAGCAATGGCGCACGGGGCCAATTCATCGCAGCCCGGCAACAGAAGCGAAGGATGACGGCGAGAAAGAACGCTGACGTTGGGAAAGACCAATGACCTGCCGGAAAGACGACACGCGGTTTTCGTAAGAAAGCAATCGACCCGTCGATGATGTTGCGTCAGCATTACAACGGGGATGGTCGTATCACTGGCGAATAGCGCCTGATGGACGGGGGTTCGATTCCCCCCAGCTCCACCATTTATAGGTCTGCGCGTAAGCGCAGACGATTGTTAGTTCTTGCGAATAACGCCGTCACGCACGGCTGCTGCAGCAACTGCAGGTGCAACGCGCTCAACGATTGTGCGGTCGAACACTGATGGAACCACGAAGTCTGGTGACAATTGCGCATCGGTTACAGATTCTGCAATTGCTATTGCTGCTGCAAGCTTCATGCCTTCTGTGATGTCCGTTGCATTTGCATCAAGTGCTCCGCGGAAGATTCCGGGGAATGCAAGCACGTTGTTGATCTGGTTCGGATAGTCGCTGCGGCCGGTTGCCATAACTTTTGCAAGGCCATCAACCTGTTCAGGACGAATTTCTGGGTTTGGGTTAGCCATCGCGAACACAATGGGGTCCTTTGCCATCGTGCGGATATCTGCTTGTGTAATGAGGTCAGGACCACTGACGCCAACAAACACATCGGCGCCCTTCATGACGTCGCTGATTGTGCCCATTCGACGAGACGAGTTTGTATTTGCAGCGAACCA
>JBBANI010000009.1:0-25433 GCA_040402015.1 Ilumatobacteraceae bacterium
ACTTTGTCGTTTCTATTGCATTACAAACGTCGTCTGAAGGTGGACATTTTGAAAACGCATCGCGCATTCGCACAGCCACCGAACAGAACGCTGACACTGTTGCTGCGGTGCGTCGAGGTGATCGTCCTGACCTAGTTCGTACTGAACCAATGACGCCCGGAACACTCATGGTGTTTAACGGACGCAATAGCTACCACCGTGTGTCGCGCGTGTTAGGAACTGTTCCACGCCACGTTGCATTGCTTGCGTACGACACGAAGCCGGGTACCAATTCAAATGATGAACTACGTTTGGGTCGTTACGGCAGATTGCCATCATGAAGATTGGTGAAGGTTTTGTCGGCAACGGCGTCAACGCAGCACACATAAATGTGGTTCTCGGACCTCGCGATGGCCCTGTTGGCACTGCATGGGCCACAGCACTTGCAACTCCGCGTGAAGGACACGTTCCGTTTGTGGCGGTCGCGCAACCAAACATTCCAGTGGTTCCATTTACATTGTTTGTTAACAAAGCTGCAATCGCAAATGATCGTCACGGCGAGTTGACATGGGGTGGTGCTCAAGCTGGTGTTGCTGCCGGGGTCGGACTCGCACATCAGGCATCGCTATTTGATGGCAACGTTGATCCGCTCGTTCTCATTGTTGCTGTGTGGGTGAATCCATCTGCCGATAACGAAGAAGTGATTTTCGCAAACAATCGAGACGCCACATTTGCAGCGCTCGAACAGGCTCGAGACGCTGGCCCTGACTTCAATCAGGCACTAGCCGCAATGGCTAATCCGTCAAACCCGTATTTCCGGACGGCGTAACTCTTTACTCGTACGTGGTCAGCGCGCGCACGGCTTCGAATGCGGCGTCAAGGGCAGCAAAGACGGGCACAGCATCCATGAGGCACTGAGTATCGCCGGTAATGCGTACGTGGCCCTTGATGAAGGCTTCTTGAGCTGGCATTGACCCAGTCGCAACGCCGACCGCTGTCTCCCAGGTCTGTTCCATGCGGACATCTTCCTCAGGCGCAGGCCCAGAGGCAAAGCGGGCAAAGCCTTTTCCCACCTGCAAGTGATACAGAACAGAGCCTTCAGGACCGTCTGTAACAACCTGTGTGACACCAATGGAATGAGTTGAGGCAAGGTCTGCCAGTGACTCGCTAGAGGCCACCTGGGCCTGCATGGCGTCAATCCAATCGAGACTGAGATACCGCATGTTTCTATTCTGCCGAAAGTTTCCGAGAACTGCGCCAGTGATTGATGAATTCAATGGCTACGGGAAGAATGGAAATGAAAACAATTGCGATAACAGCAATCTCGATGTGTTCTTTCACGATGTCAATTTGACCGAGGAAGAAACCCAGTAGCGGAAGTCCAGCACCCCACAACAAGCCGCCAACAATGTTGTAGCGAACAAAGGTTTTGTAATCCATCTTGCCGACGCCAGCAACTACGGGAGCAAATGTGCGAACAATTGGCACGAAGCGGGCAAGAACGATTGTGCGTGCGCCGTACTTTTCGAAAAACGCGTGGGCCTTAGTGACGTGGTCAGGGTTGAATAAACGAGACTTTGGCCGAGCAAAAATTGCCGGCCCCATTTTGTTTCCAATGAGATAACCAACCTGGTCTCCGATTATTGCCATAGACGCCGATACGAGAATGACAAACGGCAACGGGGGGAGCACGTTGTTGCCTGCTTCGCTAGCAAGGAACCCTGCGATAAACAGCAACGAATCACCAGGGAGAAAAAACCCAATCAACAATCCAGATTCGGCAAACACAATCGCCCCCAAGATCAGGAGGCCTCCATTGCGGAGCAGATCTTCGGGGTTTAGCAATGCAAGCATTTGGGAAGGTTAGTTCGGAAAACACAAAAGGCCCGAGCACATGGCTCGGGCCTTTTGATGAGTAGTTATTTAGTTAGTTGCTGGACCAAAAGTTGTCTTCTGGTTTGATGAACGAATCACCGAAGCAGCAAGAACTACAAGAGCCGCTGCTGCAATGATCAGGCGTTGTCCATCGTTGTTCTGAGTACTGATGATTGCTGGAAGTACCAACAACGACACAAGGTTCATCACTTTGATCAGCGGGTTCAATGCAGGACCTGCTGTGTCTTTGAATGGGTCACCAACAGTGTCGGCAACAACTGCAGCCATGTAAGAGTCTGAACCCTTACCGCCATGGTTGCCGTCTTCGATGTACTTCTTTGCGTTGTCCCATGCACCACCAGCATTGCTGAGGTAGTTCGCCATGAGCTGACCAACCAAGATGACAGCAGCAAGGAATCCACCAAGTGCTTGCCAACCAATTCCGAAACCAACGATGACTGGTGTCAACACTGCGAGTAGGGCAGGTGTTGCCAACTCGCGAAGTGATGCTTCAGTACAAATGTCAATGACGGGGCCGTACTCTGGCTTCTTTGTGCCAGCCATGATCATTCCGTCAGCGAACTGACGACGAACTTCTTGAACGACAACACCAGCTGTTCGGCCAACGGCGCGAATAGAAAGTGCTGAGAACAAGAATGGAACAGAGCCACCGATCAAAAGACCGATGAAGATCTTCGGGTCAGCAACGTTGATAGCAAGCTCTGGTGCTTTGAAAACACCGTCAGCCAAGTTCTCTGCTTTGATCAGTAATTCAGCACCGGCTGTTTCAATGAACGAAGCGAACAAGGCAACAGCAGCAATAACTGCTGAACCGATGGCAAAGCCTTTGGTTACTGCCTTTGTGGTGTTACCGACTGCGTCGAGAGCAACCATGATCTTTTGTGGCTCGCCATGGAACTCGCCAGACATTTCTGCAATACCTGCAGCGTTATCTGATACCGGACCAAAGGTGTCTTCCGACACGATGACGCCGGTAGTTGCGAGCATTCCCATTCCGCACAATGCAACGAGGTAGAGCGAGAACGTAAGGTTTCCGCCACCAAGAGCTAATGCAACACCAATGGCAACTGCAATAGCAAGCACTGCGTAGACGCTTGATTCAAGACCGTATGCGGTTCCCGAAAGAATCGCAGTCGCAGGACCTGTTTCTGTTGACCGTGCTATTTCTTTCACAGGACCATGATGAGTTGCTGTGTAGTACTCAGTAAGTCGGCTCACAAGTTGTGCAAGAAGCAGACCAACTGCAACCGCACCAAATACACGCCAACCGGCTCCGCCCATTAGCTTGACGCCTTCGCCAGCGACACCCTTTTCGTTACCGACATAGGTCAGTGATAAGGCAAGCGTTCCGGCAAGTGTCAGAACGCCAGCTACAAGGAAGCCCTTATTGATTGGCTTCAACGCGTCTGTTTCGTCTGGTTTTGCCTTTACTGCGAACACACCAAAGATTGATGCGATCACGCCAATTGCGCGAGCGGCAAGTGGGAACACGAGTCCCATTGCTGGGTTCAAACCAATTGAGTTGAATGCTGCAACACCAAGGATGATTGAAGCAACAAGTGTTACTTCGTATGACTCGAAGAGGTCAGCTGCCATTCCGGCACAGTCACCAACGTTGTCACCAACGTTGTCTGCAATTGTTGCTGGGTTACGTGGGTCGTCTTCAGGAATTCCTGCTTCGATTTTTCCTACGAGGTCAGCACCAACGTCTGCAGCCTTGGTGAAGATACCGCCACCCACGCGCAAGAAGAGCGCAAGGAGTGAGCCACCAAAACCAAAGCCAATGAGAATGACGCTTGAGGTGTTCTGGAACACCATGATGATTAATGTTGCACCGCTCAGTCCGAGACCAACAGTAAACATTCCGGCAACGCCACCTGTGCGGAAAGCAACGGTGAGAGCGTCAGGCATAGAGCCAGTCAGCGCAGCTGCGGCCGTACGAACATTGCCTCGAGTTGCAAGAGTCATACCGATATAACCGGTAAGACCAGAAGCAGCACAGCCAAGAATGAACGCGAGTGTGCGCCAAATTCCTGATTGCATAAACGAGAGAGCTTCGGTTGCCTCAGCACCTTCGCCTTTCATAATTGCTGTCGATGTGAAGAACACAATCGCTGCAAGTGGAATAAGAATCACGATGATGGTTTTGAACTGGCGCTTCAAGTAGGCGAGTGCACCTTCTTGAATTGCGAGTGCAATTTCTTTCATCTTTGGCGTGCCTTCGTCGGCAGCCATAACTAAACGGGCGAGATAGAACCCAACAGCGATGGCAAGCACGGCCGAAGCAGCTGAAAGCCACAACACCGCCCATTCTCCGCCCTTGAGCACGAACTCTTGGTAGCCGCCTTCGGCAGCAAATAATCCTGACACTTAATTGTCTCCTGGCAAGTTCTGGGGCGACCTGACTGTCAGGCGCCCGCTGTATGGAACATCGCAACAGTAGTAAAAAGAGTCACGCCAGAGCGAAATGGTCAAGTTGTGGTCACGGGGGTCTCTCGGGGTACCGTTTCAAGTGCAGTTGCACAGCCGGCCTGCCCGGCCCGCAGGGAGACATTATTTACATGGCACAAGTAGTTACATCTCACCGAGGCCCGGTCACCGGCACCGCTACCCACAAGCGTAAGAAGCGCCCATTTCTCCTCGATCTCTATTCCACAGCGGTGGGCAAGAAGTACGTCATGGGAATCACGGGCGTCGCCATGATGGGTTTTGTCCTGTTCCACATGATCGGGAACCTCAAGATGTATGCCGGTGCAGCAGGTCTTGACCACTACGCCCATTTCCTGCAGACATTGCTATATCCCCTCGCGCCAAAAGGCTGGGTTCTCTGGATTCTTCGTGGTGGTCTCATTTCCATGCTGTTCCTCCACCTCCACGCGGCGTGGTCATTGACCCGCTTGAATCGCCATGCACGACCTATGAAGTACCAAAGCAAGCGCGATTATCAGATTGCCAATTTCGCTAGCCGCACCATGCGGTGGACAGGAATCATTGTTCTGGCATTTCTCGTCTGGCACCTACTCGATCTGACTTTTGGGGTCGTGAACTCTGAGACTGGCAAGATGATTACGCATCCGGGTGATGAGGAATCGGTGAAGGCGGTCTATGCCAGCATCGTGTACTCATTTCAGCGCACTCCAGTTGCCTTCTTTTATGTCGTTGCAAATATTTTGTTGGGAATCCACTTGTTCCACGGTGCATGGAGCATTTTTCAGTCCTTTGGCTTGAACAACCCTCGCTTCAACAGTTGGACTCGTGCATTTGCTACTGGCTTTGCCTCAATTGTCGTTATCGGCAACGTTTCATTCCCTATCGCTGTGATGGCTGGCATCGTCGGCTGACCGACACGCCTCGAAGAAGAAAGACACGATCATGACTCTCACTGATGAACTGTTCGCAAAGAACACGGTCACGCTTGACAGCAAAATTCCTGAAGGCCCCGTTGCAGACAAATGGGACAACTACAAACAAAACATGAAGTTGGTGAACCCCAACAACAAACGCAAATTCAAAGTCATTGTTGTAGGCACCGGTCTTGCTGGCGCGTCAGCCGCAGCAACACTTGCCGAACTCGGATATCAAGTTGATGCGTTTACATTTCATGACTCGGCCCGCCGCGCTCACTCCATTGCTGCACAAGGTGGCATCAACGGCGCAAAGAACTACAAGGGTGACGGCGACAGCGTTCATCGTTTGTTCTATGACACCGTCAAAGGTGGTGACTTCCGCTCACGCGAGGCAAACGTGCATCGCCTGGCACAAGTCAGCATCGACATTATTGACCAAATGGTTGCCCAAGGAGTGCCATTTGCGCGTGAATACGGTGGTCTTTTAGATAACCGTTCATTTGGAGGCGCTCAAGTCAGTCGTACTTTTTACGCCCGTGGCCAAACCGGTCAGCAATTGCTACTTGGTGCGTACCAGCAGTTCTCACGCCAAGTTGGTCTTGGTGGAATCAGTTTGTACAACCGCACCGAATTGATTGACATAGTCGTTATTGATGGCCGCGCATCAGGCATTGTTGTTCGCGATCTCGTGACCGGCGAAATCTCATCACATGCAGCACATGCAGTGGTTTTGGCTACAGGCGGATACGGAAACGCATTCTTTTTGTCAACAAATGCAATGGCATGCAATGTCACCGCTGCATGGCGCGCACATCGCAAGGGTGCATTGTTTGCGAACCCGTGCTACACACAAATTCACCCAACCTGCATTCCTCAAAGTGATGACAGCCAGTCAAAACTCACGTTGATGTCAGAGTCGTTGCGTAATGATGGCCGCGTATGGGTTCCTGTTAATCCAAACGAGACACGTCTTGCTCGCGATATTCCAGAAGAAGAACGTGACTATTACCTCGAGCGTTTGTATCCGTCGTTCGGCAACTTGGCTCCGCGTGACGTTTCCTCGCGTGCAGCAAAACGTCTTGTTGACAATGGACAAGGCGTCGGTGCAAAGAAGAATGGCGTGTACCTTGACTTTTCCGAAGCAATTGAGCGCCTCGGACATGACGTGGTGCAAGAGCGCTATGGCAACTTGTTCGAAATGTACGAACGTATTGCGGGCGAGAATCCATACGAAACACCAATGCGTATTTACCCAGCGAGCCATTACACAATGGGCGGTTTGTGGGTCGACTACGAATTGCAAACAAACATTCCTGGTTTGTACGCAGCTGGCGAAGCAAACTTCTCTGATCACGGCGCAAACCGTCTTGGTGCTTCTGCACTGATGCAAGGTCTTTCAGATGGATACTTCGTATTGCCATACACAATCGGAAATGGACTTGCTCCGTTGTTGAACAAACCAATGCCAGGCATCGATCACCCTGAGTTCAAAGCCGCTGAAGAATCTGCACGTGTGCGTTACAACGCATACCTTGCAATTAACGGAACAAAATCACCTGATTACTTCCACCGTGAACTCGGAAAAATCATCTGGGATTACTGCGGAATGGAACGTACTGAAGAAGGATTGAAAAAGGCATTGGAACTTCTTCCTGCGCTCTATCAAGAATTCAAGACAGACCTACGCGTAACCGGTGATGGTGACAGTCTGAATCAGACCCTTGAAAAAGCTGGTCGTGTTGACGACTTCTTCCAATTGGGCATGCTGATGTGTCGCGATGCTCTTGACCGTAATGAGAGTTGTGGTGGCCACTTCCGTTCTGAATACCAGACAGATGATGGCGAAGCACTTCGTGACGATGTGAACTACTGCCACGTTGCCGCATGGCAATGGGGCGGCGACCCAATGACACCAAACCTGAACGTTGAACCACTTGAATTTGAAACAGTTCACCTCGCGACCCGGAGTTACAAATGAGTAATCACCTCAAAAACATCACATTGCGCATTTGGCGTCAGGCCGGTCCTGCAGCAAAGGGTAATTTCGAA
This sequence comes from Ilumatobacteraceae bacterium, assembly GCA_040402015.1. Taxonomy (GTDB): domain Bacteria; phylum Actinomycetota; class Acidimicrobiia; order Acidimicrobiales; family Ilumatobacteraceae; genus UBA2093. The sequence continues at coordinate 7,272 of JBBANI010000009.1, forward strand.
ACCCACGTGGTCGACGAAATAACTGACGAAGCCTCGTTCCTGGAGATGCTCGATCTCTTGAACGACAAACTCATCACAGAGGGCAAAGAGGCAGTGGTATTCGACCATGACTGCCGTGAAGGTATTTGTGGCACATGTTCGCTCATGATTGACGGACAAGCACACGGACCACAACGCGGAACAGCATCATGTCAATTGCACATGCGTCAGTTCAAGAGCAACGACACCATCACAATCGAGCCATGGCGCGCTTCAGCATTCCCCATTATCAAAGACCTCATGGTTGACCGTTCAGCATTTGACCGCATCATTGAATCGGGTGGGTACATCACTGCCGAAACCGGCGGAGCACCAGACGCGAACTTGATTCCCATTTCCAAAATTGTGGCCGACGCCGCGATGGACTCAGCTGCATGTATTGGCTGTGGAGCATGCGTTGCTGCATGCCCGAACGGCGCTGCCAACTTGTTCACAGGTGCAAAAATTGCCCACCTCAGCCGTCTGCCTCAGGGTCAGGCTGAGAGGTATTCACGCGTTGAAGCCATGGTGGAAACTATGGACGAGAAATTCGGTTCGTGCACCAACCATGGTGAATGTGAAGCAGCATGCCCGAAGGAAATTTCCATCGACGTCATTGCCCTCATGAACAAGGACTACCGCAAGGCCAAGTTTGCTAACCGCAAGGATCTTGCTCGCAAATAAGTCGTTTCGGCTGGGGGCTCACTAGCCCTCTCGGGTACTGTCGATTCCATGACAATTCCTGCTGTCCCCGCATCTCTTCCTGTCACCCTGGCGGCACTTCGTGCCTCAGGCTGGAAATCCATTCCTGTCAAGGAAGAATTGCGCGCTAACGCTGTACGCAATATCTCTGCTGGCCTGCCTTTGTTTGAAGGTGTCATGGGATACGAAAACACCGTGATGCCACAACTGGAAAATGCGTTGCTTGCAGGACACGACGTTGTGTTCCTCGGTGAACGCGGTCAAGCAAAGACACGAATGATTCGTTCGCTCACTGATCTTCTCGACGAATGGATGCCAATCATCGCAGGTAGTGAAATAAACGATGACCCATACAACCCAGTCTCTCGTCACGCACGTGACGTGATTGCAGCAGAGGGCGAGAACGCTCCTATTTCATGGGTGCATCGCAGCGAACGATTCGGTGAAAAACTTGCGACACCTGATACATCAATTGCTGACCTCATTGGTGAAGTTGACCCCATCAAAGTTGCAGAAGGTCGTTACCTCAGTGACGAACTCACATTGCATTACGGCCTAGTTCCTCGTACGAACCGTGGAATTTTTGCCATCAACGAATTGCCAGACCTTGCAGAGCGAATTCAAGTTGGTTTGCTGAATGTTCTTGAAGAACGCGATGTGCAAATTCGCGGTTACAAGATTCGTCTTCCGCTCGATGTCATGTTGGTTGCGTCTGCAAACCCAGAGGACTACACAAACCGTGGTCGCATCATTACGCCGCTGAAAGACCGTTTCGGTAGCCAGATTCGCACGCATTATCCGCTGGAAGTCGACACCGAAATTGCCATCATGCGTCAAGAGTCGCGTGCGGCTTCAATTGGCGATGTCAAAGTCACCATGCCTGAATTCATGGAGCGCATCATCGCCACGTTCTCTCACCAAGCTCGCGTCAGCAGTCATGTCAATCAGCGCAGCGGTGTCAGCGTGCGTTTGTCAGTGTCCAACTTCGAAATTCTTAGTGCCAATGCCGTACGACGAGCATTGCGAGCAGGGGAGCGCGAAGTAGCTCCACGCATTAGTGATCTTGATGCCTTGGCATCGTCTACTGGCGGAAAAGTGGAAATTGAATCACTAGAGGAAGGCCGTGAAAGTGGCATTCTTCAACAGCTCATTTCTGGCGCAGTTCTCACTGTGTACAAGGAACTGGCTCCTGGTGAAATGATGCGTGATGTTCTCACTGCATTCGAAGAAGGCGCAGTTGCGCATGCCGGCGAAGACATTTCGTCTGGCGAATTGATTGCACTTCTCACTCAGATTCCAGCGCTCATGCCACCAGTGAAAGTTCTTACAGGCGGTAACGAATCACCTGCCATGTTGGCAAGCGCTGTTGAGTTCATTCTTGAGGGATTGCATCTCACGCGACGTCTGAACAAAGACGCGTCGGGCTCAAAAGCCACGTATCGCTCGCGCAGTTAGTTGTTACAGAACGAACGGCGAACGAGTCCACAGTTCGCCGGTGTCGTTGCGGGCTGCGTTTGTAGCTTCGCCAGTCAGTGAGACCACGGGGATTGCTTCGTTGAGTCCACGTAAAGACATCGGTGCATGAGGGGTCACAATCACGCCTTCTGGCAGGTTCTCGATGTGCTCGCTTGGGATGATGACCTCGAATGACCCGGCGGCGTCACAGAGGCGAGCAGCCATATTGACAGCAGTTCCGATGTAGTCGTCGCCCTCAAACAGCAAGGCCAGCCCAGAAGCCATGCCAACGCGAATGGACAGAGGCGCACAGGCGGCTCCAGAGCGCTTCTGAAGCTCGAGAGCGAACGTAATGGCATCTCGCTGGTCAACAGCAACGATCATGCAGCCATCGCCCAGCCACTTGGCAATACGGACACCGGTCTCAGAGGCCACATCTCGGGTAACGGCACGCCATGAGGCAAGGAGGCGCCCTGCGGCATCATCGCCGTTCTCATTTGTGAAGTTGGTAAACCCCGAAATATCGACGAATACAAAAGTTCGTGGCACTCGCATAGTCCCCAACACCTTAGAGCAACTAAGTTGCGGATATGCCTGCACGGTTCACTTATTCACGTTGGGACGGCACCCAAACGGGATTCAGCCTCGATGCCGAGGGAATCCTCGATGAATTGACCGATGATTTGCTGTATCACGGAGACCTGAACGCTGCATTGCGTCGTTTGATGCGTGACGGAATGACAGACCCTGATGGAAACCAAATCGAAGGTCTTCGCGACATGATGCAACGCATTCGCGATCGCAAGAAGGAACTTGAAGAAAGCGGCGACCTTGGCGGTGTGTATTCAGAAATTGCTGATGCTCTGAAAGACATCATTGATGAAGAACGTCATGCGGTTGAAAACTCTGTTCGTGAGGCCGAAGCATCAGGAGATGAACGACGCGCAGATACTGCACGAGATGCAGCAATGGAACGCAATTTCCGCCTTGACATGATGCCAAATGACCTCGCTGGCATGGTGCGTGAGATGCAAAGCTATGACTTTGAATCAAGCGAAGCACAACAACGTTTTGAAGAACTGATGGACAAACTGCGCCAGGAAATGATGCAGCAGTTCGTAGATCAAATGTCTGAAGGAATGCAGAACATGTCGCCAGAAGATATGGCGCGCATGAAAGACATGATGGCTGCACTGAACGGCATGATCGAAGCGCGCGAACAAGGTGAAGATCCGCAGTTTGAAAAGTTCATGGAACAGTTCGGAGATTTCTTTCCAGAGAATCCACAAACACTTGACGAACTTCTCGAGAACATGGCAAAGCGCATGCAAGCAATGCAGGCTCTTATGGATTCACTCACGCCAGAACAACGCTCACAAATGCAGCAGTTGTCTGAACAGCTCATGGAAGACATGGACCTCAATTGGCAAGTGCAACAACTCAGCGAAAAATTGCAGAGCATGTTCCCGCAACCAGGTCAAGGTGAAGGACAGGGCTACAACTTCCGTGGCGAGCCCTCGATGGACATGCAACAGGCCATGGACGCCATGCAGGAAATGGGCGAATTGAACGAAATGGAAGGCATGTTGCGTCAAGCAACCAACCCCGCTCAACTAGCTGAAGTCGATATCGACAAGGTCCGCGAAATGCTCGGAGAAGACGCCGCAAAGTCCATGGAGCGGCTTGCTGAAATGACCAAGATGCTTGAAGAAGCAGGGCTCATCAATCTCAAAGAGGGAAAGATGGAACTCACCCCGCGCGGTCTTCGAGCCATTGGCAACAACGCCCTTCGGCAGTTATTCAACAACCTGGCGAAAGACAAGTTTGGCCAGCATCGCATTGCACGCGACGGCAGTGGCCACGAGCGCACCTATGACTCGAAGCCATACGAATTTGGTGACCCGTTCCGCCTTGATTTGCAGCGCACGATTCGCAACGCCATCTCACGTAATGGCAGTGGTACGCCGGTGAAATTGTCACCAGAAGATTTTGAAATTGAGCGCACCGAACACAACACGCGTTCGTCCACAGTTCTCATGATCGACTTGTCGATGTCAATGCCGATGCGCGGCAACTTTGTTCCTGCCAAGAAAGTGGCAATGGCCCTGCATTCATTGATTAGCTCGCAGTTTCCGCGTGACTATTTAGGCCTTGTTGGTTTCAGTGAAACAGCACACATCATGACCCACGAGCAGTTGCCCGAAGTCAGCTGGGATCTTGCGTACGGCACCAATATGCAGCACGGACTTCGCCTTGCTCGTCAGTTGCTGGCCCGTCAGACCGGCACTAAACAAATCATCATGATCACCGACGGTGAACCGACAGCCCACATCACTCAATCGGGTGACGTGTATTTCAATTATCCACCGGTACGTGAGACCGTGGAAGCCACATTGCGTGAAGCGATGCGATGCACGAAGGACAACATCACCATCAACACATTTGTTCTTGATGCAACAGGTCCATTACGCCACTTCGTCGAGCAAATGGCCCAGGTAAATCATGGCCGCGCCTTCTTCACAACTCCCGAGACATTGGGTGATTATGTGTTGGTGGATTTCCTCGAAAACCGTCGCAGAACGAGTCGCGCCCGTTAGTTATTTCTAGTACCCAACGGACCTGAAATAATAAAGCCAATGACTGTTGATTTTGGATTCCCCATATCCCATTTGCTTTTTGTGAAAATATTTGCCACAATTACATCGCTGTAATTACAAGCCACACACCAAGATCTCTCGGGACTTGGATGTGGTTGTAGCTGGGAGGCAAAAGCATGCATGGAGATTCTGATTCATTAAGCCAAGAACGGGGTTGGCAAGACCAAGCCAACTGTCTTGGCGTCGATCCCGACCTGTTTTTCCCAGAGCGTGGTGCAAGCACCCGCGAAGCAAAAGAAGTCTGTAAAGGTTGTGTTGTTCGCGGAGATTGCCTCGAGTACGCACTTGCTAACGGCGAGAAGTTCGGAATCTGGGGCGGCTTGTCAGAACGCGAGCGTCGTCGCTTGCGTCGTCAACGCGCCCAAGATGGCCGTCGCATCATCATCAACGGTTAGTTAATCGCCACTCAATTGTTTGTTCCATGGACAGATCTAGGTCCTCCCACCGGGCACGTGGAATAGTTGCAAGAACAGAAGCGGGAAGTAGTCCTACTAGTTCTGCATGGTGCACTGTTGCGTGTTGTGAGACTGCGCTGAACACATCATTTGGGCCTGAAATCATTGGCTGAATGAGATTGACGCTCACTTGCGTGAACGTCCCTACTTGCAGACCCAACGTGCGGATATTCGCAGTTCGAACAGCCGCTGCAATATGGCGCGTTGTTGCAAGGTCAACATTTTCTAGCCACAGGTTGTAGGCAACTAATGGTTCGCGCGCGCCGACACACATTGCACCGGCAGTGGGGTGGGGAACATGTGATCCAATGTCGGGCATTAACGACGTCCATGCAGTTTTCCTAAGGTCGGGAAGTGTGCGTTCTGTTCCGTAAAGAAAGCAAGGAACGTTTAATTCTGAAGCAGCCCATGTTGCGAATTCATCGCGTGCAATGCGTGCATCATTCATTGTGGAATCAACAAGCGGCACAAATGGAACAACATCAACAACACCAATACGCGGGTGTACTCCGGAATGATCATCAAGACTCAATGCTGAAACTGCAGCGCGTGCTAGCGCACGGGGGGCGTCAACGCCAACCATCGTGAACACACTGCGGTTGTGGTCTGGGTCTGAATGGATATCGAGAAGGTCGTTCTCACACGAATGAACAAGGGCATCAAGGATGACGTGGTTACGCCCCTCGCTGACATTGATGACACATTCGAGCACCCCTCGTGCTTACCAAAGAAGCGCCCCTTCCTGCTACCGTCAGGAACATGATTTCGTTTCTTGAAGGCCCAGAGCTCATTATCGTTCTTGTTGTCGTGCTGGTGCTGTTTGGCGGTGCACAACTTCCAAAGCTCGCCAAGAACCTCGGTTCGGCTCAAAAAGAGTTCAAGAAGGCAATGGACGAAGGCAAGTCTGACGACTCTTCGTCTGATTCACAGTAAGTAGGTCAGACCGCGATACCGCGGCGCCTCTTCAAAATTCTGCGACGCTCACGCTCGCTACAACCGCCCCACACGCCGTGATCAATTCGTTCGGCAAGGGCATATTCAAGACACATGTTGCTCACTGGGCACCCCTTGCAAATTGCACGGGCCCTATCTACACCCACTCCGTCTGACGGGAAAAAGGTGGCAGGCGGGTAGTTACGGCAATTGCCGTCGCCCATCCAGGATGTCGGCGAGTCATCGAACGGAAGGTTCGTGACTGGTGCACTCGTAACTTGAAGTTGTACTTTCATGGCTGTCCTCGCTTCATCTGAAACAGATGCTCTTGGTTCGGTGTCTGTATGACGCCGAGTCATGGCAGGAAGTTCCCGCAATTCCAGTCAAGCACGAAGGTGTCGACGCATGCGGTCAGATTCGGTAAAGGTTTGGTAAAGATGTCACTTATCCACAGGACCGGCCTCAAAAACGCATAAAAAGCCCTAAAAATCGCCAGAAGTCGTCGTGTGAGTGCCCCGATAGGATGTGTGGAGTTCGCTATTGATTCACACCTGCAACCCACATATTGCAGTCCGGAGACACCATGACAGATATCCAGATTCCTCAGGCCCCGAAGGCACATGCTCGCATCGCGTTTCTTGGTGCAGTGTCTCCTCATTGGGAGGTCTATGCCGACTGGGGTGACCAAACCCTTCTCGACGAATTCCGCTCACGCGTTCTTGCTCGTCTTGTCTTGCTTCCTCGCGACGACCCGCAATTTCGCCGCAACATGGCTCGCATCGTTCGCGATGCCGAGCGCGAGCTCATTTCCATTGAATGGGATATGGGCGACCCTGACTACGAGTTCTAAATCCACGGTGTGGGTAACACGTACAACTCTTCATGGTGAACACATGGCTAACTCATTGACCTTGTCGTCTCTTCGTGAGCACTTTGTTCACTACCCTTGCGTCGCATGAGTCGACTAATCGGTAACCGTGAGCTGAGCTGGCTTGATTTCAATGAGCGCGTATTGGCCCTCGCCCGTGAAACCTCTGTGCCATTGCTTGAACGCATCAAATTTTGTGCCATCTTTTGCACGAACCTTGATGAGTTTTATCAAGTGCGTGTGGCGGCACTAAAGGGACAAGTTGCTGCTGGAGTGCAAGCAACATCATCTGACGGATTATCACCGACTCGTCAGTTAAACGAGATCGCCCATCGAGTAGACCATCTAGTTGCTGAGCATGAGAACTTGCTGATGAACGAACTGTTCCCACCTCTTGCCAAGCACGGGATCGTTATTTGTCGATGGGAAGACCTCACGCATGAAGAGCGAGCCAGTATGCAGCAGTTCTTTAAGCGCCAATTGTTTCCAGTGCTCACACCACTTGCAGTTGACCCATCGCATCCGTTTCCCTACATCTCGAACATGGCCATCAGCCTTGGCGTGCTGGTGCGAGATTCTTCTTCTGGTGAGCAGCGTTTCGCCAGGGTAAAGATCCCTACCTTTCTGAAGAGATTTCACAAAATGTCTGAAGGTCGCTATGTGATGATTGAAGATGTCATTGCAGCCCACATTGCAGACCTGTTTGTTGGAATGGACATTGTGCATGTCAGCGCATTCAGAGTGACGCGTAACGCAGACCTCACGCTTGATGATGAAGATGCAGACGATTTACTCGCCGCAGTGGAGATGGAGTTGCGGCGTCGCCGTTTTGGGCGTGCAGTTCGTCTTGAAGTTGATCATCACATCAACCCTGACGTGCTTGACATGTTGTTGGAAGAACTTGATCTGGAAAGAACAGATGTTTCATTTCACACGGCTCCACTTGCATTGGCTTGTTTGTGGGAACTTCACGGATTAGATGAGCCAACCTTGAAAGACACGCCATGGCGGTCCGTAACAGCTGGTCGTCTTGCCGCTGCAGATGGCAACGACCAGTCAATGTTTAGCGTGTTGCGTCAACGCGACTTATTGGTGCATCACCCGTATGAGTCTTTTTCTTCGTCCACGGAAGAATTTCTTGAACAAGCCGCTAATGACCCTCGTGTACAAGGAATCAAGATCACTTTGTATCGCACCTCGGGTGATTCGCCCATCGCGCGCAGTCTTATCAAGGCCGCTGAATTAGGGAAACAGGTTGTGGCTCTTATCGAACTAACCGCCCGGTTCGACGAAGCTGTCAATGTCACCTGGGCTAAGGAACTTGAACGTGCTGGTGTTCATGTGGTGTACGGCGTTGTGGGGCTAAAGACACACTGCAAGTGCGTGTTGGTTGTTCGTCAAGAAGAATCTGGCCTTCGACGTTATGTTCATGTCGGTACCGGTAACTACAACTCAAAAACTGCACGAATCTACGAAGACATTGGTCTCTTTACGTGCGATGAAAAAATCGGTGATGATGTTTCTCATTTGTTTAACTCTTTGACTGGGTTCGACAAGGATCATGATTTCAACAGCCTTATTGTGGCTCCCCGATACTTGCGCAGCAAGATAGTGCAACTAATCGAAAATGAAATTTCACATGGCACAGACGGCCACATTGTGATGAAAAACAATGGTCTTGCAGATGCTCGAATGATTGAACTTCTCTATCAGGCAAGCGAAGCGGGCGTGCGAATCGATCTCATTGTCAGAGGCATCTGTTGTATTCGACCTAGTTCAGATCATGAACAGAATATTCGAATCAGGTCTGTTTTGGGGCGTTATCTCGAGCATTCTCGTATGTACCACTTCGCACATGGCGGATCAGATAACGGCCCTGTCTATTTCATTGGCTCTGCTGACATGATGCCTCGTAACTTGGATAAGAGAGTTGAAGTTCTGATTCCGGTGGAACATCCGAAGCATCGAGCGTGGATTGAAGAAGTATTTGCCACACTTCTGGCAGATGATGTTGTGGCATTCGAAATGAACCGCGAAGGTAATTGGCGCCGCGTCGGACCTGCCGAATATGTACCCGCTAATGATGCTCAGTATCGAATCCATCAACGGGACTCGGAATCGCAATTGAAATTGGGAACTCCAGCGTTAGAAAATTCCTAGTATCTGAGGCTTACAAGTTCACTTTTCGTTCATATTATGAGAGACTGTTATCCATCTTCACGTTCATACCGTGGGGGCAGTTGTAGCTAGTTAAGTCTCAGGAGGAATCATGGACGAACTTCGTAAAGGTTTTCATCAGCAATTAGATGATGTTCGCACCGAACTAGTGCGGTTGGCAGCTTCAGTGATTGAAGCGATTCCTCGCGCCACAGCGGTCATTCTCAATGGTGATTTGGAAGGGGCTGATGCGCTGATTCAGTTCGATGATGAAATCGATTCGCTTTCATTGGAACTTGAGGAGCGTTGTTATCAGATTCTTGCGTTGCAAGCTCCGGTAGCTGGCGACCTTCGCCAGGTTGTTTCGGTCGTAAAGATGATTGCGGAAATTGAACGGTCCGCAGACCTAGCGGTCAATATTTGCAAGGCAGCTCGTCGTATCTATAGCCATGATCTCGACCCGCGTCTTCGCGGGTTAATAGCGCGCATGGGTGAGCAGGCTGAACAGCTGTGGGAATCTGCTCTCGAGTCCTTTGAAGAAAATGACGCTGCAAAGGCAGCAGCTATTGATGACATGGACTCGTATCTCGACAGCTTGCAGCGTGAATTCGTTCAGGCAATCCTTGAGTGCAGCTCAGAAAATTCTATTGATTTGCAAGTGGCTATTCAGTTGGCAGTAGTGGCCCGATTTTACGAACGTATTGGTGACCACGCAGTGAACATCGGTGACCGCGTGCGGTATTTGGTAACAGGTTGGTTGCCAGAACATAAAGGTGCTGCTCGGTTCCGTCAAAAATCTGGTGAAGATGACACCGATGGAATACCATTTTTCAAGAATCTTGAAAGTTAAGCCCGCTAGGTCGGCATCAAAATGTGGTTGTTGATTGTCGGTACTGTTTGTGGAATAAGCGCGGGTTTTTTCATTCGTGACCGTACTCGCACCCCTACAGTCGTTTTTGCTCCTACAGTCGAGGACCCCGTCTTTATGACAGATTCAGACACGGAAATTAGAGTGCTCCTCGACGCATTTCCAATGGCTGTCCTGGTAGTGGGACCAGAAGGGAAAGTGCGTTTTCGAAATTCTTCTGCGGTGTTGATTGCGGGCGCACGACACGCCGAAGTCCTCGTTGAAGCTGCGTCTGAGCGAATGCTTGCATTGGCCTTGAACGGACGTGAAAGCCAGGAGCAAGTTCACTTTGCTGGTCCTCCTCATCGTGTTCTTGAAGTGCGTGCCATTCCACTCTGGGATGGCGGTGCGTTAGCGCTGATGGATGATGTCACTGAGCGGTGGCGTATTGACCAAGTACGCACTGACTTCGTCGCAAACGTTAGTCATGAACTCAAAACTCCCATCGGTGCAATTTCAGTGTTGGCAGAGACCATTGAAGGCGAGTCTGACGATGAACTGGTATTGCGATTGACTGGACGAATGGTGATTGAAGCACATCGCATGTCGCGCACTATTGATGACTTGCTTGAATTGTCACGCATTGAATTAGGCGGCGAAATGTTGATGGCCGACATCGACATGGCAGATGTAGCGGCTGAGGCTCTTGAGCGAGTCAGTCCTATTGCAATGCGTCAAGGTGTGCCTTTGTTGCTCAAGGCCGAGAAAGATATCGCAATAGTTTCTGGTGATTTCTTTCAGTTGGTGTCAGCTCTTGCAAACCTGGTGGAGAATGCAGTGAAGTACAGCGATCAGACACATCAAGTTGATATTCGGGTCGTCACCTCAGATACGGCAGTCTCTGTCGAGGTGGAAGATAGGGGAATTGGAATCCCCGCAGACAGCCTCGATCGCATTTTTGAACGCTTCTACAGAGTCGATCGAGCCCGCAATCGGGCCACCGGCGGAACTGGCCTCGGGCTCTCGATTGTGCGCCATGTGGCTACCAATCATGGCGGGGAGGTGAACGTACGGTCTCGGGAAGGTGAAGGTTCGACGTTTATTCTTCAGATACCTCGTGTTGTGAGGTCAGAATGAGCCACTATGGGAGGGCATGGTGAACGCACGGACAGCAACAGGTATCCCAACGGTGTTGGTAGTAGAAGACGAAGAGTCATTCATTGAGGCATTGCAGGTCGGATTAAAGCGCGAAGGATTCCGCGTCGAGGTTGCACGCGATGGTTTGCAGGCTCTTGAAATGTTCGATCTTGTGCAGCCAGATCTTGTTTTGCTTGATGTCATGTTGCCCAAAATGTCTGGCATTGATGTGTGTCGCCAATTGCGTAAAAAGACCACAACCCCCATCATCATGGTGACTGCAAAAGGCGCTGAGATTGACACTGTCGTTGGTCTTGAAGTCGGAGCAGATGATTACGTCACAAAGCCCTACCGCCTTCGTGAATTAACAGCACGGATGCGCGCAGTAATGCGTCGTGTGCCAAATGACCGTGGTGGAGAACTTTCCGGAGCTTCTATTGAAGTTGGTGATGTGGCTCTTGACCCTGACCAACACGAAGTGATCATTCGTGGAGAAGCACAAGCTTTGCCGCTGAAGGAATTTGAACTGCTTCATATTTTGCTCGCAAATGCCGGACGAGTATTGCCACGTGAAACACTGATTGACCGTGTATGGGGCAGTGATTATGTGGGCGACACAAAGACCCTTGATGTTCATGTCAAGCGTCTTCGTTCAAAAATTGAAGATGATCCGGCTAATCCAACGCGCATTGTCACTATTCGTGGCCTCGGATACAAGTACGACAAACAACGTACGGCGTAGTATCGCTGCGTGGTCACGCGGCGTAAAACTAAACCTCTAGAGAATGGCGGTTTGCCCCCCGTTACTACTTTTCAGAGGCTGTCGCGTACACACTCACTAATGGTGGCCGGTGAAACCGCCATGACTTTGGCGTTAGCTGACTCGCTCTTTTTGTCAATTAGTCCAGATGCTGCTCGAACCAAAGTTATTTTGTTTCTTGCTGTGAGCATGGCGCCATTCGCAATTGTGGCCCCGTTTGTCGGGCCGCTCGTTGACCGCATGCGCGGTGGGCAACGCATGGTCGTGTTGATGGTGGCCATCCTGCGTGCATTCGTGCTGATTGGCATGATGCGATCGCTTGATTCGCTGGTGCTCTTTCCATTGGCATTCGCATCGTTAGTACTTGCAAAAACATATTCCATTGCAAAATCATCTTTGGTGCCCACCACGATTTCTGATCCCGATGGTTTGGTGGCAGCAAATAGCAAACTTGGTCAGATAGCGGGCATCACGGGCTTTATCGTTGTTGTACCAGTTTGGCTTCTGCAACTCATTAGTTCTCAAGCTGCACTCGGCTTTGGAGTCATTGCATTTCTTGGTGCAGCACTCAATGCAAATCGACTTCCAAAAAGTGTCGTTGCTGCAACGCCAGCAGATGCTTTAGAGACCGAGGAATTGCATTCTGCAAGCGTTGTGGCGGCCGCAAATGCAATGCGAGTGTTGCGAGGAATAGTTGGCTTCATGTTCTTTCATCTGGCGTTCTGGTTACGTCGTGAGATTGCTGGAACTGCGTGGTTTGGATTAGCGATTGGCTTGTCAGGTCTAGCTACGCTCGGAGCAAATTTTGCAGGTCCGTACTTGAGAAAGAAGATGCAGGTACAGACAATGCTTTTGTGCTCGCTCATTTCTGTGGGCATTGTGGGTATTGGTTCTGCGTGGTTTGGCAACATTACGGGTGGCATTGTGCTGGCGGCGGTCGTCAATGCTGCGGCTGCTATCGGGCGACTCGCATTTGAGGCAACTGTTCAAAGTGGCGCACCGGACGCAAACAGAGGCCGTGCTTTTTCACGCTTTGAGACTCAGAACCAAATGGCTTGGGTCGCTGGCGGACTAATACCGGTGATCTTTGCACCAGCCGGATGGGTCGGGTTTGCCGTGGTTGGCGTGGTGGGTGTTGCGGGTGCTGTGATGTACGCGCAAATGCGCGGATTGACTATTGGATCTCGAGGCGGGCGAGCCACAGACCGGGCGCCTCAATCTCGCTAGGCGTCGGCAAATTTCCTGGCGCCAGGACAAGAGATGGCAACAATGCTGCGCCATCGCGCTCTACAACACCCTGAATAAACGTGCGACCGCGTTGTTGTTGAGTACGTGTCTGGGAGATGCCAAGAAGTTGTTCCACAAGATGGGAGTCTGTGCCATTCTGCACACGACGTCGTCGGACAGCTTCGGCAATGGGTGATGCCCCGCCTAAAAGTCGTGCGCTAACGGAGTCAACGACGTAGTCGATATAACCAGAAATAGCAGCCACGTGAGCATCAAGAACAGGGGCAAGAGATTCTTGTTCAGCAGTGCGCGATGCGCCCATCATGACCATTGGGTTAGAAAACAAGTTTTGAACCGCAGCCATTGCATCTGCGTCTGTTGGGTCAAGATCTGTGAGAGACGACATCAATGCATCAGGGTTTGGTCGAAACGCTGATACATGCGCCTCGACCAATGTAGTAAGACCATCTGCGATTGCTGGCGCTGCAAGAACAGCATGTGATGCAAGTTCATGAATGAGCACCCACATGCGTAGGTCATCTTTTGGAATTTCCCATTCCGTCGCGAATGCATCAACAGATGAGGCCACGATGAGAATTTCTGATGCGTGTGGGCGAGCAAGTGGAATTTCATATTGACCAAGTGCATGACTGGCGAGTGCGCCGATCATGGACCCAACAGACATCCCCATCATGGCGGGGGCCATCATGGTGGAAAGGTTTGCCATCATGGCAGTCATCGGATCATCGGCAACATCACCGTCGGTGTCGTGTGACTGAAGAGCGGTTGCAAGGTTGGTGAACAACGGGCGCAGGTCAGTCAGGGTGCGATGTGCCCACCGTGCTCGTGTCGTTGTGAGAATTTCCGTATGCGTATCGTTTGATCCGGTGGAAAGAGATGTGATTGCCCGAACATGCATATCGGCAATGTCTGCGAGGGAATTGAACGCTAAACGAGTAGCTGTGTCGGGTTCTGGATCTGGGGTATCACCGACTGCGCCGAGTTGTGCAAACTGTTGCGCCAAATCCCAATTAAGGGGCCCCTGTCCGGCCATTGCCCGAATCATGTCGTTAAAGAAGGGAATACCACCAAAGGGATTGGAAGCATTCATGTCGCCGTCAGCCATGTACTCATGATACGAGGACCGACGTGTGTTACATCGTCAGGGTTGTCGTACGAGAGTGCTGATCATGCTGATTATGGACGCCTTGTTGAGCATCCATACAGAGTGATCGCGCCGCACCACAATTCCTACCAATTGTCCTTGGGAATTGCGGACAGTTGCGAGACCATGAATTGTGTCGGTGGAATAGATTGGCATGTCTGTTGAATCATTGTTTGTCGACAAACTTGGTTGAGCATCAAATGTTTCGGAAGTGGCAGTGTCAACAATTCGATACTGTGACAAATCCGATATTTGGTTCGGATCAATCAGGTGGCTCAAATCGGGGGAGGTTCCCCATGCTGACTTGTCTTCACAATTGACAAGCGCTAGTCCAGTGGCGGGATCTTTCGCGACGATTTGAACGGGGACATTCAGCCCGGCCGCAGATGTGACCCAGAGCGATGTTGCTGCGGCAATGTCGTCGCTTGATGTGATCCAGATGCCGTTACCGAGCGAGAATGCTGACGTTGAGCCAGCATCACTCTTGATGACGACCATCTCCTGTGGTGAGTAATTTTTTACCCGCGAAACTGTGCTACTTGGTGATTCTTGAAGCACAGCACTTATGTCTTCTTGATCGGAAGAGATTCCTTTTGGAATAGCGATGGCGAGGACTGTTACTGATGCGATCAAGCTGATGCCCGCTGTAAAAGCTGTCAAGCGACGACTAATTTTTGGAGGTGTAGCAAGGAAATCTGCGCGCGCAGCGTCTGCCATCTCGGCTGGGTGACGCCACGTGCGTTCGTACGCTGGCACCGGTGCTGGATTTTGGTTCTCAAATTCGTCAGCGCTCACAAGTGACAGACACTAATCGTGATGGGTACGCAAGTGTCGGCGCCATCACAAGCCCTACCCAGCGCCGTGAGAGTACGATTGACCCATGCCTGCACCGTTGCTCGGAGAAGAGTGGTTCGAATTGACCGCCTCAGAACTTCCCATCGGTGACATCTATCAGTGGGCGGTGCGGCCAGACTGTGGTGCCGTGGTTCTGTTCTCGGGCACCGTGCGAGACCATGCTGATGGTCGTACAGATGTCACCTCGCTTGAGTATGAGGCGTACGAAGACGCAGTCATTCCATCGTTTGCAAAGATTGCCAATGAAGCGCGAGTTCGTTTCGTAGATGCTCGGCGAATCGCAATTCTGCATCGCACCGGAGCATTGTCATTAGGGGAATCGTCGGTTGTTGTTGCAGTCTCTTGCGCGCATCGTCCTATTGCGTTTGATGCTGCGCGGTTCGTTATTGATGCATTGAAAGAGACAGCACCAATCTGGAAAAAGGAAAACTGGGATGGCGGATCTGATTGGGGAACTGCTGCTCACAACATCACAACACCACAACAAGTAGCGAGCAATCCGTCATGATTGCACTCTCTTTCTTCACTGGTCTTTTTTCTTTCTTTGCAATCGTGTCTGGCTCAACGTTGCTCGTAATGATTTATCTTGATAATCGTAATGTGCGCATTGATGACGGAATTGCAAACTTCCGTCGACACATCGATGCGTTGTCGCCAGAAGCGAGACAATCATCAGTGCATCGCAATAATCCTGAAGACCGCCGTAATCAATGAGCACAACTCGTATCTCCATAGAAGGACCTAACCATGGCTCGTGACCTCGCAATTGACCTCGGTACTGCCAACACCCTGGTGTACATGAAGGGCAAGGGCATCGTGCTCAATGAGCCCTCAGTTATTGCGGTAAATCGCCAATCGGGCGAGGTTTTGGCCACCGGACACGATGCGTGGGACATGATTGGCCGTACGCCTAGTTACATCGTCGCCGTTCGCCCATTACGCGGTGGTGCAATCACCGACTTTGACATCACCGAACGCATGATTCGTTTGTTGCTGCAACGTGTTGGTGTTTCCCGATTCACGCGTCCCAAAGTTGTTATCTGTGTTCCGTCTGCAATTACTGAAGTGGAACGCCGCGCGGTAACAGATGCCACACGTCGCGCTGGCGCATCTGATGCGCAACTAATTGAACAACCGATGGCAGCAGCTATTGGCGCCAATCTTCCCATTGATGAACCTGTTGGCAACATGGTGATCGACATTGGTGGTGGCACAACGGAAACTGCTGTTATTAGTTTGGGTGGCGTTGTAGCGCTTGAAGCAATTCGGGTTGGCAGTTTTGATATTGATGCAGCTATTCAAAGTTATGTGCGCCGCGAACATGGTGTTGCAATTGGTGAGCGCACTGCAGAAGAAATTAAGATTCAAATTGGTTCAGCTGAACCTGGCCCGCAAGATCGCAGTGCAGATATTCGCGGACGTGATTTAGTAACGGGACTTCCAAAGACTGTTCGCTTGACTGCCGAAGAAGTGCGATTCGCAATCGACGAACCTGTTGCTGCCATGGTGTTGTCTGTGAAGCGTTGTCTCGCTAAAGCCCCACCTGAATTGGCGCAAGATTTTCTTGCCCGCGGCATGTACTTGGTAGGCGGTGGCGGAATGCTGCGTGGGCTCGCTGCTCGTATCGAACGTGAAACCGAAGTGCCTGTCAAGATGTCACCTCAGCCACTTGAGGCAGTGGTGCTGGGCGCAGGGCACTGTATTGAGAACTACCAGGCCCTACGAGGCATGTTTATGGGGACTCGCCGCTAGGGCCTTGGCGCGTTGAAATTATTCGGCGCACTGTCCCTTCGAGGGAAATCACAAACAGTCCGTCGAAGGTGCTGCGAACAGCGGTGATGTTGCCCAGATTCTTCATAACGGGTTCAGACGCAACAGTTGAGGTTCCGTCAGTCAGAATTGCCGTCACCGTTCCTGTGCAGTAGTCACCGAAGAAATACCAACCAGCTCGCCCCGGGGTGGTCGTATTGGTACCAATTGCCCCACCAGAAATAGAGCACGCTCCACCATCGTGTTCGTATTCAAAGACGGGTGCGATAGCACCTGGTGAATCAACATCCTTGTTGAATGTATGGCTTCCTTCGTAGGCGCTCCACCCAAAACTGATTCCTTTACCGCCAGGAATCTTGGGTGTTCCTGGGCTGACATTGACTTCTTCCCACTTATTTTGACCAACGTCTGCGATCCAGATATTTCCAAAAATATCGAAGTTGAATCTCCATGGATTACGCAATCCAATTGACCAGATCTCTCCACGAGCACCCGGAGTATCAACAAAGGGGTTATCTGAAGGAATGTCGTATCCAGAGTTGCGCGGATTAATTCTCAATATTTTTCCGAGAAGTTGGCTTTTATCTAGGGCACGTCGTTCGGGGTCGTTTGCACTGCCGCCATCCCCAGTGCCGATGTACAGCATGTTGTCTGGGCCGACGACAACAGCCCCTCCATTGTGATTTGGATATGGCTGAATAATTTTTAGAACTTCTGTACCAGTTGGTTGAGGACCAAAGACGAACCGTCCATCTGACGACACATCAAATCGAGAAACAATCGTGTCTCCGGAAAGATCTGTGTAATTGATAAATGCTTCCCATTTTTTATTAATTTTTCGGAAGGCCAAACCTAAGAGACCACGTTCACCTTCTGATGTTGTTGCACTAGAGATATCTAAAACCGTGTCAAGAATGGTTCCGTCTGGGCGCCAACGTTGAATAATTCCATTACGAGAAACTACATAGAAGTAGGAGTCAGCAGTGTCACGCTGGATGAGGTCAACAGTTCCTGCCAATTTTCCAATTTCTCTTGATGAATATGACACAGTCCCAGACAGAGCGAGAGATGTTGACGTAGTCGGCGCGGCAGTTGTCGTCGTAGTCGAGGTTGTTGACGTAGTCGGTGCGACAGTTGTCGTCGTAGTCGAGGTTGT
>JBBANI010000009.1:25533-59267 GCA_040402015.1 Ilumatobacteraceae bacterium
TAGTCGAGGTTGTTGACGTAGTCGGTGCGACAGTTGTCGTCGTAGTCGAGGTTGTTGACGTAGTCGGTGCGACAGTTGTCGTCGTAGTCGAGGTTGTAGTGGTTGCGGTCGTACTGCCACAACTAGTTGTCAGAATAACTACAACAAGTAATGAAGCAACGCGCCGCATTCTCTACTCATTCGGCCTAACTCGAATGAGGCCTTCTTGAACAACTGTGACGGCCAAGTGTCCGTCTTGCGTGAAGATTGAACCACCAGCAAGACCACGTGAGTTAGACGTTGAGATTGCACGCTGGTCGTATAAATGCCATTGATCAGCGCGGAAAGGGCGATGAAACCACATTGCGTGGTCGAGGCTTGCCATCTGTATTCCTCCCTCGTTCCAACCAAGGCCATGAGGCAACAAAGCCGTGTCCAGAAGTGTCATGTCGCTTGCATAGGTTGCAATGCAGGCATTCAGAACTGGATCATCGGGCAATGTGCCGTCAGCGCGCAACCACACGCGTTGGCCAGATGATTCAATGCCAGAGCGATTGATGGGTTCGCCGTCTGGATAGCGCAAGTCAATCGGGCGAGGATGGTCGTACCAATCACCAATTTCTTCTTTGTGCGGTTCCATGCGGGTCTTAAAGTCAGGAAGGGTCTCTGGATCTGGAAGACCAAGTGGTGCAGGGATCTGCCAGTCAAGACCTGGTTCAAATGCATGAAAACTTGCCTGCAAGTTAAAGATGACTTCACCGTGTTGAATGGCGACAACGCGTCGAGTGGTGAAACTTCTGCCATCGCGCAGACGATCTACCTGATACAAAATTGGTGCAGCTGGGTCGCCAGGACGTAAGAAATAAGCGTGGAGTGAATGAACATGTCGCGCATTTTCATCGACCGTGCGTGATGCCGCTACAAGTGATTGACCAGCAACTTGACCGCCGAACACGCGAACCCGATTTTCAATGGGGGAGACTCCGCGAAAGAGATTGACTTCAATTGATTCCAGATCGAGCAATGTGATGAGTTCATCAAGTGGTGTAGTCACCACCCCATAGTAGGGTCGAATTGTGTCAATTTCGCCGCTCAATTCAGAACTACGCCGTCATGCGTTAGCAGCGCGAGGTTTTATGCCAGAAGATGAGGGCGATGCCTTGTATGTTGCAGCAGTGCATGCCGCACAAGCAGTACCAAATGCGCCTTTTGTCGAAGTTGGTTCATATTGTGGTCGTTCAACAGTGTGGTTGGGCGGAGCTGCGCGAGAATCCAATACGACATTATTTGCAATTGATCATCACTTTGGCAGTGAAGAGAACCAACCGGGATGGGAATGGCACGACACGTCATTGGTTGATCCACACACGGGCCACATGGATACGCTTCCATTTTTTCGCTCCACAATTCTTGATGCAGGACTTACAGATTCGGTAGTCACGATGGTTGGTGATTCACCGACCATTGCGCGTCATTGGACAACGCCTCTTGCTTTTTTGTTTATTGATGGTGGCCACGGTGTTGAACCAGCCACATTGGATTACCAATTGTGGACTCCGCTGGTTGCGCCTGGCGGAACGCTTGCAATTCACGATGTGTTTCCGAACACTGCTGATGGTGGTCGACCGCCGTATGAAAATATTTATCTTCCTGCAATCGAAAGCGGATTATTCGAAGATGTCAGTGCAACGGGTTCATTGCGGGTATTGCGTCGAATCTAGAGAGTGCGAACTTTTAAGTGTGCGTTACGACGCACCATTGGTTGCGTAAACAATGTTGAAGCAGGAGATCCGCCGCTAATTGCATCTGCAGCAAGAATAATGGCAGCAGCGGTGTACGCACTGTATTCATCGGCAGGAAAACGAACAATCATTTTTTCTGGTTCTGCTGGATACACAATGCCTGTCCAATATGCACCGTCTTCACGACGGTGAGGCATAGTCCACAAAATGAGTTCACGAGCGATGTCTCGATCGCCAGCTGCGCAATGGGCAATCGCGCATTCACTTGTTTCTGCTGCAGTGACCCATTGTTCGTCATCGACACAACGCACGCCTCGATCATCGAGAACGAAACGGTCCCATCCTTCGGCGAGTCGCGCTTTTGCGCGAGCTCCGGTCATTGCGCCGGTGAGTACGGGGTAATACCAGTCCATTGCCCATCGAGCCTTTGGCTCGAATGCATCAAGATTGGTAGTGATGAGTACATCAATTGCATCAGCCGCAGCGGTCCATTCTGGCTGGGAGTCACCAAGAAGGTCTCCCAGTGCAGCGCCGCAGTGAAGTGCATGACGAATACTCGAACAGCCTGTCAATAGTGCGTAGTCCCATGGTTGTGAATCAACTTCTCTGGCCCAAATGATGGATCCATCTTCACGACGCATTGACAAAACCCATTGAAGGGCTTTTCGTACAGTTGGCCACAAGGCAGATACTGCGGCAAGATCGCGGGTGCATAACCAATGGGTCCACACACCAACTGCAATGTATGCATTGACATTTGTGTCGAGTTTGGCGTCTTCGATTGTGGCATCAGGCATGTAGTAGTTAAACCATGAACCATCTTCATGCTGAATGTCGGCAAGCCATTTGTATGCAGAAAGGGCTGCATCGTCACGGCCCATGATGTTGAGGGCCATTGCGGTTTCAACATGATTCCACGGATCACAATGACCATTTGGATACCACGGGATCATTCCGTTTGGTAATTGCAATGTCTGAATTGAATCTGCAGTGCGCGCAAGGTCAGCGGTAGTGAGAATTCCTGGAAGGTGAGGCATGGAACGTGAGGTCATGCAGATGCTCCGACAGTTAGTGGTTTGCGAGAGTAGACAACAAAACTTTTGCCCATGAGTGGGCTGAGCGCGCGCTCGGCAACTTGCATGGAACGCGGCTGAGTCATGATGTCCCATTCAAGGAATTCGCGGTACTTTTTCACTAATGAATGGTCGTTGTTGCGAGGACCAACTGCACATTTCAACCACCAATAGGGTGAGTGCAAAGCGTGAGCGTGATGGCTATTTGTAACTTCAAGTCCGGCCGAACGAAGTTTTGCTTTCAGTTCTGTAGCTGAGTAGATGCGAACGTGGCCACCAACACTTTTTGGTGCGTGGTATTCATCAGACAACATCCAGTTGATTTTTTCCGGCCACCACGATGGCACGGTGACACCAAGTGAACCACCTGGTTTTAAGACGCGATGTAGTTCTGAAATGACACTGACATCATCTTGGATATGTTCGAGAACTTCTGATGTGACAACACAATCAAAAGTGTTGTCTTCGAAGGGGAGTTTGGTTGCATCCCCGCGGAGTACTCCGCCGTATACCTTTTCGGTAATTTGTTTGGCTTCCAACATTGCGCCGAAGGTATTACGAGTGGTGAGCACCTCTTCTGTTGCATAATCAAGGGCGAACACAGTTGCGCCTTGGCGAGCTGCTTCAAATGCGTGACGACCAAATCCGGCGCCTGCATCAAGAAACTTGTCCCCTGGACGAAGTCCTAGGCGATTAAAACGAATTGTCAACATGTCAGTGACGCTTTTCTAGTTTGGCGCGATTATGTGGCATGTCGAGCACTTCGCGGTATTGCTCAACGGTGAGTTCTGCGCAGTGTTTCCACGTCCAACGCGATACGACTCGTTGACGACCTGCTTCGCCAATTCGGGCGCGAAGTTCTGCACTGTCAAGACCAGTAGCAATAACTGCTGCAAGTGCTTCGGCATTTGCAGCTGGGCATTGCAACACAGTCTCATTGTGTGTGCCCGTTACTTCTGGCAATGCGCCACCGTCTGTTGCAACAAGACATATGCCCGTGCTCATGGCCTCAATGGCGGGAAGGCTGAAACCTTCATACAAGCTAGGTACAACGGCAAGTTCAGCTTCTGCATACAGCTCAACGATGCGCTCATCAGTAACCCCGGACACGAAGTCAATATGTGGGCGTAATCCAAGTGAATCAATGAGGTCCATGCTGTGACCAGGACGAGGCTTACCGATAATGGTGAGGCGGATATCGCGATCTTTGCGCAAGAGCGCCATCGCTTCGAGTAGATATGACAAACCCTTCAATGCAACGTCAGCTGATGCAGTAGTGATTAATCGACCAGGTTCACGTGCGATATGAGGCAGTGGTTTGAAAAGGTCAGGATCAACTCCGACGGGCACAAGACGCATGCGGTCGCGTGATACGCCCATATCTTTATTGATGTCAGTGATGCTGTTCTCGCTAACAACAACAATACGTGGCATTTTGCTCGCCACTTTTCCTTGCATCTCAACGAATGAATACCAGCGGCCGACAGAGCGGCGCTTCCAGCGGTTCGGTGCGTGACTCATTTCTAGTTCACGATCTTTTGTGATTGGGTGGTGCAACGTGACGATTGTTGGAATGATCTTTTCAATTTTCAAGATGTCCCAACCAAGGCACTGGTTGTCATGGACAAGATCGAAGTCATTCACGCGAGGAGTCAGTGTGCGAAGTGCACGCTTTGAAAATGCAAGTGGTTCAGAGAACTGACCTGTCATGTACCGTGCAGTCTCCACAACGTCTGGCCATGTTTTAATTTCCCAGTATGCGGGCATCCGCCCTGGGTAGGCATCGTTGAAAATATCAAGGCTCGGCAGTTTGTGCATCACGATGCGATCATCAAGAACTGGGTACGGCTGTCCGCCAAAAACTTCAACAGCGTGCCCTAGATCTGCGAGTGCTTTAGTGAGGTGACGCGTGTATACGCCTTGACCGCCAACATGAGGTTTACCGCGATACGTAAGGTATGCAACACGCAACGGGCCATTGGGGTCGTAGGTGCCTGACATAGGCAGTAGAGGCTAACTGGCACCAATCCGAAAGGCTCGGGCACGGCGTCGGGCTAGCCAGGCAAATGCAATCAATAAAGACCAGATATAGACCGCATTCCCCATGCGTGAATACACGGTGCGGCCTGATCGAAGCTGAATAGAGCGTTCAACCACTTGTTGTTCGCTAATTGATGTGCGTTCGTGAACTTTGCCAGAAGAATCAATAAAGGCGCTAAAGCCAGTGGGGGAAATTTGAACTACATCACGACCTTGTTCAAGTGCTCGCAAGCGAGATGCCGCTATTTGTTGTGTCTGAAGAATTGTCCATGTGTAACTAGAACCATTGGTGGGGTTAATGATGAAGGTT
This sequence comes from Ilumatobacteraceae bacterium, assembly GCA_040402015.1. Lineage (GTDB taxonomy): Bacteria > Actinomycetota > Acidimicrobiia > Acidimicrobiales > Ilumatobacteraceae > UBA2093. The sequence continues at coordinate 30,678 of JBBANI010000009.1, forward strand.
GCTCCATCAGCAATGCCTTCATTCACGCGCCCACCAAAAAATATTTCCCACGAAATTGCAACACTCGCGCGAGTGTCTGCAACATCAAGCCAACCGCGCGAATCGCCGGCCCGTGCATCGCGCGGTACCAAGTCTGTCGGTGCGCCAATAGCCTTCAATAGTGATCGCATTGGCATGTACTCACCAAACGGAACTCGACGTACCTTGTCGTAACGGCCACTTACTGACCCATCAATGTTTACAACAACTTGCGCATTCGTAAATTGGCGCTCACCAGCATCTTCGGTGATTCCAACAACGAACGGCACATTTAGACGCCTTGCCTCCTGGGCAATTTCTATGTACTCGGGACTATCAAAAAAGAGTCCTTGATTTGTAATGCTGATGGCATTCTCTGGCCAAATCACTGCATCACGTTCTTGGTTAGGTTGGAGAGTTTTCGTTGCAGCCATGTGAACATCAAATACGTCACGTGGGTTCGTATCAATTGCGTGAGTTCCCTGTTCTCCACCACCTTGAATGATGGAAAGATTCAATGTACGTCCCGTAGATTGCGTGCTGTTCAAAGTATTTCCCAGAAGAACTAAAAATCCAACGACGCATATTGCACGAAAGCGATGATGAGTTAATGCGAGATACAACGTTGCGGTTGAGATACCAATGACTCCCATCAAAGGGGCAAGATCAGCAAGAGGACCTGAAACTTGTCCGATAGCGAGAGTGGCTAGTGGTACACCGCCGAATGGAAATGACAACCGCACTACTTCTGCAAGCGAATGACAAATGATTAACGCTGATCTATGGGAATTATCGTTAGTCGACAGTTTGGATGCGATGTAACTGGCGATGCCATGCATCACGCAGAAAATCAGGATTGCAACTAGGTAGCCAGGCGCTGTGAGAAACCACATCCACGCCATAGACGGCAAGAACCATGCGGCTGCAAAAAGAGAACCAGTCGAGAAAGATTTTTCTTTCCGCCGCACCGCCACCGAGCCATACATTGCAATTCCCACAAAGCCAAGCGGCCACCATCCCCATGGCGGCATCGATGTTGCAACCAAAAGACCGGCGAATACAGGAAGAAACGAACTCCGTCTCATGTCATTTACGAATGAAGCGTGGCAAGGTGAGCAAGTGTTGCTTCGGCTGCAGTACGTGCCTGTTGTACACACGCGGGAATTCCGATACCTCTGTAACTAGCACCAGCAAAGACTATGCCAGGAGCAGCAGCACCGAGCGAGTGTTCTAGTTCAGCAAGCCGTGCAAAATGATGTGGCCTGTATTGCGGGAATGATTCTGCCCACCGGCTAACGCGAATTTCTGATGGCGTCATATCAACACCGAGATGGAGTTTCATATCAGCAAGTGCAAGATTGATGAGCTTGTCATTATCGAAATGCATCACTTCAAGTCCGTCGCGGCCCAATGACACGCGAAGAATCATGGAACCGTCATCGGGACGCCAGTGCGCCCATTTGTTTGAACCAAATGATGCAGCTGACACCCACCGTTGATCTGGTTTTGGAACTAGGTACCCACTGCCCTTGAGACGGGCTGGCCATTGTGATTTAGGGATTGCCATGGTGATCAATACCACTGATGCATGAGACCATTGGCCAAGAAGGTCGGCGGCACGAGCATCAAGCGGACGAACGAAGTTTGAACTCGGTTTTGCTGGCGATGCAACAACGATTGCATCAGCACGGTGTTGACCTCGCGAAGTTGACACGGTGTAGCCGGTGGTTGCTTTTTCGATTGCCGACACGCTTTCGCTGGTCAGTATGCGACCGCCAAGAGCTGTTACTCGTTGTGTCAATAATTCGATGAGCGCACCAATTCCACGTATGGGAGTTGCAAAAATTGGACCAGCAGGATTTTTTGCTGCGGTGGCTCGTGCTTTGCCGGCCGCTAACAACATGCTGCGGCTTGCAGTGAGTGAAGCAATCTGCGGTACTGCAGCCATTGAGAAGTTGTCAGAATCTGTTGCGTAAATGCTTCCGATGAGTGGGTCCACAAGACGTTCTTGAATTTGATTACCAAATCGGCTGCGCACGTATTCACCAATGGAGTCGGTGTCTGTAGTGGCGGGCAGCAGCGGCTCTATAGCTGCACGTAGTTTGCCAAGAGGAGAAATAAGGCCGGAGGTGGCAAACGCACGAATTTTTGCAGGGACACCAAGCATGAGATCGCCGGGAATGTTGTGCATGCCATTGTGCCAAATAGAAGCATGTGCATCAGTAGGTGATGTCATTGATGCACCGAGTCCTAATTCAGATGCAAGTTGCGTAGCCCAGGGGACACGTGCAAGAAATGCGTCGGGACCCTCATCGATCGCAGGTAATCCAGCAAATGGTGTTGTGCGAATTTGACCACCAACAGTTGAGCCTGCTTCAAGCACGGTCACGTTGACTGGTTCAGACGAATTAGTAAGGAGGGTGAGCGCGCTAGTAAGTCCTGCTACGCCTGCACCGATGATGACAACTTGACGGGGTTCGCTCATGCAGAGATAAGTCTACGAGCAAGCGCAGCCATGACCAATGAGTCACTGTTGACACACGTAGTGCGAGCAAACGCCATGCCGTATGACGCTGCTCGTTGAGACGCCTCAAGATCTAAGTCGTAGAGAACTTCGAGATGATCAGCCACGAAACCACATGCACACACAACAACGCCATCAACTGATTCGTCGGTGTCACGCATAGTTGCCATTTGATCAATGACAGCAAGGATGTCTGGGCCGATCCATGGCTCAGGAGTGCGTCCTGCAGATTGCCACGCGATGGACCATTGCGACCAACGCGTTAGCGATGCCTTACTTGCAACGAGTTCTGCAGTGGCACGAAGTTCTTCTGGGTACGGATCACCAGCGTCGATGATTCGTTGCGGCAACGAGTGTGCTGTAAACAACACCTTCGTGCGCTCTGGCATGTTTGTCAACTTTGTGCGCAGATCAGCAGCTAAGAAATCAATGAATGCATCTTCACGTGCCCATGTTTCAACGGCGCGCACTTCAATATTGTGAGGTGCTGCAGCAGCCCGTACCCGGTCTGTGTATTGACCAATGGAATATGTTGAATAGTGCGGAGCGAGCACAAGGCAAATGATGCGTGTGAAACCGAGGCCCGCAACTTCAGCGACAGATTCCTCAATAAATGGTGTGGCATGTTTAAGACCAAGAAATACTTGGTAGTGACCAGGGTTAATGAGGTCTAGTTGTTCTTGCAGTGAGTCTCGCTGCGCTTCTGTGAGTTGCTTTAACGGAGACAAACCACCAATGGCTTCATATCGCTTGATGAGATCGTTCAGTTGTTCGTCAGTAGGTGCACGTCCACGACGAATGTCTGTGTAATACGGCAAAATTTCTTCTCTGGTGCGTGGCGTGCCATACGCCATCAACATCACTGCCGTACGAGAGGTGTTACTCATTTTGTTGTCTTTTCGTGAACGTAGGCCACAATGTCTGTGAGAACGCTGGGGTCTGTGTCGGGTTGCACCCCGTGGCCGAGGTTAAAGATGTGGCCGGGGTGTCCTGCATTGTCTGCAAGGACTGTTTCTGCACCAGAAAGTGCAATGGAAGAACCCGCCAAGACAAGAGCAGGGTCAAGGTTTCCTTGCACCACAGTGTCTGGCCCGAGGCGAGTACGCGCATTACGAATTGTTGTTCTCCAGTCGAGACCAATGATTGTGTTACCGACTGAGTTCATCGATTCCAACAAGTGATCGCACCCGATTCCATAGTGAATGCCAGCAACACCAGGATGACGTTCAGCCAATTGTGAGAACACTGCAGTTGTATGTGGCTTTACATATGTGTCGTAGTCGGAACGAGATAGTGCACCGGCCCATGAATCAAATAGTTGAAAAGCTTCAGCACCAGCAGAAATCTGTGCAGAGATGAATTCAACAGAATGTTGCGAAAGATGTTCCATGACGTCATGCCATAACACTTCGTCTTCACGCATTAACCGTTTTGTGTTCTCATAAGTACGGCTTGGTCGTCCTTCAATGAGGTAACTAGCAACAGTGAACGGCGCGCCTGCAAATGCCAACAGAGGCACTTTCAGTTCCTTTACCAATGCGAGCACTGTGTCTGTGACGTACTCAATGTCTTCGTGATGCAGTGGGCGAAGGCGTGCAAGGTCATTTCGAGAACGAAGAGGGGACGGGGCTACTGGCCCAGTTCCGGGTGCAACGTCGATACCGAAACCAACTGCGTGTGCTGGCACAACAATGTCGGAATAGAGAACTGCTGCATCAACGTTGTGGCGGCGAACGGGTTGCAATGTGAACTCCGCTGCAAGTTCTGGCTTCTTGATTGCGTCAAGGATGCTTCCTTCACCGCGCAACGCTTTGTATTCAGGAAGACTGCGTCCGGCTTGGCGCATGAACCAGACAGGGGTGTGGGTGGCCTGCTGACCGCGGGCGGCGGCAAGAAAGGGGTCGTTCGGGAGGCTGGTCATGAGGTGGTTGTTCCCTTGCGCGTCATGGGTTTCACGCTATCGGTGGTTGCCCCGAGGCATTTGGCGCAGTTGCGCATCGATACGGGCAATTCGGGTGCGAGCAGGCGGGTGAGTAGTGATGAGACGGTCTTTCCACTGGGAGGACCTTTCGCCCTGGCCTTGTTCCACCACGATGCGCAGTGCATTGAGTAACTGACGACCAAATCCCATAGCGACGACGGTTTCATCTGCTTTGAATTCTGCGCCCTTACCGACTGCATTGCCAATGTATTGCGACACAGTGATCATGGACAGAAAAAGCCACGAAATAATCGTGATGAACCCAGTGAGTGTTTTTCCGACAAGGGAACCCAATGATGATTTCGTGATGAACACGTCAGTTGCGGCGTGTGCAACATTCTGTAACAAGAAACCAATTTTGGCGAGCAGCACAATGGGAATTGTTAGCCACTGTCCAATGGTCAGTGCAATCGTGTGCATCCCTAAGTGGTGACTGAGTTCATGGGCCAGAACTCCACTGAGGTTGTCTTGCGACAAGTTCTCTATGGCCCAACTTGACACCACAACAAGGTGACCGCCTGAAGCAAAGGCATTCAGATCTTCTGAATCAGCAACAGCGAGAACAAACTTTCCCGGTGGAATGTGATTTGCTTGCGCCACGATGTGCCATGAACGTTGCAATGTGTCGCGCTCTGCTCGCGTCGGCGTGCGTGCGCCAAGTAAGCGTTGAAGAGCAAGACGTTGAATTGGACGGACAAAGAGCAAGCCACCAAGCAGAAACCACACGATTGCAAAGAGGGCGAACGGTATGTAATAGAACTGCACGAATGCCCACCAGAATGCAGCGACGGCAATGAGCCAGGCCGGCACAAGTGCGATCACTGGAGCAATGGCAGCCACCGCGTATCCGTCAATCTTGCGTTGACGTTGGGGTTGATCAGCTCGGGCCATGGACTCCTAGTCCACCAGCATCTGTGGCTCGGGTCAAACTCCCCGTCATAGCCGTGCCAAAGGTCTCACCTACACTAAATGAGATGAATGGCACACGGATCGAGCGGATTGAGACTCATGAGCGAAATTCGAAGTGGAAACTTGCTCCGATGCGCATCGAGATGTCTGAATGCATCAACTGTGATGCATGCCTTCGTCATTGCCCCCCACAATTAGGAGCCATCTTCAACGTCGGTGCCGATGTAGTGATTATTCCGGAACTATGCAGCGGGTGCGACAAGTGCCTTCCGGTCTGCCCCGTGAACTGCATTTATCCCTTTCCTGAGTGGGAAGAATCCGAGGTGCCAACCGAATGGTGGGAACAGCCTGGCTCTGACAATGACCCCTACGATTAGTTCGAACGAAAGGACGTCACCATGACCGCACCAACAATTCCAGGAGCAGAGGCCTACTCTCACATTGGCAATGGCGATGTCGGTGTACTCGTTCTTCACGGTTTCACGGGTAACCCTGGCTCAATGCGGGCACTTGCTGAAGCATGTGCAACTGCTGGTTTCCATGTCGAACTTCCACAACTTGCTGGTCACGGCACTGCAATGGAAGACATGATTCCTACTCGCTGGGCTGACTGGAGCGCAGATGCAGAGAAGGCGTATCACGTTCTTTCGAAGCGTGCGAAGAAAATTGTGGTGATGGGTTTGTCGATGGGCGGCGCGCTCACATTGTGGATGGCAGCACAGCATCCTGAAGCCCACGGCATCGTATGCATTAACCCCGCAACGCAACCGCAACCACAAGAAGTAATTGACATGTTGCAGGGAATGATTGATGGCGGCACAGTGACAACAGATGGCATTGGTTCGGACATTGCAGATCCAAGTGCACACGAGACCGCATATTCCGGAACGCCTCTTGCGGCATTGAAGTCATTTTTGTCTGAAGGTCTTGCACCGCTTGCGCCTCGTTATCCATCAATCAAGATGCCGATGTTGTTATACACATCAGTGCAAGACCATGTTGTGCAACCAAGCGACAGTGACGCAGTAGCAGCAACGTATGGTGGCTCTGTAGAGCGCGTCATGCTTGAACGTAGTTATCACGTTGCAACTCAGGACTACGACAAAGACATCATCTTCGCGGGTGCTGTTGCATTCGTACACCGCGTCACCGCATGACAATTGAATTCCTGCTCGCAGTAATTCCAAGTCCATCTTCTGGTTCGATTCATCTTGGGCCATTGCGCCTCAATGCATATGGGTTGATGATTGCACTTGGTGTCATTGTTGCTGTTCGCATTGCAGGACGTCGCGCAGAAAACAAGGGCGTCGGCACAACGGAAGATATTTCTTCCATTGCAATGTGGGCTGTTCCTGCTGGTGTTATGGGAGGTCGGGCGTATCACGTACTGACGGACTATCAGCGATTCCAAGGCCAGTGGTTTGATGCCCTAAAAATTTGGCAAGGCGGCCTAGGTATATGGGGTGGCGTCACGGTTGGCGTTGCAGTTGGTTGGTGGTGTGCTCGTCGTCGTGGACTTGATGCGTGGTGGATTATTTCGTGCGCTGCACCTGCCATTGCAATTGCGCAGGCAATTGGTCGATGGGGCAATTGGTTTAACCAAGAGTTGTTTGGACGGCCGACATCCCTTCCGTGGGCATTAGAGGTATCGAACGGGATTGCTGTGAAAGCTGGGTATACCGCGGGTACAACATTCCACCCGACCTTTCTTTATGAGTCGGTGGGGTGCATTGTGCTGGCGTGGCTTCTCATTCGTCTTGAGGGCCGCATCGCCCCGGCCCGTGGCCGATTGTTTGCTTGGTATGTCGCTGGATACACCGTTCTGCGGTTTGGAACAGAGAGCCTTCGTATTGATGCCAGCCACAATGTTGGCGGCATGCGCTTGAATCAGTGGGTAGCTATCGCAGTATTCGCCGTGGCGGTCCTGTTTTTGGCAGTTGATCGTCTGCGTTCTCGAAAGTCTCCTGAAGCGTCTACGGTCATAGACCATGAGTGAATGTCTATACGAAGTCCTAGAGCCCGGTATCGGTCTCATCACGTTTAACCGTCCTGATCGCCTGAACGCGTGGACAGGTCGAATGGGTAATGAATATTTCGCAGCCCTCGATGCTGCAAATGCGGATCCGAAAGTACGCGTCATTGTTGTAACCGGTGCAGGCAAGGGTTATTGCGCCGGAGCAGACATGGGAACACTGCAAGCCATTCCATCAGGTGACACTGCGAAGAACGATGACGGTCCAAGCATTGTGGAAGGTCGCATGCAGGACGAGATCACTCGTCTACCAAAGCCGGTCATCGCTGCAGTCAACGGTGCGGCCGCTGGTCTTGGCATGGTGCAAGCACTGATGTGCGATATGCGTTTCTGTGCTGACACTGCAAAGTTCACTGTTGCATTTTCTAAGCGCGGACTTATCGGCGAGTACGGCATCTCATGGGTGTTGCCACGGCTTGTTGGTCAGGCAACGGCACTTGATCTCATGATGTCAAGCCGCATTGTCTTGGCGCAAGAAGCGTTCGAAATGGGAATGGTGAACAAAGTTGTTCCTGCAGACCAACTCATGAAAGTTGTTCTTGAATACGCGTCAGATCTTGCGATGAACGTGTCGCCGTCATCGATGGCGGTCATGAAGCGCCAGGTCTATTCCGACTACGGAAAAGACGTGGCAACCGCAAGTAAGGACGCTCTTGTTTTGATGCAGAAGTCTTTCACTCGGTCGGACTTTAAAGAGGGCGTTCAGAGCTTTCTTCAGAAGCGCCAGGCTGATTTTCCGCCTGTTCACCCGAACGCCTAAGTTTCGTTTTCGCCTTTCCGTATCAGAGGCTCGTAGGCTGAGAAGCCGTGAGCCCATCTGGTACCCCCATATCCGCAGCTGATGTAGCCAAAGTGGCTCGTCTGGCACGCCTTGATATTGACGAGGCCAGTGTCGTGCACTTCACCGAGCAACTCGCAAAAGTCATGGGTCATTTCAGTGACATTGATGCGCTTGATTTGTCTGGTGTTGGCCCAATGACTCAGCCGTTCCCACTTGTCAATGTGTTGCGTGAAGATGTCGAGCAACCATGTCTCGACACCGACGAAGTATTGGACGCAGCGCCATCTTCTGACCAACGGCGTTTTCGTGTTCCGCCCATTATCGGATTAGACGACTAGTCATGGCCGCTATTCCAACAACTGCATCGGGAATCGCAGCAGCGGTTGCTTCGAAGCAAATCACCGCACGCGAAGTTATTGATTCGTATCTCGCACAAATCACTGCGCGTGAGTCTGATATTCACGCTTTCAATCTTGTAACTGCAGATGCAGCGCGTGCTCATGCAGATGCAATTGATGCTGATATTGCAGCGGGACGACCAATTGGCCCACTTGCCGGTGTACCTATTGCCATAAAAGACAACTTGTGCACCCATGGCATTGAGACAACATGTTCCTCCAAGATTCTTGAAGGATGGAAGCCTCCATACGACGCCACTGTTGTATCTCGCTTGCGCGACGCTGGCGCCATTATGGTCGGTAAAACAAACCTTGATGAATTCGCAATGGGTTCGAGTACTGAAAACTCAGCGTTTGGTCCTACTCGTAACCCACTTGATACATCGCGTGTTCCTGGTGGTTCAAGTGGTGGCAGTGCAGCGGCAGTCGCTGCTGGTTTTGCTCCTGTCAGTCTTGGCAGTGACACTGGTGGCAGTATTCGCCAGCCCGCAGCATTGTGTGGCGTTGTCGGCGTGAAGCCCACGTACGGATTAGTCAGTCGTTACGGCTTGTGCGCATATGCAAGCTCACTCGATCAGATTGGTCCATTCGCGACAACAGTTGCTGATGCTGCATTGATTACCGAAGCAATTGCTGGTCACGATGCAATGGATTCAACGTCTATTCCACAACCAGCACCTGCACTTGTTGCATCTGTGTCACAAGGTGTTGCAGGTATGCGCATTGGTCGCGTTACAGATCTTCCTGCTGGTGCAGAACCAGAAGTCATTGCGCGACTCGATGAAGCGTTTGCAGCACTTGAAGCTGCCGGCGCCACCATTGTTGACGTCACGTTGCCAAGCTTGTCGTATGCGCTTACGGCGTATTACCTCATTGCGCCTGCAGAGGCCAGCAGCAACTTGGCCCGCTACGACGGTGTTCGGTACGGACTTCGCGTCAACGCTGTTGATACCAATTCAATGTACGGCGCTACTCGCGCTGCTGGTTTTGGTGACGAAGTGAAGCGCCGCATCATGCTTGGCACATACGCATTGTCTGCTGGTTATTACGACGCGTATTACGGCAAAGCTCTGAAAGTGCGTCGTCTGATTGCGGAAGATTTCGAACGTGCGTATACACAAGTCGATGTAATTCTCACGCCAACTTCTCCAGTTGTTGCGTTTCCCTTTGGTGACAAAGTTGATGATCCAATGGCTATGTACTTATGTGACATCTACACAATTCCTACCAACCTTGCAGGGCACCCCGCCATGAGCGTGCCTTTTGGTACGGGCGCACACGGCATGCCAGTTGGAATTCAAGTTCTTGCACCTGCGCTTGGTGAAGCACCAATGTTCCGCGTTGGCGGTGCTCTTGAAAATGCTGCAGGAGGAGTGAAATGACACAAGATCCACTCAGTTCCATCATCGCAACAGAGGCGCAAATGCTCGAGGGCGGTTGGGAACTCATCGTTGGCCTTGAAGTCCACGTTGAACTCGCAACTAAAACAAAGTTGTTTAGTGGTTCACCAAACCGTTTCGGTGACGAACCAAATACCAATATCGACCCTGTCACGCTTGGCTTACCTGGTGCATTGCCTGTGTTGAACAAACAAGCAGTAGAACTCGCCATGCGCATCGGCATTGCGCTGAACTGCAGTATTCAACCCTGCATTTTCCATCGTAAGAATTACTTCTATCCAGACATGCCAAAGGCATACCAAATTAGCCAATACGACATTCCTTTGAATATCGATGGATTTCTTGTGTTGCCAAGTGGAACACGCGTTGGTGTGGAACGCGCTCACCTTGAAGAAGACACTGGTAAGAGCACACATGTTGGTGGAGCCACCGGGCGAATTCACGGAAGTGATTACTCACTGATTGACTTCAACCGCGCTGGTGTGCCATTGGTTGAAATCGTGTCACGTCCTGACATTCGCACCAGCGAACATGCCAAAGAATATGTAGCTGAATTGCGTGCCATTCTTGAAGTCATTGGCGCATCAGACGCCAAGATGGAAGAAGGCTCAATGCGAGTCGACGCAAACGTGTCTGTTCACAAGCCAGGCACATTGTTCGGAACTCGCTGTGAAATCAAAAACGTGAACTCCATTCGTGCTCTTGGCCGTGCGATTGATTACGAAGCTCGTCGCCAAATTGATGTTCTTGATTCCGGCGGCACTATTCGCCAAGAAACTCGCCACTGGGATGATGCAGAAGGTCGCACGCATACATTGCGTGTGAAAGAAGACGCCGACGATTACAGATACTTCCCCGAACCAGACCTTGTGCCGCTGGCGCCGTCTGCTGAATGGGTACAAGCTGTTCGTGACAACCTGCCAATGCTTCCTGCTGCACGTCGTACTGCATTGTCTGCGCTTACTGGGTACGACACTCAGTCAGAAGCAGTCATTGTTGTTGTTGAGCGTGGTCAACATGACTATGTACAAGCAGTTGTTGACGCTGGTGGCGACGCAGTGCGTGCACTGATCTACGTGCAACAAGGTTTTGCAGACGCTGGGCCAGTTCCTGCTGTTCCTGCAGCAGACCTTGCCAAACTCACCGTTCTCGAGCGCGACGTAAAACTGTCTGCAACGCAAGCCAAAACAGTTCTTGCAGAATTAGTGGAACATGGCGGCGGCGATGCTGCAGCAATTGCTGCTGCAAAGGGCTTTGAAGCTATGGATACGTCCGCAGTCGAAGCCATGGTTGACGAGGCGATTGCCGCTGATCCTGGTGCATGGGCCAAGTACATGGCCGGTGACGAAAAGGCATCAGGTGCCATTGTTGGTCGCGTGATGAAAGCCTCCCAAGGCAAGGCAGACGGCAAAATCGTCACTGCCATCATGCAGTCACGTCGCGGCTAAGTATTTACGCTGTCACCACGTAACGCCACAAGATGGTGTTATCAATATTGAGATCTGATGTCCAGATGATTTGTGCGTTAGATGACCATGAGATGTCGTTGTAGCCATCTTTCACGCCCACTAGTTCCTTCGTATATGTACTGGCAGCAGACCAAGATGAATCATTGAATGATGTTTGTGTCCATCCTGCTGGTTCAGCACTAATGCGAGACGTGCATTCAGTGTCGGGAGTCTTAGATTTTTCGCACGACACATTAAGCGGAGCTTGGTGAACTACTAATCCACGCCAAGAACTATTGGTATATGCCACAACTTTTCCGGTGGAAGTGTCAGTGAACTGAGCGACGAACCCTCCGTCACCCATTTGCTGACGATCAGTTCCGATGTATTCAAGACCGGTGTCATTTTGTTTAAAATCTTTTGTCACCATTGCAATCGTGAATGGGTACGAAGCAGTGAATGTTATTCGATCTGAATTGAATGATTTCTCTGTTGTTATCGGAACAGAATCCTGACCAACTAATTTGCCGTTGATGTATAAAGAGAACCAGTTATCAGCCCATACTTCAGCTGTAAACGTAATCAATTTCGCCGTCGCGGCAATTGTGGTTGGTGTAACTGTGTTCGATGAATCGTCGGGCATTACTGCCGCAACACTGGTACTAGTAGAGGACTGATCCGTTGCTGAGGTAGGTACAGCAATCGATGTCGATGAACTTGAAGTGCCAGATGAGCACGACATCAGGACTGTCATTGCAAATGCAACTGCTATAGGGCGAATTTTCATCGTGTGTACTTTTCGGTAGTCACGGCATCTGTAGGTGAAGTGAAGGTGAACGCCACCGCTGAATCACTCACTGTGTATTCCACAAGGCCAGTTTTGCCAGCTTGCGAATACTCAAGAGCGTATTGACCAGTCTTTGGGGAAGAGAAGTTTGTGATGGTTGCACCTTGCAATGGAGTTCCCGCTGGGCGAAGCGGTTTTGTCGATGGTTGCGGGTCAACCTGGTCACCGACTACACCGCGTATAACACCGCGCATGCCGCCGTTGATATATGGGTACGTCGTTGTGCCGTGGTAGTGGTACACGCCGTCTGTTCCAACATGGCCGTTGTATTCGTCAAGTTTCTTCATTGTTGAACCATCTGGTTCAGTAGATCCGTAGATTGCAAAACCATCAAGGGCGTATGCAATTGGTTTCGCACTTCCGACAATGGTGGCTAAGTGCAATGGGGCAACGTGATAGTGGTAATCATCAGCACGTCCACAGTGGCCGCCCCATTTGTCGAGTTCACCAACAAGGAAGGCGTCTTCGCCTCTGTTGTTTAAGGCATTAAAAATAGGGACACCATTTACCGCAAGCGCAATCGCGCCGCGAAACAAGGACGTTTTTGCAGAGACTGGGTTCTCTGCCAAAGTCGGTTGCTTTGGTAGTTGCCATGCGTTGCTGCCCTTGTAGGTCATCGCAAGTGGAACTTGCTGCTGCCAACTTGTGATGCCCACCATCATGTTGTGGGCAGGTAGTCCATTACTTTCAACCTGCCAGTAGTCACCACTGGCAAACACTTTTACGGTGCTAGCGAATTCATCAAACCCGGGCAAGGTTTTTAGTGCCGCAATAGTTGAAGTAGTCGTTGCTTGTTCAGCTTGGGAAGTTGTAGTCGCTGCAATTGTGCTTGTGACATCAGCAGCAGTTGTTGAACTAGCAGCAAGCTCGGTTGATGTCGAAGAAATTGCACTTTTAGATGGTGTGCATGCAGCTAACAAGATTCCACCTAGCCCTAGACCGCCAAGCCGCAAAGCGCTACGTCGATCAAGTACGCGTTCGTGATGGTGAGGATGTTCGTGAAATTGCATCAGGGCCTTTCGTATGTAACGTCGAGAGGAGAGCTGGCAAGTGTGATTGGCTTGATTGCTGCAAGAAGCACATCACGAGACACCTTGGTTCCGGCGGTGAAACTGGGTGTTGCAGACAGTGCATAGACGGTCAATGTGTACACCTTGATGCCAGGCCCCTTCGAACATGGTGGTGCATATGCAAGTTGGCTGTTCACACTGTTTGTTCCAAGCGTTCCTGGCGCAGATCCGCCTGCAGCAACCTTGGTGGTTGTCGAAGGAATGTTGTAAACCACCCAATACCAATGAGTATCGCCCGGGCCAGGGGAGTGGTGCATGACAATGGCATAGCCAACAGTGCCCGTGGGACTAGGAGTCCACGAAAGCGAGGGGCTTTGTGACTGCCCGTCGCAGGTGAACGCGACAGGCATTGCGCCACCGGTCACCATGTCTGGGCTAGTGAGAGACATTGTTTGAATTGTCTTTTTTGCAGATGTTGTCGTGGAGTTGCTCGCAGAAGTAGAGCCCTGATTCGTTGGTACCTGTGATGCTGGCGTCAAAATCGTTGTCGAGTCGGGCGCGGTCGTCGTGACGATGGATTGAACTGTCGAATCAGGAGAAAAAATAGAAGCATCTGAGTCACTCGCACTGTTTGAGCATCCGGTGGCCAGGAGTATGAAGCCGCAGACAATGGCAATTCGTGGTGTGTTCATGGCAGTGATGGTAGGGCTGAATACCAATGAGGGGAAGGTTATGAGGTTAAGAAGAAGTGAAGAATGTCTGGGCGTCCACTGACGGAAGACACAAGAATGGGGCGTACTGTTCGCCTATGGACTTTGCTATACCCAACGACATTCAAGACACTCTCGACGCACTAGATGCGTTCATTGAAAAAGAAATCAAGCCGTTACAAGCGCAAGATGACAATGAGCGATTCTTTGATCATCGACGTGAGTGGGCGCGCACCGATTTCGAAAATGACGGCGTTCCACGTGAAGACTGGGAAGCCTTGTTGCGTGAAATGCGCAGACGCGCTGATGCTGCTGGGTGGTTGCGGCTTGCGTTGCCCGTTGAATTTGGTGGGCAAGGTGCCAGCAATATCAAGATGGCAATCATTCGCGAACACTTCGCTACGAAGGGGCTTGGTCTTCACAACGACCTTCAAAATGAATCAAGTATTGTGGGCAACTTTCCTACAGTTTTGATGATGCGTGATTTCGGTACAGAAGAGCAGAAGAAAGAATGGATGCCCGGCTTCTTAGACGGCACCAGACGGCTCGCATTTGGTCTCACCGAACCAAACCATGGCAGTGATGCTACGTACATGGAGACAACGGCGTATCGCGATGGCGATGAATGGGTCATCAACGGAATGAAGCGCTGGAACAGCGGGCTTCATCACGCCACACACGACATTATTTTTGCTCGTACCAGCGGAAAACCCGGAGAACCAAAGGGAATTAGTGCTTTCTTGGTTCCGACTGATGCCCCAGGATTCAAAGTGGAATTTTTCTGGTGGACATTCAACATGCCAACTGATCACGCTGAAGTCAGCATGGCCGATGTTCGCGTCGGTCCAGAAGCATTGTTTGGTCCTCCAGAAATGGGTCTTGAACTTGCACAACATTTTGTGCATGAAAATAGAATTCGTCAAGCAGCGTCATCGTTAGGTGCAGCACAGTTTTGCATTAATGAAGCAGTGCGGTATTCAAATGAACGGGTGACGTGGGGAAAGAAACTAAGTGTCAACCAAGGCATTCAATTTCCTCTTGTTGAATTGCATACCGAAGCTGCCATGTTGCGTCAACTCATTCGCTACACCGCCACCATGCTCGACCAGAAACACCATATGGAAGTCACACATCTCGTCGCCATGTGTAACTACCGCGCGAATCGTTTGGCGTGTGATGCAGCAGACCGGGCGATGCAAACATGCGGGGGAGTCGGCTACAGCCGCCATATGCCGTTCGAGCACATTTACCGTCACCATCGCCGCTACCGCATCACAGAAGGGTCTGAAGAGATCCAGATGCGTAAAGTGGCCAGCAACCTGTTTGGATTCACGTCTTCACAAGAGCGTAAGTAGGCTGAAAGGAGATTCTCACACGGAGTTGCTTTCCGTGATAGGTATCCCTAACATTAGGTATACCTAACTACTTAGGAGTTTCCATGGGCGCAAGCTTTCTCATCACATTGCGCGAAGGCCTCGAGGTCTCGCTGGTGCTCGCAATCATTATTTCGTACCTCGTCAAGTGCGGACGTACATCTGACATCCCAGCCGTTTGGCGAGGGTCTGCAATTGCAGCCGCCGTCTGTGTGGTCAGTGGATTAGCTTTTAACATTTTCGTCGGAGATTTCGAAGGCAAGTCAGAGCAGTTCATTGAAGGAACAATTGCCATTGTCGCTGCGTCTGTTCTTACGTGGATGATTTTTTGGATGGGAAAAAATGCGCGCAACTTGGGTGCAGACTTGCGCGGTCAAGTTGATGCTGCCACTTCAACGCGAGCGTTAAGCATCATTGCGTTTGTTGCTGTATTGCGCGAAGGGTTTGAGACGGTGCTGTTTTTGTTATCGGCAGAAACAGAGTCCTCTAGTGGAGGCAGTGTTGTTTTTGGAGGCTTCCTCGGTCTGGCAGTCGCTGCCATTCTTGGTCGTCTTGTATATGCAGGCGGTAACAAACTCAATCTCAGACTCTTCTTCAGAGTTACCGGTGCTCTTCTTCTTCTTTTCGCTGCTGGCCTATTTGGCAAGTTCTTCCATGAGTACCGTGAATTACTCGGCTTTGAAGATGGCTGGCTGGTCTCACCTGCTTGGGAAATCACGTCAGGAATCTGGGCCGAGGGCACTTTCTACGACTTCATGAAGGGCTTCTTTGGTTGGCATAAGGCAGCAGAAAACATTCGAGTCATTACATATTTCGCATATTTGTTGCCAGTTGGTTGGCTCTTCCTACGGACTTCAAAGAAGTAGTAGTTCAGCCATTACGGTTGAGTCATGTCAATGAACTCAGACGGAACCCCGATCGATATCAAACCTCGCAGCCGCGATGTCACTGACGGTATTCAAAAAGCTGCAGCGCGCGCCATGTTGCGCGCCGTTGGTCTCGGCGATGATGACTGGGTAAAGCCCCAAATCGGAATCGCATCTGCATGGAATGAAATCACACCGTGCAATATGTCGTTGCGTCGTCTCAGTGATCATGCAAAAGCTGGAGTACGTGCTGGCGGTGGCGTTCCCATGGAATTTGGCACCATCACCGTGTCTGACGGAATCAGCATGGGTCATGAAGGTATGCGTGCATCACTCGTGTCGCGTGAAGTAATTACAGACAGTGTTGAAACAGTGGTACACGGAGAACGTTTTGATGGCTTTGTCGGCCTTGCCGGGTGCGACAAAAGTATCCCTGCAATGCTCATGGCAGCAGCTCGCCTGAACCTTGCCAGCGTGTTTGTCTATAACGGGTCAACGATGCCTGGTGTTTACAAAGGCAACAACATTGACATCACCACTGTGTTTGAAGCAGTGGGTGCATGTGCTGCTGGCACCATTACTGAAGAAGAACTAACCGACATTGAAAAAGCTGCATGCCCTGGTGAAGGCGCATGTGGAGGAATGTTCACTGCAAACACCATGTCATCTATTGCTGAAGCATTGGGCATGAGTCTTCCCGGAAGTGCATCAGCACCTGCAATTGATACCAGCCGTGAAAGTGATGCCCATCGCGCGGGTGAAGCAGTGGTGAATATGTTGCGCCTCGGCATTCGTCCTCGCGACATCATGACCAAGAAGGCTTTTGAAAACGCCATCGCTGTCACAAATGCATTCGGCGGAAGCACGAATGCTGTGTTGCATCTTCTTGCAATCGCTAACGAAGCTGGGGTCGCTCTTAATCTTGACGATTTCAACAGAATTGCTGACAAAGTTCCGCACATTGCAGATACGAAGCCAGGTGGCAAGTACCACATGTCAGACATTCACCGTATTGGTGGAGTGCCTGTTCTTATGAAGCATCTTCTTGATGCTGGGTTGTTGCACGGCGACGTGTTGACATGCACCGGAAAAACCATGGCCGAGAACTTGGCAGAGATCAACCCGCCTGCGCCAGACGGCGATGTGATTCATCCGCTCAGTAACCCAATTCATACTGAAGGCGGCATCAACATTCTCACTGGCTCTCTTGCTCCAAAGGGTTCAGTTGTGAAAGTTGCAGGACTCAGCAAAGAGCAAATGCAATTCGAAGGACCGGCTCGCGTGTTCGACGGCGAAGACGGCGCAATGAATGCAATCATGACCGGCACCATTAATCACGGCGATGTCATTGTGATTCGTTATGAAGGCCCTAAGGGCGGCCCTGGTATGCGTGAGATGCTCGCAATTACAGGTGCACTCAAAGGCGCAGGTCTCGGTTCAACAGTGGCGCTGATTACTGACGGTCGTTTCTCGGGCGGCACATGGGGCTTCTGCATCGGACACGTTGCGCCTGAAGCAACTGATGGCGGACCTATTGCGTTCGTGCGTGAAGGCGACTTAATTCGTGTTGACGTGCCAACAAAATCTCTTGATCTTTTGGTCAGTGAGAAAGAACTGAAGAAGCGTCGTAAGGGTTGGGTTCCAAATCCACCTCGTTACACAACTGGTGTACTGGCGAAGTTCGCAAAGCTCGTACAAGGTGCCGAAACCGGCGCCATCACAAACCCAACGATGTAATTACGTAGTTGCGCGGCGTGACAGCAATGCACGCCAACTAAACATTGTGAAGCCTAAGAAGACTGTGGCAACAATGATGAAGGCACGGGCGGTGCCGCGATTAAAGACCATGTTGCGCAACAACATGCCCATTACAACTGTGTACCCCCACACAACATACGTGTTTGGGTCTTTACGGTTCGTCCGTTGTAAGAGCGGTGCAAGATGGGCAATCGACATTGCAATCCAAAATGGTGCCGCAACAAACAAGATGCCATTTATCCCGGTGTCTGTTTCGTGATTACGCGTGCCTATGACAACCATCAGCAAAACGCATAACGCATCGAATACACATGCCCGAAGCGCAGTACGACTCATGACTGTTTAATCAACGTCGTCGTAATACTCGCGACCAAGGTGCGTAATTTGGTCTTCGTTCATGATCCAGCGCAGCGTGTTGTGCAGTTTTTCAAGCTGTACGAACAAGTCATGCTCGGCATGAAGGCCAGGTGCAACCTGTGGGCTCTTGTAATAGAACGACAACCATTCCTGGATGCCGCCAAGGCCTGCACGTTGTGCAAGGTCTGAGAACAAGATGAGGTCAAGCGCAAGGGGAGCCGCAAGGATCGAGTCGCGGCACAAGAAGTCAACCTTGATCTGCATGGGGTAACCCATCCAACCAAAGATGTCGATGTTGTCCCAGCCCTCTTTGTTGTCGCCACGTGGTGGGTAGTAGTTGATGCTGACTTTGTGGAACACGTTGCCGTAGAGCTCTGGGTTATTGGCTGGGTCAAGAATGTCTTCCAAAACACCAAGCTTTGATTCTTCTTTTGTTTTGAAGTTTTCAGGAGCATCAAGAACTTCACCGTCACGGTTACCAAGAATGTTTGTGCTGTACCAACCGGCAAGACCAAGCTGACGGGCCTTCAACATTGGCGCCAACACTGTTTTCATCAGTGTCTGACCTGTCTTGAAGTCTTTTCCAGAAATTGCAACGTTTGTTTCTGTTGCAAGTTGGCGAAGGAATGGCATGTCAACAGCGAGGTTTGGCGAACCGTTAGCAAACGGAACCTTTTCAAGTATTGCGGCGTACGCATACAACATTGACGGTGCAATCATTTCGTCATTGGCATCGATTGCCTTTTCAAATGCTTCCACTGTTGCGTGCTGTGGTCCTGGCTCGATGTAAATCTCTGTACTTGCGCACCAAATCATGACCAAACGATCAATCTTCTTTTCGTCGCGGAACCTGTTGATGTCGGCGCGAATGGTATTGA
Organism: Ilumatobacteraceae bacterium; assembly: GCA_040402015.1. GTDB lineage: Bacteria > Actinomycetota > Acidimicrobiia > Acidimicrobiales > Ilumatobacteraceae > UBA2093. The sequence continues at coordinate 49,968 of JBBANI010000009.1, forward strand.
GCATCTCACGACGGTTCGGTGTTTCCATGATGTGTTCACCATCAAGGTTGCGTGCATATTTGCGAATGAACGCTGCCTTCATGGGGCGAATGTCGCGCAAGACATCAGAGATTGCTTCGATGTGCTTGCCCTGTTCAAGAACACCAGCACGTGATGCAGCAACATATGCATCGTCAGGGAACACGTCCCATGCACCCCACACGATGTCTTCAAGTTTTGCGAGCGGAACAAAGTCCTTCACGATTGGGTTGCGCTTTTCGGTGCGCTTGCCGAGGCGGATGGTGCCCATTTGGGTCATCGACCCGATGGGTGATCCTTGGCCGCGCTTTGTGAGCTCGACGCCAGCAATGAGAGTGGAAGCCACTGCGCCGAGGCCGACGGTGAGAACACCAAGCCTTCCTTCGGCGGGGGCAATAGTGCGGGGTTCAGACATGGTGTTCAGGCTAGGCGACCTGAGCCACCGCACCTCGGTTACGGGGTCTAAATCGTTGCCACATATAACAGGTGTGCCGTTATGTGGGGTTTGCGGCAATGAATGCGTTCACAATGGCTGCGAACTCTTCACCTTTGTCTTCCTGAAGGAAATGGCCGCCAGCAACAATGGTGGTGTGTGCTTGGCTGGCTGCGCCAGGAACCTCGCGCTGAAAGTATTTGTCGCTGCCAGCTGTGATGGGGTCGCTATCGCTAAATGAAGTGAGGAATGGTTTTTTCCAAGCCCGCAGAACTTCCCAGGCGATCTTGTTTGCAATATTCGACGGGTGATCATCACCGTCGGGGTAGAGCGACGGAAAGATGCGTGCAGCGGCCTTAAATGAATCATCAGGAAACGGTGCGTCGTAGGCAGCAATCACTTCTGGAGACAATTTTGTCAGCGAACCGTTTCTGACCATTTTCCCAACTTCAAACACGGGAACTTCTTTTGAAAACTTTTGCCAATCACGAAATGCTGCTGATGGTTCGCTGTTAGACAATGGCAAACCGGTGTTTGCGATGCAGATGCGATCAAACCGATCAACGTTTGCAGTGACTACGCGCAACCCAACGAGTCCACCCCAGTCTTGACCTATAAAAGTCATTTTGCGAAAATCATTTTTGTTTAACCACTCGTTCATCCAGGCCACGTGACGTTCATATGTGTAATCGCCTGTATTCAATGGCTTGTCACTGCGACCAAAACCAATGAGGTCTGGCGCAATGACACGATGCCCTGCAGCAATGTGTGATGCCATCATTTTGCGATAGAGAAAAGACCAACTCGGCTCACCATGCATTAACAACACTGTTGTTTTTGCATCTTTGGGTCCGCCGTCATAATGCGCAATTCGCAATGTGTCTGAAGTTCCATCACCTGCAGATACGTCTGTGTACACGGGTGCGTACGGCCAATCAGGGAGATTGGTAAACCGATCGTCGGGGGTGCGTGCGAATTTCATGTGGTTCCTGCCTTGGTCGGGTTAGACGCTATTCGGTGATGACCTATCAATCACTTAACACGCTCCATTCTTGGCACTGTCACCTTCTGGACTGACCTCATTGGTTGACGAGATTCTGGTTCGGGTGGTGCCAGGCAGCAGGGCGTGGGGGCTATCTGCCCCAGCTGTGGGGGAACCCGGGCAGGCTTGTTTCTGCTCTCGGGTGGCCTGATTCGGCCGGCTGAACTATTAGGGGTTGCCAAGTCCTATGACTAGTGGCAGACTGAACGCAATGACAACCGAGATTTATACCTCAGCACTCGTCGTAGTAGTTCTGTAGCGCGTCGGCAAATTGCCGAACGCGCTAAAAACCACCCATTCGGGTGGTTTTTTCATTTCTCAGCACAAGTTCACAACAATCGATTACAACTAGGAGACACACGATGTCGAATAAAGAGACACTCACAGGAGCCGAAGCACTCATTCGTTCTCTCGAGATGGAAAACGTGGAGATCATGTTTGGTCTGCCGGGCGGATGCATTCTGCCTGCGTACGACCCCTTGCTGAAGTCCAGCATCAGGCACATCCTTGTTCGTCACGAACAAGGTGCGGGCCACATGGCGCAGGGGTATGCCCATGTCACTGGTCGTCCCGGCGTTGCAATGGTGACAAGTGGTCCTGCCGCTACAAACATGGTGACCCCGTTGTGCGATGCGTTTATGGATTCGATTCCGATGATCTGCATCACTGGTCAAGTGCCGACAACTGCAATTGGTACTGATGCATTCCAAGAATGTGACACCGTCGGCATCACTCGCAGTGTTACGAAGCACAACGAACTCATCATGCATCCCGATGACATTCCGATGGCTGTTCGTCAAGCATTTCATATTGCAACAACAGGCCGTCCTGGTCCTGTCTTGCTCGATGTACCAAAAGACGTTTTGCAAAACACCATGACATGGACGTGGCCAACTGATGACGAAGTGATTGCGTCGTTGCCTGGGTATAAACCAACAACGAAGGGTCATCCAAAGATGATCAAGGAAGCAGCAAAGCTAATTTTGGCTGCTGAAAAGCCGCTTCTGTACATCGGTGGTGGAGTTCTTAAAGCTCGTGCAGCAGATGTTGTTCGTGAACTTGCAGAACTGTTGCAAATTCCAGTTGTGACAACACTGATGGCTCGTGGAGCATTCCCTGACAATCATCCGTTATGCCTGGGTATGCCAGGTATGCACGGAACTGCAACAGCAATTACTGCAATGCAAAAGAGTGATCTGCTCATTAATTTTGGCGCACGGTTCGATGACCGCGTTACTGGGAAAGTTTCTACGTTTGCACCGGATGCAAAGGTCATTCACGTTGATATTGACCCAGCAGAGCAGGGCAAAGTACGTAAGCCAGACGTTCCCATTGTTGGCGACTGCCGCATTGTTGTGGAAGAAATCCTGAAGTCAGTTCAAGAACTTCTTGCAGAAGGTTCGACGCAAGTCGACATTGATCCTTGGCGTAGCAAAGTCAGTGGTTGGCGTGAAAAGTTCCCTGTTGCGTATGACCAGTCTGAGCCAGGCGAACGTTTGAAGCCACAGTTCTGCCTGGAAAAACTGCGTGATGCTGCACCAGAAGGAACCATTGTTGTCAGCGGTGTTGGACAGCATCAAATGTGGGCCAGCTTGTTCTGGAAATTCAATGAGCCATACACCTGGGTGAACTCTGGTGGCCTTGGCACAATGGGATTCTCTGTTCCTGCTGCGATTGGCGCAAAAGCTGCACGCCCTGATCGCACAGTATGGGCGATTGACGGCGATGGTTGTTTCCAAATGACTGCACAGGAATTAGTAACGGCCTCAACTGAAGGTATTCATATCAAGGTTGCAATTTTGAACAACACGTATCTCGGAATGGTTCGCCAGTGGCAAGAAATGTTCTACGGCGAGCGTTATTCAGAAGTAAACCTTGCAGGTTGCCCCGACTTTGTTAAGTGGGCCGAAGCAATGGGTTGCGTTGGAATTCGTGTTGATTCAGTTGAAGAAATTGATGGAGCCATTGAGTTGGCAAACAGCATTAACGATCGTTCGGTTGTTATCGATTTCCGCGTTGAAGAATTTGAAAAAGTGTTCCCAATGGTTCCGGCCGGCCAGAGCAACGATGACGTTCTGTTACATCCATCCCAGGAATCAGATAGAGGGTTGCTCCGATGAGAACTATTAACTCGAATAATCCATTTGGCGATTCACATCAACATCATGTGTTGTCAGTGCTTGTCCAAAACCGTCCTGGTGTGCTTGCGCGCGTGTCGGGTTTGTTTGCTCGTCGTGGCTACAACATCTATTCGTTAGCTGTTGCTCCTACAGACGATGTTGATTACAGCCGCATCACCATCGTGGTTGACATCTCTGCTACTCCGCTCGAGCAAATCGTCAAGCAGCTCTTCAAACTGATCGATGTGGTTCGGATTACCGAACTCGACCCCCGAAAGTCGGTTGAGCGTGAGCTCATGCTGGCCACCGTGCGCATCGATGGGGAGCACAGGGGCCAGATCGTGGAACTGGCAAATATCTTCGAGGCCAAGGTTTTGGCCGTCGGAAGTGACGCAATCAGCCTTTCTATGGACGGAACTCCCGAGAAAATCGACGATTTTGAGGAATTATTGAAGGGTTATGGCATCGTAGAGAGCCAAAGAACGGGGCGAGTAGCCCTGCCGAAATTGGAACGAGAGGCACGCAAGGGTGCCCTCAAAGGAAAGGCAAGCTGATGGCAGCAACGATGTATTACGAAAAAGATGTTGATCCGTCGATTATTCGTGGCAAGAAAGTGGCCATTATTGGTTACGGCTCACAAGGTCACGCTCATGCGTTGAACTTGAAAGAGAGCGGTGTCCAGGTAGTGGTCGGATTGCGCGAAGGGTCTGCATCTGCAGCAAAGGCGCAAGCAGCAGGCCTCACGGTCAAGAGCATTGCCGAAGCGTCGAAGTGGGCAGACCTCATTATGTTGACCATGCCAGACACTGAGCAGAAGGCAACATACAACGCACACATCAAGCGTTACATGAAGCCAGGTAAGGCACTTGCCTTCGCACACGGTTTCAACATTCGCTTCAAGCGCATTCGCCCACCAAAGGGTGTCGACATCATCATGATCGCCCCTAAGGGTCCTGGTCACTTGGTGCGTCGTACATTCACCGAAGGTGGAGGCGTTCCGTGCCTCATCGCAGTTGAAGAAAACGCAACAGGAATTGCAAAAGAAATTGCCCTTTCCTACGCAGAAGCAATTGGTGGCGCACGTGCCGGCATTATCGAAACATCATTCGCCGAAGAGACTGAGACCGACTTGTTCGGTGAGCAGGCTGTTCTGTGCGGTGGTGTTGCAGCGCTTGTTCAGGCCGGTTTCGAAACGCTCACTGAAGCTGGATACCAGCCAGAGATGGCGTACTTCGAGTGCTTGCACGAGGTGAAGCTCATCGTTGACTTGATGTACGAAGAAGGAATCACCGGAATGCGTTACAGCATTTCTGACACTGCTGAATACGGCGATGTCACACGTGGTCCTCGCATTATTACGCCAGCAACAAAGAAGGCAATGCAGAAGATTCTCAAGGAAATTCAGTCGGGCAAGTTTGCTCGTGAATGGATCAAGGAATCAGAAGAAGGCCGCACCAACTTCAATGCATTGCGTGAAGCCGGAGCCAAGCACCCAATCGAAGAAGTGGGCAAGAGCCTGCGTGCAATGATGCCGTGGTTGTCAGCTGGCAAGCAGAAAGTCTCAGACGTCTCTGGCGGTTGATCCTTTTAGGAATTGAAAAAGGGCTCGCTTCGGCGGGCCCCTTTTTTATTTATACGGCAACGATTTCAATAAGCCCGTCAAGACCAGTGAAGTCTTTTGGGTTGCGCGTATACAGCGGTAATTGATGTGCGAGTGCAGTTGCAGCAATCATTAAATCAAGTGCGCGACCACCACGAGCTTTGACACCCTTTGCATGAAGCAGCTCATAGACAATGGCGTAAATGCGCGCAGATCGTGTATCAAAAGGCAACACGCTGAATTGTGCTTCTGCAGCTTGAATTCTGAGTTGCCGTTGAATACGTGTTGTTGCATCTTTTGCTGTGATGGGGCCAACAGAAAGCTCTGCCAGTGTGATTGCACTGATTGTTCCCTCTGTTGGCAATCGATCGATCTGTAGCGATGGCAAATCAATAATGACTGATGTGTCGAGAAGTCCGATCGGATTAATCATTGAAGAATCTCGGTGTTGGATCTTGGTCGATGAACTCATCTATGTCACGACGGAACTCTTCAAATGAAAGTGGTGGCAATCCTTTGAAAGCTTCCAGAACATCTGTCATGCGAGCAAACTGCGGGCGTGACATCGGAGTCAATACGCCTACTTGTTTGCCGTTGCGGGTGATGATGAAGGTCTCGCCCTCCTCAAGACGTCGCACAATGTCTGCATTGTTATTGCGAAGGTCGCGTTGGGTGATTGTGGTCGCCATGTATTGCACCGTAGCACTAAGTGCTACGCATGGTTTCTTTGATTTCATTCGAGTGTTCATGCCTTGATGAGTACTGGGATCCGCCGTATTGGCAATTCCCGAGTTGTTTGGTCGGGTATTGGGGGTAGCGTTCACACCTATGACAAACGCAACATGGGGTTTCGATACCCGCCAGATTCACGCCGGCCAAGAGCCAGATCCAACAACAGGCGCTCGCGCTGTTCCGATCTACCAAACAACCTCGTACCAATTCCGCGATACGCAACACGCAGCGAATTTGTTCGCGCTTGCTGAAATCGGAAATATCTACACCCGCCTCATGAACCCAACAACAGGTGTTCTTGAAGCTCGTTTGTCAGACCTTGAAGGCGGCACTGCCACTGCAGTTGGCTTGCCAGGTGCACTTGTTGTGTCATCAGGTCAAAGCGCAGCAACATTGGGAATCCTTACCTTGGCAGAAGCTGGAGCGCACATCGTTGCGTCGCCATCGCTCTACGGCGGTACATACAACTTGTTGCATTACACATTCCCAAAGATGGGAATCGAAGTTTCGTTCGTTGACGATCCAGATGATCTTGCACAGTGGAAGGCTGCAATACGCCCGAACACAAAGTTGTTCTTCGGTGAAGTTCTTGCCAACCCAAAGAACGACGTGTTCGACATTGAAGGCGTTTCCAAAGTTGCTCATGATCACGGTATTCCATTGATGCTCGACAACACAGTGCCAACTCCGTACGGAATTCGTCCGCTTGAGTGGGGTGCAGACATTGTTGTTCACTCCGCAACCAAGTTCCTTGGCGGCCACGGGAACTCAATTGCCGGCGCAATTATCGATGGTGGAAAGTTCGACTTTGCTGCAAGCGGTCGCTTCCCGAACTTTACTGAACCAGATCCGTCGTACCACGGCCTTTCATATTGGCCAGCACTTGGTGCAGGTTCGTACATCATCAAAGCCCGCGTGCAAATGTTGCGCGACCTCGGTATGTCTGCAAGCCCGTTCAACTCATGGGCAATTTTGCAAGGTGTCGAGACACTGTCATTGCGTATGGACCGGCACTGGTCAAATGCAGACAAAGTTGCTGCCTACTTGCAAAAGGAAAGTGGAGTCGAGAGCATCAACTACGCCGGTTTGTCAACATCTCCTTGGCACGAGCGTGCGAAGAAGTACTTCGGTGGAAAGGGCTACGGCTCAGTTCTTGCATTTGAAATCAAGGGCGGCGTTGAAGCCGGTAAGAAGTTCGTTGAGGCACTCAAGTTGCACAGCCACGTTGCCAACATTGGTGATGTGCGCAGCTTGGTGATTCACCCAGCATCAACCACGCATAGTCAATTGACTGCTGATGAACAAGCAACTGCTGGCGTAACACCAGGCCTTATTCGTTTGTCTGTTGGCCTCGAGTCAATTGACGACATCTTGGCTGACCTTGCATTGGGCTTCGCAGCCATCAAATAACTAGTCGTCGTCGGATTGGCCGCGCAGGAACTCTTCGAGTTCTGCGGCTAAATCGTCGCCACTTGGCATGTTGCGCTCCATGGCGTGGTCGTAACGCTGTTCGAGCATGGTGACATACGCCGACGCTTCGCGGTCACCTTCAACTGCTGCATCGTGTAATTCTTGCCAACGTGTTATTTCGTCGACAAGATTTTGATGATCTGTAGGGATGCCAAGAACGTGTTGCAGATGCTGAAGCAAAGCAGCTGCACTCTTTGGGTGTTGAGCCTGCATGAGGTAATGCGGCACGCCGACACGAAGGCTGATGCTGGGAATTTGCGCATCATCAAGCGCGCTTAACATGACGCCGGCAAGACCGGTTGGGCCTTGATACTGCGGACGGCTTAAACCAAGTCGTGATGCAAGTTCCTCGTTGGTAGTACTGCCAACTACAAGTGGCACGCGAGTGTGCGGTGTTTGTTCAGCAGCAGCGCCAAGGCTGACAACAAGGTTGCAACCAAGACCACGTGCAACTTCAACGATGCATTGTGAGAACGTCGCCCACGAAACGTGAGGCTCAACACCGTTCAACACGATCATGTCACGCGCACCCTCTGGGTACCGAATGATCATGAAGTCATTTTCGGGCCACTGAATTTGTCGTTCGCCATCTTCGTCAATGACTTGTTCAGGGCGTTCTTGTGTGAAGTCAAAGAATGGGTCCGGGTCGATATCGCAAACAACTGTTGCGTCACGCTCTTTCAGCATCCAATCGAGCGCTGACGTTGCTACGCCACCAATATCGAATAATCCACGCAGCGCAATGAGCATGACGGGGTTACGCAGTGGCGCGAGATCATCCCAATATGTCTCTAGAACTTCGTCAACGTTGATGGGCATTAATGTTCAATCTACGAACGAAGATGGTCAACCACTACGTCAATACAGGCAGTCAATGCGGCCACGTCAGATGGGTCAATGGCGGGGAACATGCCAACACGCAACTGGTTGCGGCCCAATTTGCGGTAACTGTCCGTATCCACCACGCCATTGGCGCGCAGGATGGCATTGATGGAGTTGGCGTCAACGCCGTCAATATCGATTGTTGCCACAACATGCGATCGTTCTGCAGAGTTAGCCACGAATGGCGATGCAAATTCGCGAGCCTCTGCCCATGAGTAGATATTGCGTGCTGATTCAGCAGTGCGCGCCGCAGCCCACGAAAGACCACCATTTGAGTTCAACCATTTCACTTGTTCGTCCAACATGATGAGAGTGGCAAGTGCTGGAGTGTTGTAGGTCTGGTTTGCGACTGAGTTATCAAGTGCAATCGACAAGTCAAGCGACGCAGGCATCCAACGCTTTGTCGCTTTGATTTCACGAATACGTTCAATGGCTGCTGGTGAACATGCTGCCAACCACAAGCCGCCGTCAGATGCAAAGCACTTCTGCGGAGCAAAGTAATACACATCAACATTTGCAGGGTCCCACATCAGGCCACCAGCTGCAGATGTTGCATCAACAACAACAAGGCCATCTTTCGATGGACGAACTGGCGTCATTGCAACACCCGTTGATGTTTCGTTATGTGGGTACGCATATACGTCGCAGGTTGCGTCACTCGCAGGTGTTGGGTGAGTGCCGGTATCTGAAGTAACAACTACTGGTTTGGCAAGGTGAGGAGCAGCAGCTGATGCCTCTGCGAACTTGGAAGAGAATTCACCGAACACGAGGTGGTGGCTGCGTTCGCGAATGAGGCCGAATGTGGCGACGTCCCAGAACACGGTCGAGCCACCGTTGCCCATGACTATTTCCCATCCTGCGGGAAGAGAGAACAACGAGGAAAGACCGTCGCGTACAGAGCCCACAATGTTCTTCACAGGCGCCTGGCGGTGCGAGGTGCCCATGACCGAGGTCATGCGGGACATGACTGCTTCCAGCTGTTCGGGGCGGACTTTGGATGGTC
>JBBANI010000010.1:0-29064 GCA_040402015.1 Ilumatobacteraceae bacterium
AAGATTTTGGCGACAAGCATGTACATAAAGCCGCCGGAATGTTGCGCACCACTTTGGTGTGCTGCCGACCAGAAGACGAATCACTTGATTCACGTAATCGCCCTACGCCACTTGAACTTCGTACAGTCGCAATGATCGTGCGCCAGACCCCAGACCGTGCAGGCGCATTTGTTGCGCTCCCCGGCGCGATTAACTTCTCCGCAGAAGGCACCATCATTGGTGATGGCCGTAAATGGGACACAGTGCAGTTCGTACCAGTGAATTCAGAAGCAGAAGTTGCCGAACTTGCGGCATCACTTGACTATTGCAAGCCTGGCGAAAGCTACGTTATGGGTATTCAGGTAGTGCTGGATTCAATTACACTTCCGTAAATCATGATTATTCAATCGCTCTCAATTTCGCGCCAAGAATTCGAAAATGGCACAGGCTGGCAGTTGAAACCTGAAGGTGCCTGCCACGGAGAAATCTGTGTGCCCCTACCCGAGGAAGTGAACGCTGATATTGCTCGAGGGATTGTCGAAATCAGCGTGGTTGCAGAACGTTTAGGTATGCCCATTGTGCATGACGCAGAAATGGGTCTGTGGGCTCTTGGTCCTGCTTCATTGTCAGGCCGAGCTCTTTCTACTGCGGTTGCACCAGGATTAGAACTTCCTGATGTTGACGGAAACATGTTTCAACTGTCATCGTTGCGTGGCAAAAAGGTTGTCATCGTTTCTTGGGCGCCTTATTGAGGTTGTTCACGTGACTTGCCAGTGTGGCAAGCCTTTCGTAATGAAGTACACACACGGGGACTAGAAATAGTCACTGTAGGAATGGACACCTTGGGTGCCGAATCATGTCGCCCCTTTATTGAAGCCGCTAACGCAGAACATCCATCACTTATTGACATCAACCATGTGATGGCTGAACGATTTGGTGTTATCAATATTCCAAACGGAATCTGGATTGATGAAGAAGGAATCATTGTTCGCCCTGCAGAACCGGCGCCGGTTCCCGGAGGAAAGACTCCTCCACCGAGTGCTCCCCCTGTTGGTCTTCCACAACGAATGACTGACATCCTCACCGAGGCTTCAAAAATAGTGACAGACAGAGATTCATATAGCGCTGCGCTGTATGACTGGATTGAAAACGGTTCCAACAGCAAATTTGCGTTGTCTCCAGACGAGGTCATCGCACGATCTGGCGACCGTGATACTTCAACCGCTGAAGCTTCTGCACATTTTTCTCTTGCCCAACACTTGTGGAATGCCGGGCACAGAGATGCTGCGATTAAACATTTCCGTGAGACTCATCGCCTGCAACCAGACAATTTTTCTTACAAACGTCAAGCATGGTCGTTAATGGCTCCGCCAGAAGCCGGCCCGTTTGCACGATTCATACAGGGCCCAATGGAAGGTCAGGAATCTGACTGGCCGTTCGAAGGCGACTGGGTCACCGATGTACGCGCAATGGGCGCTGAGAACTACTACCCCTCGTTCAAGGAATAGTTAGATTCAGATCTAACCGCGTCCGGCTACGCCAGCACCAACGGTCAACGTTTCAACGTCGTGCACGAGACGAGGCAAGAGATGCGTGCGAAGAATCTGTAACGCCGCATCTGCTTTGGTCTCACCAGCACGCTGCAGAACATCAAGGTCCGTCATGTTGTCTTGCAATGCAAAGCCAAGTTCACGATGTGATTCACGAATGGGAATCTGATCTGCCGGCACCACCACATCAGCCCGCGTGCCAAGCGATTTAGCCCGATCCCGAATTCGATCAGCTTCTGCACCTGTTACGCCATCAAGAGTTGCAGACATGTCCCTCAGCACTTGTGTCATCTGATTATGTTCAATGGCAATATGCGTATCAAACACAGGGAGAATCTGACGAATCTCTTGAATTATTGATTGCATCATCAACCCGGTTGATTGTGCCTTTGGACTGCTAATAAACGGAATGATCTCATTTTCAAGCGCAATTAAGAGCCCCTCGAGAAGATCATCCACCATTGGTTTTGTCATCATGCTGATACCCCCATGTACCCCATCGCCTGTGCCATTGCTGGCAAGACAGCCATACTTGTTTGTGCGACATATAGCGGTAAAAGAAGCGTGAACTCCTTGTGCACGCGACGTGCCACAAACTGTTGAACAGGTACTGCAATTTCCATTGTTCCGAACAACATGAAGTATCCAAGCTCTTCAGGAGTGATGTCATTGCCTGTCAACTTGTTGTAGTACGCGAGGAAGCCGCCTTCCTTCTTTGGGTAATCCATGACGTGTGTATTGCTATACACATCCATCAGGACCATCCAGCCAAGATCTTCACGTGGATCGCCAACACGACTAGCTTCCCAGTCAATGAGAGCTGACACCTGACCGTTTTCATACAAGAAGTTTGCAGGGTTGAAGTCACCATGAACGATTGACAGTGGCATTGCACGAGGCTTGTTGCGACGCAATGTATACACAGCATCAAGAAGAATTATCATGACTGGGTCATAGTTCAGTGATTTGTATGAGGATTCAAAGAACTCAATAGTGGAATCCATGAAAATATCCCACGACTCAATTTTGATTCCACGACCAAATGGATCAGTGAGCGCTCCGTCAGGGTCAATTTTATTTATAGGACACTTGTGTAGTTCAACAAGAACTTCGCATAGATGCTTGATGACACTTTCTGCCTGATCTTCATCTGCGCCACCGTTAAACAATGCAGAGGTTTGACCACTGCCCGACGCACGTTCGATAATCATCGCCGGCTGGCCGAAAGGTTTCGGGTCCATTTCGTAGCCATAACTCTGGCTAACAGGAATGGTGGTGCGTAGACGCAAAGACTCGATGAGATTGTGTTCAACAGATCTGTCAGTGTGAAGAATTGCTTCCACATCTGGTGGGTCTTTGCGCAAAATTAGAGGCATTACTTCCTCTGTGCTACCCCTGGTTACTCGTGCCTCGCACTTGAACGTTTCTCGGGAGAAACCCCCAGCAATCTGTTGAAAATCTTCCACAACAATGCTTGTGGCATCTGGCAAAATGCGTTCTAAGAACGTCACTATTGATTGCTCCATCAGTCCCCCCGGGTGATCAAACTTTTTTACGAGTGTAGACGATATGAGCGCAGGACAAAATCAAGATGACATCCTGGAAGCTCGGTAAGCACCTAAGTCTCCTAGGACAGTTAGCCTTGCCCCATGGCAACACCACGCGAGGTCTGGCAGAAGGCTTTTTCTGAATCATCCGTGCGACCTGGCGCGTACGAAACCATGTCAGGCATTCCCGTGCAACCTGTGTACGGCCCTGACGATGGTGAATTTCCTGGCGTCTACCCGTACACACGTGGACCATATGCCTCTATGTACAGGTCCAAAATGTGGACCATGCGCATGTTCGCTGGTTTCGGAACAGCTGACGACACCAATAAGCGCTTCAAAGACATCATCAACTCTGGCGGCGACGGTTTGTCAACAGCATTCGACATGCCGACACTGTTAGGTCTCGACAGTGACGACACTATGTCGCTTGGCGAAGTGGGCCGCTGTGGCGTTGCCATTGACACCGTGGAAGACATGGATGATCTCTATCGCGATATTGACTTGGGCAAAATTACAACTTCAATGACTATCAACTCACCTGCTGCGGTTTTGTTTTCGATGTTCATCGCACAAGCTGAACGCAATGGCACTCCACGTGCACGACTTGGCGGCACGTTGCAGAACGACATCTTGAAGGAATACCAAGCGCAAAAAGAATTCGTCTTCCCACCACGCCAGGGAATGCGGCTTGTACGTGACACCATTGCATTTACTGCCGCCGAAATGCCCAAATGGCATTCAGTGTCTATCTCTGGGTACCACATTCGTGAAGCTGGTTCCACTGCAGCCGAAGAATTGGCATTTACTTTGGCAAATGGTTTCGCATATGTGGAACTCGCCGCACAAACAGGGTTATCAGTTGATGCATTTGCGCCGCGACTGTCGTTCTTCTTCAACGCACACATCGACTTCTTCGAAGAGATTGCAAAGTATCGCGCTGCTCGTCGCATCTGGGCACGATGGTTAAAGGAACGCTATGGCGCCACTAGCGAGCGCTCATTGCAACTTCGCTTCCACACTCAAACTGCTGGCGTGTCACTGACTGCTCAGCAACCAGAAGTAAACATCGTTCGCACCGCAATCGAAGCACTCGCTGGCGTCCTTGGTGGCACACAGTCATTGCATACCAACTCAATGGATGAAGCAATGGCTCTGCCAACTGAACGAGCAGCCCGTATTGCCTTGCGTACACAACAAGTCATTGCTAACGAAACAAACGTGACAGCAGTTGCTGACCCACTTGGTGGCTCGTGGTATGTAGAAGAACTCACCAATGAAATGGAACGCAGGGCCGAAGAGATATTTGCTGACATTGAAGCTTTCGGGAATGGCTCGATGCTCGATGGTTGCATCAACGGCATTGAAGAGAACTGGTTCCAGAGCCGTATCGCTGATTCTGCCTACGATCTTGAGCGCAAGTTCAACTCAGGTGAACGCATCATTGTTGGTGTCAGCCATTTCTTAGAGGGCAATGATGAAGAAGAAATTGACCTGTTGCGCATCACCAATGAAGATGAACAGAAACAACGTCGTCGCCTTGAGGCCGTGCGAGCATCGCGCAACTCTGCTGCTGTAGCCGAGTCTCTTGCTGTTCTTGAAACTGAAGCAGCAGACCCTGAAATCAATCTCATGCCAGCCCTCATCAATGCATCAAACGCGCAAGCTACGGTGGGCGAAATGATGAAGTCAATGGGCACAGTGTTTGGTCGCCATATCGAAGTGCCAACAATCTGATGACTCTTCGCGTGCTTGTTGCAAAGATCGGACTTGATGGTCACGACCGCGGAATCAAAATTGTTGCGCGTCTTTTGCGTGATGCAGGTATGGAAGTTATCTACACCGGGCTCTTTCAAACGCCTGACACTGTGGCATCGGCTGCAATCGACGAAGACGTTGATGTCATCGGATTATCAATGTTGTCGGGCGCTCATATGACTCTTGCGCCGTTAGTTGTTGAAGCGTTGCGATCACGCGGGTCACACATTCCCGTCGTAGTGGGTGGCATTGTGCCGAAACAAGACATTGCCCTATTAAAGGCAGCGGGTATTTCTGAAGTATTAGGTCCTGGTGCGCCAGGAACTGCTGTTGTCGACACCATTCGTGCCGCAGCAACTTTCGCGTGAATTACTGACGATTCATTTCTGCTTGTGCTTCTGCTGCAGCAGTATCAATTCGTCGAGGACCAGCCTCAATAATGATTTCGTGCAGTTCGCCTGTGTAGGCATACGGCGCGCTGTAGCGAGTTGACACAGGTGAACCATGATCAAATCCAACGCTCGGTCCCACTGATGAAATCGTGCGCATGAACAACGACACTTCAGCAGAACCACCTGAGACTCCGTCAATAGTGACTTCCAAATAGCCAGACATTCCGTCACCACGGCGAAGGACTGCACGAAGTTCATGATCACCTTCTGGTACCAGTCCGGCCGATTCGATAATGGTGTGATCACCGAATGCGTTGTAGTCAAGAAGGAGACGTCCATTCTGAACGAACAACGACACACCAGAGTTCTGTGTTCCTGATGCATATAGAACACCTTCGTCACCTTTTTTATACGTGACTGTGGCAACGATATCGACATTGCGTCCACCGACTCCACCCGATGCTTGCGGTGGCATCGGCGACATTGGTGGGCGGTAGACGTAACGACGATCTTCTGGGTGTGGAGAGTTCTTGCGGAAACGCGCACCGAACAATTCAAGACCACGATCATCAAGTGGCAAGACGCCATGAATTTCTGCTTGCTCCCACCAATGAGCGATCATCTCGTCAAGCTTTGCTGGGTCGCTCTCGGCAAGGTCGTTGCACTCTGAACGGTCAATCGACAGATGGTACAACTCCCATTTTTCATCGCTGTATGGCTTACCGGTCTGATGCTTTAACACGGCTTTCCATTCACCAGCAACAATTGCCAGACTGCCCATATTTTCAAAATGCTGAACTGTATTGGTGGCAGGTGCCTTCGGATCATTGAGGAATGACTTAAAGGAATGGCCGGTGACGGGCATTTGCTCAAGACCTTTACGAACCTTTGGAGGCGTGACACCAATGATGTCGTACATCGTTGGCACAATGTCTGCAACAAACACGAACTGGTCGCGCTTTGTTCCTCTTTGTTCTTTCGGTATTCCGTTCGGCCAATGCATCACCATCGGTACGTGTACGCCACCTTCGTGAGTGTTCTGCTTGTACCAGCGGTACGGCGTGTTGCCCACTTGTGCCCAACCCCATGGATAGTTGTTGTGGCTGTTTGGTCCCCCAATGTCATCAATGCTCTTGATGGCTTGATCAGGAGTTTCGAAGATGCCGTTGAAGAACTTCATTTCGTGCATAACGCCATACGGCCCACCCTCTTGTGACGCGCCGTTGTCAGCGTGAATGACAAGAACTGTGTTGTCGAGTTGACCAAGCTTGCGCAAGCCTTCAACAAGGCGACCAATTTGGTCATCAGTGTGATCAAGAAATGCTGCGAATGCTTCTTGCAAACGGGCTGCAAGGCGTTGTTCATTGTCTGACAATTTATCCCATGGCTGTACGCCGGGGTTACGAGGCGACAACACCGTGTCTGCAGGAATGACTCCGGTAGCAATTTGCTTCTTGAACCAACGCTCGCGAACAATGTCCCAACCTTCGTCATACTTGCCGCGATACTTCGCCATGTATGACGCAGGCGCCTGGTGAGGTGCATGTGTTGCGCCAAATGCGATGTAACCAAGGAACGGACGATCTGGACGAACACCTTTGTAATCAGAAATAATGTGTAACGCTTGATCAATAAGATCTTCCGACACGTGGTAGCCCTCTTCTGCAGTGCGCGGTGCATCAATGGGGTGATTGTCTGCAACTAGTTCAGGGTGAAACTGATCCGTCTCGCCATCCATGAATCCGTAGAAGCGGTTAAAGCCTCGCGCAAGTGGCCACTGATCAAACGGGCCAGCAGCAGAACATTGTTCCATTGGCGCAAGATGCCATTTACCAACAGCGAATGTTCCGTAGCCCTCATCGCCTAAAACTTCAGCAACGGTTGCTGCATGGTTTGAGATGTGTCCGAGTTGATTCGGAAAGCCAGTGATGAAGTTCGACACGGTTCGCATTCCGACTGCATGGTTCGAACGACCGCTGATAAGAGCTGCACGCGTTGGTGAACACAGTGGCGTTACATGGAAGTTGGTGAACTGCAAACCATTTGCAGCGAGACCATCGATGTTCGGCGTATCGATATCAGAGCCGAAGCAACCCATTTGTGCAAAACCGGTGTCGTCGAGAAGCACAAGGATGACGTTTGGAGCATCGGGGCCAGGGTGAGGTGGAGTCGCGAACCACGGCTCTGACTCAGCCAGGGTGCGTCCGATTTTTCCTTCAAATCCGTAGTTCTCAGCCATGGTCTCTCCTATCACTTACGAGACACCATCTTTGCTGGCGTCTGACCCAAAAAAGGGTGTCGAATCAGAATAGATGCTGTTCCTGTGGGATTATCAATGGGCCCGTCAGAACCCATAAGTTCAGTACGAACCAGGAGACCACATGCACTTAGAGATCGACCGATCCAACCTTCGCAATCACCGCATCGTCGCAACCTCGGCGCCCGCCAGCGCGCCTGAAGGTTTCGTTGTCCTGAAGCTCGAACGGTTCGCACTTACCGCGAACAACATCAGCTACGTGATGTCGGGCGACGCCCTTGACTATTGGGGTTTCTTTCCCACAGAAGATGG
The DNA here is from genome assembly GCA_040402015.1 of Ilumatobacteraceae bacterium. GTDB lineage: Bacteria > Actinomycetota > Acidimicrobiia > Acidimicrobiales > Ilumatobacteraceae > UBA2093. Next base: position 7,796 of record JBBANI010000010.1, read on the forward strand.
CTGGGGTCGCCTACCCACAATGGGCTTTGGTGTTGTCAATGCGTCTGGCGTTGATGGCGTTGCCGTCGGTGAACGCTTCTTTGGCTTCTTCCCTGCCGGCGATCATCATGTTGTGCAGGCCGAAGCAATCAGTTCGGGATTTGTGGATGTATCTGCACACCGTGAATCTCATGCCATGGCATACCGCGGCTTTGACAAAGTGTCACCTTCCGAAACTGAAAAAGACAATGCAACTCTCGTGTTGCGCGGCCTCTTTGTTACCTCATTCTTGGCAGAAGACTTCTTGCACGAGGCAGACTTCTTCGGTGCAACACAGGTTCTGGTAACCAGTGCCTCCAGTAAGACATCAATCGCATTAGCGCATAGCCTTCGTGAAAACTCGAAGACAAAGGTCATCGCACTCACCTCGGCTGCCAATGTGGATTTCACATATGGCGTTGACTTGTACCACCAAGTCATTACCTATGACGACATTGAGACTCTTGACCCATCTATTCCAACCGTCATTGTTGACATGGCAGGAAACGCAAGTGTTATCTCGCGCGTGCACAACCATTTCAACGATGCATTGAAGTATTCCTGCCGTATCGGCGGCACACACTGGGATCAGTCGGGTTCCACAAAGGGAATACCTGGTCCACGCCCCGAGTTCTTCTTTGCACCTAGCCAAATGGCCAAGCGCGGCAAAGAATGGGGTCGTGCTGAATTCAATGAACGCGTCGCAACTGCATTGTCATTGTTTCTCGACGATTCCACACGCTGGTTGACTATTCAACATTCACACGGCGCAGATGCTCTATCCGATGTCTATATGCAACTTGTGGAAGGGCGCGTGCGCCCCGAAGCCGGACACATTCTTTCTCTTTAATCACTACCAAAAGGAACACCACCATGTCACCAAACAAGCCAACCTACGGAACAGTCGATCGTGAATACGGAATGCGGATGTTCACTACTCCCCCAGAGCAAGACGGCCCTGTGTGGATGGTGAACTTCATGAAGTACAAAGAAGAAGCCACATACGCCGATGGCTCACGAGGCATTTCAGGCCAAGAAGCAGACGACAAATACTCGCCAATCGAAATTCTCACTGAATTAGGCGCAGAAGTGCCGTTCTTTGGTGACGTTGTCTTGCAGCTTGCAGGAAAAGACTTCAAGTGGGATCGTGTTGGTGTTGTGAAATACCCAACACGTGCCGCATTTCTTGGCATGCAGAATCGTAAAGATTTCCAAGACAAGCATGAACACAAAGAAGCAGGCATGGAATTCACCTTTGTTATCGGTTGTCAACCAGTTGAACTGGGTAGCAAATTCCGCGTGAAGCCAGAATCGTGGGACAGCGTTGAACACAGCCCAACTGACGAAGACGGCCCCATCATGGTTGTGCATCTTTTGAAATTTGTTGAAGGTGGCCGTCAGGGCAACATGGAGGAATACCAGTCGAAGGCTTTCTCCGTTGCCCAAAAGCATGGCGGCGGAGCTGCTGCGATATTTACTGTCGAAGGAACAATCATGGGCGATGGTCGCCAATGGGATGAGTGCCGCTTCATTGCGTATCCATCAATGCGTTCATTCATGGCTGTTGTACAAGATCCGGAGCGCCTGGAAGCTCAGGGCGAACATCGTGTTGCTGCAATCGCAGACACCTACACAGTTGTTGTGCGCCCACGAAACGATACGTTCACCACTCACGGCGCAATCTGATGGAAGTAATGCGCACCCCTGATAGTTGCTTTGAGAATCTTCCTGATTACAACTTTGCACCGCATTACACAACCATTACCGCCACAGACGGCACGGCACTTCGTTTTCATTTTGTAGACGAAGGTCCTCGTGATGCAGCACCTATTGTGTTGATGCACGGCAACCCGTCATGGTCGTACTTGCATCGCCACATGATCACTGGGCTAGTAGCACTCGGACACCGTGTTCTGTCACTAGACCTCATGGGTCTTGGTCGATCTGACAAACCAAATGAAGCCCCGTACTACTCACTTGCTAGTCATGTTGATTGGGTAACGAAATGGTTCGAGGCAGAGAACCTCACCAACGTCACGCTGTACATGCAAGATTGGGGTGGTCTCATTGGCTTGAACGCCATGCCACACATTGCAGACAGAGTTGCTCGCGCCATCGCATCGAATACTGGCCTTCCGGTTGGTGAAGGGGCCAACAAAGCAATGCGCGACTGGTTGGAATTTTCAAGTTCGGTTCCTGAACTTCCAGTTGGAAGCCTGGTGAACGGTGGATCAACCCGCACGCTCAGTGCTGCAGAGATTGCTGCCTACAACGCGCCGTACCCAGATGGCAGTTACCAAACCAGCCCAAAGATTTTCCCAAGCCTTATTCCTGTTCAGCCAGAAAACCCTGGAGTTCCGCAGTGCAAAGAGACATGGAAATTCCTCGAAACATGGAACAAGCCATTCCTCACTGCTTACGGTTCAGAAGACCCAATTGCATTCAAGCCTGGTGCTCACCTCGGATTTCAAACACGAGTGCCTGGTGCTGCTGGGCTCACACACCATGTGATTGAAGGCGCGAACCACTTCATTCAAGAAGATGCGCCTGCAGAACTAGTAACCATCATACACAATTTTGCACAGTAGGTAGATATGACAACTCCAGAATTCGTACGCAGCCCAGACAGCAGTTTCGCTGACCTCGCCGACTATCCGTTCGCACCCAATTATTTCGACATTGATGGCCTGCGTATGCACTACATCGACGAAGGCCCTCGTGATGCTCCTGTCATCTTGATGATGCACGGCATGCCCTCATGGTCGTACTTGTATCGCCACATCATTCCCGTCATGTTGGCCGCTGGGTATCGCTGTGTTGCACCAGACCATATTGGATTTGGTAAGTCAGACAAAGTTGTTGACCCTGCGTGGTACAACATCGCGCGTCACACAGCTAACACAGCAACGCTCATCAAGCATCTTGATCTCACTGACGTCACCATCATGGTGCAAGATTGGGGCGGCCCTACTGGACTTGCACAAGTTGCGAACACGCCAGAACGTTTCTCTCGTCTGTGCATTATGAATACATGGCTACATCACTCAGAGTTTGAATACTCCCCTGGCATTCGTCAATGGATTGAACAGAATTCACCAGGCGGCATTTTTCGCGACAATGTTCCCGACAAGTTTTTGTGGGGCACATTGATGGCAATGTCCACCGACAGAATTTCGCCGCGTGATTCATTGTTTGTAGCACTGCAAGGTGGGACGCCAAACTACGAAGGCGAAGCACTTGATGTTAAAACTGCCTACGACGCACCATTTGTTGGCCTCGGCGAAGACGGCGTGAATGGCCCTCGTCGTTTCCCACTCAGCATCCCGTTACATGACCCCGTCTCAGGCGATGCCGTCAACCAAGAAAAGAACTTTGGAATCATTAACTCGTTGAAGATCCCCGTGCATTTCTTGTGGGCAACGAACGATGACGTATTCACCCTCGAGTGGGGTAAGAAGTGGCACTCTCTGATTCCTCATTCAACATTTGAAGAGATTGCTGGCGCTCGCCACTTTTTGCAAGATACGCACGGCCCTGAGATAGCCACGCGCTTACTTGCATACATGCAATAGCAATTACAGATCGCGGCGAACGGTTAGCCGATTCACCGGATGACCCACGAGGTCAGTAAATGTTCGATTTGGTTCAATAGCAATAATCTCACCCAAGACGCGCGCAAGCGCTCGTTCGCGTGAACCGAGACTTGCGTTTATCTCGCCAATCCAGGAAACAACACCGTGGTCACGGCACACATGGTCGATATGCCCAAGCAGGGCCAATGCAACAGCTCCCGAGCGCTCGCCTTCTTTGATATTCATATGCACGTGTGCGCCAACATCAATCGGCAATCTCTTCCGAGATTTCCACACAGTTAGGGAATCCAAGAATCTCAGGCGGTAAAACTTACGACTCCGTGCTGACAAGCGAAAAGTCACTAATCGGCTGAATACTCGACGTGTCAGTTTCTTCGCAATCTTTGCAATCCACTCGTCATATGCAGGAGGATCTGTACAGACCAAGGCATACCCAACAACTTCATCATCTCGAAGTGCTACGGCGCCCAAATGGGAAGCATTCGCCAAGTACCAGGCAAGGCTTAGTTCTTCGTATAAACCAACCTCATCAAGCCGGAAACCCAACGGCCGGCCCATTAGAAATGTTTCATGAAAGAGATGTCGAACCTCTGACTCGTATTGACCCAGAGGTTCCAGCCGAATGTGATGCTCAAGAATGATTGACATACTTAGAAATTCCGGTACTTGATGTAAATAGTTCAAGCATTCGTTCACCAGTGGCAGCCCAATTGAAATTGTTGGCTCGTAATTCACATTGAATACGTAGGTCTTCGCGGGATAGTTGCCGAAGTTGGTTAATGGCAGCAACAATCTTTTCAGGTTGTAGGTCAACGACCAACCCACATGTACTGTCAACAACTTCGCTTGAGGCACCAGCAGATGCCACAACGACTGGAGTCCCAGAGGCAAGTGCCTCTAATGACACCAGGCCAAAGGTTTCAATGTGGCCGAGATTCAAAACCACATCAGCAAATGCAAGTAAATTTGCAAGCGCATCGCGGTCATTGACATGGCCCATGAAATGAATTGGTAAACCAATTGCTTGTCCTTGGAGTTCGTTCATCAAAGGACCATCACCCAAGACAAGCATCTGGCAAATGTGATTTCGGCAAAGTATGCGAAGAGCTTCAATTGCGACATCTACGTTCTTTTCAGGAGATAGCCGAGCGCAAACAACAAGCGTGAATGGCGTTCCCCATTCAGGTGATTTACGGCTACTAGAGAATTGGGAGCAATCAACACCAAGAGGGACAATACGTACTTTGTCAGACTGGTCATCGAACTCTGCAGCAGCGAAGCGAGACGCACAGACAATTGCATCTGCCGAACGACTTATAACCCGCCGAAAATAATTCACAACCGGAATAAGGGGGAATCGTTTCCACCCCAATGAATTGAGAGCTAAATCTGTTCGTTCATGAGAAATGACAACACACGCAATGCCGTTCTTCTTGCACCATTTCGGCACCCAGAACAAAGTCGACTTATCGGATAACTCCACGACATCAGGTTCGAGACTAAGCAGAATATGTTTCAATTCGCGTCGACCAGCAATGACGCGATATCCACCAGTCATCGGGAGAACTGGCCCACGAATCATAAAGTTCTTCACCACCTTCGTGTCATCTACATGTGACTCAATGCTGGGCCGAATGAGTGCAACCTCGTGCTCTTGGGCAAGATATTGAGTCTGAAGTGCTCCCAACGCAGTCCGCATTCCCCCCGAAGTCTCGTGAACAAAGTTTGCGACCTGAACAATTTTCATGTCAGTTGATTCTTCTTTGAAACTAGTGATTTTGTTTTTGCAGAAGATGTGAATTCGTAGGTGCACAATTCGTCATAGGTCATCGAGACATAGCCCCGTGAGAGAAACTGAGTGATCAACTTCAAATTCGCTTCACGTAAGCGTGGAGACATTAAGTCAGCCGGATGTATTGCAATACGAAGTGGATTCCCTCGTGTTTCGGCATATTTGGCTATGCCAGTGGTGACCGCTACACCGGGAAGACTCAAGAGGCTTCGTGGGCGTTGTGATGTAACCACGACAAACTTCTTAGCCCCTGTTTGGGTATTGATCAGATGCGTGTGGTTATTCGTATATTGAAAACCTGTGTCGCGAAGTGCATCAAGAGTTCCATCTGACATCATCCATGCTGGTGCAACGAAACCTGTCGTTTGAAGCCCACATTTGGCCATGATGGACTTACCGTGTATCAGGCGTTTGAATGCTTCCTCGTAGGGAAGTTCCCAAAATTCTTGGCAGCCCCTGCCGAGCAACTGTCCGATTCGAGATCGTTTAGACGTAGACGCAAAATTTTTGTCTCGTGTGTGCAACAGGCCGTGTTGAACAATTTCATGTCCACGTGACTCAGCAGCCTGTAGCCAATCAACAAATGCTGGAGACTTACTCAGTTCTTGGCCGTTCCAACGCCCTGGAATTACTAACAGCGACGCACGTACTCCAAGAGTTTCCAACAATTCCAGCCAGCGGCGTGACAATTCAGCTGTTGAGGGAGCAACATCATGCAGAGAAACTACAATCTGGCTCATGCTGCGACTCCGCGATAGGCAAAGCTGAGCCCGCCAATGACTGACCGATAGTGGCCTTCCAATTCATCCATCACGCCACACCATGGTCGAACTTCAACTGATGGTCGAGCATTGGCAGCCAGACGTTCCCTTTTCACTGGGTACTTAGCCAATTCTGTAACTGCACCAACTAGTGAATAGCGAGACGCCTCTGTCCAAAGGAACCCGTTGTGTCCATGTTGAACTAAATCAAGTGGACCACCAGACGCAGGTGCGACGACAGGGACTCCAGAAGCAAGTGCCTCTTGTACTGCTTGGCAGAACGTTTCATCTTGTCCTGTGTGTACGAAAACATCAAAAGATGCATACAACTTGCTGAGTTCTTCGCCAGATTTAAAGCCCATAAAAATTGCGCCTTTCAATTCTTTTTTTAACTTGGCTTTCATCGGCCCATCGCCAACGATGACCACCTTGACGTGTGGCATACGACAAAGACCCTTGAGGCGTTCAATCTGTTTTTCTCGAGCCAAGCGGCCTACGAAACCAACAATCAATTGGCCATCTGGCGCAATAGATCTGCGCAACTCTTCATCACGAAATGAAGGATTGAACCGCTCTAGGTCAACACCACGCATCCATCTCACAACATTGTTCACACCACGCTCACGCAAGTCCCAAACAGCTGCTGTAGATGGTGCCAGAGTTAAATCTGCGCGACGATGAATATTTGCGATGTAACGCCAAATCGAGCGCCCAGCGATGCCCAAGTGATAACGAGAAGCAAAACCAGCAAGATCAGTCTGATAGATCGCAACTGATGGAATTCCAAGTTCTTGTGCAGCGCTGAGGCTTGCTGCGCCCAGTACGGCGGGAGAACCCAGGTGCACAACATCGGGCTTAATCTCTCGCAGAACCTCACGTACAAAGTCCCGTGAATGACCAATGCGTAATTCTGGATACCGAGGGAACCCGAAAGAAGGCACTCGAATGATTCGGGCTTCTCCATATGCCGTAACGCCTGGCGATGGAGCAATCACCGTTACTTCATGACCTCGAGCAGTCATATGTTCAATCACACGAAGGATGGAGTTTGTTACACCATTGATTGCGGGCAGAAAGCTCTCTGCAACAATTGCGATTCTCATAGGCGCAAGAGAACCAAAATCTATGTCTTGATCCCTTCGCATATTTAGTTCTGATACTTCATACATGAGAATTTCCCTCTAGTAAGTTTCCGCGCATTGGCAGAACTTTCCGATCTCGTTGTTTGATAAGTCCTACTCCTGCAGCCACGCCGACCATCACCATTAGTTTGATGATGAGACGCGGTCCTGCTGAGTCGCCGCCCTTTGACAGATAGAAGGCAACGGCTGCTGTTGCGCAAGAAATCGCAACACTTGACGTCCATGCGGACCACGGGAACACGTGGCGCATTGAGACAGCAAAAACATTCTTCAATCGGCTCAGAATCCACACCCACGCCACCAAGAAGGCAAGAACAGATCCGATTGTCAATCCGACTAGGCCATGCATTTGAAGCCCGATGTAGCCGAACACAAGATTAAATCCCAACAAGATGAGGCTTGAATAGACAATTTCTACACTTCGACCAGCGGCTCGCAACACGGCTCCGTACTCAGTAACCCGATGCAAGCCGATCAAGGTAAAAATCTGAAAGGGCAAAACTGAAGTTCGGTAGGAATGTGAAAAGAGAATCTCAAATAGTTCAGGCGCAACAACGACTAGTCCCATAGTTAGTGGAACCACCACCAAGGACATCATCCGTGCCTGATTCCACCACACTGAATGTGCGCCTGAAACTTCATCATTGTGAAACATCGTGACCATGGAGACCGCTATCGCTGCTCCGCCTGCGTATGGAAGCACTGCAAGAATTGGCACTTCAAACGCTGCGATGGAATAAATTCCAACCATCAATGGCTCATGCCATGCGACCAGCCATTTGTCCATCGAACGTGTCAGCACTCCGGCAGCAAGGGCAACGCCAAGGGGGGTACAAAAGAGAATCTGACGCTTCAAGAGGCCAGGAGTGTGCACATGTTCACCGTTTATGAAGCGACGAAACACAATGGAGAAGGTTGTCAGCCGAATGAATCCGGAAACGGCCAGTCCAGAGGCGATTCCAATCGCACCAAATCCACACAATGTTGGAATCATCAATGCCAAAAACTGAATGAGAGCGTGCCCAGATCCCCACATGCTTGCGTACTGTTCTTCACCGCGTGCAATAAAGATTGGAGTCATCACAACAGTGGGAAGTTCGCAGGCAACTGCACATGCAAGACATAACGCGATTGCCATTGTTCCCAATACCCCTGTACTGACTTGGACGAGAACTATTACTACGCCACACACAAGTCCTGATATCCGCAACAAATTGACTGTCTGATACAGAAGGCGATTTGTTTGATGCTGTGTCAGTTGTGGAAGAAAGAAGAGAATGCTGTGTTCAAGGTTTAGAGATCCAATAGTTACTGCGACCAAATACACAGATAATCCGAGGGCAATCACATTCCATGCAGATGGTGCCAAAAACCGGACCAATAATATGGCGCTCACAACTTGTCCAGTTCGTGCAACTCCTTCTCCGAGAGACAACCAACCAATGCGTCGCCATAATGGCACTGCATTTTCGGTCTGTACAACTGCAACGCTCATAGTGAGACCAATTCACTACCGCGATCAAAGCTGTAAGTCATTTGTTGAAGCGAATCCTTCTCACGGCTGCTCAATTTGAATGCTCGATGCTGAGTGACGTCACTCACGATCCAGCGTGACCACACCCACGAAGGCCAGTCAACTGCTCTGCGGTGAAGCCGCGCAAGGAAATGATCTTTCTCCCATGTATTTGAACCATGAAACACTCTGATGAAAAGATGTGAATGATTCTCATCAAGCACCACAAGACCGTGATTGTCCTTCACGTCTCTGAGAAATATTCCGTCTTCATTGCGAGCTAGATGTGGATACCGCTCATCACCTTTACGAAACATCAGAGTTCCAGGTGTTGCAATTCCACTGTCTCCCCGAAATGTCAAAGACTGGTCGGAATCATCCTTCACATGCATCAATGTCCACTTCAATGCCGAAGCACCAACATCAGCCTGTACGGCAGCATTGAGTTGAACTGCAAGTCGCTCAGGGTGATACCACTCGTCATCATCCCACTGCACACACCATTCACCGCGAGCTTCTTCTATTGAGATGTTGCGCAATTCCCCTAACGAAAGCCTTGGTGACTCGGGCTGTAATTTGATGTACCGCACTAGATCAGAACAATCAAAGGATGCAATCAGGTCGCTGTAATCCTCTTCGCCGTCATCAATGATGACTAGTTCCTTGTTGACCCAGGTTTGCTCTTTGAAGCATTCAATTGCAATACGCGCAATGTCTCCGCGATTTGCTGTCACCATGAGACAACTCACGAGTGGTTGGGTGACATGTGTTGTGGCAGTCTCACTAGGCCGACTCATGTCGTACTTACTCTCAACCGTTGCAATCAACTCAGCCATAACGGTGTGTGTGCTTCGTGTCCATACGCACGTTGCATCAATAGTTGGAATCAGCTTCTTATGATTCGACGCCGCATAGTGAATGAGATATGCCTCAGGGGGCAGCGTCAATGTCTGATCCGCGAAAAACCGAAAACTTTCTCCCGGGGCTACTGAATAGAAGTAATTAACCGGAAGAACTGAAACTAAGTGCGGAAAGTGTGCCGCAACCTGCGATACAAGAGTTGGCCCTGTTGCGTATCTCACAGTGAAATCTGTGTCAAGGCACGCAAGCAGAAGTTCACGAATAAACGGTGATTCTGCAACAGCGCCCATCACGGCATTGTTTGGTTGCTTTGTCGACCACACAGCATCAGTTTTTTTAAGAGTGCGCGCTAATTGCAATTTGCCACTGAACCACGCACTATCGGCGCGGCGCAGTAGCCAGCTTGCCAACCAAAAGAGATTCCTCGGGTAGACACATACCCACCATTTACCGGCCACGCGGTCTTCGTCGCCGACCCATACGTTCTCTTCACCAATAAAACATTGATGAACAGCAAGGTCAGATAATGACCGTGTCAACACAGTGTCAAAATCCAGATACACCCCGCCGTTCAGATACAGAAGTGCGTACCGCAAAATGTTGCTTCGTGCTGAAGCAGATGACTCAGGAATCTTATGAAAAATTGTTCCGACGCCTTTTAAGTCAGATGGCAGCTGGGAAAAGATGTCCTCAGGCTCAATGGCCACGATGCTGACCCGCTCTAGACCGCGAAGGTTCTCGAAGATCTCGTTTTGGGGCTCTGGCCCGACCATGTAGACCACTGCGGTGGCACTGTTGTCGGCAAGTAGCAGGCTCTTAACTGCCAGAAGATTGAGGAACGGAAAGGAACTGCCTGACCAGATGTAGAAATACTGGTTTGGTATTAAGACATCCACTCAATAATCATCTATTACCGAGTTGTACAGACGGCTTACTTTACATGAACGCAGTTTTACAATTGAGGGTGACTATTTGGTGCCAAGGGCACGCAAAAAGTCTGGCGGAATCACGATGTCATCACGAGTCAGTTCTGAAATGTTTGCTATTCCAAGTCCCAACATTGCAGAGTCAATGCCTCCGCGCAATACATCGAGCACATTCTCTACTCCGGCCTGACCATTAGCTGCCAAGCCCCACAAGTAGGCACGGCCAATCATGACTGCACGAGCACCAAGGGCAACTGCCTTCACCACATCGCTACCGCGACGTACTCCGCCATCGAGAACGATTTCGATCTGACTGCCAACTGCATCGGCGATTGCTGGCAATGCACGAATGGGCGCTGGAGTTCCATCCAAGTTGTTTCCACCGTGGTTTGAAACTGACAATGTTGTTGCACCAAGGTCAACAACACGCTTTGCGTCATCAACGCGACTGATGCCCTTCACCATGAACGGACCGCCCCATTGTGCACGAAGCCATGCAATGTCTTCCCATGTAGGAAGTGGTGTCTGCATCCATTCGTAATACGCGCCAAAAAATGTTGGTGCTTTTTCGCCAGGCTTTGCCATGTTCGGCGCGCTGAGATCTGGAATGCGGCCAGTCTTTGCAAAGGCCCACAACCATGCTGGCTTTTGAATTACCTCTGGAGCGAACTTGAAGATGGCTTTCAGATCAATTTTTTCGGGAATAAATGGGCTTCCCCAGTCACGTCCGTTGCTGAATGACCAGTCGAGAGTAACGATGAGTCCTTTCGCACCAGCGGCACGAGCACGTTCCATGCGTTGTTCCAATGTGGCACGATCGCCACACCAATACATCTGGAACAGAGTCGAATCATTCACGGCTGCAACTTCTTCAACCGACTTGCTGGCGAAAGAACTAAGACCCATCGGAATACCGCGGTTAGCTGCTGCACGGGCAATTGCCACTTCACCTTGTGGGTGCACAGCCTGCACGCCAGTAGGAGAAATGATGACCGGCATTGACAACGATTGACCCATGACGGTCGTGCTCATGTCACGCGAATTTGAATTGCCTGCAACGTGTGGCGCGAAACCAAGTTGATCAAACGAGGTCAAGTTGTCTGAGGAGGAAAGCCCCTTTTCAGAACCAGCAATGAGAGCGCCATATACAGACTTCGGCAGGCGCGCCTTCGCGCGACGTTGTGCTTCTGCAACTGTTTCAAACCAGTCATTCGCCATTGGGGGTTCCTCTCGTGGACGACCTTCAAAGGTTACAAGCGGGACTCCCGCAATGGCGAAGTACTTGGAATATCTAGGCCAGGTCGAACCTGTCTGCATTCATCACTTTGGCCCATGCGGCAACAAAGTCCGTGACAAATTTCTCCTTTGAATCGTCTTGCGCATACACCTCTGCATACGAACGCAGGACCGAGTTTGAGCCAAAGACCAAATCAACACGGGTAGCTGTATAGGCAACTTCGTTGTTGGCACGATTACGAATGTTGTACAGGTTCTCACCTGATGGTTCCCACGAAAACGACATGTCAGTGAGAACCGAGAAGAAGTCGTTCGTGAGAGCGCCCTTCGACGAAGTAAATACACCGTGATTTGTGTCGCCGTAGTTGGTTCCAAGCACACGCATTCCACCGATAAGCACCGTCATCTCACTGGCCGTAAGGCCCAAGAGTTGCGCCCTGTCGAGCAAGAGCTCTTCCGGATTCGAAGCGTTGCTTGCCTGCAACCAGTTACGAAATCCATCACTTGTTGGCTCAAGCGGCGCAAAAGAATCTACATCTGTTTGTTCAACTGTCGCATCACCACGCCCCGGAGAAAACGGCACAACAACAGCGTGGCCACCGGCTGAGGCCGCCATCTCTATTCCCACATTTCCAGCCAACACAATGACATCAGCAATTGACGCACCTGCTTTGGTTGCAATAGGGCCGAGAATACTGAGCACTCGTTCAAGTCGCTTGGGCTCGTTTCCGATCCAATTCTTCTGAGGGGCTAAACGAATGCGAGCACCGTTTGCGCCGCCTCTCAAATCAGAAGAGCGAAACGTACGCGCGCTATCCCATGCAGTGTTGATCATGTCTACAGGTGATAACCCTGATTGACGAATCTGAGACTTCACATCATCGACGGCGTATGCAGTAGGACCTGCTGTAATTGGATCTTGCCAGATTAAATCCTCTGCCGGTACGTCTGGTCCGAAGTAACGAACCTTTGGTCCCATATCTCTGTGAGTCAACTTGAACCACGCCCGAGCAAATGTGTCTTCGAAGTAGGCGGGCTCATTGCGGAACCGCTCTGAAATCTTGCGATATTCAGGATCCATAATCATTGCCATGTCAGCATCGGTCATAATTGGGTTATGGCGAACTCCAGCGTCTTCTACGTCGACAGGTTTGTCTTCTTCAGCAATGTTGATTGGTTCCCATTGGTTCGCGCCTGCGGGTGATTTCTTTAATTCCCACTCATATTTAAAGAGCAAGTCGAAATAGCCCTGATCCCATTTTGTGGGGTTTGTTGTCCACGCGCCTTCTATTCCGCTGGTCACTGTTCCGGCGCCATTACTGCGCGGTCCACGATTGATCCAGCCGAATCCTTGCTCCACTACATCTTCACCTTCAGGAGCTGGCCCCACCAATGATGCATCACCATTGCCATGAGCTTTTCCAACAGTGTGTCCACCAGCAGTCAGAGCAACTGTTTCTTCGTCGTTCATTGCCATACGAGCAAATGTTTCGCGCACGTGTTGTGCAGTCAACAGTGGGTTCGGGATGCCATTTATGCCTTCGGGATTGACATAAATCAAACCCATGGTTACTGCCGCGAGTGGATTGTCCAACGAAGAGGCATCATTCACGTCTGCATATCGAGTGTCACTTGGGCCGACAAATTCTGTTTCACTGCCCCAGTTGATTTCTTTTTCTGGATTCCAAATATCTTCACGTCCAAATGCGAAACCAAACGTTTGGAATCCCATTGACTCGTAGGCAATATTGCCGGCCAATATGAAAAGGTCCGCCCAACTGACCGATTTTCCGTACTTCTTTTTAATTGGCCACAACAACCGGCGAGCTTTATCGAGGTTGCCGTTGTCTGGCCACGAGTTCAACGGAGCAAATCTTTGGTTTCCAGTGCCTGCGCCGCCTCGTCCGTCAGAAATGCGATACGTGCCAGCTGCATGCCACGCCATGCGAATCATGAGGCCGCCGTAATGTCCCCAGTCTGCAGGCCACCAAGATTGGCTGTCGGTCATGAGGTTTGTAAGGTCCTGCTTCAGGGCCGCAACATCTAACTTCTCTAGTTCTTTCCTGTAATCGAAACCTTCACCATATGGATTTTCTTTGGTGTCGTGTTGATGAAGTATGTCGGTGCTCAATGCATTCGGCCACCATTGAGGATTTGATGTTTTGACGGTCGTTGCTCCGCCGTGTACTACTGGGCATTTGTCTGTTGATTCCATTGTGTGTCCTTTTCCATGTCGCAAGATGTTTGCCCTTATTATCGTGTCTATTTCGGTATAAGGCAAATCTCATTTAGTTATGGTTTGTATAGGATTTAGTTATGAACCTACCAACGATTCAACAGCTCACATATCTCGTGGCGCTCGCCGACGAGGGAAGTTTCAGCAGAGCAGCTGATGCCTGTTTTATCTCTCAGCCCGCACTCAGTGCACAGATCAAGGGGTTAGAGAATCGGCTTGGGCAACAGCTTCTTGAACGAACCGCCCGCGGAATTTTGCTCACTCACCAGGGAGTCCAGGTGGTCGACCGGGCTCGCGCACTGATCCGAGATCTGAACGATCTCGTGATTGAAGCAAAGAACGACGGGGACGACCTACGTGGTGATGTTCACATTGGTGCAATTCCTACTATGGCACCGTATTTGTTGCCTGGGCTAGTGCAATCACTTCGCAAACACCATCCCCATTCGCAACTGCATCTTCACGAAGAACAAACTCAGGACCTCTTGCAGTCTTTGCGTTACGGAAAACTTGATGTTGGCTTACTAGCGCTACCGATCGAAGAACCGACACTTTCCTCGGCTGTACTTGCCCATGACCCATTTCTCGTTGCAATGTCTTCCGATCACCGGTTGGCAGATACATCGTCACCAATCAGTTTGGATCGGTTAGCAAAAGAAAATATTTTGTTGTTGGAAGAAGGTCATTGCCTGCGTGATCAAGCTGAAAACTTATGTATTCGCAGCAACATACAACCATCAGACATTCAAGCAACAAGCCTGCCGACACTGGTTCAAATGGTTGCTGCCAATATGGGAATTACACTTTTACCTAGATCAGCTGCGCCCATCGAAGCGCGCAAAGGTAGCGGAGTCATGACTCGACCATTGCGTTCTTCCAGTGCTGGTCGCTCCATTGGTCTCATCTGGCGCACGTCTTCACCAATTGGTACATATTTGACTTCAATAATTTCTGACTTGTCGACACTCTGGAAATAAAACAAATAGTTATTGAGGAAAGATGTATTTGATGTCGGTGAATGAGTCAGTGGCAAAAAAGTACAACAACCGCAACGGCTCTGTTCCGGTGTTCACCGCAACATGTTCAGAATTTCCAGGAATAAACACCGCGTCGCCAGTACGTACATCACGTCGAGATCCGTTCACCACCACATGGCCAGTGCCCGATAAGAAGTAGTACACCTCTGATTGTGCGTGCATGTGGCCGCGTTCAGGCTCAGGCGCCCCCACAGGTATTTCAGCCACTCCTACGGTGAGGCCATGGGTGTCCGTGCGGTCGCTACTAAAAAGAGTCCACCAGTCGACGGCACCTGGCCACGATTCGGTCTCGCAGTCGTCTTCGCGCCGAAATATTGCATCGCCAGTTGCCATGATCTCCCCTTGTGTTGTTCTGACCTTATTACTGATGTCTTTCCCAGTGATTCTCATTATTGGGAATGGTTCTCATTATAGATAACCTCATTCTTGTGAACCGTTTCCTTACCGTGGCATCTCTCGTGCTGGCGCTCTCTGCCTGCGGCAGCTCATCGTCACAGATTGACGCGAACAAGACGCAGATCACTGTTGCTGCATCGTTCTACCCCATCGAGGAAATTGTGCGCCAGGTTGGCGGCACACATGTCAACGTTGTTGAACTCACCCCAGCTGGTCAGGGCGCACACGACGTGCAGCTGACCGCAAAACAACTGACAGTTCTGTCGACTTCATCTGCAGTGTTCTACATCAGTGATGGTTTTCAGCCAGAGGTTGAAAAAGCAGTTGCATCGTTACCGGGCTCCGTAGTTCCCGTTGACTTATTGCAATCAGTCACTCTTCTCGATGTCGTTGCGCAACTCGATGGCACTGAAGGCGAAACTGATGGTGAAGTACTGGCATCAGGCAAAGACCCACACGTATGGCTTGACCCAGCGAACATGATTGCAATGACCACTGCAGTTGCAGATGCGCTGTCTCAGTTGAGCCCGGAATTTTCTACACAATTTAACGCCGCAGCAAAGTCGTACATTGCGGAACTACAGACGTTAGGAAATGAAATTGATGCTCAACTTGCCAACTGTGAATCACGAGTACTTGTCACTTCCCATCGCGCATTTGCCTATCTTGCCAAACGAGCCAATATCCGCCAAGTAGCAATTGCTGGCGTCAATCCTGAAGAAGAGCCATCGGCCAAGAGCCTCGAAGTAATTGCCACTTTTGCTGAAGCTCATTCAGTCAACACAATCTTCTTTGAAACCCTTCTTCCCGCTGATCTTGCTAAGACATTGGCAGACAAAGTAGGTGCAACTCCAGACCTGCTTGATCCTGTCGAAGGTATTAGCAGTACAGACATCGCAGGTGGCGCGTCATACAATTCAATCCAGCGAGACAATCTGTCACGTCTTGTGAAGGGAATGCGGTGCTCGTGAACAACCACTCAGATTCCACCGTTCTTGCAGCTGTCGATGTCGCTGTTTCCTACGGTGATTATGAAGCGTTAACAGCCAGCAGTTTTTCTGTAGACGCGGGAGAGCTGATTGCCGTTGTTGGCCCCAATGGAGCAGGTAAATCAACCTTGTTTAAGGCACTTGCCGGCTTCATCGATCATCAGGGCGATGTCGTAGTGCACGGAGAACAGTGTCATCATCTCGAGCGTCAAGCCATTGCATACATTCCACAACAGTCAGACGTAGACCTGCGCTTCCCCGTTACCGTTGCCGAGGTAGTGATGGCAGGACGCCGCCGCTTCCATGGTGCGCGCATGCGACCATCACGCAGTGATCATGATCATGTTGCAGATTGCTTGTCACAGGTAGACCTTGCCGACATGGGTACGCGTTCGCTCGCAACTTTGTCTGGTGGTCAAGTACAACGCGTACTACTCGCTCGAGCATTAGCTCAAGAGGCCGATGTGCTGTTGCTCGACGAAGCGTTATCTGGTGTCGATGTGCGCCACACAAGCGATCTCATTGACTTGTTCACTCAGTTGTGCGCTCGCGGTACGTCAGTGCTCGTCTCTACTCACGACCTTGGCCTTGTGCGTACTCACTTCTCGCGTTGTCTCACACTGAACGGGCGCATTATTGGTGATGGCAGCCCAGCCATTGAATTGGGTGGCGACCGGCTGGAAGCGGTCTTTAGTCGCACGTCTGTACAGGGTCGTTCATAATGCATTGGCTACTTGACCCCTTTCAATCCGACTTCTCACAACGCGCTGGCATCGTATGCCTGATGGTGGGCGTGCTCGCCCCTGTCGTTGGCACATGGGTGTCATTGCGTCGCCTTGCATACATGGGCGACGCCATGTCTCATTCACTTCTTGGTGGTGTTGCATTGGCCTTTGCATGGTTCGGCACGGCAGCAGTTCTTCCTGGTGCATTAGTCGCCGGAATTTTCATGGCAGTTGTTATTCACTTGCTATCGCAGAACCGCCGCATCGCACACGACTCGATCATTGCGGTAGTCGGTAGCGGCATGTTTGCATTTGGCGTTCTTGCACTCGGCAAAGTCGACACATCTGTCTCACTTACACACTTTTTGTTCGGGCAATTGCTCACCGTTAACACACTCGACATGTGGATCACATTTGCACTCACCATCGGCAGTTTGTTCTTTGTGTGGTTCCGCTTCGAAGACTTAAAGATTGCAACGTTTGATCGCGATCACGCCACCCAAGTTGGCGTGCGTGCTCAACGCCTTGATGCCGCAATGCTCGTTCTCTTAGCCATTTGCGTTGTGGTGTGCTTATCAACCGTCGGAACAGTTCTCACTGTGTCACTACTCATTACCCCCACATCTACTGCGCGACTGTTCTTTAATCGAGTGGGTTCCATTACACGAGCAGCCGTTGTCATTGGATTAACTGAAGTTCTTGTTGGTTTCATTGTGTCATATCACGCAGACCTTGCTCCTGGGCCAACAATCACTCTCATCACCACTTTTGTTTTCATCATTGTCTATGCAACACGGTTTGCACGATCTGATCGTGCCTATGTTCATCACACGCATGAACACGAACATCACAATTGAATCGTGACCCACTTGCAGACTCAGGACTTGACCTCAGTACGTTTAAATGACCAGCCAGCAGGCCTCGTGAGCTTTTGGCTGATCGACAACTCTGCAACTCAATAGCTAGTTTCTGGTCTAGTCTTCGGTAATGGAAAGCCTCGCAATTCTTGCCGCAGTCATCATGCTGGCAATTGTCGTGTTGGGAGTTATTTCATTAATAGCAGTTTTCCGTCGACCGAAATCTTCCGGCTCACGTGGGCTCTTTACTGCCATGCACATCGCGTCAATTTTTGCTGGCGGATGGCTGATGTCGTTACCCGTCGGAATTGGTGCGCGCTTTCTGGGGCTCATTGTTTTTGCCGCCGGCTGCGTCGGACTGCTGCGAATTTTTCGAGGCACGTCTCGGTCGTAACCCAGAAATGCAAACGGGCCGCCGGTTCCAATGAACCGACAGCCCGTAGCTGAAATATGTGGCGAAAACTTAAGCGCGAAGGCCCTTGTTCACCATGCTGATAACTGCATCTTTCACCGGAATCATTCCGAGAATAATGGCGCCATTGGCGACATAGGTCATCCATTCATCTGCGAATGTGACTCCCCAACCTGCGATCGGGTTCATCTTCAACCACCACACCATGCCGATGGCAATGATGAGTGAAAGATGCGCTCCGATAAGTGGCAACTTGCTGATGGCGCCATGGGCGCCGACAAGGTGTAATACCGACTCGATGACCGAAACAACGGCACCAAGTAGGAGGGCTGATAGGAGCAAGGCTCCGAGTGTGTACATAAGGTTTCCCCAATTCTGCGGCACGTGGTCCGCATGGCGAACCCTAAGCGTGTGTTTGTGAAAATTGGGGGATATCCACAGGCTTCATACCCCATATGGGTTTCCTGAGACTTTTTTCCACAGGCAGACACAGTGGCGTGACAGTCGTCACAAAAAAGACGCCACAGCCATAGGCCGTTTAATGGTCGAGATGAGCCAGTCGTTCGATGGCCGCAAGGATTTCTGTTTCGGCTGCCTGACGGCCTTCCCAGCCCTTCACGGTGGTGTCTTTGTTCGGCTCAAGAAGCTTGTACACCTCAAAGAAGTTGCCCACTTCGTCGAGTAAGTGCTCGGGCAAATCACCAATATCAACGTATTGATTCATGCGTGAGTCATGCGATGACACGCACAGCACTTTTGCATCGGGCCCTTTTTCATCTGTCATCCAGAACACGGCAACGGGGCGCACCCACACGTGGCAGCCGGGAAATGTTGGCTGGCTCAGCCACACCAACGCATCAAGTGGGTCGCCATCTTCACCGTGAGTGCCTGGAAAGAAACCGTAATCAAGCGGATATTGCGTTGCTGTAAACAAGGTGCGATCAAGCCAGATGTCTCCGGTGACGTGATCCATTTCGTATTTGTTGCGAGACCCTTGCGGAATCTCAACAATCATTTCAACTTCCATGTGGAGAGTCTACGGTCGTTTCTGCACCTGCTGTAATAACAGAGTTGATGATTAAGCGAAGAAGTACTCTCATTTCCTCACTAGCCGCTTCTCTATCCTCTACATCGATGAGGTCATCAAGAACTGACCCAAATGATTGAGTCATGATCAACGAGGCCAACGGCGGGGCAAGCGACACGGCTGCACGAATTGAGTCTTCCGTATGTCCTGGTTGTTGGGAGACCACCGCTTCCAATGCAACTGTCAGAAAGCTAATCACATGTTTTTGATTCTCGAGATGAATTGCTGAAAGCCGTGTTCGGAGTTCGGGAAGTTCAGCAGATGCCGCCAGTATTTGTAATCTTTGCCAGCGGCCAGGCATTCGAAATTTCTGCTGGACAGTGGCAAACAAAATGGCGATGTCATCAACCGAAGGATTCTGCATTTCATTGAAGACGTCCGCATAAACAGAAAGCTTTTGGTAGCTATCGCCGTCATAGAGCCGACTCAGCACTTCGGTCAATAATCCATCTCGGTTGCCGTAGTACTTGTAGATCAGCGGCACTGATACTTCAGCTTTTTGTGCCACCACTTCCATGCGCAAACCAGAGGTGCCGGAATCCAACAGTTCTTGTTCAGTCGCTCGAATGATTCGTTGACGCGACGTGAGTTTTCCCACTGGATACATCGCAACATTGTACATACCCAATTTGGCTACTGAAATATATTCACTTCTTCACAGTCAACGTGTTTGTGCGCATAACTGTCTTGCCCCTTTTCGGCAGCAAAATGACCACAATTGTGCACTTTCCCGTGCGAATCCCCTTCAGCGCACTGCCAACAAATGCACAGTACTGCTTGCCCTTCGTAATGCTGATGCGCATCGTGCCCACTGACCGCTTCGGGATGCTCATCGATACAGATGCCGCCAGTTTCGCAGCGCTCACCTTCGATCCCCGCCGTATCGCTATGGGGCGAATAAGTGGCGCTACTTTCGGCGCCGCCATCGCCACAGCAACCATCACGGGTGCAGCCGTTGTGGTGGTTGACGTTGTGGTGGTCGACGTTGTAGTCGATGGTTCAACCGTGGTCGATGTTGTTGAGGTAGCGGTAGGTGGCACAACCGTTGTTGGTGCAACAGTCGTAGGCACTGTTGTCGGCGCAACCGTGGTCGTAGTTGTGGTGGTGGTTGTCGTGGTCGTCGTGGGTACAACATTGAGGCTTGCGATAGCAGTTGCTGTTGCCACATCTGATTGCGTGCCGATGCCTAATTGCCCTTGATCATTCTGACCCCAGCACCGCACTTCACCTGTCGACATCACTGCACACGCATGGCTGGTGCCCGCCACTACATCCACAACGCTGCCGGTAAGCCCAGTAACTGCGCCGGGGGTTTCGCGAGCAGAACCAGATGAACCTGAACCCAATTGGCCATTTGCATTCTGACCAAAACATTGCACTGATGCCGATGTCATGAGAGCGCACGTGAATTGACTACCCGCCGATACATGGGTTGCTGTTGCGCCAAGAGTTACCAGGGTGGGCGTGGAATTAGAGGAAGGAGGTTCAGTTAATGCTTGGCCAAGTTGCCCCATGTTGTTGTTGCCAAAGCAAGAGATGGTTCCATTGGTTAACAAGGCGCAAGTATGCGCACCACCTGCAGCAACCTGTGATGCCGTACTTCCCAATGATGCAGTGGCAGTAGGGGTTACTGCGTTAGATGACGCTGTTGTACCGAGACGCCCGTTGGTGAATTCACCCCAACACCA
>JBBANI010000010.1:29164-58520 GCA_040402015.1 Ilumatobacteraceae bacterium
CGTTAGATGACGCTGTTGTACCGAGACGCCCGTTGGTGAATTCACCCCAACACCACGCAGCACCTAGCGCTGAAATAGCACACGAATGCGTATTGCCGATTTCAAGATGAGCCATTGTAAACGATGCCGGGACAAACGAGGTGTACACCGGAGTTGTCACTGCTGTAGAGCCTGAGGTGCCGTTACCCAGTTGTCCCTTGTTGTTACGACCCCAACACTGCAAGCTGTTGTTAGACAACACAGCACATGTCTCGGCTCCACCCGCAGCAATCATGGTTGCTGTTGCACCAAGCGTCACTTGTACTGGATCAGCCTGCGTACCACCTGATACTCCCAATGCTCCCCAACCGTTATCACCCCAGCACCACACCGTACCGTCGGTTGCTAACACGCATGTGTGGTTTGCGCCGGCAACAATGCGTCGCGCAATGCGCGAGCCGGGCAACACTGTTGTTTGAATCGGCGTGAGAGATAACCCATCAGGAAATGCTGCAGATCCGAGTTGGCTGTATGTGTTGTCACCCCAGCACCAGATTGTGTCGTTGACTGCAATGGCGCACGTGTGTTTGTCGCCTGCTGCAATGCGGCCCGTTGGGTCAATAGAAGAAATTGAGACGTTCGCGCGAACCGATACAGGAGATTGAAGCACTAGGGCCACGCATGCCGTAATAAAAATTACCCACACTGAGCTTGTCCGCAACAGGAGCCGCACATGCCCCTGACGGAAGTTTCCCATCAGAGGAATCTAATTACTTTTAGTTATCTTTTTCAAGCATTTCCATTTCAGCGCGAACTTCATCCATGTTGAGTTCTTCTGCTGAGGTGAGTATTTGTTCTAAAGAGTGCGCAGGAAGTGCGCCTGCCTGATTGAACAACAAGATTCCATCACGAAACAACATCAGTGTTGGAATCGATTGAATATGCAACGTAGCTGCTAGCCCTTGTTGTGCTTCAGTGTCAACTTTTGCAAACTTTATGCCGGGGTGACCCTCTGAAGCTTTTTCAAAAACAGGACCAAACATTTTGCATGGCCCACACCACTCAGCCCAAAAATCAATAATGGTGATTCCTTCGCCGAGCACAGTGGCTTCGAATGTTTCTTCAGTAAGTGTGATGGTTGCCATGATGTGATTCCGTTCTTGCTTCTTTATGTCAACACAATGTAGCGATGTGCTATTCCACCGCGACACGCAGTTTGGTTGCCATGGCAGGATATTTGCCTTTTTTCGCCACTTTCAGCGTAACGACACATGAAGTAGAAGCCTTGGGGGCATTGAGTTTCGTACCCACAATAGAGCACGGGCCAGATTCACTCCATGACCTCGTTCCTGTCGATATGGACGAAATGAGCATCGACAGAGCTGTTTTCGAGTTTTTCTTTACTACTGATTTCTTCACCGTGAAACCAGGCCGAGCGAGAAACTGCAGACCTGCGGCTGCTACTTGGCCCGTTGCCGTTCTCGTGGTGATCGTAAATGTGTAGTTCACCCCATTGGCCAGACCCGTCACCTCGCATGAGGTTTCGGCTGTACTGCATGTGAAATTTCCAGGTGTCGATGTCACCACATACGTGACACCAATAGACGACGTAATTGCTGGCCATGCCACAGTGACGGACTTGCTTCCCACTATTGACATTGAAGTGGCTGGAACTTCTGGTATTCCATCAGCAAGTCCTGTTGTTGTTGTTGCAGTACCCGTGCCATTTGTATTTGTCCCAGTAACCGAGACTGTGTACTGAGTACCGTTGATAAGGCCAGAAATTGTGCACGTGGTCTTCACGGTAACTGTTGATGTGCACGTGACACCTCCCGGGGTCGCCGTTGCGGTGTATTTAGTGTCCGTGCTGTCATCGGCTGCTTGAACCCAAGACATGTCAAGTGCATTACTTTTTGTGGCAGCGACAAGCCCGGTGACTGCACCAGGGGGACCAACTGGTGTCACAGAGACCGCGGTAGAGACAGCACCCACTCCGATACGATTTGTTGCAGTTACAGAAATTGAATAATTCGTGTTATTCAGGAGTCCAGTAATTGTGCAAGTCGTTCCTGTTGAAACAGAGCATGTCTTTCCACCTGGAGTTGCGGTGGCGATGTAAGCAGTAATCGGGGATCCATTTGCGGCAACTCCCCCGTCCCATTTAACAACAGCACTTTTATCGGCAGTGGTAACTGTCACATTTTGAAGCGCACTCGGCACGGTTGCTTGAACATCAACTGGTTTTACAGAGACCGCGGTAGAGCCAGCACCGACTCCAATACCATTCGTTGCGGTCACAGATATCGAATACGTCGTATCGTTTACAAGTCCCGTAATAGTGCACGTAGTACCCGATGGAACAGAACATGTTTTTCCACCTGGTGTTGCAGTTGCCATGTACGCCGTAACTGCAGATCCATTTCCAGCGGCTACTTCATCCCATGTAACGACAGAACTCTCACTCGCCACCGTGGCGGTGACACTGTTCGGTGCACATGGCACGGATGCAGGTGCATCTATGGCCAACAACCGGTTCGGTGTTTTTGCTAGAGAAACACGCGAGGTATCTGTCGTAGAAGATGTGTAATACGTGATCGCATTACATGTTGCATTGGTCTTTAGCCAGTTCCAGGCAGCGGTTGGCGTTGTAGATGTCACCGTTGCTGTTTGCAAATATCTAGCAACGGCACCAGCAACATGCGGTGCTGCCATTGAAGTACCAGTTTCGCCCGCGTACGTATTCAAAGTTGAATTATATTTTGGCCAACTGGACACAATGGTTTGACCTGGCGCAAAAATATCAACGCATGAACCGAAGTTCGAAAAGTACGGCTCGAGGTCGTTATACGTTGACGCTCCAACTGAGATAGTGCCTTGAGTGCCTGCAGGTGTGATGCCACATGCCGAACCGCCATCATTGCCTGATGCAGCCACAACCACTATTCCTTCTGCCAATAGATTCTTGATAGCGGTATCAATACTGGTTGCAGTGCTCTCAAAGCCGATGCTCATATTGACCACTGCTTTTTCACCCGGTAGGTGATCAGCCAGAATCCAATTGATCCCATTCAATACCATGGTGGTAGTACCTGATCCACACGAGTCAAGCACACGTACTGGCACGATTGACACCGCCTTTGCGACGCCAGTAGCACTGCCACCAATGCTTCCTGCAACGTGCGTGCCATGGCCATCATTGTCAAGTCCTCCGACATCAAGGTCATCGCGTACGCCATCAAATGTGGAGGGATTGACTTGATGAATTTGTGTGTTGTACGCACACGGGGCTATGCCATTTGCAGGATTCAAACTGTACGCATTAATTGCATTGTTGTAGCTGGTAAGAGCCGCACCAGTCGGATCAGATGTGCGTGAGCGATAACTCCAACCGGAAAGCACGCGACTAGAAAAATCACCATGCAAGGCATTGACTCCTGAGTCAACAACGTACGCTTTTACGCCCGTGCCATCTGTTGCGTACGTGAATGAGTTGTCACGACCAGTGCGCGCATCAATGCGGTCTAACCCCCACGGCATCACATCGTTCGGAGCCAGAAAACCTGAGGGCCCGGTTGTTTGTGTGCCTATTGCACGAGCAATCATTTCCGGTTCAGGTGCGCTACTTGACGCTTGAACTGTCGTGGGCACTGCAAGAGTCACTAGCGCAGAGCACAGCAATGCAAGTGCGACCACAAGTCGGCGCATCAGACGTGAACACCTTGCATTGCGGCTGCGTTCACTGTGTTTTCCATTAGGCAGGCAACGGTCATGATTCCTGTGCCGCCAGGCATCGGCGTGAGCGCACCTGCGATTCCAGTGACCGACACTGCGTCGATATCGCCGACAATGCCCGCTTCTGTTCGTGAGATGCCTACGTCAATTACCGTTGCACCAGGCGCAATATGTTCTGCAGTAATTGAGCGCGCAACACCAGTTGCAGAAATAACAATGTCGGCTGTTTGACAAATTGCTGCAAGGTTCTCTGTGCGTGAATGTGCGAGCGTGACAGTGGCATCAATACCTTTGCGCGCCAACAACACAGACAATGGAAGACCGACAAGAGTGGAACGACCAATCACGACTGCGTGTTTCCCACTTGTTGCAATTCCGTAATGCTGCAACAAGCGCAAGACGCCAAGTGGTGTACAACTGACATGGCCAGGCACGTCACGCACGAGGCGGCCCAACGATTGTTCTGTGAGTCCGTCGACATCTTTGTCGGCAGGAATAAGACGCAATACTGCGTCAGTATCTAGATGCGAAGGAAGTGGCATCTGCACCAAGATGCCATGCACTCGCGGATCGTTCGCCAAGTGTGACACCGCAGCTTCAAGTTCTGTTTGCGTTGCAGTCGCTGACAGTTCAACTTGCACAGATTCGATTCCGATGGACTGCGCAGTCTTGTGTTTACTGGCTACATATTTGCGACTTGGTGCATCATCACCGACCAGAACAGTGGCAAGTGAAATGTGTGGCGAGCCGGCCTGTTGAATTCGCTCAGAAAGGCTTGCCAGAATCGCATCACGTGCTGGGGCTCCCGCCATAACAATGGTGGAAATCGGGGCGCCAGACATGTACAAATCGTACTTGTGGCGGGCACGAAACAATTCCCGACCAAAGTTGTCGGGTTTCGGGAATTCACCCATATCCTTATCGGAAGCACCTACTTCAAGGAGAACATCATGACCGTACGTTTAGGCGACACCGCACCGGATTTCACAGCAGACACCACACAAGGCACCATCAACTTCCACGAGTGGTTGGGCGACTCATGGGGCGTTCTCTTTAGCCACCCGAAGGACTTCACTCCGGTCTGCACCACTGAGCTTGGCTACGTTGCTTGTATCAAGCCAGATTTCGACAAGCGCAATGTAAAAGTCATTGGCCTTTCTGTTGACCCTGTTGACAGCCACGTGAAGTGGGAAGCAGATATCGCTGAGACTCAGGGAACACCAGTGAACTTCCCAATGATCGGTGACGGAGACAAGAAAGTTTCTGATCTGTACGAAATGATTCACCCAAATGCAAGCGACACAATGACCGTTCGTTCAGTGTTCATTATTGGGCCAGACAAGAAAATCAAATTGTCACTCACCTACCCAGCATCAACTGGACGTAACTTCGACGAGATTCTTCGCGTCATTGACTCATTGCAACTGACAGCCAAATTCAAAGTGGCAACGCCTGCTAACTGGGTGAATGGCGGAGACGTCATTATCGGTGCTGCGGTTTCTGATGAAGACGCAAAAACTCTGTTCCCACAAGGTTGGAAGACCGTGAAGCCATATCTTCGCGTTCTTGCACAACCTAAGTAAATCTGGCTTAGTAACATGGGGTAATGACCCCCCAGACCACGACAGTCGCTGCTTCCACCCTCTCTGCAACGAAGGTATACGGCTCTGGCGATGATGCCGTCTATGCACTTCGCGACGTATCGGTTGATTTCTACGAAGGACAGTTCACCGCCATCATGGGTCCCAGTGGTTCTGGTAAATCAACATTGATGCATTGCATTGCTGGCCTTGATGAACTGTCATCTGGCTCAGCAATCATTGATGGAACTGATTTGTCCACGTTGAAGGACAAAGAGCTCACTGAACTTCGTCGCGAAAAAATTGGCTTTGTATTTCAGTCATACAACCTTGTTCCAACTTTGACTGCGAATGAAAACATTCGCCTTCCGCTGATGTTAGGAAACAACAAGGGTGACGAAGCCTGGATTCAAAAAGTAATCGACACAGTTCATTTGCAAGATCGTTTGACTCATCGTCCGAGCGAACTATCTGGCGGACAACAACAACGTGTTGCCGTTGCGCGTGCACTTGCATCGCAACCCCGCATCATTTTTGCTGACGAGCCAACAGGAAACCTTGACTCCATCACCGGTGCCGAAATTCTTACGTTCATGCGCAAAGCAGTTGATGATCTCGGACAAACAATTGTGATGGTCACCCATGACCCTGTTGCCGCTGCATACGCAGACCGCATCATCTTTTTGGCTGATGGTCACATTGTCAATGAAATGACAGAGCCCACAGCCGACCGCGTTCTTGACCTCATGAAGAGCATCGGTCACTAAGCCGTGTTTCGTATTGCACTCAAGGGCATCTTGGGTAGAAAAGCCCGACTGATTCTCACATCGCTTGCCGTCATTTTGGGCACTTCGTTCTTGGCGGGCACTTCAGTATTTTCAGACACCCTGAACCGCACGTTCGATAATTTGTTTTCCGATGTGTTTAAGAACGTTGATTCCTATATTCGGTCAACACAAGTTATTGAGGCCGACTTTGGATTAGAAGAACGCCAACGAATCACAGCAGATCTTGTTTCAATAGTCGAAAAAGTACCAGGCGTGCGAGATGCTTCTCCCGATATCCAGGCATTCGCACGCATAATCGGAAAAGATGGAAAACCACTTGGTTCTGATGGTCAGGGGCCACCAACATTCGGCAGCATTGGTGAAGAATTTACTGGCGCGCTATGGAGCACCGCAGAAGGAAGATGGCCAGTTGGCCGTACCGAAGTAGCCATCGATGAAGCATCGGCAAAGGCGGGAAAGTACATCCTTGGCGACAGCGTGAAGATTGTTGCCCAATCGGGAAGCCGTGAATTCACCCTGGTTGGTATTGCTTCGTACGGAGATGTACGTTCGCCTGGCGGTGCCACATTTGCATTGTTCGATTCAGTCACTGCATCTGAGTTTCTTACAAAACCTGGCTACATAGATGCAATCCTTGTTAGTGGTGACGGATCTGTCTCAGACACAAAACTGTCCAAGGCGATTCAGGCTGCGCTTCCTGCAACTGCCAAAACAGAAACTCTCACCGGCGCTCAAATCACCTTAGAAACACAAGACCAAATTGGTTCTGCACTTGATTTCTTTGGCATCTTGCTGAAGACGTTTAGCTTCATTGCGCTTGGTGTCGGCTGCTTCGTTATCTACAACGTCTTTTCCATTAGTGCTGCACAACGTCAACGTGAAAATGCGTTGCTACGAGCCATTGGTGCAAGCCG
Source organism: Ilumatobacteraceae bacterium (assembly GCA_040402015.1). GTDB lineage: Bacteria > Actinomycetota > Acidimicrobiia > Acidimicrobiales > Ilumatobacteraceae > UBA2093. The sequence continues at coordinate 36,158 of JBBANI010000010.1, forward strand.
CAAACAGATCACTCGTGCCATGTTGATCGAAGCAATCGTTGTTGGCCTTGTTGGTTCGGTTGTTGGCCTTGTAGCCGGAATCGGGTTATCCGTCAGCCTCAGCGCGCTTTTGCGTGCCCTGAATATTGATATTCCCAGCAGCGGACTTGTCGTGTCGCAGAACACAGTGACGTCCACCATCATTATTGGACTAATCGTCACAGTGCTCTCAGCTATTTTGCCCGCGCGACGAGCCGGCAAAGTTCCACCGCTGGCCGCAATGCGTGCAACCGCATTAGAAATCGCCGAACCTGGACGCAAACGTCTGTACGCAGGCCTGCTTTCCATTGCACTCGGTCTTGCCATTATCGTTGCCGTTGTCGCTGGTGCCAGCAATACATACCTCGGTGTCGGCATCTTGTTTGTATTTATCGGAACAATTGTTCTCGGCCCTATCATCTCTCGACCAGTCGCTTTGTTCTTGGGAAGACCTGCCGCACGCTTTCGTGGCATTACGGGTGTCATGGCTCGTCAGAACTCTGCACGTAACCCAAAACGCACATCACGTACTGCATCGCCGGTACTTATCGGCGTTGCACTCGTCGCCGCAGTCACTGCACTTGCGGCTTCTATTAAGGGCCAGATCAACGACGTTTTCACTGTGCAATTCAAAGGCGATTATGCAGTCACGACCGACAACCAGTTCACTGGCGGACTTAGCCCCTCGTTAGCTCTTGATCTCAATAATCTGCCAGAAGTGGAAAAAGCTTCTGGAATTGGATTAATTACAGTCAAACTGAAGGAAAAGGGTCAGTACTTCACGACAATTGATCCTGCCACTGTTGATGGAGTGTTAGACATTGGCCTCATCAATGCAAAGTATTCAGACTTGACTACCGACAGCATTTTCCTGTCCGAGTCGTATTCACTACGCAAAAACCTCCCGATGGGAAGCGCAGTCACCGTCACCCTTGGAGACGCCACACAACGGGAACTCACAGTACGTGGCTTGTACGAATTTGATGAACTGGCAGGCAACTTTGTTGTCAATCGCGCAATGATTGCAAAATCATCAGTAATCAATTTTGATGTTGGCGTATACATCGTTGCAAAAAATGGCATTCCCGATGGAGAAGTTCAGGCCGCGCTCGAGAAGGCCGTGAAGAAATACGGGCAAGGAACACTGCTGTCCAAGAGTGAATACATCGATAAGCAATCGGGACAAGTGAATCAATTGCTAGGCCTCATCTATGGCTTGTTGATGCTCTCCATAGTTATTGCATTCGTCGGAATCATCATTACGTTGCTTCTCAGCGTGTTTGAACGACAGCGCGAACTTGGACTGTTGCGCGCGGTAGGCATGACCAAGTCTCAAGTGCGTACAACTGTGCGTTGGGAAAGCGTCATCACGTCGCTACTTGGAGCAGTGCTCGGAATCATTCTGGGTATTGGCCTTGGATGGATCATTGTGTTTGCTTTACGCGACCAAGGTCTCACTTCATTCAAATTGCCAATTGTTCCCACAATCGTGATCATGATTATCTCATTCATCGTTGGATTGTTTGCCGCTATCTACCCAGCATGGCGTGCAACACGAGTCAACATTCTTGATGCACTGAATACAAACTAATTATGAGCCCTACACCACTTATCACCGAAGAGATGCTTGCGTTTCTTCGCGAATATCATCTGGCATCGCTGACAACATTGCGCCGTGATGGTTCGCCACATGTTGTTCCTGTCGGGTTTTCGTATGACCCCGAATTACATCTTGTGCGCATCATTACCTTTCCATCATCTGTGAAATACAAAAATGCATTGCGCGGCGGACGAGCAGTTGTTTCACAAGTTGACGGTGGGCGTTGGCTCAGCCTTGAAGGAACAGTGACTGGAACTGACGACCCCACGCGTGTTGCTGCTGCTGTCGCGGGTTATGCGGCTCGATATCGACAACCTGGGGAACGAGAAGATCGAGTATCTATTGAAATTGCTGTCGACCGGGTTTTAGGTCGCGCCTAAATCTACGAAGCGGAGCGGCCGCGAAGAATATCGCTAATGAACTGTGCCCCAGCAGGGTGAGAATCCATGGTGCGTGCAATGGGGTCTGAATCATCTCGTACTGGGTACGGCTCGCACCCCACCTGGCACCCTGGGCACCAGTACAACAATCGTGCCATCTCACCCATTTTTGTTAGGCGAATCACATCTCCACAGCGCACACACTTTTGACCGTTGCGACCATAGACAGCTAATCCACCCGGCACATCAGGAGCAGTAATACGCACTGGTGAATACTGATTCGCGCGCAATTGTGCAGCTGATGTCAACACAAGATCAAGACATGTTGATTGCGGTACATCAGACACTTTTGCCCACGGATGTACACCACATGCCCACAACACTTCACACCGATACACGTTGCCAACTCCGCCCATCACACGAGAGTCAAGCATTGCATCGGCAATTGTTGAGTTGGATTTGTCATAGTGAAAAAGACGCGCTGCGCATTCGTGTAAATCTGCTTCAAGATTTGTGAGGTCTGGGCCGCGGCGTCCTGCGCGCGGATGCCGTGTCTGATCAAACTCACGATACGTCTCAACAGTTGGGATGCGGAACGCAACAGCAATCCATTCTTCTGTTTCAATAATGATGCGCGCTAAATGTCTGCGCGTACGCCACTTTTGTCCACGATGATACAAATGCCACTTGCCACGGAAACCCATTTGTGTGTGAAGGACGATGCCGTCGTCAAAAACTATCTCAACATGTTTGCCATGACTGACAACACTTTCAACTGCAGAACCTAATTGTGGCACGGGGCCGTCAAGACGTGCAGCCTCAAATCGGGAGATGGTTTTACCTACTAATGCCGTACGCAACGCTGCGGCTGCTCGATAGTTGGTGTCGCCCTCTGGCACACACCAAATCTAGTTCAGGGAAGTTGACCCACTGAGGCAAGCGCTAAACGAATAAGCCGGTCATGACCGCTTGTCATGTCGAGAATCACATCGTCGCTCACTGCTTCTTTCGGAGTGAACCACGCGAGGTCGAGAGCCTGCTGGCTTGGCTGGCACTCGCCTGTCACTGGAACTACGTAGGCCAAACTGACTGCGTGGTGGCGAGGATCATAAAACCCAGAGACGGAGGGGTCTTGGAAGTACTCAATGACAGTGAATGGCGCTGGCTCTGGCGGAATACGAGGCAGAGCAAGTGGCCCAAGGTCTTTTTCGAGGTGGCGCATCAGGGCGTCACGGATGCGCTCATTCAGCAAGACACGGCCTGACACGACCATACGGCTGATACTGCCGTCTGCAGCCTGGCGCAACAGCATTCCGATATGGGTAACTTCACCATCGGGGTTGACCCGTACGGGCACCGCATCGACATAGATGATGGGAACTTGGTTACGAACCTGCGCAATGTCCTCAGGCGACAGCCATGCGTTCTGAGTATCTGTTTTCTGGTCGCTCACCTATGCCACATTACTATGCCGACTGCACTGTGGCGAGAGACCCAGACAACTTTCACCATTCGGTGGAGACGTACTTCGTTTCCATGAATGCAAGAAGGCCTTCATGGCCACCTTCTCGACCAAGGCCAGACTGCTTCACTCCGCCAAACGGTGCAGCAGGGTCTGATACCAAACCACGATTGAGTCCGACCATTCCGGTTTCCAAAGCGTTAGCAATTCGCATGCCGCGGCCATGGTTACGTGTGTAGATGTATGACACCAGCCCGTGATCTACAGCGTTGTACAACGGCATCGCATCTTCAATATTTGCCACTTCGATGATTGGCGCAACAGGCCCAAAAACTTCTTGCTGAACAATGTGATGATCCTGTTTAACGCCGGTTAAAACTGTTGCGGCGTACCCATGCATTGGCGCAGCTGTTGCCGTACCGCCACAAATGGCCGTTGCTCCATCAGCGATTGCACGCTCTACAATCTCGGCGACTCGCTTTTGCTGGGCTGAACTAACAAGTGGGCCGAGTGTTGTTGTTGCATCGAGCCCATTGCCAAGTACCAACGCTGACATGCGCGCAGTGAACTTTGATGTGAACTCATCAAGCACTGACGACTGCACGTAAAAACGATTTGCTGCAGTACATGCTGCTCCCCCGTTACGCATTTTCGCAATCATGGCGCCATCAACAGCTGCATCAATATCTGCATCGTCACACACAATGAATGGAGCATTGCCGCCCAGTTCCATTGAACAGTTCACAATCTTCTGTGCTGCTTGTGCAAGCAGCACTGAGCCCACTCGCGTGCTACCAGTAAATGACAACTTGCGCACAAGACCAGATGACAACAATGCCTGTACAGCCTCGCCTGGTGGGTCTGGTGTGATCACTTGAACAACCCCTTCAGGCAATCCGGCACGTTGCAAGATGTCTGCAATTGCATAGGCCGTCAGTGGCGTTTCATGTGCAGCCTTCAATAGCACGGTGCAGCCAGCCGCTAGTGCTGGCCCTATCTTGCGTGTTGCCATCGCAGCAGGGAAGTTCCACGGGGTGATGCACAGCGCGACCCCAACAGGTTCACGAGTAACAGCAAGCCAATTAGTGCCGTTTGGCGCCTGACGCAGGTCTCCATCGATGCGTACAGCCTCTTCGCTGAACCAGCGGAAGAACTCAGCTGCGTACGCCACTTCGGCACGGGCATCAGACAAAACTTTGCCGTTCTCACGCACGATCAGAGTGGCTAGTTGCTCTTGCTCGCTAATCATGATCTCAAAAGCGCGGCGCAGTATTTCAGCGCGCTGACGAGGCAATGTTGTGCGCCATGTGATGAAGGCATCATTGGCCTTCTGAGCAGCCTCTATGCATTGCGCCACAGATTGATTGGGCGCTTCTCCTTCTGGTTCTCCTGTTGCTGGGTTCACGATGCGAATAGTTGCCATGCCTCTATTCTGCCCCAGAATGCCAAAAGGGTCCGGTGCTTTCGCACCGGACCCTTTTGGTCGTTCAGGGGTTGAACTAATTGATTAGCCGACGTTGATCTTTGCTACTTGAGCAACTGCCTTCGCAAGAATTGCACCGGTAAGTGGGGTGTACCCAGCTCCGGCTGCATTCTTCGGAGCACATGTGTTCAAGAAGTATGAGAAGAATGTCTTAACAGAAGTGTTTGTGTCTGATTTAGCTGTGGTTGACAAACCGTACGAAACCGCATTGATTGGGTACGCATCGGCGGCTGTCGCTGCGAAGTTCTGAGAAACAAGACCGTCTGCAACAATTTCAGCCGCATCGAGCCAGACAGCTGATGAGGTTGGTGATGGCAGAACATACTTGCCAGCTGGGTTGCTTACTGCAGCAGCTTTCACGCCACGCTCTTCAAGGTATGACAATTCTGCGTATGTGATTGCACCATTGTTGTCACGTACATAGCTAGCAAGTCCTTCGTTACCCTTTGCAGACTGGAATGAACCATCTGTAGGAACTGTTCCAGGAAATCCAGTGGCGTAAGTGTCGCTGGTTACTTTTGTCCAGATTGCAGGATACGACTTGTTCAAATAGTTAATGAAGTTGTTCGTAGTACCTGATCCATCGCTGCGATGCACAACGCGAATTGCTGTATCTGGGAAAGTGATTGTCTCGCCATCTTTTGCAGCTTCAGTAGTAAGAACTCCAATAAGTGTCTTTCCGGCCTTAACTGTGTACACAGTGTTTGCAGCGTATGCAGCAGACTTTGAAAGCTTTGCAGCTGACTTTGCTGAGTACATGCTCTTTGATTCTCCACCAAGCACTGCTGCTGAAATGGTGACCTTTGCATTCTTGTACTTCGTTACAGCAGCTGGTGTCATGGACATTGTGAACTGAACGTTTGAAGCTGACTTTGCAACAGAAACTTTTACGCCATCTTTGGTTGCCGTTAGCTTCTTAGCAACGGTCGTTGCCTTGTTTGCTGCAGCAATGAGTGGGTCACTCCACCTTGTAATTTGGCCAGCAAAAATCTTTGCAACTACTTCACTCGGGAGACGCACAGTTGCGCCTGCAGGTGTAATTCCGTCGAGGCGGTAACCGATTGCGATTGCACCACCAACTAGTGGTACATAAACCAAGCCTGTTGGCGCACCAGAAGAATATGCGGATTCAGATCCACCAAACTTGTAGGTTGAGTTTGCAAATCCTGTTTTACCAGCGCTGGAGCCAACTGATGCGTAAGTGAATACGTCTGCTGCGGTATTTGATTGAGTGTTGCGGTTGAACTGTGCAGCACAGATATCCATCATGTTGGCAAGGAAGCTTGCTCCGCCTCCACCAATTGCGGCAGCATTTGCTTGCCCTGCGCCAGCGACGCTGGCAAGTGAGATTGCCGCAATTGCTATCGCAGCCTTCTGTCGTAATTTCATTTTTTCTCCTGTTTATATAGGGCATTACTTATTCCCTGTCCACACCATAAGAAGGCCTTCTGACAGGCATGTATCGATCTACCAAACCCAGAGGGTACGGAAGATTAACAATGAGTTAACTGAGGTCAGCCGAAGCGGCCTTGCACGTAATCAGCGGTTCGCGTATCAGATGGATTAGAAAAAATATTAGTTGTGAGGTCTGCTTCAACAAGTTGTCCGGGACCACCATCTGAAAGGAAGAAGGCACAATAATCACTGACACGAGCCGCTTGTTGCATGTTGTGGGTAACGATGACGATGGTCATTGTCGCAGACAACTGAACGATGGTTTCTTCTACCCGCAGAGTAGAGCCCGGATCAAGTGCTGAGCACGGCTCATCCAATAACAACACTTCAGGGTTCAGTGCCAACGCGCGTGCAATACACAGGCGTTGTTGCTGGCCACCTGATAGCGAACCACCGGCTGAACCAAGCCTGTCTTTGACTTCTTTCCAGAGCCCGGCCCGTGTAAGACAGTCTTCAATCAAGGCATCTTTGTTAGAAGTCTTGACACGCGACAACTTCAACCCAGCAACAACATTCTCGCCAATGTTCATCGCAGGAAATGGATTTGGTTTCTGAAACACCATTCCGATTCGGCGACGAATATCAATTGGGTTAACACCTGGATCATAAATGTCGTTACCAGCGAATAAAACTTCACCGGCCATTGCAGCCCTTGGGATGAATTCATGCATGCGATTGAGAAGTCGAAGGAAAGTTGACTTACCGCAACCAGAAGGACCAATGAGTCCTGTCACTGTGTTCTTGGGGAAATGCAAGGAGATATCTGCCAACGCATGATGCTTGTCAAACCACGCATGTACATTTCGTGTTTCAAGTCCTGATTCTGACTTCACCATTTTGTCGACCTGCACATCTTCAGTGTGTAGTTTACTTCGTTGCTCCGGAATCTCGACTTTAGCCGTGATGTGGGGGCGAGCTGTTTCGCTAATTTGGCTTTCAATCTGATTGTTTTCCATCATATTACTTTCGCTTGATTCGGGAACTGAAGATTCGGGTGAGAAGGAAGAAGAAAAAGACCAAGCCGAGCAACACCAATGCACCACCCCAAGCACGTGCAGTGGCATTTTGATCGCCCAATCCAAGACTTGAGAAGATATAAATCGGCAAACTTGCAATTGGATCGTTCAAGTTCGTACTTTTTGCAACAAAATAGGAGGAAGTAAGAATAAGCGGGGCGGTCTCACCCACTACTCTGGCCACACCAAGCACGGCGGCAGTAATCAAACCTGACGCCACTGTTGGAATTACGACGGTGAACACGGTGCGGGCCTGAGTCGCACCAAGTGCGGCGCTTGACGTACGCAGATCAACCGATACCAGTTTCAATACTTCCTCGGAGGTACGAGCAACTGTCGGAAGCATGAGAATGCTCAACGCAACAGCTCCGGCCCAGGCACTGAAACCGCCAAAGAGAACAACAACCGTTGAATAGACGAACAGACCAGCAACAATTGATGGCACTCCACTCATTGCCTGAACTAAGAATCTGATGAGTCCGGCAAAGCGGCCCTTGACTTCAACGATGTAGACGGCGGCAATGATTCCAAACGGCACGGAGATAACGGTGGCTACAAGAACCATCAACATTGTTCCGATAATTGCATGAGCGATTCCGCCGTACTGCAAATCATCACCTGATGGAGTGATTTTCATGTCGTCAGTGAGATATGAGGAGTGGAACGCTTCAGAACCTTTTTGAAATACCGTGATGAAGATAGACAACCACGGGATTGTCACTGCTATGAATGCAACTGCAATTACTGCAGATGCGATGCGATCCGTGACCACATTTGCACCTCGTTTAGCATTAGCAACGGCAATAAATACTGGAAAAAGAAAAGCTGTACCTACAAAGAGGCCTAAGAAGCCGCTTAATCCAGTGACTTGGTTAATAGCTCCACCGCAAATCAGTGCCAGCGCTATGGCCAGCAGATTACGCATTCCTGTAGCTTTTGAATTTCGCCATGGCCGAGTAGGAACTGGCGCCATTGTCTCAATCACGACACTCATACAATTTTCCTCGACTTGTTGACAATCATCGTTGCTCCAAAATTGACGAGCAAAGTCACTAGGAACAAAACAAGACCGGCCGCCATCAGTGCCTTTAGTTCGTACTCAGTCGCTTCGCCAAACTTTGTTGCAATGAGGGAGGCGACATTGCCGCCGGCACTCGCAAGGATTTTAAAATTGACTTCGAAAACCAGATTAAGTGTCAGGTAAACAGCGACTGTCTCACCTAAGGCGCGACCAAGTCCCAACATTGTTCCGCCAACAAGGCCACTTCGTCCAAACGGAAGAACCACGGTACGCAGAGCACCCCAACGAGTGCCACCCAAAGCTGATGCAGCGTCTATGAGATCACGCGGAGCTTGGCTATACACCTCACGAGCAACTGATGTGATGATCGGGACAATCATAAGGCCTAAGAGCAAGCCTGCAAGAAAAGGTGAACGACCAAAGATTCCGGATGGAACATTAAAAATTGGAATCCAACCCAGATAGTTCTCGATTGTCTTCGACCAACCTTCCACTAAAGGTAAGAGAACTGCATAACCCCAGATACCAAACACGACCGAAGGCAACGCAGCCACTAGATCGAGGACAGAAACAAGAATTGTCTTAAACCACTTGGGAACATAAAACTCAATCAATAGTGCGGTGGCGACGGCGAAAGGTACTGAGAGCACAACCGCGATGATGGCAGTGATAACTGACCCGAAGAGCATTGCACCTATACCAAGAATCGCAGTACCGGTGTCTTCGGGATTGCCAATGTCCCACTTCGAGCCGGTGATGAAGGAGAAGCCGAAGTCCTTGAAGATTTCAAAGCCGCGATAGAGCAAAAATCCACCGATGGCTGCAAGAACCACCATCGAGAAAAAAGCTCCTAATGTCACGAGGTTCTGGAAGACCTTGTCTACTCGTGTGAGACTGTTTTCAATTGAACGTTTATCAGGGACATTCGTTAGCACCCGATAATGCTCGCAGGACACGGTGAACGGTAGACCCACACTTCATGAACACAAGATGAACGAAGGGTCAGATTTCGGTGATTTCTGCGCTAGATCAGGCTCAAGGAACGAGTTGCCATGGCCTCAACGTCGCCCAGGTCATGGGTGACCAGAATCGTGGCGCCGGCAAAAGTGGCGAGAACCTCTGGCAATAGCTCGCGTAGGGCGGCGCGAGAGGCGATATCAACCGCTGACAATGGTTCATCAAGGAGCAACACCCGTGGTTCGAGAACAAGTGCACGAGCAAGAGCAACGCGCTGACGTTCTCCCCCGCTGAGTTCACTTGGTCGACGTTTCTCGAAAGATGTCAACCCGACCCGAGTCAACATTTTCTGTGATCGTTCTATCGCTTCGTCTTTTTGAGTTCCGTGAGCACGAAGTCCGTATGCGACATTTGAAATCACATTCATGTGTGGAAAAAGTCGGAGGTCTTGAAACACAACTGCACATGTTCTGTTTTCTGGCGCGACCCATTCATTCGTTGTCGGTGAATCCCACATCGTGTCACCGAACGTAAGGTGTCCGCATCGCAACGGAATCAGACCGGCGATGGTGTGCACCACGGTCGATTTACCTGAACCGTTCGGGCCGGTAATTGCCAACACTTCTCCGTCAGCAATTGTGAAATCAAAGGAACGCTCAAAATCTCCTCGGCCAACTAATCCATTAATCGAAATACTCATCGACCAGCCATCCATCGATCACGCATTGCAGCTAACACACCTACTGAAATAAAAATCAGAACTAATGACAACACCAGCGACAATCGATAATCAACCGACACCAATTCGTATACGGCCATTGGAAGTGTTTGAGTACGGCCAGGGAAACTGCCAGCGAATGTTATTGATGCGCCGAATTCGCCGAGAGATCGTGCCCATGCAAGTGCAATTCCGGCAATGATTGCTGGACCTGCCGCTGGGATTGCAATTGTGAAGAACACACGACTTGGTGAAGCACCCATAGTGCGGGCTGCTTCCTCTAACCCTTCGTCACTCTGGCGAAAGGCTGCTTCAACAGCAAGAACCAAGAACGGCATCGCAACAAACACCTGCGCCATAACAACTGCAGTTCGAGTGAATGGCAATGAAATATTGAACCAGTCATATAAATATTGTCCGACAATTCCTTGACGCCCGAATGCAGTCAGAAGCGCGATACCACCGACTACTGGGGGCAAAACCATTGGTGTGATGCAAATAACCCGTAGAGCCGAGAGCCCTCTGGTGCCTGAACGAGCAAGGAACCACGAAAGAGGCACACCAAAAATGCATGAAATCACGGCAGCAATGATTGATGTCTGCAGTGATATCAATAGGGCATCCCTTGTTGACTTCTGGGACAACATGTCCCCAAGGTCAGACCATGGCACACGCACAACGATAGACAGCAGCGGAAGAGCCACGAATAGCGTGGCAATGGATGCAACGATTTTCAAAGTCGGAGAGATGCGTGGAGAAGTCATGGAGCGAGGAACCCATACTTCACTTGCAGAGATGCTGTGAAAGTAGGACTGCTGACAAAGTCAACAAATTGCTGAGTTACGTTTCGTGTGTTGAGTGCGGCGACATAATAACTAATTGTGGCATTCACATCTGTAGGAATGGGCACGCAAACGGCGCGCTTATTCTTTTGTGCATACACGCAGTCACTGTGATAAACGATTCCGGCGTCGAGTTCTCCCATTTCAATCTTGCTGACAAGATCTTCTACAGAGGGAGACTCCGTGTCAGCTAGCGCTCTGCGCGTGACACCTGCCTTTTCAAGAATGGTGTCTGCAAGGGAACCACACGGGGCTGTGGCAACACATAACCCAACTTTGATGCCAGGGTTGGAAGATTTAGACAAACTTTCAATTCTGGTTATGTTGCTCGCGAATCGAGATGCAGCATTCACCATGATTTCTCCACTGTTCCTTCCAAACAGAGTTGTATTCACGGTGCGACCAGAATCTGACACTGCATTCATAGTTTTCTCACTGGCAGATACGAAAACATCCGCAGGTGAACCATTCACAATTTGTGCAGCAAGCGTGGCCGAAGAGCCGTAACTAAATGACACTTTTGTTACACACGGATGCTCTGATAGAAATTGTTGTTCAGCATCAGCAAACACACGCGCCATGGAACTTGCAGCAAGCACAACAAGCGATCCTTTTGTTGATTCATCAGCACACTGTGAAGCCACAGAAGAGGAGTTGCCCGTTGATGAGGAGCCACATGCCGACATACCAATCAGCAAGAGGGGCAATAAAAGACGCAAACGCACCCTGTAATAGTAGTCAATCTTTGACTACTTCATCAACGGCGGTAGAGTTTTCATATGGCCCGTCAGGATGCTCAGTTAGCTCGCAATGTTGTGTTGGCACTGGTGGTTCACACACCGCGTCATGGCTGGGCAATTCATGAACAACTATCCCCCACTGGCGATATTGGACATGCATGGACATTGTCTCGTCAATTGGTCTACCGAGCAATTGACACCTTGGTCGAAGATGGCCTGGTGAAACGAGCGACGCCTAAAGATGGTGGCGGTGGCGACAAAGTGATCATTTCTCCCACCGCGGCCGGCAAGCTCCTAGCAATGCAATGGCTGGACTCCCCCGTGACTCACTTACGTGATGTGCGAACTGAGTTGGTGCTGAAAGTTATGTTGAGAGAAAAAATGGGGTTGCCCCTCGCTTCATTTCTTGAATCACAACACGCGATCTTTGATCCGTTGATTGCATCAATTAACAAAGACGCTTCAGACTCGCCCGTCAATCTGTGGCGCAAAGAAAGCGCGAACGCAGTAAAGCGTTATCTGTCTCGTCTTGAACGAAAGGCGAATTAACCGCCAAGATACGCAGCACGCACTGCTGGGTCTACCAGCAGATCTGAACCTGCGCCTGTCTTGACTACGTACCCAGTCTCTAACACGTACCCGCGGTGCGCAGTTTTCAACGCTTGTGTGGCATTTTGCTCCACCAAAAGAACTGAAATTCCGTCAGCATTTATTTCTTTGATAATGGTAAAAATCTGGGCAATCAGCATTGGTGCGAGACCCATAGATGGTTCATCGAGCAAAAGCAACCGCGGTTTGCTCATGAGAGCACGGCCAATGGCAAGCATTTGCTGTTCTCCACCAGACAGTGTTCCGCCCATTTGGCCAATTCGTTCACGTAAACGAGGAAACAGATGCATGACGTGTTCAAAGTCTTTGGCTTTTTGCGGTCCCTTATCGCTACGGACATAAGTACCCATGTCAAGATTTTCGCGCACTGTCATACCAGGAAAAATTCCTCGACCCTCGGGTGCTTGGCAGATTCCACGTTTTACGCGGTCGTGAGGAGCCATCTTCGTGATGTCTTCACCTTCAAAAAAGATAGAGCCTTGTGCAACGGTACGCACCCCCGAGATAGTGCGCAATGTTGTTGTCTTGCCGGCGCCATTGGCGCCAATCAGTGTCACTATTTCACCCTCGTTCAGAGTGAAAGACACGCCCTTAATTGCTTCAATTCGTCCATAGAACACATGCAAATCTCTGACCTCAAGCAGCGTCATCAGGGACTCCTAAATATGCAGCAATAACATCGGGATTAGACCGAACTTCACTAGGAAGACCTTCTGCAATTTTTTTGCCAAAGTCGAGAACGACCACACGGTCACTGACATTCATAACAACACTCATGTCATGCTCAATAAGAAGAACCGTGTAGCCACGATCACGAATCGTAAAGATAAGTTCATTGAGTTGTTGCTTCTCTGCAGGGTTAAAACCAGCTGCGGGTTCGTCAAGACACAATAATTCTGGTTCGGTGGCCAGCGCCCGAGCTATTTCAAGGCGGCGCTGATATCCGTAGGGCAAGTTTCGTGCGGCATCGCTAGCCCGATCAACGATGCCCATTAGGGTTAGCAACTCCATCGAACGGTCGTATGATTCTTTTTCTTCTGAGCGCTGATGTTTTGTGCGCAGTAGAGCTGCGGGAATTGAAGAAGTTTTACGAGCATCAGCTCCCACCATGACATTTTCCACTGCGGTCATTTCGGAAAACAATCTGATGTTTTGAAAAGTACGAGCAATTCCCGATTGTGTTATTTGAAAACGCTTTAATTTGGTGATGTCAGAGCCGTTGAACACAACGCTTCCTCGCGTCGGCTGGTACACACCTGTCATCACATTGAAACACGTTGTCTTGCCGGCACCATTCGGACCAATAAGGCCAAGAATTTCTCCGCGAAAGATTTTGACCGACACATCACTTAATGCGGTGACACCTCCGAATTGCATGGTGACATTATTGAAATCAAGAAGAACTTCATTTGTCATTGCGCTACCTCTTGGCCGTCAGAGGCGGGCTTCATCGGAGATTTAGTACGCACACGTCGAGGAAGAAGGCCCTCGGGGCGAAATACCATGACGAGAACAAGGGCAATACCAAAAACTAAGACTCGTTTGTCGGTGAAGTTTCGGAAACGCTCTGGCAACCATGCCACCATGATGCCACCAAGAATTGCCCCGTACATGTTGCCAGAACCACCAAGAACAACTGCAGCGAGAAACAAAATAGACAACTGTAATGGGAAGTTGTCGGGGCTAATAAAGCCAACTTTGCCTGCATAATGGGCTCCGGCTAAGCCGCCGACTGCGGCTCCAATAGCGAAAGCCCACAACTTAAATTTAAAAGTGTTCACTCCCATTAGTTCTGCTGCATCTTCATCTTCACGAATCGCAGTCCATGCACGCCCAACGCGCGACTCTTCGAGGCGATACAAGCAAAACACAACAAGAAAAACCAGTGTTAGTCCGAGCCAGTAATAGGGCTTCGGATCAATAACACCGAACTTCAGTGGACCGATTGATGGTGGCCTGCCGATATCACTAATACCGCGACTTGCTCCAAGCCAGTCGAGATTCTTTGCACTAATGCGAATGATTTCTCCGAATCCCAACGTGACGATTGCCAAGTAGTCACCCCGTAGTCGCAGGGTAGGAGTGCCCAAAATGACTCCAAATAACATTGAGACCACTACAGCAATGGGTAACACCACAAGCCATGGAAGCGAAGCGTGCTGGCTTGTCAAGACGCCAACCACATAAGCCCCAACGGCATAGAACCCCACGTATCCGAGGTCGAGCAAGCCAGCAAGTCCAACAACAACATTCAGCCCCAACGCAACCAAAACAAAAATAATGACCTGATCATTCAAAACTGTAGAAAATTGGGTTCCGGGTGTGTTCACTAGCCAGCCGATACCAGGAATTTTTGGCCACCATGGTGCAAGGTACAAAGCAAGAACTCCAAGCACATATCCCGACAAACGTTGTACACGAGACATTGACTTCCAGCGCACTTGCACATCGGTACTTAGGGATTGAAGGCGTTTCCAGAGTTCCCACAACCGACTCATACTCTGGCCCTGCCCAAAGATTCGCCAAGTATGCCGGTTGGGCGCACCATAAGAACGACGAGAAGAACTACGAACGCAATTACGTCTTTCCATTGGCCGCCAAAGAGTGCAGATCCGTAGTTTTCAACTAACCCCAACATAAATCCGCCGAGCAATGCACCTTTAAGATTGCCAATACCGCCAAGTACTGCGGCAGTGAAGCTCTTGACTCCCAAAATGAAACCGATATTGAAACGCGATTGGTCATAGACCATTGTGAACAACATTGCAGCGCCACCAGCCATGACTCCACCAAGCGCGAACGTGACCACAATAATAAGGTCGACGTTGACACCCAAGATTCGTGCCGTTTCAGCATCTTGAGCGACAGCACGAACTCCACGACCCAGTTTGGTTTTATTTACAAACAATGTGAGTGCAATCATCATCAACAATGCGCCAACAATCACAATGACATAGTCAATACGAACATCTGTACCGAGTGCGCTGAAGAGAACCTTCTTTTCTAAAATTCGTGGTGTTTGATACTGCTCACGACGATTTGGGCCCCAGATACCAACTGCTTCAGCAATGGCAGTTGAAGCACCAATTGCAGAGATAAGAAAAGCAAGACGTGGGGCTTTCTTGCCCCTTTTGAAAAACCGAAGATACGAATATGAAATGGGCGCTGTTCCAACACACGCAATAATGAGATTAGCTTTTGTCTCATTCACAAAAATCAGACCAATAACAAATGACGTGAGGAATGCCAGCACAATTGCACCAAAAGCATCTCCATTGCCACGCAATGGTCGATAAGCAATTCGTTCAAGAGCAACGGCCCCAACACCGGAAATGAACATTGCAGCAAAAAGAATAAAAACTAAGAAAAGAACAAGGGTGCCTCCCGTGCGGTACGGATAGTTTCCGTCTTCCAGCATGGGAATATTGAGTAATTGCGTAGAGGCAATTAGTGCACTGAAAGTTCCCACCATAAAAATTTCAGAATGGGCAAAGTTAATAAGACGCAGCACGCCGTAGACAAGTGTGTAGCCCAGTGCTACTAAGGCATAAATAGAGCCGAGCGCAAGTCCGGTGACGGTGAGATCCCAGAACGTGCGAACTATTAGCCAATCAGGCATATCTGCGACCTATCAAAAACGTAATGAAATCATCATAGACAAACGAAACGACCGGGGATTACTCCCCGGTCGCTGTCGTTGTTGTTCAAAAGTGAACCCGAAGGTTTACTTGATGAGACCGAGTGAACCGTCAATCTTTCCATCTTTGATGGTGTAAGCGTAAACAGCTGTACCGATAACTTCGCCGGTCTCGTCCCACTTCAATTGCTTTGTTACGCCAGGAGCGTCGTAAGCCTTGATGAAGGCAAGAACTGCTGCACGGTCACGAGCACCAGACTTGATTGCTGCAAGGAAAACAGTTGCTGCATCGTAGGCCTCAGCACCATAAGTTGCTGGGTCTTCGTTGAACTTGGCTTGGAAAGCTGCAAGGAACGTTGCGTTTGAGTCAAATGGAGCACATGTGCAACCAATGATTGAACCCTCTGCTGCTGGACCGCCTGCTTCGATGTAACCCTTGTCAAGAACTCCGTCACCGAAGTACAACTGAGCGTCAACTCCGCCGTCACGCAATTGCTTGGCAAGCTTGCCAGCCGCTGCGTAGTAACCACCAAAGAACAAAGCATCAATGCCGGCGTCCTTTGCTGCTGTTACGACTGCTGAGTAGTCTGCACTTTCTGGATCGATACTGTTCATTTCGACTGCTTTGTCACCAAGGTTTGTCTGAACGATGTCTGCAAGACCCTTGCCGTATTCAGATGCGTCGTCGAGAACTCCGACTTTCATCTTTCCATCGGCAGTGATTTTGGATGCAAGGCCTGGGCCCTGCTTGTCGTCACCAGCAAGTGCACGGTGGAAAATCTTCCAGCCGTTCTTTGAAAGATCTGCGTTGGTAGCTGAAGGGGTGATGATCGGAAGACCAGCCTCATCGAACTTGCCATTGACTGCTTTTGACTCACCAGAGAATGCTGGTCCAACGATTCCGAGAACACCTGCATCAGCGATTGCCTTGTCGGCAAGAGCTGGAGCCTGGTCTGGGTCACCTTGTGAGTCGTATGCTTCGATGCCTACTTGGCAATCCGCATTTGCTTCATTGAACTCCGCGACTGCAAGGTCGAGGCCCTTTTTGATGTTCACACCAAGGTTGCCTGCGTCTCCAGTGAGCGCGCCGAAGAATGCAATCTTCACGCCTTCACAAGATGCTGCAGCATCGCCTGATGTTGAGTCATCACTTCCGCAGGCAACGCCTACGAGTGACAGACCGAGTAGAAGTGCGCTGACGCGCACAATACGGCTTTTTTTCATTTGTTTTTCTCCCCCTAGGAGATCGGTGACAAAAGCCACTTGGTAATAGCAACAAACTATCGGTGAAATAGACGAAAGGTCAAGAGTGAAATAGTCGCCTGACTAGTTCGACGACGTCCCTATAAGAGTTATAGAGGGGGGCACAGCCAAAGCGCATCAGATCTGGAGGTCGAAAATCAGCGATGATGCCCTGCGCCGACATCTGGTCAACTAAAGCTTTGCCGCCCGCAAACCCAAGCGCCACATGGCTTCCACGGGTTTCAGGGTCACGAGGAGAGCACAGAATGAAGCCTCGAGGCGCCAAATGTATATCAAAAAGGTCGATAAGCAAACTTGTGAGACCCATGCTCTTGGCCCGAATATCGGCCACTGAGACCTCCGAGAAAATTTCAAGGGCAGCTTCCAGGGATTTCATGCTTAAAACCGTGGTTGTGCCCGTGAGAAAGCGGGAAATGCCAGGGGCTGGACGAAAACTGAGTTCAAAGTCAAAAGGGGCGGCATGAGCCCACCAGCCTTGGAGTGGCTGGCCAGATTCGGCGAGTAGCCGTGGTGCCACATATATAAAGGCAGGAGCACCCGGCCCGCCATTGAGATATTTGTAGCCGCACCCGACCGCGAAGTCGATATCAAGCACCGATACATCGAAAGGTACAGCACCCGCTGTGTGCGCAAGATCCCACACCATTAGCGCACCGTGTTTATGCGCAGCAGCAGTGATTGCTGGTGCATCCAAAATCTTTGCGGTTCGATAATCGACGTGAGTGGCGGTGACAACAGCGGTGCGTTCAGAAATAGCACCGATTATTTCTTCTGCTTGTACCGCAACCAATGTCATGCCGTGTTGGTCGGCAACACTTTGAGCGATGTAAATGTCTGTCGGGAAATTGTTGATGTCAATCACAATTTCTGTGCGACCAGGACGAAGTGCGACTGCCGACATCAATGCCTTGTGCAAATTGATTGATGTGTTGTCACAACTAATGACAGAATCCTGTGTTGCACCGATAAGTGGAGCAATCATGTTGCCGACGCGCATTGGCATCGCCAACCAATCTTCATTCCATGAACGAATTAGGCGTTCGCGCCATTCGACGTCAATTGTACGATGTAACACTTCACGAGATCGCAGGGTTAATGGGCCAAGTGAATTTCCATCAAAATATTTGACGTCCGGTGGAATATCAAACTTTGCTCGCAATGGCGCCAGCACATCTTGCGCATCAAGTATTCGTGCTAATTCTTCTGCGTCAATGAGATTCACGATGGTTCTTTCAGTAACTGTGCGAGTGTCCAGTCTCCCACTGCTGTGCCTCGATGCAACAAATCATATGGAAGGTTGAAATGGTCACGATTCGGCACGACCATTGTTTCTGCCGCTGTTCCGCTTTTTTGAAGGCAGGCCGCATATTCAGCATTCTGGCGAATGAACTCCGACGATTCTGATTCGCCAACAGCACACAGCGCACGTGAGAGCCCATGTGTTGAAGCAAGCAACTGCGGGCTACTGGCAGCAGCTGATTCCGGCGTGAAATGCAACGGATCATTGGTCTCAGTCACAACTAATGGGCGCAGGTCGTATATGCCACTGAGTAAGACAACGCCAGATAAGCGTGATGCGATGGCATATTCGCGCGCGCACATTGCAGCTAAGTGCGCGCCGGCACTGCACCCTGCAAGAACTACGTGCGTTGGCTGCAGTTCTGCAATTGTGTTCTTAACATCAGTAATACACTCCTCGATGATGTCTGAGACTGTTGCAAACGGTGCCAATGTGTATTCCACAGCATGCAACGAAATGCCTTCTGCCATTGCATCGTTTGCATTGAACAGAGAATCAGCAGCGGATAGTCGCTGCCAGTATCCACCATGGACATAAATCAGAAGCGGGCGATGAGGTCGACGTAATGCAACAGGATCATGAGGTGCACTGAGTTCGTGATATTCAGCGAGGTATTCATCAAGCGGGCGAAGGGCATACCGCGATGGAGAATACTGGTGATCAACATCAGCATCCGGGGCTGATTGCCATTCGAACGGCGTACTCACTGCAGAGGACGAGTGCCCGCAACGGTCGTGCGATGCAGTTCACGACGGAATCCGGCGTAATCGTTCAGTGCATAATGCTGCGTTGAACGGTTATCCCAGATAGCCAGATCACCGTTGCTCCACTTATGACGCACAGTGAACTTCGCATCGGTTGTATGCAGATGCAACCAATCCATGATCCGCAACTTTTCAATTTCATCGGCGATGCCCATTATGTCACGCACATATGCACGATTGTAAAACAGCACTAACTTTTCGGTTTCAGGGTGAGTTGTGATGAGCGGATGAATTTCAGTGTCATTCGCGGTCTCGTCACACACGATGTTCATACTGGAAAGCCCAGAATGAATTGCTTGCATCTTTGGCGAATACGCATCACGAGCAGTATGAATTGCAGCAAAGTGTGAGAACTGTTCCTTGTACGCATCCGACAATGCGTTGTAGGCAGCTGTCATTGAAGACCACAGAGTGTCTCCCCCGTACGGTGGGATATCAAGCGCGTGGAGAACCGTGAACGACGGTGGCGCTGGTTGAAAACTGAAATCACTGTGCCATGCACCACCAAAATTGAATGCATTGCCGTCTTTGGCTTCTTTCAAAACTTTGATGACTTCAGGATGGTCAGGGCTCGGTTCAATAAAGGGAGATTCAGCAGCAGGCCCTAGGCGATGAGAAAAATCAACTTGCTCAAGGGGTGCCAGCGATTGGTTCGGGATAATAATGACTTCGTGTTCACACGCGATTTCCCTCAATGAATCCAATTGTGAATCAGTGAGAACTTTCACATCGTCCACGTGGACCATGGCACCCAGAACTCCTGTTAATCGCTCAACCCGCATGCCTCTACCGTAGAGCACGTGAGACCAATAGAGAATCAGCATGGCGTTTTGTGGCAACATCAATAGGTGGCGTTTAGAGATGGTGACGGATGGGTGCTATGCACCAGGTGCCAATCCCGCCATTGGGGACTCCATGGTGCAGCCGGACTATTGCTAGTGCGCACCGACCTAGAGATCCCCTGTGTTCTGCTTCAATTGCGGGCTGCATGGACCCATGGCGGAGGCACCTGGGCGTTGCCAGGTGGAGCGCTTGATTCCCATGAAGACTCCGTTACTGCTGCTGCGCGTGAGGCACACGAAGAAGCAGGAATCGAGCCGGAGCATCTTGAATTCAAAGCGGTCTTTTCCGATGACCATGGCAACTGGCGCTATGACACTGTGATCGCCCACACCACAACTGATGCAGGCGCATACGAAGCAAACGCCGAATCAGACGATTTGCGATGGGTGCCCGTTGACGAAGTGGGCCTCTTTGATCTTCACCCAGGCCTGCGCAAAACGTGGCCAGTTTTGATTGACCACGTAAAAACGTCTCTTCAGAATTAGTTCGCCGTGCGCAAAAGAACTCTGTACATTCTTCAAGCCACCACGGCATTGGGCGGAATAGGTTACGGCGTCATGTTTACAGTGCTTGATGATTTCCGCGACAAGTATGGAATAACAGAATCACAACTAGGCCTCATTGTGGGAGTTGGGTTCATCACTGGGTTTCTGTCACAAATTCTATTTGCTCCACAGGCCGACAAGGGGCACGCAAAGAAACTTGTGATGACAGGCATAGTGATTGAAATAGTCGGAACTTTGTTTATGGCATTTGGTCAAGCATTTCTTCCTCTGATAATCGGACGACTGCTAGTGGGTTTCGGAGTTGGTATTTCCGAACCTGCATTACGACGCATTCTCATTTTGTCTGACCCGGAGCGAATGGGACAAAACCTAGGTCTCATAGTGAGCGCCAGTGTTGCCGGCTTTACCGCAGGTCCTATTATTTCTGCTCTTACTGCCGACACGCTCGGAATAGCTGCACCATTTTTGATGGTCGCAGTCCTATTAGTTGTTGTTGCTTTCGGATTGTTCAACTTGCAGTTTCAAGAAGCAAGCATTGAGGATGCACCAACGCAACGATTGGCATTTGACATGTTGCGTATTCGCCCACTTGCAGGCGCAATTGTGATCGGTCTTGCGCTCTTCGCAATGATCGGAACATTCGACGCAGTGTGGTCGGTCATGATGGATGACATGAAGGCACCCACATGGGTAGCAAACGTCGGCATCAGTTTGTTTGCATTTCCGATGATCTTTTTGGCGCCTCGTGGTGGTCGACTCACCCAGAAGTTCGGACCATTCAAAGCAAGCATGGTGGGACTATCTATTGGAGCTGTATGTCTCGTGCTCTATGGAACATTGTGGTCGCCGTACCCAATGCTCGCCATCGGAATCATTCATGGCGTCGTTGACGGACTTACTGTGACAGGCGGATCAGCAGCCGTGGCATTAGTCGCTCCGCGTGAACGTCTTGCCTCGGCTCAAGGTTTATTCGGTGGTCTTCAAACCTTGACCGGTGGAATTGCAGCTGTATTAGCCGGAACTGCATACGGAATAATTGGAAGAGCAACGTTCGTGTGGTGTGCAGGCGCAATGTTGCTGTTCATTGCGATTGGCTCATGGTTAGCAAAAGACAGTCTGCATATGACTGGCAGTGACATCACTGCAGATGCGTAATTAACGCACAGCTTGAATTGCTGTCCACACGTTGAAAGATGTGCACGGCATATCGATATGCGTAACACCCAAGTGGCTCACTGCATTTACAACAGCGTTATGAACCGCTGGAGTTGATCCGATAGTTCCGGCTTCACCAATTCCCTTTGCACCCAATGGGTTGCGCGGTGTTGGTGTTTCCATCGGAACGCGTTCAAAACTTGGTAATTCAGCAGCGGAGATGAATCCGTAATCTGCAAGGTTCGATGTGATGGGGTTGCCATCAGGGTCGTAGGCAATGACTTCAAGAAGAGCCTGTGCCACACCTTGAGCGATTCCGCCGTGAACCTGACCATCAACTAGCAGTGGATTGATAATTGTTCCGGCATCGTCACATGCAATATGACGAGCAACAACAACAGCACCGGTTTCTACATCTACTTCAACAACACATACGTGAGTGCCGAATGGGAACGTTGCACCTTCAGGCACGTAATCCACTTCAGCTTCCAACGGTGCATCAATTTCAATCATGAGTTCAGCCCATGTACGTGCTGGTGTTGGTGAACCCTTTACGTGGAATGCGCCGCGCACTGTGTCGATGACGACATCTTC
>JBBANI010000011.1:0-41313 GCA_040402015.1 Ilumatobacteraceae bacterium
CAGTTGGCAGTGCCGAATGTTGTGATTGGTCAGACAACTGAAGCAGCACAGACTTTCCTGGTTGCAGAGCCGTATAAGTTTGTAGTCACTGTGACACCAGAGCCAAGTGCCACTGTTGCAAAGGGCATCGTTATTCGTACTGATCCGGTGCAAGGCACTTTGGTTGATGCTGCATCGCCGATAACAATTTTTGTTTCAAGCGGACCAGCGCCAGTTGCAATGCCGAACGTAAAGGGCCAAACCGAAGCTGCTGCAGTTGCCGCACTGGGCAAACTTGGTATTGCTACATCAGTTGAATATGTCGACCTTGCTGCTGGCAATGCGAACGTGGGCAAAGTGATTGCCCAAGACACCGCAGCTGGCACGATGGTGAGCCCTGGTTCAGCCGTAGTGCTCACCGTGGGTCGCGACTCCACTGTCACTGTCGCCCCCGCCGGCTGACCCATCCCCCGTTGGGGTTGCAATCTGGTATCAAAGTGATACCATGTCTTCATGGCTATGACATTGCGACTCACCGACGAAGAACAAGAAGGCCTCAAGGCCTGTGCGTCTGACTTTGGAATCTCAATGCAAGACGCAGCCCGCCAGGCAATTCGTGAATACATCATTCGCGTTGACCATCGCTCCAAGGTGGCCGGAGCCGCAGACCTCATCATGTCGGTTCATGCCGATGCCATTGAGCGTCTGGGTCAATGAAACCAGAGACAGAATTCCTCAACCTCGACGACGTTCTAGATCTTTGCCGGAAATTATTGGGCGATCCTCCGCCCGTGCGAGACATTGGACTTCTTGGTTCTGCCGTTGCCCGGCCACAAACAACACTTGGTCAACACGATGCATATCCGAGCATCACTGAAAAAGCAGCTGCACTTCTTCAGTCGCTCGTCATTAATCATGCACTCGTTGACGGCAACAAACGACTTGGTTGGTTAGCTACCGCTGTTTTCTTAGAGATCAATAATTTCAGCGTCGCACATGTATCAAACGATGACGTGTACGGGTTGGTTATGCATGTCGCATCAAATAACCCACCATTAAGCGAGATAGAACAACGCCTACGCGTAATGACCGGAGAAGTTGATTTCGTGACACGCGCACAACAACTTGTCGAACAAAACAAAGAGATTCTCGACGCGCTCGGCGACGATTAGTTAGCCGCAGCGGCGAAGGAAGTTGTGCAAGAGGTCGTGGCCTGATGCAGTCAAGATGCTTTCAGGGTGAAACTGCACGCCTTCAACATCAAAATCGCGATGGCGAACGCCCATGACAATTCCATCTGCAGTTTGTGCAGTCACTAACAAATGCTCTGGCATTGTTGCTGCGTCAATAACAAGTGAGTGATAACGCGTTGCTTCAAGTGGCGAAGGCACACCTTCAAACACGCCGGTGTTGTTGTGTGTGATGTGTGAAGTTTTTCCGTGCATCAGTTCTGGTGCACGCACTACGTTGCCGCCATACACATGACCAATTGCTTGATGACCTAAACACACACCGAAGACAGGCACTGAACCTGCGAATGCAGAAATAGCGTCGCAAATAATTCCGGCGGCTTCCGGGCGGCCAGGTCCTGGCGACAACAACACGCCGTCTGGTTCAAGAGCAATGGCCTCGGCTACTGAAATCTGGTCGTTGCGGACAACGACCGGGTCTGCACCAAGCTCGCCCAGATATTGGACGATGTTGTAGACGAAGCTGTCGTAGCTATCGATCACCAGTATTCGTGCCATCCCATAAGCCTGCCGTGTGAATGGCCCTTTTGCGAAACGAATTGAGCGTGCATGACTGTGGGCGTTGGCGTTCTACACTTGCGGCGTGGCAACTCAGAAGAAAAAAGGCGGACGCGTAACCCCGAAAGGCGGGAACAAACCCGAGCATCATTTCGGTCAGCACGACCCTTCGGTCAACGCAAGCAGCCGATACACCCCACCTGTTTCGATATATGAAAAGCACAGTGCGCCCTGGGTGCCAGTGTTGATGTTTGTCCTGCTGGGCCTTGGTGCGCTTGTGATTTTGTTCTATTACTTGGGTTTTGTGCCTGGTGGACGCAGCAATTGGTACTTGGCAGCGGGTCTTGTCTCACTTCTTGGTGGTTTGTACACAGCCACGAAATATCACTGATACTGGGCGGTAGTGCCCACAGGGCATAGCCCTATCACGGTTACAACCGTGTAGTTTTCCCATGTTTATCCACAGAGTGTGGACAAAATGCAATGCATTACGCAACTGTACACAGGCACAATTATTCGATCGGGGCGACCAGATCCATGTCTTCTAAGCAATGGCGCGGTGGCGGAGGATCTTCATCAGGCGCCATCACCATGCGAATCTCCACCCCACACACACTGCAGCGATAACGCACGTTGATACGGCGCATCTCACCAGAGGGTGGCGGTTCAGGCAACGTAGACGTCATTGACTTCAACATGCCGAATCCGAATTTCCAGACGTAGCGCATGATCAATACGCCAAAGGCGAACCAGACGATTGCTGAAAAAGTGGGCATGGCTCCCAGCGTAATGTTCAGGGTTTAGCCCAGGCGCTCGATGATGGTGGCGTTTGCCATTCCACCACCTTCGCACATTGTTTGCAGTCCGTAACGACCACCTGTGCGCTCAAGTTCATTCAGCAATGTTGTCATGAGGCGAGTGCCACTGGCACCGAGCGGGTGACCAAGCGCAATTGCGCCGCCGTTGACATTCACTTTGTTCATGTCTGGGTGTAATTCTTTTTCCCACGCAAGAACAACTGATGCAAATGCTTCGTTGATTTCGGTGAGGTCCATGTCTGCCATGGTGAGACCAGCGCGTTGCAATGCCTTGTGCGTTGCAGGAATGGGGGCTGTGAGCATCAGTTGCGGGTTGTCACCTGCAAGACCGAAGTTCACAAAACGTGCACGCGGTGTGAGACCAAGTGCGAGGCACTTTTCTTCGCTCATGATCAACATGGCTGAAGCACCGTCTGTTATTTGACTGGAGTTACCTGCAGTCACCCGGCCACCTTCTTCTTCACTGCGGAACGCTGGCTTCAGTGTTTGCAGTTTTTCGAACGGGGACTCGCGGATGCCTTCGTCTGTTGTCATGAGGATTCCCTCAGAGTCAAGCACTGGCAGAATCTCACGCTCGAAACGGCCCTCTGCTGTTGCGCGTGCTGCATATGCCTGCGAACGTGCTGCAAAACGGTCCATGTCTTCGCGGGTGATTCCCCACTTATCAGCAATCATTTCTGCGCTGATGCCCTGTGGCACCAAACCGCCATCTGGTGCATAGCGCGCGCTGACCATTGGGCCAAAGGGATATCCGTATTTGCCATCAGCAACTGCAGAACCCATAGGAACACGTGTCATGACTTCAACGCCTGCTGCAATAACGATGTCGTATGCGCCGGCCATCACACCTTGTGCTGCAAAGTGTGCAGCTTGTTGGCTTGAACCGCACTGGCGGTCAACGGTGGTGCCAGGAATTGTCTCTGGCAGTCCCGCAGCAAGAACTGCGTTTCGTGCGATGTTGAGGCTCTGCTCGCCCACTTGCATCACGCATCCCATGATGACGTCGTCAATTTGTGTGGGGTCGATGCCGTTGCGTGCGACTAGTTCGCGCAATACAACACCAGCGAGATCAACGGGGTGCCAATCTTTGAGGCGGCCGTTTCGTTTTCCGAGTGGTGTTCGAAGTGTGTCAACGATGACTGCGTTTTGCATATTGCCCTTTCGGCGTCGGGAACGACACCCAAAGTCTTACCGTTACGCTCACCTTCATCTAAGTCAGAGAAAATGACCTCTCTTCACTCGGCTTCGAGAACCTTGCTGAAGACTCTATGTAGGGCAACGACATCTGTTTCTGTGAGCCAACTGGTGAACACCCGACGCACAATGCGGTAGTAGGTGGTACTGGCAGATTTCCAGACATCGTGACCGGTGGGCGTGAGCACAAGCACTATTGCACGACCATCATCTGCCACTGATTTTTCGCGGGCCACGTATTGCTTGTCTTCCAGTTTGTCGATTTGGCGCGACAAGCTTGACGGGTGGGTCATCACGCGCTCAGCCAGTTCATTAAACCGCAATGATTTTTCATCGCTCATGGCAAGAGCATCAAGAATTTCGAACCATGGCAATTGCAGGCCTTCGTCTTCTTCAAGAGCGCGAGACAGCATCTTGTTCATTGCTGCATGAGCCGTGAGGAATGACCGCCATGCATCAAGTCGGTCTGCGTCGGGCAATGCCATAACTACAACTTACTTATTTTGAGCAGCCACCACGGTTGCGAAGTGTTGCAGTGCGTCGTAACGCGAGGTGTATGTCGACAACATTGCACGGCTCGGCATCACCAACTTTGGCATGCTGACTCCGAGAACACCCGTTAAGCGATCATTCGTGCTGTACATGGCGCACCATCTGCCGTCAGCAACACTGCCCGCAACAACATCAACAGTGGATGTTGCAAATGCACGACCAAGGAACTGGATGCGGGCATCGAATTGGTCGCTCCAGAAAAATGGAACAGCAGAATACGGCTGCATTGGTTCGTTGCGCAATGTGGCCAGAAGGTTTTGAGCAGCTATTGCACCTTGTTCGGCAGCATTGGTCCAATGTTCAACGCGCATTGTGGGTTCAATGTCTTTGAACATGCCGTTTGGCCAGCGCAGAACGTCGCCAGCAACAAAAACATTCGCTGGGCCAGCATTCAGGTTTGCATCACACACAATGCCGTCGTCAATGGTGAGAGAACTATCGCTACACCACTGCGTGGCGGGCGCTACGCCAATGCCTACGATCACAACATCAGCATCAATGATGTCACCATTGGTCAATGTGACGCCAGAGACCTTCGTATCGCCGATGATTGAAGCAACCTGCACTGCGCAACGAATGTCAACACCGTTACGAGCATGTACTGCGCCAATGGCTGCACCCATTTCTGGGCCGAGCGCACGAATAAGCGGAGCATCTAAACCTTCCAAGACCGTGACTTTTGCGCCGCGTTTAGTTGCGGTTGCTGCAGCTTCTAAACCAATAAACCCTGCACCAATGACGGCCACGCGAGCACCCTCAACAAGTTCGCCGCGCAATGCTGTTGCATCATCAAGTGTGCGCAGCACGTGCACACCTGCAATGTTTGGCTGGTTCGGTAACCGACGCACGAGGCCACCTGTGGCGATGATAAGGCCGTCATACGAAACGTTTGTGCCGTCAGCCAAGGTGACAACTGACGCATCGGTGTTCAGGGATGTTGCTGGTTGCCCAAGCATCCAATTGATGTTCAACGCGTACAAGTCGTCGGCTTTACGCAATGCGATGCGATCTGCATCCCAGTCACCAGCCAAGAAATTCTTTGACAACGGCGGTCTGTCATAGGGCATATGCGTCTCTGCACCAATGACGGTGAGGGCGCCGGCAAATCCATTGTTGCGTAGGGTCTCTGCTGCTCGCACGCCAGCGAGTGATGCACCGATGATGACAATTGTTTCCACCCGATGAGGATACGAACGATTCTCCTCAGAACGGCGAAGTCTAGATAGAGGTCGTATCGTAGGAACATGCCTACTAGCCACGAAACAGCAGATCTGATTCTTGCCGAGGCTAGAGCCATGATTGAGGAAGGCGGTGACAACGCGTTTCGTGTGACTGACCTAGCTGCGCGGTGCGACGTGGCAATTGGTCTGCTGTACCACTACTACAAAGATCGCGACGGCCTTATTGCTGCGGTTCGCGAATCACAATTTCTGGCGCGCATCGAATCTGACGTTGAGATGTTGTCAAACATAGTGAGTCACCAAGGTAACGCCGAGGAGATTCTGAAAATATTGGTCGACGATATGTCTGACCCACGCAACAAGATGCGCAACGAATTCCGGCTTGATCGTATGGATGCATTAGTCGCTGCTCGCCATAACCCAGACCTGATGCAACGGCTCACAAATGCCGAAGCGCGGCTTTCAGCCGAGATCGTTGCCGCAGTGCAGCAGGCAAAATTAGATGGCCTCGTTGACCCTGCTGTTGACGACAAAGCGTTGGCCTTCATGTTGGAAGTGATTCCGCTTGGCACTGCATTGTCGAACGTCTATGGCGACTACCTGCCAGACCCCGAAGCGTGGCGCACATTAGTGACGCGCATGCTGCTTTCGTTGCTGCCCCCCGCGTAACGCTACTTAGCCAAAGACAACGGTACGGTTGCCGAAGGTCAACACGCGGTGTTCAACATGAGCCCGTACGGCCCGCGCTAACACAACAGTTTCAAGGTCGCGGCCTTGACGTGTGAGTTCTGCAACATCATCACGGTGGGAGATGTGTGCAACGTCTTGAGCAATGATTGGGCCTTCGTCTAAAACGTCACTGACATAATGCGCCGTGGCACCAATTACCTTTACACCGCGGTCATGTGCTTGTCGATACGGATTAGCACCGATAAATGCTGGCAAGAACGAATGATGAATGTTGATCATGCGGCCCGTCCACGGTGCAACAAGTGCAGGCGGCATCACCAACATGTAACGCGCAAGAATTACAAGATCAAGATTGAGTGATTGCAACAATGCGCGAAGTTGTGTTTCTTGTTCTGCGCGTGCAGTTGCACTGTCGCCAACTTCAACATGATGAAACGGCAGGGAGAACGAAGTAGCCAATGGTGCAGCATCAGTGTGATTAGAGATCAACGCGACTGTGTCAAGACCAAGGTCTCCGTACGTTGTGCGTGCCAACAAATCAGCTGCGCAATGTAACTGCTTTGAACACAAAATCGCAGTGCGTGGTTTCCACGGCAATGCATCAAGCGTGAACGACATATTCCAATGCGACGCAACAGGTGCAAAACCTGCTGTAAGAGTGTCGATAGGTGTTGTGCCTGCGTGTGTGAATTCAACGCGCTGAAAAAACATGGCATCGGCAGCATCAGTGTGTTGTTCTGCGTGCACGATATTGCCGCCCACAGAACCAACCCAGGTGGCAACAGCGGCCACGATGCCCGGCTGGTCGGGACAGGAAATAAGGAGTACAGCCGACGGATTCACAGAGGGTGAAGGGTAACGGCACGGCGAATGGTGGAGACGATGGGAATCGAACCCACGACCTCCTGCTTGCAAAGCAGGCGCTCTACCAATTGAGCTACGTCCCCGTATTTACGGCTCGGTCAGGTTATCGGGAGAAGGCAGAGAGAGAACTCTAATCACCCACCTTCCACAAGAGCGGAAGGGTACCCTTGCTCCATGGCAAGCGACCTGATCTATGCATTTCGAATCATGCGCTTACCCCTCCTTGATGCGGGCGGGGCCGCAATTGGTCGTATTGACGACATTGTGGTGGTTCCTGGACGCAGCGGCGACGCCCCCCGGGTCACCGGATTTGTGGCCACCAGCCAGCGTCGACGCATTTTTGTGAACGCCAACCGCATTTCGTCCCTTGACACCGAAGGCGCCCGCCTGCGTAGCTGGGACGTGGACCTGAACCCGTTCAAGCCACGGCCTGGCGAACACATGCTTGGCCGCGACATCATCGATAAGCGCCTCAATGGCGAGGTCATCAGCGATGTGGCCCTTCGCCCCACCGTTAGTGCCCGTGAATCGGGCTGGGAAGTCTCCAAAGTGCGCCTCACTCGCCGTGGAGTACTCGGGCGCCGCTCTACCTATCGTTTGGTCGACTGGACCGAAGTGAGCAGTCTGTTTGCGCCCGCAACCGAAATGGCCGCTGAAGCTGCACGTCTACGCGACATGCACCCAAGTGACGTGGCCGGCGTTGTTCGTGCGTTGCCATTTGCCCAGCGTCAATTGTTGGCAAAAGAAATGGACGATGATCGTCTTGCTGACTTGCTGGAAGAAATGCCAGAGAGCGAACAGCTTGCACTGATTGCAAACCTCGATATGGATCGCCTCATCGACGTGTTGGA
The DNA here is from genome assembly GCA_040402015.1 of Ilumatobacteraceae bacterium. GTDB lineage: Bacteria > Actinomycetota > Acidimicrobiia > Acidimicrobiales > Ilumatobacteraceae > UBA2093. Next base: position 7,878 of record JBBANI010000011.1, read on the forward strand.
AGAAATGCAATTCGACGACCTTGCTGACTTGTTAGCAGAGATGCCTGCACAGCAGCGTTCCCGCGTGCTGGAAGCAATGGATGACGACGATGCCGATGTAGTGCGTTCATTGTTGTCATACGCGCCAGGTACTGCTGGTGCGTTGATGACACCCGAAATCATCATCATGGGTTCTAATGCCACTGTTGCTGAAGCATTGGCACAAGTGCGTAACCCTGAATGGCTCGTATCAATTGCCGCACAAGTGTTTATTACACAACCACCATTCAAAGCACCAACAGGTGCATACCTTGGCGTTGTGCACTTACAACGGTTATTACGCGAACCGCCAGGCACTGAATTGGGGCGTTGCGTTGCGAACGAGCCAACCGTTACAGCCAACCAATCAGACCGTGAAGTTGCAGAATTCTTAGCGTCGTACAACCTTCTTGCTGTTGGTGTGTGTGACGATGCCGGACATTTGTTAGGTGCAATCACAGTGGACGACGTTCTTGACCGAATGTTGCCAGCCGACTGGAGACAGCGTAGGCGTCAGGCGGCTACGTCATGAAGCGCCGCACCGATCTCACAACCCCACGCCAGCGCCGGCGCGTTGGCATTCACTACGACCCCGATGCGTTCGGTTCTTTCAGTGAATCCATTGCACGTTTCTTGGGCACGGGCCGATACCTAGTTATTCAGTCGTTTGTGGTTGTCATGTGGGTCATTGTCAACATTTACAAACCATTTCAGTTCGACGGATATCCGTTTATCTTCCTTACGCTGATTTTGTCGTTGCAGGCGTCATACGCTGCACCGCTTATCTTGCTTGCACAAAATCGTCAAGAAGATCGTGACAACGAACAACTTGAACGCGACCGCGGTGTAGCAGCTCGCACACAAGCAGATACTGAGTATTTGGCACGCGAATTAGCAGGTGTGCGTTTGGTGTTGGCAGACCTAGTCACGATGGAAGATCTGCGGGAGCAGACTGATGCAATTACCGAGGCGCTTGAAAAACTCAACGCTGCTGTATTGCAGCAACAACCAGATCTACAGCCTGGCGAGTAGCTATAGCAAATTCGCGCGGCATCAGAATTGGTGCCATGTGATCGCCGTCCAGTTCCAGAATCTGTGCAGTAACTGCTGCAGCAAGTGCATGTTGTTTGTGCGGTAACACCACGGTGTCGCGCAACGTCAAAACAAAACTTGCTGGTTTGCGTAATGTGCTCGCGAATCCTCGTGCATCAAACTTTGCAATCCCTTTGCCGGCTTCGGCGATCATCCACGGATCATTGCGGCGGTTCTCTGCGATCATCCATGACACATAGCGACGCGTTTCGTGCCCGCGTGGCAATGTGCGATTGAAAAAGAAGCGAAGAACTCGTGGGCGACTAATGAAGTGCGCCATGGGTCCAATGAATCGCATCCTGCGTCGTTCGCGGGGTGTACCGCTCCACTCAAGTGCCGTTGCCTGTAACACCATGCCACTAACCAGTTCAGGGTGACGTTGTGCTGTGAGCAAACTGATAGGACCACCCATGGAATACCCAACAGTGATGACTGAAGTAGCGCCAAGTTCGTTGGCCACTGCGGCTGCATCATCTGCGCAATCTTCTAATGTCACCGGAACACTTGGTCGTAATCCCCTGCCGTGACCACGATGATCAACGCCGATTATTGAAAAATACTTAGCGAGTTCTTCATATGCAGAAAAAAACTGCGAGTCACATGATGCGGTCCAGCCGTGCAATAGCAACAGTGTTGGTACAGATGAATCCGAGTGTTGATGATGGCGAACGAACATTTCACCGCGACCAGGTACATCGACAATTTTCCCTGGTAATAGAAACGGGATTTCGCCCGCTGCAGAATTTCTTACCGACATGTTTTACATACCCCCACTACGTCTAATCGGTGATGTGCCATCTCAAAACCTGCTTGTTGCGCAACAACGCCCAACGCTTCATCGAGCGTGTGTTCAATGTTGTCGGGTATTCGCACATCTGCAACTGCGCCGCACACGCTGCACACCATATGGTGGTGGTGACCCATGATTGCTTCGCTGAGTTCATAACGAGCCCATTCGTCTGTGGTGATGACACGAATGACTACGCCAGCGTTTTCTAACACCGACAAGTTGCGGTAGGCCGATGATTGTGCGAGCCCTGTGGTGCTGGACAAGATTTCGGGAATCGATAATGGGCGATCCGCCCCAGACAGGGCCGACACAATGTCTCGCCTGCCCGACGTGAAGCGTTGGCCAATTTCAGCAAGTTTCGTGGCTACGTGGTGTGCAACATCGTCAGCTGCCACAGAATCTGCTGCGTGTTGGTGCGTTGCCATGCTGCAGACGCTATCGAGAATGAATGAGAATCAGGTATTGATGCGGGCCAACGCCGTGTGCACCAAGGTGTCCACGAGTGATTCAGAGTCGGCAATGCTGCCAGGCCGAAGGACAAACTTGCCCTGGTCGTTCTGGGTGGCAAGAGGTCGCTGTCGCGGGCCACGACCAAACGTGAACGCCAGCGCGATGCGATGCAACTGCCATTCCATTAACGGACGCATCAGGCGACCCAAATCTTCCTGCGGCAACGATGCAATGTCAGCTTCGATGATTGCAAGAGCAACGAGTGCAACGCGCGCACCAGACCGCGCTGCCTGCACCCATGGCATCACTTCGTCTTTCATGTCGGGCATGTCGCGAACTTTTTCCCACCACTCACGTGATGGTGTCTCGCCTGGCCAATGCAGGTCACCGCGATATGCGGTGGCTTCAGCAAGCATGCGCCAACCATCGCGATCAACTGTTGTATTCCATGCGGTCAGTGCATCATCACCGCGCCACCATGCTGCAGCAGATTCAAGCATCAGCATTGATGCGCGTGGTTCCACCATGGGATTCCATAAAAAACCGCTGCATACGTTCTGCAGCCCTTGTTCGCGACCTTGGAGTGGACCGAGATGCATGTGTGCATGCATCAGTGCATCGTTCACTGGTGCGTTATCCCATACCAACGGCGCACGACCACCAGTTACTTCGCGACGCGCAATGGCATCGTTCACCGTGATGGTGTCATTGACAACGTAATTTCCTGTCCACATAACTTCAATGTCCTCGCCAAGACCCGCGCATAACGCATCAAGGTACGGAGACGACGTGAGGCCTGCGTAATGCGTTGGTGTAATCCACACGGGAACATTCAATGCATCGCGTACTGCATGTGCGATGCGCTGATGATCAGCTGCTGCATTCAACACGGGTAGATCATCGAAGCACAACACCACCGCTGCTGCACCTGCATCAACTGCTGGGCGCAACTTTGTGATGACTTGTTCATTGGTTGCACCAGAACCTGGTGTGAGGCCAATGACAAAATTCACGCTGTCGTGTCGTGATGACAATTCAGTAAATTGTTCAAGTTCTTCAGGTGTAAATGGTTGATCCCATAGTTCGCGATGACGCGGTTCTAATTTCGCGGCCCACACATATGAGTTCCAGCCCCATGCAGCCATTGCATCAAATATTTCGAGACGCACATCATGTGAATACGGCACACCATAAAACCCTTCAATGATTCCGAGAATAGGAGTGCTCATGTTTACCGGCCGATGAATTGATGCAAGATCGTGCCGCTATCTAACACGCCGTCCAAAATGTCGTCGTTCGGAACTTCGGCTTGACCCAAGTTGTGCACTCCCGGCGGAACTACTCCATTACCCAACGCACAGGCTGCTTGTGCAGCTACTGACCCAGTGATGGTGGCAACACGTTCAGCAATGCCCACAATTTCTACGTGGCGCATGCCATTACGCACGCCGCGAACTTCAACTCGAAGCCCACCAAGTGTTCCCTCTGCATGTGGTGGCGACAACATAGGTAGGCGCGCAGTCAAACGGTCACGACGTGTTGCTGACACGCGTGCAGTAATGCGTTGCAGCGATGGCGCAATGCGCTGAAGCAACACGGGCTCAGGGCTTGCATACCGATAACAATCGCGTGCACCAACCGGGTCTGGAAACCAGCACAATTCACGGCCGCTGCCTGCTGGTCGTTGCAACCATTCGCCTTCGTGCCAGCCAATAGAAACGCCAGCCAAGCTTTCGTGGTGTTGGCGAGCGCATTGTGGCCCGCCTGTGCCGTGCACCGCAACGTGTACTTCGTCGATTGATTCAAATGCGCGAGTGACATGATGAACTAACAGCCCGGTCATGCCAGGAGAACATGCAGCACCAATGATGACCGGCACCTGGCGCGCTAATGCTCTGTCTTGAATATCAAGCAATGCCAAAACATCGGCCAAGTTGTCGCTGACAGAAACAACCGCAATTCCCTGAGCAACAAATGTGGCGGCTAATGCAGAATGCGGTGCTCCCTGTGCAAGTACAACAACATTGCAATCAAACAGGTCGGTTGCATGTCGCAAAGGTGCAATGCGAGGGCGGTACCCCAGTGTGTGCAGTTGGGCCGCAACGCGCGTGCCCACCACTCCAGAACCAATAATCCCGATATCGAAATTAGTGGGAGTACTCATGGCGATTAGCGCTGAGGGGTGACCTCGCGCCACCCGCCTTGGGACGGAGCTTCGGGGCTTTTGCCACGTGTGCGCAACACTGTTGCCACGATGCCGCCGATGGAGATGGCGAGAAGTACCTGGCGTATGAATTTCACGAAGGACTCCTTCTTTCTGGTGGGGCTACACAGAATCGAACTGTGGACCTCATCCTTATCAGGGATGCGCTCTAACCGACTGAGCTATAGCCCCGTATGGGACTGCTCACTCTACCTTTGGGTATGGTCAGGCTCAACCGTGCGGGCCACCACTTCTTCTTCCAGCACCGTCACCCTGATTCCACCCACCAATTCGGTGATCAAATTGAAGACAACGGCCGCTAAAACCCAAATTCCGGCACCAAGGGCGATGCCAAAGAGGCCAAAGAACGCCAAGGCACGAAACAGCGCGGCCCCTTGGAAGGTAAAGGAATCCCAACCAAACGAGGCGAGAAACTGCTCAACGTTGTCAATGGTGCCGGTTGCCGAGCCCACATTCCACAGTAAGAAGCCCGTGATGAGAACCACGATGTACAGGGCTGCATGAAAAACAATGGCCACCTTGAACACGCTCCACGCATCAACATCTCTGATGACACGGGTGACTTTGCGCACGCGATGACGCTGAGTCACAGATTCTGTATTCATAGCCACTCTGTGAGTGTATTGACTAGAGCTACCCCAACTGGGTCACGGTGATGCCTGTGCTGTGGCTGTTAGTGATCCGCTGCGGATGATGACGGTGACAACAGGGCCTTCCGTAGTGACCTGTTCGATGGTGACATGTAAGGCGTCAGCAAGTATCTGTGCCGCAGCCAGATCTCTTGACACATAAGCAAGGGCAACTGCGTCAGCATTGTTTTGCGCACGCGCAATGTCGCCGTATCGCGACGTGACGCCGAGAATGCACACAACACCGACCGCTGTGATGGCCCACCACCATAAAGACAATATGGTCACGCTTCCGCGTGAGGAATCAGTCGTCGTCTGTGGAGAGGATTGGCGCAACCGAGGCAACTACTGCTCCATCGTCAAGGTTCATAAGACGCACACCTGTTGCTGTGCGACCTTGACTGGAGATCTGCTTGACCTCAGTACGGATTGTGACTCCGTTTGATGCGATTGCAACGATTTCGTCTTCAAGACCGACCATGAATGCGGCAACAACTTTGCCCTTCTTGCCGGTGACCTTGACGCCAATAACGCCTTGTGTTCCGCGGCCCTTACGTGGGAAGTGAACAATCTGTGTGCGCTTTGCATAACCAGCATCAGTAACGATGAGCAATGCATCATCTCCGCGGCCAGGGTCTGCAGACACCACTTCGTCGCCCGTCTTCATACGCATACCGCGCACACCAGCTGCTGTGCGGCCCATTGGTCGCACTTCGTTTTCACTAAAGCGAATCACTTGACCACTACGGCTCGCAATAAAGATGTCGTCATCGCCTGATGTTTCAATCACACGTACGAGTTCGTCATCTTCTTTCAAGCCGAGTGCGATGAGACCATCACGGCGGCTTGAGTTGTACGCGTCAAATGCGGTCTTTTTGACTTGACCAGACTTCGTGACGAAGAACAAGAACCGCTCACCCGGGAACTCGCGCGTATCAATGATTGCTTGAACAATTTCGCCTGGTTGCATTGGCAACAAGTTGACAATGGGGATTCCTTTTGCTGAACGTTCGCGTTCTGGAATATCGGCTGCGCGCAACTTGTACACACGGCCGCGGTTCGAGAAGAACAACAGATACGCATGTGATGTGGTGAAGATAACGCGACGAACAAGATCGTCTTCTTTCAAGGTTGCGCCTTTGACGCCACGACCACCACGTGCTTGTGCACGGAATTGCGCAGCAGGAACAGCCTTGACGTATTGCGCGTTAGTCATAACGATTACAAGTTCTTTGTCATCGACAAGATCTTCCAGCGCCATTTCGCCGCTGTCGTTGATGATGTGGCACACGCGGTCGGTTGCGAATGTTTTGCGAACATCAATGAGTTCATCTTTGATGACGGTGCGCAATTTTTCGTCGGAAGCAAGAATTGCTTCGTACTCTGCGATGCGTGTTTGAACATCCGCAAGTTCTTTTTCCAAGTCAATGCGTGACAAACGTGTGAGTTGACGCAATTGCATGTCGAGAATGTCGACCGCCTGGCGCTCGGAGAACTCATATGGTTCAGCCATCAACGCTGCTTTTGCTGCTGCGGGGTCTTCGCTTTCGCGAATTAACTTGATGAGTTTGTCGATGACATTGAGTGCTTTAAGGCGGCCTTCAAGAATATGACTACGATCGCGAGCCTTATCAAGACGGAACTGTGTACGGCGAGTAACAACTTCAAGTTGGTGACGTACGTAACCGTTGAGCGCATCAGCCAAGTTTATGGTACGAGGCACGCCATCGACCAATGCAACCATGTTCACAGGGAAACTGCTTTGCAGCGACGTGAGCTTGAACAGGTTGTTGAGAACAACATTTGCGTTTGCGTCACGCTTCAACAAAATGACAAGGCTTGTTTTTCCACCGGCAGATGCGTCGTTTACGTCAGCAATGCCGTCGAGTTGACCACCATCTACAAGCTCAACGATGCGAGCAGCAATGGACGAACAGCTTGTTTGGTATGGAAGTTGCGTCACTTGAATTTCCATACGGCCTTGGCGGTTTTCTTCAATGACTGCTTTGGCGCGAGTCTTGATGCTTCCGCGGCCTGTGCGATAGGCGTCCATGATTCCGGCGCGGCCGAGAATATTTCCGCCTGATGGGAAGTCTGGGCCTTTTACAAAATTCATGAGGTCATCAGGAGTTGCTTCAGGATTGTCAATGAGATGCATGGTTGCATCAATGACTTCGCCCAAGTTGTGTGGAGGAATAGACGTTGCCATTCCGACAGCAATACCTTGGCTGCCATTGACCAAAAGGTTCGGGAAACGTGCAGGAAGTACTTGTGGTTCTTCTGATGTTCCGTCGTAGTTCGGAATCATGTCGACAGTGTTTTCGTCGATTCCGTCGAGCAAACGCATTGCTAACGAATGCAACCGTGCTTCGGTGTATCGCGCAGCTGCAGGACCAAAGTCTGGCGAGCCGTAGTTTCCGTGGAAGTCAATAAGCGGATGACGCAACGAGAATGGCTGTGCCATACGTACTAAAGCATCGTAAATAGCGCCGTCACCGTGTGGGTGATAACGCGCCATGGTGTCACCCGTTACACGAGCACACTTAACGAATGGTCTGTCAGGACGAAAGCCCTGTTGTTCCATGTCCCAAATAATGCGGCGGTGAACTGGCTTCAAGCCGTCTCGCACGTCAGGTAGTGCGCGCGACATGATGACTGACATTGAGTAGTCAAGGAACGAGCGTTCCATTTCGTCTTGCAGTGGTACTGGTTGGATTTGATCAAACAGGTTTGGATTGTCACTCATAGTCAGGCCCTACCGAAATTAGAAGTCGAGGTTTCGCACGTCACGCGCGTTGGTAATGATGAATTGTTTGCGACTGTCAACGTCGTCGCCCATGAGCACGCTGACTGTTTCGTCTGCAATTGCTGCTTCTTCCACGGTGACTTGCAACAGTGTGCGTGTCATGGCATCCATGGTGGTGCTCTTCAATTCTTCCCAGTCCATTTCGCCAAGACCCTTGAGGCGTTGGAATTCTTTTTTGTGCTGGGGTTTATCAGCGAGGAACGCGGCCTTTGCCTGGTCGTCTTTCAGATACACCTTTTCTTTGCCGACTTCCGTTGAATACAACGGCGGTTGTGCAATGTAGATGTAGCCGGCTTCAACCATTGGTTTCATCTGGCGATAGAAGAACGTAAGAAGCAATGTACGAATGTGGCTGCCGTCAACGTCAGCGTCTGCGAGCGCGATGATCTTGTGATAGCGCGCCTTTGATGCGTCGAACTCTTCGCCAACACCGCCGCCAATAGCGGTGATGAGTGCGCGAATTTCGTTGTTGTTCAACATCTTGTCGAGACGAGCGCGTTCAACGTTCAGAATTTTGCCGCGGATCGGCAAGATTGCTTGCGTACGAGGATCACGAGCATCAACTGCGGTACCGCCAGCTGAGTCACCTTCCACGATGAACAATTCACTCTCTTCGGGTTTACCGCTTGAGCAATCTTTCAACTTGTCTGGCATACCAGCACCGGCAAGTGCGGTCTTACGACGCACTGCGTTACGAGCATTTTTTGCAGCAAGACGAGCTTGCGCGGCCGACACAGCTTTCTTCACAACGCGGTTTGCTTCAGCGGGGTTCTCTTCAAGCCACTCTGCCAAGTTTTTGTTGGTGGACTTCTGTACGAATGAACGCATCGGGACGTTACCCAGCTTGGCTTTGGTCTGACCTTCAAACTGTGGTTCGCGCAATTTCACCGCGATGATGGCGGTGATTCCTTCGCGAATGTCTTCACCAAGAAGGTTGTCATCTTTTTCTTTCAGCAAGCCTTTGTCGCGGGCGTACTTGTTGATGACAGATGTAAGAGCGGTTTTGAACCCCTCGACATGCATTCCGCCTTCGGTGGTGGAAATTCCGTTGGCGTATCCGTGGATGCCTTCGTAATATCCGTTGTTCCACTGCATGGCGATATCAAGTTGCATGCCTTCGTCTTCATCTTCATCTTCGAACGCTGCAACTTTGGCAAACAACGACTCTTTCGAATGGTTGAGGTGCTTCACGAAGTCAACAACGCCGCCCTTGTATTGGAACGTGACTGTTTGTTCGCGAGTTGCTCGTTCGTCAGTAAACACCACTTCAAGGTTCTTATTAAGAAAGGCCATGGTCTGTAACCGTTCCATGACGGTTCGCGCAACAAACTCAGTGCCTTCAGATGCAAAAATTGTTGGGTCTGGATAAAACGTTACGGATGTGCCGGTCTTGCGACCGCGTGCCGGAGTAGAACCAGTTTTTTCTAATTTGCCCTTGAGTTTTCCGCCGTCAACGAACTGCATGGTGTAACGGTCGCCGCCACGGTCGATTTCCAGCAAAACACTGCTAGACAAGGCGTTCACAACGCTGACACCCACACCGTGGAGTCCGCCAGAAACCTTGTAACCCTCACCACCGAACTTTCCGCCTGCGTGCAATACGGTGAGAACAACTTCAGCTGCGCTCTTTCCTTTATGCGGGCCAGATGGATACGGGTCAACAGGAATTCCGCGTCCGTTGTCATCGACTTTGCAGCCACCGTCGGCCAAAATTGTGATGCCGACACGATCACAGAACCCGGCCATGGCCTCGTCGATTGAGTTGTCGACGACTTCCCAAATCAGGTGGTGAAGACCGGCAAGACCCGTTGACCCGATGTACATACCGGGGCGTTTGCGTACGGGGTCTAAGCCTTCCAGAACCTGAATATCTTTGGCGCCGTAATCGGCTGAGGGGTTGTTAGACGAGGCTTTTTTAGGTGCAACCATGGCTCAAATATCCTACCAATTAGGGGGTGCTTTTAGCGGGAACGACGCACTCGAATCTCAAGAGATTCAACTTCGTCACCCACGTTGTCTCGTAATGTGGCGATGAGTTGCGATTCGAGGAACTTTAATTGTGTGGCCCATGCAGGGTCGTCAACTTCAACGACCAGAATTCGTTTTTCGAGTCTCTTTGGAACGGCGTGATCAGCAATCGTGTCTCCGACAATTTGCCTCCATCCGGAAAAAAGTCCGATAGCGCTCGACTCGTCTGACACGTGCATCCGGCGCAACAATTTGCCCAGCACCTCATTGAGTACGCGAGGGGGTTTGCCAGGCGGAATGTTCTCTTCGTCAAAACTCATGCTTGCTCCGTTGGCACGATGGTGCCGTTTGCAATACGAATGATGGTGTTGGGGTGTGCCGCGGGTGGCAAAGCGGCTGCCGTGGTGATCAACACCTGGCCAAGTGGCAAATGCTGCAGCAACGCCTCACAGCGGCCTGGGTCTAATTCGGACAGCACGTCGTCGAGCACCAATAGTGGGGCCGTACCGACCACTTCAGTGACCAACCTGTGGATTCCGAGGCGCAGGGCCAAGGCAAGGGTGCGGCACTCCCCTTGCGACGCGTGGGACTTCGCTGGCATGCCTTTGATGTGAAGCACCACGTCGTCGCGGTGAGGGCCAACCGTGCTCATGCCGCGTCGTATGTCGTCGGTACGGGCAGCCGCAAGACTGGCTGCTAATCCCATGCGCCGCCATTCGGGTTCGTACGCCACATCAACGGGAGTTGGTTCGCGGGCAAGTGATTCGTATGCCTCGCTAACAAACGGTGTTAGTCGCGCGACAAGTTTTGCGCGGCCTTCGCCAAGCTGTGTTCCCTTTTCAGCGAACTGCGCATCCCACACATCAAGAGTCATCTCAATGTCGTCTGTCATGCGGCCGTTTGATTGTTTCAACAACACGTTGCGTTGGCGAATGATTCGATCGACCTCTAATCGCAGTGCGTCATTTCGTGGCGCTAGTGCAACCAGTGCATCATCCAACATGTCGCGGCGTACCACTGGGCCTTCGTATACCAATTGCAAATCGGTTGGTGCAAACACGGTGCATCGCACTACGCCCAACAAATCGCGCACGCGCGCAAGACGTTGTTTATTTACCAACACTTTGTTGCGACCAGCACGATTGATTTCGGCTTCCACCAAAATTTCTCGCCCGTCATCATGCACGACTAACGCGCGAATGTATGCAGTGTCTGCACCTTCACGAACTAATGCATCATTGGTAACGCCGCGAAAACTTTGCAGTGTCGACAAGTAACTCATTGCTTCAGCAAGACTTGTTTTCCCTTGCGCATTCAAGCCCATCACTGCGGTGACACCCGGGTGTAAATCAATCACCGCGTGTTTGTAAATACGAAAATCTGTGAGTTCAATACGGCGGATAACCATTTAGTGGCCCGCTTTACGCTCGTGAACCTGCGACCGCGTCACGTCAGAGACGTTGGGGCATCAGTAGGTAAATGTATGTGTCGTCGCCAACCGGGCTAACAATTGCGGGCTTGTTCGGCACGCTCGTCGCGATGTTGATCTCTTCGCAGGTGCATGCTTCAACACCATTCGCCAAGTATTCCGAATTGAATGCAACAGTGATGTCTTCGCCAGTGAATTGTGCATCAAGATCTTCAACGCTTGTGCTCCCGTCAGTAAGTTGAACAGTGAGACGAATTCCTTCTGAAGACATGCGCACACGAACGGGCGCCATTTCGGAAGCGAGAACACGAGTACGCCTCAATGCGTCAAGAAGTTCTTCCCGATTAACTGTTGCGGTGTTGGTGTTGTTCTTTGGAATGATCGTTTGATACGGAGGATATTCGGCATTAATCAAACGTGTTGACAGGGTCATTGTTGGTGACTGGAACGTTGCATCAAGATCGTTAAAACGAATTGTGATTTCGTCTGACATGTCAAGCAAGCGCAATAGTTCAACAAGTGCATGAGCTGGAATTAGAAATGAGTCAGGAGACGCAGTGCTCGTGCCAACAATGTCGCGCATAGCCAAGCGATAGCCGTCTGTTGCAACAAGCCGAATTCCTTTCTCAGTTGAGGCGAGCAACACTGCTGAGAGGTTGTGTTTTTGGGCATCTTTGCTAGCTGCAAGAACCACTTGCGCAAGAGCGTCTTTTAATTCTTTCGACGAGATGGTGACAGGTTCGCCTGATGGTGGTTGTGTGCGAGGAAATTCAACTGCGTTCAGGGTGGGAATTGTGAATTGTGACCGTTGCGCTGAAATCGTTGCGTTATCACCAGCAAACTCGACAGTTATTTTCCCAGAGGGCATTACGCGAATGATGTCGTTCAACATGCGCGCACTGACGAGGCCTTGGCCGTCGGTATCGCCGCCTACCGGCAAAGAAAATTGCAAGGAAATATCTGTGTCAGTGCTTGACGCGATGAGTGTGTCACCTTCAAGACTCATCTTGACCCCGGACAACGCCGGCGTTCCTGCGTTTCGAGTGGAGGCAATACGGGCAAGGGCCCCTAAGGCCTCGGCGAGAATTCCTTGTTCGCTTCTGAACTTCATACTGTGACTTTCGTTCGGAGTTTGTCAGTGTAGAACGGCGCGGTTAGAGATGCCGAAATGTGCTGTATAGATCTATTAATAGTAATAAGTGCTGTGGATTGTGGACGATGAGTATCTGAGTCATATGGGTGTTGAAAAGACCATGTGCACGGCGAAGGACTGGTTAACACAGGTTGCGCGGATGTAATTATCAAAGGTGTGGACGACGTGGTACTTATACCTCTTCGTCCCCAAGAGGCACACAGGTTCATCCCCACGAGATTCACAGCCTGGTGTGTCATGGCTTTATGAGTTCTTGATTCGGGCGGTGACGGTGGTGACGAGGTCAAAGGTGTGCTTGTCTTCTCGCATCAACCGCTGAGTCTTGTCAACGGCATGGATGACAGTGGTGTGATCGCGACCACCAAAGAGGCGGGCAATTGCCGGGTAGCTGAGCTCGGTCATGTCACGAAAGACGTACATGGCAATTTGGCGGGCAGACACGAGTGGTCGTTGGCGAGACTTGCCCTTGAGGGCCTCGACAGAGAACCCCATGAATTCGGCGATTTCGGCCAACATTTCTTCGTCGGTGCGATTCTTCGGCGCGGTGGCGGTGAGAAGGTCTGCCAACTGGTGTTGTGCCATCTCTACAGAGGCTGGCTCGCGGGTGAGGTTGGCATAAGCCGTGACGCGAATAAGAGCACCTTCTAGCTCACGAATGTTCGAGGTGATATTGGTTGCGATGAACTCAAGAACGTCTGCTGGCAGAGGGGTGTTGTCTCGTTCAGCCTTATTTCGCAGGATTGCGAGGCGAGTTTCGATGTCTGGAGGCTGAATATCGGTGATGAGGCCCCAACGAAATCGGCTGCGAAGGCGATCTTCGAGGGTGGGGATGTTGTCTGGCATCCGGTCTGAAGAGATAACGATCTGTTTGTTCGCTCCGTGGAGCGAGTTGAAGGTGTGGAAAAACTCCTCCTGGAGGCCTTCTTTGCCCTCCATAAATTGGATGTCGTCAATGAGCAAAACATCGACGTCGCGGTAGCGCCTTTTGAAGGCTGCGGTGGTGTTTGTACGAATCGCGTCGACATATTCGTTCAAGAAAGTTTCTGTTGAGACGTAACGAACTTCGTAGTGTGCGTAATGAGCGTGTACGTACCAACCAATTGCTTGCAAGAGGTGAGTCTTTCCAAGTCCTGCTTGTCCGTAGATGAAAAGAGGGTTGTATGAACGTGCTGGAGTTTCAGCAACTCGCAGTGCGGCAGCAAGTGCGAACTGGTTAGACGCACCTTTCACGAAATTGTCGAAGGTGTAACGAGGGTTAAGACCTACTGCTAAACCCCTGCCGTTATTGGGGTTTGTAGCAACGGCTGCAGTCTCGGGTGATTCGGCAACTGCGAGGGCGGTCTCAGAAGCAGGCTGCAGATCACTGATCTCAATGATGAGTTCACGGTCGCTTTCGCCGATCTCGTCGAGTGCATCGATGACGAGTGGTCGGTAGCGAGTAACGATTCGGTCGCGCACATGCGCGTTAGGAACTTGAAGACGAAGAGATTCTTCAGTACTTGCGAGAGCAACAACATCGTTGAATGTGGAGTACCACACACCTTCAGACACTTGTGCCTTAAGAAGTTGTGCTGTTGCATTCCACACTGCTTCGTGATTGCTCATTTGTGGCTCCTTTTGTCTCGTCCACAGCACAATCCACAGGCTGTGGATGACTGCATGGGGGAATTCCCCTGGGTAGTTGACCGTAGCAGGACTTGTGGATAAGCAAAATTTCGTCGGTCGCGGTGGGACGGGTCCTGCGCCCGTTAGCCTGAGCAGGACGTTCGTCTCGTGCCGCTGGCACAGGTTCGTTCTCATAATCCGCGCTTCTTTTTCGAAGCTTGTCTCAATAGGAGGCGCCATGAAGCGCACCTTTCAGCCCAACAACCGACGCAAACTTCGCAAGCATGGCTTTCGTTCGCGCATGAGCACACGTGCCGGCCGCGCAATCTTGAAGAACCGTCGGGCCAAGGGCCGTCACCGCCTCAGCGCTTGATCGGCCGTATCCAGAGCCGATCCACCTTTCAGCGCGTTCGCGCAGAAGGGCGTCATGTTCGTTCTGGTCCGCTGTCCTGCACCATGTTGCTTGACTCCACTCTCTCTCACCCACACGTGGGCTACGCCTTAGGGCGCGGCTACGGGTCTGCTGTGCGCCGCAACCGTTTGCGTCGTCAACTTCGCGAACTTGTGAAATCACGCGAGGCCGCAATGCCCGCCGGCGTGTATGTCTTTGGCGCATCTCCCCGTGCCCATGGCGTTGCCTTTACAGAACTTGGACGCCATCTTGATTCCCTTCTAGCCAAATGTGCAGGGGGCTCGAAATGAGCACCGACGTCTGTACGAACCACGACCATTTCACAAAGCCACAAAGTGCCATGTTGAAGGCGATTTCGTTCTACCAAGTTGCTCGCGAGGGTCGTCCTTCGCCATGCCGCTTCTACCCCAGCTGTTCTCACTATGCGGTGGAAGCCATTGAAACTCACGGATCTGTCCGTGGGCTGTGGCTCACCATTTGCAGACTGATCCGTTGTCGACCTTTCGGGCCATCCGGAGTCGACCAAGTACCTGCCCCGCGAGGGGCTGCCTAGAAAGGCTCATTATGTTTCAAGCAGGCGCATGGCTCATCGACACCACCTACGGGTGGGTACATAACTACGCAATAGCAATTGCCTTGGTGGCACTTGCCATCATGTTGCTCATTACCCCGCTCACAATGAAGAGCACCAAGGGAATGCTGGAAATGCAACGTCTCCAACCAGAGATGAAGAAACTGCAGAACCAGCACAAAGGCGACCGCCAAAAACTGAACGAAGAGATGATGAAGCTCTACCAAGAGCACAAGGTCAACCCGCTCGCATCGTGTCTGCCCCTGCTGGCCCAGATGCCGGTGTTCATCATTATGTTCCGCGTGTTAAGTGGTTTGACCAAAAAGGACGCAAAGACAGGTCTTTTCGACCCGCATTACATTTCGGATAGCTCTGACTTGTCGATTGCTCTGCGTCAGGTGAACAAGATGATGTCGTTTGGTCTTGACCTCGCCATCACGCCAGCCGATGCAATGAAACAGAACTTCGCACACGGCATTTGGTACGCACTTCTCGTTGTGTTGCTTGGTGGTTTGTTCCTTGTGCAGCAACGCATGGTGGCTAGTCGCGCCCCCGCAAACGCCGGCATGTCTGCCACCCAGGCCAAAATCATGCAGTACTTGCCCGTTGCCTTTGCATTGTTTCAGGTCTTTTTGCCCACCAGCCTCGTGGTGTATTACCTCACCCAAACCGTTTTCCGCATCCTGCAACAGGGATATATCACTCGTCGCTTCTATGGAGAAGATGGCCTCGGCCGTCAGGCACAAGCCGCCAGCGCACACGCGCGCGAACTGGGCAAGGATGATGCTAAGCCCAGCAAGCAGAAGAACGAACAATCGCAAGCACCCGCTCCCATTCAGAGCAAGAGGGTTACCCCGAGCAAGAACCGTCCCGCACCAAGCGGCCGGCCGAGTCGCCCGGTTCCACCCAGCAAGCGAAACAAGTAACGCGTCTCGCTGACGCACTATTCACACACAGAAATTGAGGACACCATGGAATGGGTAGAAACAACAGGCAACACACTTGAAGAAGCCAAGGAAGCCGCACTCGACCAATTGGGCGTTGCAGAAGACGACGCTGAATTCGAAATTGTTGACGAACCAAAGGCTGGCCTTTTCGGCCGTACTCGCGGAGAAGCTCGCGTGCGTGCACGCGTTCGTCCGGCAACTCCTCGGGGTAAGACCGAGCGCCGCCCCCGCAAGGAAGCAGCAGAGAAGTCATCAGAGCCACGCGAGCAGCGTCCTCGCAAGGAAAACGCTGAGCGCGGAGAGCGTCGTGAACGAGCACCACGCGAGGATCGCCCACAACGTGAGCCACGCGAGCCACGCGAAAAGATTGACGTCGATCCCGAAGAGGTGGGCAAGGCAGCAGCTGAGTTTCTCAACGGTCTCGTCACAGCCTTTGGTACCACGGGTTCTGTAAAAGTCAGCCGCGTTGAAGAAGAGATCGAAGTACTGGTCGACGGATCAGAGCTCGGGCTCATGGTCGGACCTGGCGGCGCAACACTGCTCGCCATTCAAGACCTCACTCGCGTCGCCAGCCAGCGCCGCCTTGGTGACCAGGACACTCGCCTTCGTATCGACATCGCGGGTTACCGCGAGCGTCGCCGCGAAGCACTCAGTCGCTTTGCACAAAAGGTTGCTGCTGAAGTGAAGGAAACAGGTTCACCGCGCATGCTTGAGCCAATGTCATCAGCAGATCGCAAGATCGTCCATGACACCCTCATGGAATTTGAAGGCGTTGTTACCCGCTCTGAGGGTGAAGATCCTCGCCGACGGGTAGTTGTAGAACCAGCTGAATAAGCACTTTTTATCGTGATGGGCCCGCCGTATGGCGGGCCTTTTGCATATTCGGTACTACATTCGTGACGTGCCAGAACCCCGCAGTCTTGAAGACGTCCTCGCTACAGCGCAGCGTCTCGGTACTCTCGGCGCACTGCCAATTCCTGACGTCATTGCTCATTCGCGCCAGTTTGTTGACGCCCTTGTAGGCGTCACCGGGGCAGTCATGGATATCGGAACTGGCGCTGGTGTGCCAGGCCTCATCATCGCTGTAGACCGTCCAGACTTGACTTTGGTACTGACTGATCGACGTGAAGCACGGATGGATGCACTTGCCCGCGGGGTCATCGCAATGGGAATTCGTGATCGAGTCAAGGTGCTCACAGCCGACGTGGCGGTACTTAGTCATAACCCCGTGCACGTCGCCATTTACGACGCAGTGGTCTGTCGAGGGTTCGCCTCACCGGAGGTCACGGCCACCCTCGCGCGACCCCTCCTAAAAAACGGAGGGACGCTAATCGTGTCTGAACCCCCAACTTTTGACCCATTACGGTGGCCGGTAGACCTCCTCAATCGGCTCGGTTTTGACCCCCCTGAATACCGTCCTGGCGTGGTGTGTCTCATAGCAAACCCTTGAAATACTTGGTGGGGGGTTGTTTCACGTGAAACAATCGGCAGACCAAAAACCTTCAGATGTTTCACGTGAAACATTCTGAAACCGCTCCTCTCGAGGGCCATGTTTCACGTGAAACATCCGGCAACATCCACCCGTTGTCCACAGGCGGCACCTACACTTGCATTGTCCACACCGACATCACAGAGCAGGAGACAACCCTTCGTGAGCAATTCAGACACCACTGTCCTTGCCATCTCACTGCAGAAAGGCGGCGTCGGTAAGACCACGACCGCCATCAACTTGGGGGCGGCTCTCGCTGAACTGGGCTTTCGTACCCTGATCATTGACCTCGACCCGCAGGGCAACGCGTCGTCTGGTCTAGGCGTCAGGCCGCCTGAAGATGCGCCAACCATTGCCGAAGTGTTGCGCCGCGAGGAGACCCTGGAGAGCATTATTGAGCCAACAGCGGAAAAGAACTTGTTTGTTGCGCCAGCGCCTACCGGCCAAGCCTTGGCTGAAGTTGAAGCCCAGCTTGTTGCCGAGATGTTCCCCCAGCCACGTTTGAAAGACGCCATTGATGCATGCCGGGCCGACTGGGATTATGTGCTGCTTGACTGCCCACCCACATTGGGACGCCTCACAGTGAATGCCTTTATGGCTGCCGACGCCGTTTTGGCGCCCGTGCAATGCCAATACTTTGCATTGGAAGGCCTTCGTGATCTCAGCGAAGTGGTGAAGCAAGTGCGACAGGCATTAAACCCAACCCTTGAAATAGCCCATTATCTGTTGACGATGTCTGAAGGCAGCAAGAAACTGTCCTCTGAAGTCGAAGCCGAATTGCGCTCTGCGTATGGAAAAAAAGTGTTCCGAAGCTCAATTCCGTACAACGTGAAATTGGCAGAAGCTCCCTCAATGGAGCGGTCAGTATTGAAGCACGCCACCACTTCCAAAGGGGCTACGGCCTACCGCGATGTTGCAAAGGAGTTAAGCCATGGTCGAACGCCGAAAGCTAGGTAAGGGACTTTCTACCCTCATCCCCACGACGAGAGAAGACGCACCAGCGCCCGCTGCAACCGCACAGCCGACAGCATCGCGAGAAGAACTCCCCGCATCAGCATTGCGTGATGTGCCGACAGCAGCTATCGAACCGAACCCACATCAGCCGCGTGTTCATTTCGATGAGGATTCATTGAGTGATTTGGCAAAGTCCATTAAGGAAATCGGCATCTTGCAACCATTGCTTGTTCGCGAGATGTCGCCGGGCAAGTACCAACTAATTGCTGGTGAGCGACGCTGGCGTGCAGCACAGAAGGCCAAGTTGTCTGTTGTTCCGGTCGTGGTTCGTGAGATCAACGAACTGGGTTCAGTAGAACAAGCGTTAGTGGAGAACTTGCATCGCCAAGATCTCACTGCACTTGAAGAAGCGTCTGCCTACCAGCAACTGTCCGAAGATTTTTCAATGACGCATGAGCAGATTGCAAAACGCGTGGGCAAGAGCCGTGCTGCAATCACGAACGCATTGCGGTTGTTGTCACTTCCGGCAGCGGTGCAGGGCTATTTGGCCGATGGCCGGTTGACAGCCGGACATGCCAGAGCATTGTTGGCCTGTAACTCAGCCAGCGTGATGGAAGAACTGGCAGCACTGGCTGTGAAGGGCGGCTGGTCAGTGCGAGCTACTGAAGATGCAGTCAAAAATGGAGTTCCCGGAGTCGACAAGCCAAAACCAGCAACAGGTGGGGGAACCACCACGTTGCGGCCAGCTGGCTTGTTGGAACTAGAAAACCTCTTGGCGGAGTTCCTCGATACGAAAGTCGGTGTCTCAATGGCTGGCAAACGGGGACGGATCAGCATTGAGTTCGCAGATCTGATTGATCTTGAGCGTATTTATCGCCACATGACTGATTAATCAGTCGGAATTGGCCTCAAATGCCAACGGTGTAGTTATCCACACCGATAGTACCCTCAACTGTGGGTAGAGACTTCCTCGTTACACACAGTTGGGGAATGCCTGTGGATAACTAGATTTCGTGTAACGGATCTTCGCGCCATGCATCAAAAGCATCAGTAATTGCCAATGCGAGAGAGCTGGTGGTCAACGCCACCATGTCAGCAGGCCCCATGGAGCACAAAATGGCAGGCATTTTCGTTTCGCGCAGCACCGGATGGCGAATTCCAATGGCACGCACAGACAATTCGGGCACGCGCGATGAGATTGCAGCTGCCACGCGCAACGCAAGATTGCGCCCACCGACACTGACAAATGTTGGCACTTCATAAAAGTAAATAATGCACCCATCACCGTTAGATACTTCGCAACCGATGTACACATCTGCAGCGAATTGATTAGCCGCTTGTGCTTGAAACGATGCATCTGCATCAATAGATGTTGCGAGAGGATGAGATTGCTTTGCGCGACGAAGAATTGCGTGAGCAAGTTGCGCCCCACCAGTGAAGTACCCGATAACAAGTCGTGCATCATCGCGTGCATCGGTATTACCTAAATCAATTGATTCACGCACTGCTGCCACGCCAGGGCCTGCGCCAGATTGTGAACCCATCTGCTTCAAAAACTCAATGAATTCAGGGCTACAGATGCCATTTGCAGTGATGTCCATATTGCGCTGAAACTCCGAAACAGCCTCAACAACACTCTGACCATAAATGCCATCGACGCGTCCGCAGTTGAAACCAAGACGGTTTAGTTGCGTTTGCAATTCGGCAACATCATCACCGCGAATATTGGGGGTGCGAAGAAACAACAAACGTTCTCCCAATGACCACGATGTTTCAATTAATGCCGACCACGTTTGTTCATCGCACTCACCTGTTGCGGGAAGTCCGTATGAATCTTGAAATGACAGAACAGCACTGTGTGTACGCGCACAGAAATTGGAATCTTCAGCTGAGCCAGGAGCAAGAAAACCTGCAGCCGAGAGTCGACGTTGTAGATCGTGCACCGCTGGTCCGCGGTGACCAGGACCTATTGGGAAGCCGGAAGAAATTTGGAAAGCTCCTCGAGCATGCGGCCCTTTGGCATCGCCCCAACAATTTTGGTTTTGATTTCGCCCTTATGGAACAACAACATGGTGGGAATGCTCATGACGTTGAATCGACCAGCGATATCGCCATAGTCATCAACGTTGAGCTTTGCAATGGTGATCTGGCTTGGCATATCAGTTGCGATCTGCTCGAGAATTGGCGCGATTTGTTTGCACGGCCCGCACCATTCGGCCCAGAAGTCAACCAAAATCGGTGTATCTGAACTGTTTACTACCTCGTCGAATGTGGAACTAGTAAGTGTGATGATTCCTGCAGCCATGGCAAAACCTTTCGTCGTTTCCCATGTTACTGCCGCAATGTTTAGTGAGGGCGATACGTGCCAATGGCAGGAATCAGCTCAATTGATGGCGCACCAATCACGCTGAGACAATCAGGGACTGCGGCAATGACCGCGCCGAGGCATTCGGCGATAGCAGTGGGCTTACCCGGCAAAGTGATGATGAGCGACGAGCCACGAATTCCTGCTGTTTGACGGGACAAGATGGCGGTGGGAATGAGGCCAATTGAGACGGCACGCATTGCTTCACCAAACCCAGGAAGCATCTTGCTGCAGACGGCTTCGGTTGCTTCTGGCGTGACATCTCGAGGCGACGGGCCAGTACCACCTGTTGTGACAACTAACGAACAGTTCTGCACATCGATGAGATCAATCAGAGTTGCTGAGATGGTGTCGAGTTCATCAGGAATGAGGCAATCAACGAATTCGATAGGGGACGTGATGCAGCCAGTCAGGAACTGACGGATGGCAGGAGCGCCCTTATCTTCATAGACGCCGAAGGAAGCACGGTCCGAAACCGAAACGACTCCGATGCGCGTGGTCATGTCTAGTGCTGGTGTTCGAGCCAGCGCTCGCAATCAAGGGCAGCCATGCAGCCAGAACCAGCAGCGGTAATTGCTTGGCGGTATGTGTGGTCTTGCACATCGCCACAGGCAAAGATGCCTTCGATGTCTGTGTACGTGGAACCATCACGGGTCATCAAGTACCCAGAATCTTCCATGTTCAGCACACTTTGGAAAATTGCCGTATTCGGTTTGTGGCCAATGGCAATAAATAAACCAGTGACAGCGAGTGGGCGTGTTGCACCAGTGACTGTGTCGGTCAGTGTGACACCAGAAAGCGATTGTTCACCATGTAGTTCAGACACTTTTGAGTTCCAGTGAATTTCAATCTTCTCATTAGCGATTGCACGGTCTTGCATGATGCGAGACGCCCGCAAGGCATCACGACGAACAATGAGGTGAACTTTTGTTGCAAACTTTGTGAGGAACATTGCTTCTTCTACTGCAGAGTCACCACCACCGACAACGACAATCTCTTGACCGCGAAAGAAGAAGCCATCGCATGTTGCACAGGTGGAGACACCATGGCCAATCAGCTCGGTTTCCTTAGGTAAATCAAGCATTAATGACTGTGCACCTGTTGCCACAATGATGGAGTTCGCACTGTATTCAGTGTCGCGAATCCACACTTTGAACGGACGTGACGAGAAGTCAACCTTGGTTACTTTTTCAGTAATGAACTCTGCACCGAAACGTTCCGCTTGAGCGCGAAAGTTAATCATAAGGTCTGGCCCCATAATGCCTTCAGGAAAGCCAGGGAAGTTTTCAACCTCAGTGGTCAGCATGAGTTGACCGCCTGGCTGATCGCTACTGGAACTTGGTTCACCTTCAATGACAAGTGGCTCAAGTGACGCACGCGCAGTGTAAATAGCTGCAGTGAGTCCGGCAGGGCCAGAGCCAATGATGATGGTGTTACGTACGTTGCTCATTTATTTGTCTTCTTTTGTATAACGGCGGCGCATCAATAGGGCTCCGATGAGCCCAAAGATGGCGGCAAGGATGAAATATGAAATCCACACGGCTGCTTCGTGGTTCACGACAGCGTCAAGTGCTGCTTGCAGTCCGCGGGTAAGACCAACGACGAACAAGACCGCCATTGCAACGACACCGAAGGCTCCGAGCAAGCCAAAGACAATGCCTCGGGCTGTGGTGACAAGTGGTTGCGTGGTGTACCGACGAATGGTGCTGACGATTCGGTCGATGAAATCGACAGAGCGGTCCGCCCATTCAGGATCGGTCAGAGGGTTTGACACCATCTGTTCAGCCTAACGGCGACACCAAGTAGGACAATGGGCTTACGGCTGTGCAGGGAGTGGATAACTGGCGATAACGGCACATGAGCCGTCGCGGACCTGCAGTTCATTTGTGGTTGCAATAAGGGTGAGCGTTGTGCCTGCGACAGAATATGCACCCACCCACTGGGTATCGGTGGTCGAGAAGAAGCCATCACATGTTTTCTCATTCGCAGCTGCGTCGGGGTGGGTGATGGTACCGAGTTGGGCACATGAGGTTTGGTCAACAACCACGAGGTCTTGTTTGGAACTCCACACTTCTCGCACGGAACCCGCAGATGAATAAGTACCAACGATTGTGTAGTCAGCCAGATCCGCGCCGCATGCAGAACCTTTAACGGGCACTGTGGTTACTTCGCTATTTCGAGGTGTGACGTTCGAGTCAGTGGAAGTAGCGCCGAGACGAACGATTGCAGTTGCACCGACAAGAAGTACGACAACTGCAGCTGCAGCACTAAGCCGCGTGAAGCGAGAGCGTGCCTCTGCTGGTGATATTTCGGCTAGGGCAGCTGCGATGTGCTGCTCGCGTAACGAATCAGACGCTGGGACAACATCGCCAAGAGCGGCCAGAACTAGAGGGTCAAGTTCATCATCGTTCATGGGGTACTCCCTTCGGGCGGCGCAGTAGTGGTCTTTGTCTGACGATCTGACGACGCATTTTGGTTCCCCAAAATTTCAGCTAATTGGGCGCGACCACGCGCGAGGCGAGACCGAACAGTCCCAACTGGCACCCCTTGGATGGCAGCGATCTCTCCGTAATCAAGATCAGCAACGTGGCGAAGAACAATGGCGGTACGGTATTCCTCTGGCAATTGAGATAAAGCGGCAGAAACGTCCATCTGGGCATCGACGGCACTGGTGCGGTCGCCGGCGGGCGAGTCGTAGACCGACTCCTTATCTGTGGGAAGGGGTCGACGCTGAATACGACGCACTTCATCGAGGGCCGCGTTAGTGGCAATGCGAAAGATCCATGTTGAAAATTTTGAGCGGCCGTCGAATGAGGGAATTGCGCGAACAATGGAAATCAGAGCCATTTGGGTGGCATCTTCTGCATCTGATTGATTGATAACGATGCGATGGCAGATTGCCCGCACCGTGTCGTAGTGGGTACGTAACAGCGCATCAACAGCAGTGTGGTCGCCGCGCTTGGCGCGACGAACAAGAAGGGAATCATCAACGTCTGCGATGCCAACAGACTAGTTAGTTAGCTGAGTGCGCTACTTGCCTGATGTGAAGGAAAGGTCGGACAGCGCACCCTTATAGGGATTGCTGTTGCTGCACGAAGTGCTTCGGCCCGCTTCACGCATCAACAGCAAGACATTTCGTCCTGGTGTGGCAACGGGGAATGTTGCGGCACCTGGCTCTGCGCCAAAAGAATCTGCAACGCGAAGGCCCCAACCGTCGAGTGTGGTCGGAATGGCTTCACTCGTTGACACGAATACTTCGGCGTTCCATGGGGCAGTTCCGAACGTTGCGGCCAAAGAACCAATACCGATGCCAGACAACTGCACGATGACTCCGACGCCACCTTTGGAACCAAAATATTGGTTGCCGTAACACACAGTGGTCCACGATGTGGCTGCATTGTTGTCGGTCAGGTTAGGAATCATGGCTTCGTTCTCTTGCCCGTCATCACCGTTGGGGTCGTAACTGCGCATGCCGACCACCGAGACAGGACCAACGACAACATCATTCACAACGACAGGTGCTGCACCGCCAGGAATCGATTTTGTATTTTGTAATCCGCGCCACAGCAACACAGACATTACTAATGCAGCAACGAGCAGCAACGCAATGGGAATGTACTTGCGCTTCGTCGACGTTTGTTGTGAGCGAGGCAGTGAATTATCTGTGCGCACAACTCCGCGTGGTGTCGCGTCTCTTTTAGCAACAGCCCGTGGTGGCGTGTCATCAGTTTCCACTACCGACAGTGTGCGTGATTGTTTCTTTGGCATCAACGGATCATTGAGAACTGGGCGCGGGCGGGCTGTTGTTGGTGCACTCATTGCGGGCGTGAAACCATCGACCGGCGTCATGGCGTCGTGCACATTTTTAATTGCGGATTCAAGAGCCTGAGCAACTTCGTTGCAGTCGTCGTAACGATTTTCTGGTTTACGGCGCAACATTTTGTTTACGACTGCAATGACATTGCTTGGCACATCAGAACGAATTCCACTCAGCGGGGTTGGGTCGCGTTGCAGACGCGCAACGGCTGTGGCTTGATCGTTATCTTCCTTAAATGGAGCATGCCCTGCAAGGCATTCGTACAAAACAAGCCCCAGAGAGTACATGTCTGCGCGACCATCAAGATCACGACCTTGCACTTGTTCTGGCGACAAATACTTTGCAGTGCCCATCATGATGTCAACACGAGTGAGGTCTGTGCCGTCTTCTTTTGAACTCTTTAAGGGCTTGGCAATACCAAAATCTGTCAGTAACACTTCACCTTGTTGCATAATGAGAATGTTTCCGGGCTTGATGTCGCGGTGCACAATATTTTCTGCGTGCGCTTTAGCAAGAGCAGCTGCTATTGCGCGGCCAATGTGCACGGTGAGATGAACGCTGAGCATTCCTGCTTGGTCTGAGTCATTGGCTTCATCGAGTAATTCGCGCAGCGACTTACCTTCAATGAGTCGCATGATTAATGCGACTTGACCGTTTTCTTCGACACAGTCATACACCGGAACAATGTTCGGATGTGTCAGTCGTGCAAGTGCGCGAGCCTCGCGGCGAAACCTTTCGGTGACGATGGGATCATCGACAACACTGGCGCGTAAAAGTTTTACAGCGACTAAACGACCTAGCTGTAAGTCAGTTGCACGCCACACATCTGCCATGCCACCAGAGGCAATGGTGCTCTCCAGACGGTACCTATTACCTATGAGGTCATCGGAGTGTCGTGCTGCAGCCATTACTGGGAGCAAACGCTACTTCTGAAACACCCCCTCAGCGGGGTATCCCCTTATGCAGAAAGAAGAAAAACGATTCCGATTGTTCCTTGACCGGCGTGAGTGCCGATGACCGCACCGATGTCGCCAACAATAATTTCGCCGGTGTAGACCTCTTTCACCATTGCAACAAATGCATCGATGTCAGAACATTGTGCATTCAGAATACTGAGACGCTCGATTGGCACTTCTTGATTGCGCAAAATGTCAACGAGGTGAGCAAGTGCTTTTGATCGTGTGCGCTGTTTGCCAGCTTCTTCGACAAGACCATTCGTAATGGAGATCAACGGCTTAATCGACATGACAGTTGCAAGCATGGCCTTCGCTCCACCAATGCGACCTCCCTTTTTCAAGTTGTCGAGCGTGTCGAGCGCAGCAAACACTCGGGTGCGAGGAATGACTGATTGTGCGCGAGCGACCACTTCGTCGGCTGAAGCTCCGGTGGCTGCTAGTTCGGCACAGGCCAGAACGGTGAGCCCAAGCCCCATTGAGGCATTGCGACTGTCGACAATGCGGACATCTATGCCAGGAGCAACCGCACGCGCTGCAAGCTCTGCACTCTGCATGGTGGCTGACAAATCTGAAGAAAGAGCAACGACAACAATGGCGGTTGCGCCCTCTGCAGCAAGGCTTCGGTAGGTTTCCTCGTAGGAACCAGGAGACGGAGCAGCGGTTTCAGGCAATGTCGCAGATGCAGCACATTTTGACCAGAACTCAGTGGCGGTGATGGTGGTGCGGTCGATGTATTCGGTGTCGCCAAAACGAACACTGAGGGGAACAATGCGAATCCTCAAGGCATCAGCCATGGCCTGGGGAAGGTCACAGGAAGAATCGGTCACTATGCGTACGGTCATGGATTAGACCGTAGTCGTGCGTAGCCGTTCGCGTCGTGCTGACTGACGGTTCGACCACCACCACGCAAAAAGCACCAGCAACAGCAGGACGCTCACGAATTGGCCGTACGCCGCGATGGCATTGACGTTGGCAGAAATAGTGATGGGGTCGACAACGGACTGGTTTCCTTCTGGCGTTGATACCCAGATTGAGATGGGAATTTCACCACTTGCACGTGTCGTGGCGGACACATTGAGTTCCGTGGTGCCACCTTTTGTTAAAACCACAATTCTGACCGGTTCTGACAAGGTCAATTTGGCGCTGCTCATGCGCACCCGCACTGTGAGGTCCTGGTCTGAGTCATTGCGAACTTGGATGCGAATTGCACCCGTTCGGCTAGAGAGCGTGACCGACTTTGGCGTGGTCACAGTGATTGCGTTGCGGTTTGCACGCATCGTTGTGCGCAAGGAAGTGATGTAGGTGCCGGGGGAAGCAGTAATTGTGGACGTACCGAGCGAAAAGAGAGACGGCCAGGTCTCGCGGCGCACATCGTCAGGACCAAGCATGGACTGCGTGGCGTCTAATTCTCGTCGTGTTGCACGAATACTTGAGGTACGGCTGGTATCGAACGATGTGGAGTTTTTTGCAAACGCTACTGCTGGGGTTATTGGGTTGACAATGATGGAGCCACCAAAGTCATTCATGGAAAAACCACTGGATTGAGACAAGGCTCGCGTTGCGGTGACAACTGCGCCAGACTCGGCCGCATCGTTAAAGGAGGCAACAACGCCCATCTTGATTTCAGATGGAACGCTTTCTTGAGCAAGCAGATCGTCTCGCTCCACCAGAAGCTCGGCAGCAATTTTATAGGCGAGACGATCAGAGCCCGCTGGTTGGGCGTGCTTCATTTGAGTTACACCATTCAACGGGCTGACAACAGAGATAAATTCTGTACCAGTTTTTGTTGCACGACCGAGCAGGGATAACGACCGTTCGCTCGTTACCAAAGTTTGTGCAGCAGGTAACAAGATGACAGACGTGATGCCAGCAGACTTCAACACTGACATTGCGGGTGCATCAATATTGTCAGATGCAATCCACGTGTGACGTTGAATGGTGACTCCGGGAAGAAGTCGATTCAACGTGCCTTCTCCGAACTTCAATTGTGCAATAAATTCAGATGTCAAACCCATTGCTGCGAAAAGAGAAGGGTTACACGGCGCAAAAGTAGTGTTCACTATTGTTCTACCTTGCAACAATTCACGCAGTTTTAAAAAAAGTTCCGCATCTGCTGGTTGAGAAGAATTAGCAAAAGCAGCAATGATTTCAGGCTGAATTGAGATTGTTACTCTAGAACGAAATGAAGTGAGAAAGGCAATAAGACGAGTCACTGCGTCGCGGGCATTGTCAGTGATAACTGATGTGCCATCTGTTGTCAATGACGGTGGGCCAGTGAGCGAAACAACTGTGCTGAACGGAACCACGGTAATTTCAGACTTCGTGTCACGACGATTGAGAAATGTCAGTACTGAGGTAACGACATCACCCGTTTGTGAATCGACGATGCGAATAGTGAGTGGGTACACACCATCAAACGGAATGGACAACGAAGCACCTTTTTTATCTGTCGTGATGATAGGGATAACAGCAATGAGGTGTCCTGCGTAATCGCGAGTGATACGCGACATTCGATAACTGATGGAGTCTGTTACTGCTGGGATGACATCGCCGTCTGCGATGGAGCGAAATGAATCGCGTGAAGCAACACGACGGTGCAGAAGAAATTCAAGGCGATCGTCAGCTGCAACAAATGTGTCGAGGTTGGGAGACAGTACAAATCGTGCATTCACTGAGGTGAACACATTGAACGGCTGCGACACAATTTTTAGCTCGGGTGGGCCGAGTTCGGCTGTTTGGGTGCCAGCATGAACCTGGGTAACGGGCGCTGCAATGCCCAGCCCAACAAAAATCACTGCCAGAAGCCGCATGAATCTCATACCGACAACTGCCGGTCCATTACTGAAAGGTTGTAGTCAAGCGGAACAAATCCATTGTGTTCATAAATAGATAGAGCGGCGGCGTTCGAGACCTCAGTGTTCACAACTGTTGACCGGCATCCGCGTGCATGAATCCATGACAGTGCATTCTGTACCAATGAACTGGCTTCTCCACGGCGTTGAAAATCGGGATGAACCGCAAGTCGTTGGATAAACCCATACGAGTCTGTGATTCCAGCAATAACAAAACCAGACAACTCATCATCAATACGCGAGACAAAGATGCGTGCCCGACGTGTGGCATGAAGAGCTTCACGAAATGTCTCGTGATCCATCATCCACTCTTGGCCAAACGCTGCGCGATCGATGCGAAGAATTGCCTCAACAACTGACGACGCAGGCATACGAGACATGGGAAAACGCGGTCGAACGGATCGCAATGGCTGGGCGACGGTAACTGCTCTTATGTCAGGTCGTTCCAACAGAGTCAGTTTTTGCGATGTATTGAAACCAACCGCTGAAAGAGCAGTTACTGCAACGGGGGCAAGGGGGGAAGTGCGAACACTGTCGTAGCCCCAGCGCGACAAGGTGTCGACCCAGGACTGCAGGATTGGGGTGTCTGGCAATTGCACGGTTGGGTTGTGTGAGCCACCTATTAATAAGGCAGCTCTGCTTGGATGTTGTGGCCAGGGACGGGCGCGAGCAGTGGTGGCTCCGGACCAAATGACCCCTGCTCGGGAACGCTGCTCGACCAAACTCACCCCATGACCGTAGTGCGACTGGTCCCCGCGATGCCGAAAAATGGCAGGAATAGCAGGTACCACCTGTTCGGGCGCGCGGGTGCCTAGCCTTCATCTGACATGTTTCCGCCGCGCTTTGCCCCAATTCTTCAGGAGATGGAGCCCCTTGCCGCCCTTTTTCGTGAAGCGGGCCACCGGTTGTTCCTGGTGGGTGGAAGTGTGCGCGATCTGTTCATTGGTGACTCTGATGCCGGCACCGACCTCAGCCTGATTGACTTCGATGCCACGACGACTGCCACCCCAGACCAAATCAAGAAAATTGTGCAACCAATTGCCGATGCGTTGTGGACCCAGGGCGAGCGGTTCGGCACCATCGGTTTGAAAATTGGTGAGCGCACGTACGAAATCACCACTCATCGCGCTGAGGCGTATTCACCGGATTCACGCAAACCCGAAGTGCAGTTTGCCACTGACATCGAAACTGATTTATCTCGTCGTGATTTCACCATTAATGCAATGGCATTGGAACTGACAACAGACACTCCTGTACTTGTTGATCCGTTTGGCGGCCTTGCCGATTTGATGGCACGCGTCTTGCGTACGCCGTTGTCAGCAGAAGAGTCATTTAACGACGACCCCTTGCGCATGTTGCGTGCTGCGCGATTCATTTCTCAATTAGAAGTCGAACCAGATCCGTCGATTACAGCTGCTGTAACTGCAATGGCGGATCGACTCACCATTGTGTCTACTGAACGAGTACGTATTGAATTTGATCGGTTGATGACAACGAAGCGACCAACATTTGGTTTGTGGTTCTTGGTTGATACTGGTCTAGTTGATCATTTTCTTCCAGAAATGAAGCTGATGCGCTTGGAACAAGACCCTATTCACAGGCACAAAGATGTTTTAACGCACACACTTGCAGTTGT
Source organism: Ilumatobacteraceae bacterium (assembly GCA_040402015.1). Lineage (GTDB taxonomy): Bacteria > Actinomycetota > Acidimicrobiia > Acidimicrobiales > Ilumatobacteraceae > UBA2093. The sequence goes on from JBBANI010000011.1 coordinate 38,041, forward strand.
TGAGAACGTTCAGCTTGACCCCACTCGTGAATTTGATTTTCGTATCACTCGACTTGCAGCGTTGTATCACGACATTGGTAAACCGCGCACACGCGGTTTCAAAGAAGGCAAGGGCGTCACGTTTCATCACCACGAAGTTGTTGGTGCACGCATGACCCGTGAACGCATGAAGGCGATGAAGTATCCGAACGCTGATATTGAAGCAGTATCTGAATTAGTAGCAATCAGTGGGCGTTTTCACACGTATCAAATGGGTTGGACCGATAGCGCAGTGCGACGCTATGTGCGTGATGCCGGCGAATATCTTGGCGAACTCAATGTGTTAGTGCGGTGTGACTGCACCACACGTAATGAAAAGAAGGCGAATATTCTTTCGCGACGCATGGACGAAATGGAAGCGCGTATCGCAGAAGTTGGTGCGCGCGAAGAGCTTGCGTCACTGCGTCCGGAGATTGATGGGCAGCAGGTGATGGAGTTACTTGGTGTTCCCGCCGGTCCCGCGGTCGGCGCGGCATTGGAATTCCTGATGGATATTCGCTTGGAAGAGGGAATTCTCGGTGAAGCAGTGATTATCGCTCGCTTGCGCGAATGGTGGGCTATCAATGCCGATGATGTGTCGAAACTCAAACGCACTCGTCGTGCGGAGACTCGCTAACTACGAACCAAGTTTGCGCGCACGCACCACAAGTGTGGACGGCGCAACTGCACGCGGCTGATGCAATGGCGTTAATTCGTGCATCACATCAATCGAAAAGTTGGCGCGTTGCAAAGCCATTGTTAATTCTCCAATGGTTGGCGTAGTGGAACCGTATTGGCGTCGAGCTGTGGGGTCATTGTTGTCAAACACAGCTGACATGGGGTGAGTAACAGCAAAGACAAGACCAGCTTCCGGGCGCAAGACGCGATGCACTTGACGAAACAGGCGGGCAATGTCAGTATCGAAATTGATTTGATGCACACAAACCGCTAGGTCAATGACTGCGTTCATAAGAAATCCGAGGTCTGCAAGATCGCCTTCGTGAAATTCCACTACAACGTCTGCGTTACCGGCCGCCACCCTGGCACGAGTGATTGCTTCTCGCGATGGGTCGATGGCGATACTGCGAGCACCTTGGGTGGCCATAGCCACGCAATTGGGCACTGTGCCAAATAGTCCTAGTTCGAGCACTCGCTTGCCACGAAGGTCTCCGCAGACCCGCAGTTCACTTTCGTTGTGAACCGTGGAACCAAAGGAAATAAAGCGGCCATCGGTCACAGTGGAACCAGCATCTGACATGACAGGCATCTTATGACTAACTTATGGAGGCATGGGTTTCTCAGTTGACATGTTGCGCGGCGGCACCGGAGTTGTAGACCACCAGTTGTCACGTCGCTCCCTCATTAATGAGGTGAAGCGCGGACGAGTTAGTAAGGACTCCGTCTGTGATGCGCATCCCGAACTCATTCGTGCAGCTCGCAACATTGGTGAACCATCAAAGACCGTGTGCCCCATTTGTGAAGAAGTCAATGTGGCTCTCGTGACCTATGTATTTGGACATGGCCTGCCAAAGAACGGCAAGTGCGTCACCGACCGAAGCGACATTGTGAAATTGCAGCGCACCGGCCACGAGTACACCGCCTATGTCGTAGAAGCCTGCCCGCAATGCCGGTGGCACCACTTATTACGGGTTCTGCCGATCGCTGTTCCCAAAAGGACTCGAACAGCCGCAAAAGGCTGAAATTCTGCCAAAAGCTGCCATTCCTGGTCCACATCAGGGGTAATGGACACAGGCCGGACTTCAGTGAAACACCCCTGTGGGAGGGTGAATCTCAGCAGGTACGCTACCAAAGTCACTTATTCACCCTGCCCCCTCGGGGGCCCCGGGATCGTACTCGGGTCCGAAGGGAGGTCACACGCAATGCGTGCATACGAACTCATGGTCATTATTAGCGGGAAGCTCGACGAGAGCACGGCCCATGCATGGATCAAATCCATCTCTGCCTCAGTGGCAGGTGTTGGTGGACAAATCCACGGCAACCCCGATTGGTGGGGCAAGCGTCGCTTGGCCTATCCCATCATGAAACAAGATGATGGCTACTACGCCATTTTCAACCTCTCTGCTGAAGGTGGCGCACTCGATGAAGTCGAGCGCGGATTCCGTATTTCAGATGACGTTCTTCGTCATAAATTGCTCCGACTTCCAGACGACGAGGCAGCTCGTCGCGGAATGATCTCGGCGGCGTAAGCCGTCCTTATCGAGCACAGCGCTCTCTTCATTTGTAGGAAGGAACCATCACCATGGCCGACAACACAATCACACTCGTAGGCAATCTCACCCGCGATCCAGAACTTCGTTTCACTACTGGCGGCAAGGGCGTCGCATCATTCGGCATTGCCGTTGGTCGTCGCTACCAAGTCAACGGTGAATGGCAAGAACAAACCTCATACTTCAACATCGTTGCATGGGGCCAAATGGGCGAGAACGCCGCAGCAACCTTCACCAAGGGAATGCGCGTCATCGTTTCAGGTCGACTCGAGCAGCGCGAATACCAAAACCGCGAAGGCGAAAAGCGCACCGCGATTGAAATCAACGCAGATGAAATTGGGCCAAGCCTTCGCTGGGCAACCGCATCTGTTGAGCGCACACCTCGTACCGACGGTGGCGGCAACGCTGGCGGCGGCGCACGTGGTGGTTCACAACCAGCAGGCGGCAACGCCGGTGGTGGCGACTACTTCCCATCTGACGAAGAGCCTTTCTAGACTTTCCATTTTCTACCCTTCACACCTTCCCTGATACAAGGATCACACCATGACAAGTAAAACGAACAAAATTCGTAACGCCCGTGAGGCAAACCGTAAGTTCAAAAAGAAGGCCAACCCATTGGCCATCGAAAAAGTTGTTTTCATCGATTACAAAGACGTCAGCCTGCTTCAGCGCTTCATGTCTGATCGTTCGAAAATCCGTGGACAGCGCATGAGCGGCACAAACGTGCAGCAACAGCGTGACCTCGCAACTGCAATCAAGAACGCTCGCGAAATGGCATTGTTGCCATACACAAAGCGCACCGTCAGCACCCGGGCACCTCGCCCAGGTAAAGAAGGTCGTGAAGACGAAGCAAACTTGGAGCTCGACGAGCAGCCAACTAGTTCATCATTCGTGCCTCGTGAGGATGAAGACGATGATTCAACAGATTCAAACGAAGCTGTCGCAGAAGAAACTGCTGCAGTTGAAGCCGAAGTAGAGGCATAATCATGAAAGTCATTCTTCGTCAAGACATCGCCGGAGTCGGCTG
>JBBANI010000011.1:41413-55847 GCA_040402015.1 Ilumatobacteraceae bacterium
GTAGAGGCATAATCATGAAAGTCATTCTTCGTCAAGACATCGCCGGAGTCGGCTGTCGCGGTGACATCATTGCTGTTGCTGATGGCCATGCTCGTAACTACTTGTTGCCACGCGGACTTGCTCTTGTAGCAACCGACGGCGCAGTAGCGCAAGCGACCTCTATGCGCCGCGCACGCGACCTTCGTGAAGCATCAGACCGAGCATCTGCTCACACTGTTGCTGAAACCCTCATGTCGCGTTCATTTACTGTCAAGGCAAAAGCTGGAAACGAAGGCCGCTTGTTCGGTTCAGTAACCACTGCTGACATCGTTGCTGCACTTGCTGCACAATCTGGCGTCATCCTTGATCGCAAAAAAGTTGTGGCTCAGCCAATTCGTACAACAGGTGCACACACGGCAATTGTCCGCTTACACGCTGATGTCGAGTGCACAGTGAAATTGTCAGTGGTTGCCGGCTAGCAGCCAGTGCCACTAACACATTTGTTATCCCCAATTGCCGGGCTTTGTCCCCAGCACTATCCACAGTGAGTTCGCAGGGTTATCCACTAGCAATCCACAGGCATTTACAGGCAAGGTAGAGGATCTCTATGAGCGACTTTTCCGACAGGCCTGAACGGTCCTTTGCACCACGCACTACGCGTACTGATAGTCGCGTACCGCCGCACAACTTAGATGCAGAAGCATCGTTGCTCGGCGCCATGTTGCTCAACGAAGAACCAATTGGTTTGGCTATTGAACAACAACTTGTTCCGGAAGATTTCTACAAGCCAGCACACGGTCATGTGTTTGCTGCCATCAAAGCGTTGTCACAAGTTGCAGATGCCGTTGACGTAGTCACCGTTGCTGACGAACTGCGTCGCCATAATCTCATCGATGAATTGGGTGGACTGAACTTTCTGTTGGAACTGCAGAACGCAACACCATCAATCAGTAGTGCTGGCCGCTACATCCGCATTGTGCGCGACACATCAATTCTTCGACGCCTGATTCGTGGCGCAAGCGACATTGCAGACATTGGGTATTCAGCGCCAGCAGACATCAAGATTGCAATCGACAAAGCCGAGCAAATTGTGTTCGACATTGGCGATGAACAAATCACTGACACGCTGAAAAAACTTCACGAACTCACCGGAACAGTTGCACAAATTCTGGAAGATCGTTTTGACGCAAAGAACGACGTCACGGGTGTTCGTACTGGGTATTCAAAACTTGACAAACTTCTGTCTGGTTTACAACCAGGTACTCTGAACATTGTTGGTGCTCGCCCCGCTATGGGTAAGAGCGCATTTGCGTTGGGTATGGCAGTTAGTGCCGCACGTACCACCAACCGTCCCGTGTTGTTTTTCTCATTGGAAATGTCGGCGACTGAATTAACTCAGCGAATCTTGTCTGCTGAAGCACAGGTCGACTCAGATCGTATGCGTACTGGCCGTTTGCAAGATGCTGACTGGACCAAGATTACGAACGCAATTAATCGTCTAGAAATTCCTCTTTATATTGACGACACATCGCAAATCACGGTGATGCAAATTCGCCAGAAGTTGCGCCGTGTTGCAGTGGCAGATGCAACGCCTGCTCTTGTTGTTATTGACTACTTGCAGCTCATGGGTGGCGGCAATAACGAAAACCGTCAGTTAGAAGTCAGTGAAATTAGCCGTGGACTTAAGTTGCTCGCTCGTGAGTTTGGAATTCCTGTTGTTGCGCTCAGCCAGTTAAGCCGAACTATTGAAACACGTGCTGATCGCCGCCCTGTACTTGCCGACTTGCGTGAATCAGGTGCACTCGAGCAGGACGCTGACGTTGTTATGTTCCTGTATCGCGTAGAGGCTGCAAATGCCGAAACGGGCAACAACGAGAAAGGCTTCGCTGATGTCATTGTGCAAAAGCACCGTTCTGGCCCCACTGGCGATGTGCGCTTGTTGTTCAACAAGGCCTACACCCAGTTCGTTGACGAACCGGAATAGTTAGTGCGCAACCGCCACATTTGTTGGCTGGTGAATCGTGACTTTTGCATCTTTGTCCATTGGCGGGTGTGTGTGACCTAACAATGTGTGTGCTTCGATTTTTTCTTCTTCGGTAAATTTGCGAACGTCGAAACAAAATTCAACAGTGTTTCCATCTGGGTCGCTTGTGTAGATGCTGACGCAGAACTCATGATCAACTTCAGCCACCATGTGTCCGTGGTCGGTCCAGTTCTTGCGACGATCATCAAGAAATTCACGTGACGGTGCAAAGTACGCAAAGTGATTCACCCAACCAGGAAGGCCGGCTGTCTTGTTGATATTGGTGGGGTAGCCGTCTGCCCATTGCGCATCATTGAGATCCCAAAATGCGATCATGCCCGTTGAACCAGTGTCATAAAAGACGTGTCGTGCCCAACCCTCTGGCGAACCTGGCACAGGGCCAATAACTGTCTTCACTAATGAAAAGCCCATCACCTCTGTATAGAAGTGGTGTGTTGCTTGTAAGTCTTTGGTTGCGAGTGCGACATGATGAAAGCCCATAGCCAGAGTCTGCCACGCCTAATCTGTAGTCATGTTCCTCGGAGAAAACTTGCTGGCGTATCTCGTGATGGCGCTTGGGTTTGCGCTTTCTGCTGGCAACATCATGGCGCTCATCAAACCACCGCCAAAGGCACGCGCAGAAGGTGACTTGGCCGAAGCGCCCAAAGCCCGCAGCTATCTGATGATTGCCATCGGTGCCATTGCCGGCCTTTGGGCCTTGGCCAGTCTGATTCGTTGAAAGACGCCACGAGTACTGTTTCGCTCATGGCATTCGGACAACCAGCTGGCCCACCAGCAACAGCAAAACAAACGCGAGAACTTCTCGAACTCTTGAACGCCGCTGGCCACACAGATTTTCGTGATGCCCGTGGCCCCATGGGCTTCAACCAACGCCAAGCAGGTGGCAGGTTCACTCGAGACGAAGCCGATGCCTTCATTGCCCAACTGGAAGAATGGGCCGAGATCGCCGAATCTGCCGATGCGGTTCCCACCCCGGTTGCTCCAACTCCTCAGGCCATCAAACCCAAAGTCACAGCGGCCGAACGATCATTGAAATCTGTTCCTGCCGAGGTTCTGGCCGCTGAATTACAGCGCCGGGGCTGGGTTGTGATGGAACCGTAACCAAATCGTTACTTGAGATTGAAACATTTTTAATGCCCTCCTACTAGGGTTAGGCACATGCCTACTGAGCTGGACACCCGCGCAAAATTGCTTAACGCCACTATTGACGCCATTTCCCTTGGTGGTGAAGGGTCTGTGCGTGTCAGCACCGTGGCGTCAGCGGTAGGAGTTCGCGAGCCATCGGTGTACCACTTCTTCAAGAACCGCGAAGCCTTGGTGGAAGCCGCTCAAATTGAGCGTTATCGCCGCAGCTACTTGGAAATGATCCTTCCGTTTGAAGCCGCTGCCCTTATGGCTGACTCATGGGAAGACTTCGAACGGTTAGTTCGTAAGATTTTCACCGCCGTCTATACGCCAGAGCGTGCCATCCTTCGCTCTATTCGTATGAACGTCATGGGTTCCGCCCAATCCAGCCCTGCCATTGCCGCCGCCGTCATTGACATCAATCACGAAACCGCCGAATCTTTAGCCAGGGTCATGACTTTCGGCCAAGAAAAAGGCTGGGTTACGAAGGATCTTGATGCTATGGCCCTCTCATATTGGGGCATTGGCCAAATCAACGGCCGGGTAATGGCCGAAATGAACCCCTCACAGGTCGACCTCGAAGCCTGGAACAAGGTGTCTATCGAGGCGGTTTTGGGCATTTATCGCTATAAAGACCCAAAATAGGCCCCAAAATGGGCAGATTTTTACCATAAATACATAGTTCCCACCTAACTGGACTTCCGTAAACCTAAGATATTTAGGTGACATCTTCTAACTCCACCTATTTGGCGACCTTATCCACAGGCCAGATGGGCAAGGGGCTGTGATGCGCCGCCGCATTGGCCAGATCACGGCCACCTTGTTACTCGCCACCCTTGTTTTGGCGTTGTTGGATCTTGTTGCCAAACCCCCTCGAGTGTGGGCGCAACGACCTGGATTCTTGGAGACCACCTTTAATACTGCGGTCGGTACCTCTTTTGCTTCGGTGACAGCATTGTCTAAAGACGGCAGTGGAAACATATATGTGGCCTATGGCAGCACAGTCAAAAAAATCAGTAGCACTGGTGCAACCTCACTCACAATTACCACTGCTGACTCAGTTAACGGACTCGCGGTTGACAGCGCCGGAAACATCATCGTGGCGACGCGCGTCAGCAGCATCTACCGATACACATCAGCGGGAGCGCTTGATTCAACCTTCAATACCAATGCGTACTCAGGAAGCACTGCTGCAGGAAACTATCTCTCAAACAGTGTTCTGTCAGGAGTCGCCGTACAGACAGTTACTAATGGACGCATCATTGTTGCAAGCGCCGGCGCCAACAGCACCAACAGACTTGTCGGAGTACAAGATCTGCCCACAACAGCAAGTAACGCTGGAAAACTAGATTCGACCTTTACTCAGACATCAATTACTTCAGCCATGGGTACGCCCGCTGGTCTATTTCTTGATAGTTCCAACAATATTTATGTTACGGGCCCTGTCGGAATGGGTTATGTGAAGCGTTTGTCACCTAACGGAACATTCTCGGCAGCTGACAACACTTTCAACACGGCGATTACAAGCGGCCTTAGCTCTACGCCGACTGCAGTGGCAGTTGATGCGTTGGGGAACGTTTTTGTGGTGGGCCCATTCACTGGGAACGTCAAGAAGTTCTTGTCTACAGGTTCCGCAGACACGACTTTCAACACGAACACTGCAGCAGCAGCTTTAGGTTCAGGTGCAAATACTGCAGTATTACAAAGTGATGGAAAGTTGGTTGTCGGCGGATCCTTTACAGGCAGGCTCAAACGATTCAATACAGACGGAACACTTGACTCGACATTCAGTTACGACGGAGCAACAGGCGGCACAATTAACAAGGCAGTCTTGCTTTCCGATGGGTACATCCTTGTCGGTACCGCAAGTACTCCCTTCATTAAGAAGGTGTACACAACGTATGTTGCACCTAGTGCTCCTGGAATACCAACTGCAGTGGCGGGCGATGGTCAGGCAACTGTAACGGTCTCTGCACCTTCGGGAATTACGCCCACTGGTTACACCGTTACAGCTGTGCAAGACGGGACTAAGACGTGCACGGTTACTGGCGCCTCGGGTAGTTGCACGATTACAGGACTCACTAACGGCGCTGGCTACACATTCACATCCGTTGCAATTAACGGTGATCAAACTTCGACTGCTTCTGGTGCTTCAACGCCAGCTGTTACTCCTGTCGGTGTTCCACCAACATACGTTTCTACGGCTATGAATACAGCCGGCACAATTGTGACGCTGACATATAACGAGACTCTGTCATCTACGACTGCACTAGCTAGCGCGTTTACTGTTCAGGCAAGCGGAACTGATGTGGTTGTAAGTTCAGTTGCAATCTCTGGTTCCACAGTGCAGCTAACACTAGGTTCAGTGGTGAGTTCTGAAAAAACGCTGACAATCGCATATGCAGCGCCTACTGCAAGTGGAGCCACGACGAATACAGCTATTCAGGACGTGGTTGGTAACGATGCCGCTTCTCTTACCGCAGTAGGTTTCACAAACAGTTCGACAGTTGACCAAGTTGCGCCAATCTATTCTTCTGTTGCAAACACGTCTACAGGTCTCACAATTACGTTGACATACAACGAAAACCTCTCAACTACAACTGCACTGGCGAGCGCCTTCACCGTTACCAACGGCGGTGTCACAATTCCTGTCTCTTCTGTTGCTACAGCCTCAGGAACTAAAACTGTTGTGCTGACTCTTAGCTCTGCGGTCGGTAGTGGAAAAACAGTCACGGTGGCGTATGCGGCACCAAGTGTTGATACAGCAACAACTAACACTGCCATACAAGACGTAGCAGGCAACGATGCTCCGTCATTCTCGGCCATCACATTGGCAACCAACAGTTCCTCCGTTGACCAAACATCACCAGTGTATTTAAGTAGTTCAGTAGCCTCGAATGGATTAACTATTGACTTGGTTTATGACGAAACAGTTAGCACCACAACAGCTTCTGCATCTGCCTTTACGGTTCTTTCTAATGGCAATCCAGTTGTTGTTTCTTCTGTAGCTAAGTCCTCGGTCTTAAATACGCTTGGAATCCGATCAATCGTTCTTACTCTTGCATCAGCAATAGGTAATGGAAAAACTGTCACTGTTGCGTATACGGCGCCTGCTGTAAATACGGCTTCAACAAACCTGGCCATTCAGGACACCGCTGGTAATGACGCAGTTTCGTTAACCGCGACAAGTGTGACTAATGGTTCAACTGTGGATCAGACACCACCTGTCTACAGCTCTTCAGCTCTTGCAGCCAACGGCTTGACACTGACCTTGACCTACAACGAAACATTGGGAACGACTGCTCCATTAGCAAGCGCCTTTGAGGTGACTGCGAATGCAAGCGCGGTCTCAGTCAGTTCGGTCACAATTTCAGGTTCCACCGTGCGACTGACGCTCGCTTCTGCAATTGGAAGCGGCAAGTCGGTCACTGTTGCGTATACGGCACCTACTGTCAATACGGCCACAACCAATACAGCAACACAAGACACTGCTGGAAATGATGCAGTTACTTTGGCAGCGTCGAGTGTCACGAACAGTTCGACTGTGGATCAAATTGCTCCGGTGTACAGCTCTGCAGTGCTGGCAGCAAATGGAGTCACTCTTACCTTGACCTACAACGAGACAATGAGTGCGACCACTGCCGCGACAAGTGATTTTGCAGTACTCGTAGATGGAAACCCAGCAACTATTTCCTCGGTTATAGCTTCGGGAACAACATCAACAGTTGTTCTTACCCTTGCTTCTTCGGTTAACAACAGCGCCACTATTACCGTGGCATACACAGCACCGACTTCTAACTCGGCAACCTCCAACGCAGCGGTTCAAGACACGGCTGGCAATGACGCCGTATCGTTTACCGCTCAGAACGTCACAAACAGTTCCGCCAACGACGTGACTCGCCCAACGATGACTTCTGCAACTGTGTTGTCATCAGGCACACAAGTTCAAATTAACTTTAGTGAAAACATTGGCTCGAATATCTCAGCATCAACTGCCTTCACTATTTCGGTCAATGGAGTTCCTGTAACGATTACTGGTTTCAGTCGCAGTATTCCTGACAACAAAATTACTGCAAACATCTCGGGCGTGACGATTACTTCCAACAGAACTGTCACAGTTTCGTATGCCGCACCGGCTGATGATGCGACAGCAAACAATGCTGCGTTGCAAGACACGGCTGGCAATGACATGTTGTCGGTAACTGGCATCACAGCCACAAATAGTTCCGCTGTCGCACCGGACTTGAGGGCACCAATTTTCTCTTCAGCATCTGTTAACTCAGCTGGAACTACTCTGACCATGACATACGACGAGGCGTTAAGTGCAACTACTGCACCAACAAGTGCGTACACAGTGTTAGCGGCTGGAGTGCCAGTAATTGTCACTGGCACCACTGTGTCGGGTTCAACAGTTCAATTGACTTTGGGAACTGCTATTCAATTTGGCCAAACGACCACAGTTGCTTATACAGCACCGACGACAAACGCGGATCCGACAAATCTTGCAAACCAAGATGCGTCAGGAAATGACGTTGACTCTTTGTCGGCAACGTCTGTCAGCAACTTGTCTACTGCTGGTCCTGACAGAGTGGCACCAACCGTCAGTTCTGTCTCAGGCAGCGGAAGTTATGTCACTGTTTCTCTTAACGAATCCCTCGTGACTTCTCCCACGCCATCTCTTAGCGCTTTCACAGTTTTTGTGGGTGAAACGCCATACACACCCACGGCAATAACGATTACTGGTTCCACTGTTCAACTCACAGTGGGCACCACTGTGGCATCTAGTGATCCACTTATTGTTTCGTATCAGGCACCTGCGAGCAATACAGCTGCGACTAACGCAGCGATTCAAGACATGGCTGGCAATGACGCAGCGTCGTTCGATGCCAACAGTTCTATGGGAAGCAATCTGTGGGCATGGGTTGGTGGAACTACTGCTAGTACCCCTGGATGTTCAGGAAGCAATAGTGCAAACAGAGTTAAGCAGACAACATTGCCCAATGGAGTTATTTACTCTGTCGGAGTCACAGGTGATTATCTGTGTATTGGTAATCAGACTGAATCATTGAGTGAACGCGGTGGGCAAGCAGGTGACTTTGTAGCAACAGGTTTGGTAACGGAGCCTGGTGTGTACCTTCAAACCAGCAACTCGGGCTGTGCTGCAGATGCTTTATGTGCGTCACGTGGAATCTTGACTCTTTCTTTTTCTAAGGCTGTCACCAATGCAGTCTTCTCATTTGCTGGCTGGGGAGGCGGCTCCGGCTCGTCTACTGCTTGGAGTGAGATGACTGTGATTACGCCAGGTGTAACGCTGACCGCGTTGAGCGGAACGAACATGCAAGTTGTTGGCGGCACGCATGTTGAACCAATCGTGAAGAACCCATCAATCAATTGTCACCGCACATCTGGTTATGGAGCCACCGCTCAAGCTGGTTGCGGATCACTGCAAATCAACGGCACGGTTACCTCGGTCTCGTTTGAAGTCACATTAACAACGGCACGCGGAACCGGATATATAGACGGTTGGAACTTAACTGCAAGTATGTCCGAAGACTTCGGGTTAGTTCCTACAACGTATGAATCAACCGGAGTCGCAAGTCACGGTTTTGGTGACCTTCGAATGGGTGTAACTGTTGCTGCCGACCAAGCCTCCACGTTGTATGCATCGACCAATGCGGACGCAGTTGCCCGTTGGGCGTCACTTGCGGGTAATGCCAAGGCTGACGACGGAGTTGCAGCGTTGGTCGCTTCACCCACAATCAACTTTGGTAATGCAGGAAGTAGTTACAGCACGACTGTCTCATTAGCTGGGGTCACATCCACAGCAAATCTGTGCGGCTGGATTGACTTCAATAGAGACGAAGTCTTTTCCTTCAGCGAGCGAGCATGTGCAGTTGACCCGGTAGCGGGGGCCACCTCGGCATCTATCACTTGGACGGTCCCATCGGATGTAGGTGTTGGTCTTACCTACGCCCGTTTTCGATTGAGTTATGAAACCATCACAATTCCTACAGGAAAACTCGCATCGGGTGAAGTGGAAGACTATTCACTTGTTCTTCCGTCTCAGGCAATTCCGAGTGCGGTCAACGACACATCGATCAATGGTCAAGATGTCAACCAAATCATTTCTCCGTTAACCAACGATCAGGCTGAAACTGGTTTTCCGTTTGTTAGCACTTCTCTTCGTTTGTGTGGCTATGGTGCTGGTCCGTTTACCTGCGACAAGACAACCTTGGTAGTGCCAGACGAAGGCACATACACGGTGAATTCGGATGGCACGGTGACGTTTGACCCGCTGCCCGCTTATGTCGGTACCGCCACACCGGTTCAATACCAAATAACAGATTCATATACGACTCCTCGTGCTCGCACAGCAACAATTACGCCAACAGTGACGCCTGCATCAACTGGGTCACCTGATACCTCGTCAGACCTTGTCAATACCCAACAATCGAAAGTTGTTGTAACAAACGACACTCCCGGCACTGGTTCTTTTACTCCGTCGTCAGTGCGTTTGTGTGGCAGTAGCCAAACAGCCCCGAATTGCACGGCTACCACAGTGTCAGTGACAGGCGGTGTGTACACCGTGAATACAACTTCAGGTGTTGTTACCTTTACGCCGACGACTGACTGGGTGGGCACTGCACCCCCCGTTACATATCAGGCAGCCGACTCGCTTGGCCAGGTTGCGTCAAGTACATACACTCCAACAGTTATTTCGATGCCGACCGCAAACGACGATGTGTCGAGTGCTGGATACGACGTGACTCAAACGATCACGCCATTGTCCAATGACACTGCTGGCGGCTCACCGCTAGTTGCATCAAGTGTGAAGTTGTGTGGAATTGATGATCCCGCAACGACGGGCGTGAACGAAACTGAAACTCCTAACAACTGTACGAAGACTTCTCTGACCATTCCAGGTGTAGGCACATACACGGTTAACACGTCGACCGGAGTCGTGACATTCGATCCGTTGCCAACCTTCTACGGCACAGCTTCACCTATTACATATCAAGTGGCTGACGCACTCGGACAGTATGCGAATGCGACTATTACTCCGACTGTTGCTGCGCCACCAGTGCCGACTGCATCTCCGAACCCATCATCTGATGCATGGGACACGAATCAAACAATCAACCCATTGACTAACGATGCCGCAGGTGCATCAGATTTCCCTCTTGTTGCAACGACTGTGAAGTTGTGTGGCATTAGTCCGGTTGAGACCCCCAATAACTGCACACAGACAACGCTTGTAGTGCCAAACGAAGGTACCTACACAGTGGACCCAACGACGGGTGTTGTCACATTTGATCCGTTGCCAACTTTCGCTGGCACAGTCGCCACTGTTGTTAAGTATCAGGTCTCTGACTCGTTAGGTCGCGTTGCAAACTCAACTATTACCCCGACTGTTGTTGCGCCACCTGTGCCGACTGCATCTCCGAACCCATCGTCTGATGCGTATGACACGAATCAAACAATCAACCCATTGACTAATGACACAGCTGGAATTTCTGGCGTACCTCTTGTTGCAACGACTGTGAAGTTGTGCGGCATTGATCCAGTACAGAACCCGAATTCATGCGACAAGACATCGTTGACTATTCCTGGCGAGGGCACATACACAGTGGATCCAACGACGGGAGTTGTCACATTTAATCCGTTGCCATCGTTTACTGGCACCGTTGCGACGGTTGTGAAGTATCAGGTGACTGACACGTTGAACCGCACGGTGAATTCAACGATTACCCCAACTGTTGGTCCGCCACCAGCACCATCAGCGTCTCCAAACACGTCAAGTGGCGCGTATGACACGAATCAGCTAATCGATCCGTTATTGAACGACTCTCCAGGTGCAGTTGACTTCCCCTTCGTTGCAACGACTGTGAAGTTGTGTGGCATTGATCCAGTACAGAACCCGAATTCATGCGATAAGACATCGTTGACTGTTCCTGGCGAGGGCACATACACAGTGGATCCAACGACAGGTGTTGTAACATTTAATCCGTTGCCATCGTTTACTGGCACCGTTGCGACGGTTGTGAAGTATCAAGTGACAGACACTTTGAACCGCACAGTGAATTCAACAATTACTCCGAGCGTGGACCCGATTAGTGCACCATCAGCTACCCCAGAGACTAAATCCGTTCTTCCTGGTGGGACTGTGTCGTTTACCAGCGTTACCGGTAATTCTGGTCTCGCATCTGGAACTGGCCTTGCAATCTCTGGTGCGTCAGCAACATGCTTGGTAAATACCAGCGTGACACCGAATACTTGTGTCACAGGGTTAACGAATAGCGACGGAACGTGGTCCATCAATCAATTAACTGGTGTTGTCACGTTCGTAGCAAATGATCCATTATCTGCTGGTACAAAGACCGCGGTGACGTACCGAGTAACTGACGTCACTGGCCAGACCGCAACCAGCACGTTGACACCAATTGTTCCACCCCCACCAGTAGCAACTAATGACACTTCAACTGGCGCATATGACACAAATCAAACAATCAATCCGCTAACGAATGATGCACCTGGTGATTCGAGTGCACCGCTCGTTGCGACAACAGTGAAGTTGTGCGGCATTGATCCTGTGCAGACCCCGGATAATTGCACTCAGACAACTTTGGTAGTGCCAAACGAAGGTACGTACACGGTGAACTCATCGACAGGCGTAGTCACATTTGACCCAGTGCCCTCCTTCGTGGGAACTGCGACTGCAGTGGCCTATCAAGTGGCAGATTCCATTGGTCAGATAACGGATGCGACAATTACGCCACAAGTCAGTGCGCCCCCACTGCCGGCTGCAACACCTGACGCAATTACAACAGCTCACGACACAAACCAAACGTATACACCAACAGGCAACGACACCCCAGGTGCAACTGGTGCTCCGTTTCTTGCGACGACGGTGAAGTTGTGCGGCATTAGTCCGGCAGAGACTCCGAGCACTTGCACGCAGACATCACTTACCGTTTCGGGTGAGGGCACATACACAGTTGACCCAGTGACTGGTGTTGTGACGTTTGATCCGTTGCCGAGCTTTAAGGGAACAGTTACAACTGTTGTGGCATACCAAGCCACTGACACATTGGGACGTGTTGCGAACTCAACTATCACACCAACCGTTACTCCTCCGACAGCGCCGACAGCTGCACCTGAGACAAAGTCGGTTCTTCCGGGCGGCACTGTTGCCTTCACAACTATCACTGGTGGTTCTGGCCTTGCAACAGGTACTGGTCTTGCAACTACTGGTGCTACCGCTACCTGCTTGGTCGATACCTCAGTGACACCGAATACCTGTGGCACCCGATTGACTAACAGTGACGGAACATGGTCAATCGACCAAGCAACTGGCATCGTTACCTTTGTCGCTACGAATCCGTTGGCAGAAGGTACAAAAACTGCAGTGACGTATCGCGTTACTGACGTCACTGGTCAAACTGCAACAAGCACACTGACTCCAATTGTTCCACCGCCACCAGCAGCAACGAATGACATTTCAACTGATTCATATGACACGAACCAATTAATCAACCCACTAACAAACGACAGTGCTGGCGCATCAAGCGCACCGCTTGTTGCAACCACTGTGAAGTTGTGCGGCATTGACCCAGTTCAAACACCAAACTCCTGTGACAAGACAACGGTTACTGTTCCTGGCGAGGGTACCTACACCGTCAATCCTGTAACAGGTGTTGTCACGTTCGATCCGTTGCCAACGTTTACCGGGACCGTTGCTACACCAGTTCGATATCAAGTCACTGATGCAGTGGGCAGAACAGTTAATGCGACAATCACGCCGACTGTGACACCTCCGCCGGTTCCTACAGCTATTCCGAATACTGGCCGTGGCGCGTATGACACGAATCAAGCTGTGAATCCAGTAACAAACGACACGCCTGGGGCACCTACAGCAACGTTCGTACCAACGACTGTGAAGTTGTGTGGCATAAGCCCTGTACAGACTCCGAATTCGTGTGACAAGACTTCGTTGACCGTTCCGAATCAGGGTACGTACACCGTTGACCCTGCGACGGGTGTTGTGACGTTTGATCCGTTGCCGACATTTGCTGGTACTGCGACTCCAGTTGTGTATCAAGTAACAGACATTCTGAATCGCACGGTGTCGTCCACAATTACATTGACCGTTGATCCACCACCAGCGCCCGTGGCGATACCTGAAACAAAGCTTGTACTGCCAGGCTCCTCTGTTGCATTCACAACAATCACGAGTACTTCCGGCCTTGCTACGGGTACTGGCCTTGCAACAACTGGTGCAACCGCCACGTGTCTATTTACTCCTGGCACCACCACATGTGATGCAGACAACTCAGTCACAATCACCGGTGAAGGCACATATGTGCTCGATCCTGCGACCGGCATCGTGACGTTTACAGCACTTAGTTCTGCGTTGTCAGGCACAAAGCCGTCGATTACATATCGCGTGACGGACATTGTTGGCCAAACCGCAACAAGCACGTTGACTCCGATTATTCCTGCCCCACCTGCGGCTACGAACGATGTTTCATCTGGGCCGTATGACACGAATCAAGACATCAGTCCGCTGGCTAATGATTCATTTAGTTCACTGACTCCGGCTGTAAAGGCGTCTCTGAAACTGTGCGGACTTGACCCACTACAAACACCAAACAGTTGCGATAAGACTTCACTTGTTGTACCCAACGAAGGTACATACACCGTGAACTCAACAACGGGTGTTGTTACATTTGATCCGCTGCCTTCGTTTATCGGAACTGTTGCGACACCACCCACGTATCAAGTGGCTGACAGTGTGGGCCGTTACGTCAACGCAACAATCACGCCGACAGTTTCAGCGCCTGACGCACCTACCGCGAAACCAGAAACAAAGTTGGTACTTCCTGGCGCAACAATCTCGTTTACAACAACAACCGGCGCCTCTGGCCTTGCAACAGGATCTGGGCTTGCAACTTCAGGCCCGACTGCAACGTGCTTGTTTACTCCTGGCACCACCACTTGTGATGTCGACAACTCCGTCACGATTGTGGGCGAAGGTACCTATGTGCTTGACCCCGCAACTGGCGTTGTCACATTCACCGCCTCAGCCTCAATTATGCCTGGGACGAAGACACCAATCACTTATCGCGTCACCGATGCGCTTGGCAAAACAGCGACAAGTACGTTGACACCGATTGTCCCTGCACCACCATCAGCTACAAACGATGCAATATCAGATGGTTATGACGTAAATCAGACGTACACACCACTTGCGAATGACGCATTCAGTTCACTTGCCCCTGTTTCAAA
>JBBANI010000012.1:0-5291 GCA_040402015.1 Ilumatobacteraceae bacterium
GGGCTCACTCAGCAGGCAATGGCACAGCAGGCTGGCACATCTCGCTCCACATTGTCGGCATACGAGCGTGGCCGTAAATCCCCGAATCTTGAGACGGTGGAAAGATTGATAGATGTGGCTGGGTATGAACTCACATTGCAGCACCGGATCACATTTTCAAAAATTGAAATGGCACGAGGTCGATCAATTTTTGTGCCTGATCAACTGTGGCGACTTGATGTGAGCACATTGTTTGATCCAGTCATTTTGCCTCTTGCGCTCAATTGGTCTCGTCCCGGTCATGAATATGAAGTGCGTGATCGACGTCAGCGTGCGCGACTTTATGAAGTGGTGATTCGCGAGGGAATGCCCCAAGATCTCATGGCCTATATCGATGGCGCGTTGCTCATTGATTCTTGGAATGAACTCGTGTTACCTCGCAATGTTCGCGTTCATTGGCAATCGCTTGTTGAGGCTGCATCGTAAATGTCTGGCCCATCTACATTTCAAATTGAAGTGGCGCGCGCGTTTTTTTCATTGCCCGCATCGGATGGTTTTTTGCTTGCCGGTGGAGGTGCGCTTCTAGCAAGTGGACTCACTAGTCGGCCAACAAAAGATCTCGACTTTTTTGGGGAAAAGGGTCGAGTGGATGTGGGTGAGGTGCGTGAGCAGTTCCTTAAAGAGGCGGAAACTCGGGGATGGAAATGTGAAGTTCTCCAGTCTGATGCGTTCTTTGCCAGGCTTCATGTGAAGGGCACGGATGAAGTGCTCGTAGATATAGCAACAGATGTCGCTGCTCAGTATCCGTCACAATTTTCTATCCTTGGTCCGACTTTTAATCACGAAGAACTTGCTGGCCGAAAATTGTTGGCTTTATTTGATCGGGCGGAGGCACGCGATTTTGCTGACGTATTTGTGCTTGCACAACATTTCGGTAAAGAACTTTTGCTTGTCCGAGCCTCTGAAATAGAAATCTCTCTAGACAATGACGTGCTCGCACAGATGATGCGTTCCGTTGTCAGATACTCTGACGCGGAATTACCCATTGATGACTCATTGTTGAAGGACCTACGATTTTTCTTTGAAAAATGGGCGAACGAACTGGACCCAGTACCTTTTAGAAACACCTAGGGTTTGTCAGCCTTCTCGCTTGCGTTTCTCACGTTTTGCTGCGGCCGCCCGCGTGAGTAACTACGCGACAGATACCGTGCGGGTGTGCCATCCTGTGGCGCCATCTGGGGCAACACCGGTGACAGTTTCAGTTTGGGTGTAGCCACTTTTGTCGGTTGCGCGAACTTGAATTGTGTGTTCGCCCGATGTGGCCTGCCAATCAAATGTCCATAAGCGCCACGTGTCATCAGTGATGTCATCGCCAAGAACTGCGTTGTTCCACTCTTCGTCGTCAATGCGAACTTCAACTTTTTGAATTCCGGTGTGTTGTGCCCAAGAGACCCCTGCGACTCGGGTTTTTCCCGCCGCGACCGTTGCTCCCGCGCGCGGCACATCAATACGTGATTGGGTTTTGATCGGGGCATCGCGCGCCCATCCACGCGGTATCCAATAGCCCTCTGCGTCAGACCATTTATTGACTTCAATTTCGCTCAACCATTTAGTTGCGGAAATGTATCCGTAGATACCGGGCACAATCAGGCGCGCCGGAAAACCATGAGCAAGGGGGAGAGGCTCGCCGTTCATTCCGATTGCCAGCAATGCGTCGCGTCCGTCAAGAGCAATTTCAATAGGGAAGCCGCACGTCCAGCCATCAAGACTGCGACTGAAAACCTGTTCTGCTTCTGGTTTCACGCCGGCTTGTAGCAGCAGGTCTTTCAGGTAGACCCCCTGCCAAACGGCGTTGCCGATATATGGTCCACCGATTTCATTGGAGACACAACAGATAGTGATGACTTTTTCCACTTGGGGCATCGCTGCGATATCAGCGTAAGAGAGGGTGATCTCTTGATCAACGAGGCCATGAATACGCAGTTTCCAGGTTTCAAGATTGACATTCGGAAATGAAAGGGCAGTGTCAATTCGGTAGAAGTCGTTGTTAGGAGTGATGAAAGAAATATCTTGAGATATTTCAGAGGGGGGTAACGAATTAGAAACGGGGGGTAGAGAAGTAGGTCGCTGGGATTCGGTCGAGCGAACACGTTGTTGTTCTTTTCTCTGTCCAATGAGGCCAGTGGTCACTGCTGTTGCCCCGACGGCAGCAGATGCACGCATGAAACGGCGGCGGTCCCAACCTAAAGGAACTTGCGATGGGGACGGAGTGCTTGCAGCAAGCCAATGGTTCGTCAGTATGCGAAGTAGCAACACGGCACTGGCGATTCCGATGGTGGCTCCCACGATCGGAGCCAGGAGAGAAGCACCGTTCGATCCTTCCCGTTCACTCGCTGACAGGGCACCGAGAAAAGCGAAAATCAGAATCGCACTGGTAAGCGGTTTGGGTGATGTAACGCTGAATGATCCTGCAATAAGCGCGACGGTGGCTAGCACGATCACAATTCCCACTCGTAGAGCAGTTTTGTCATTGGTTCCAAACCAGTCAATGGCCAAGGTCTTCAACCAGTGTGGGGTGCGATCAATAAATGAACTTCCCACGGTGTCAATGGGCGAAGCGACGTCACCGAGAGCGGCAACCAACATTCCAATCGTGACAGCGAGACCACCTGACAACAAGCCAACGATCGCACCAAGGCGTCGCGAGGGTGAAGACAGAAGCGAGGTGTGCTGTTGCGGAGCGAGTGGATCTACTTCAGGACTAGAAGGTGATGAGGAGGTAAAACTCATAACCAAAGTATCCAGCGAAATCAAAGCGAATGTCGGGTTAAGCAGAAGATATTTTCAGCCAATAACCATGGGAATGTAGTCGCGGGCTTGTGCACCGGTGTGCCTAGGTCTCCTGTCGAGAGCGTTAGGGGAAATCCCTTGGCATGGCTACGGTGCGTGCCGTATGTTCCTGCCGAGGGCGCCAACTACGAGATGATAAAAAGGGTGTATGAATTTCCTTCATAAGAAAAAAATGATAAAAGTTGCGGTCGCAGTGGTCTTGTTTTGTGGGGTCATTCCTGCGAATGCATCGGCAGCATCTTCGCCAAAAGAAGGGGCTAAGTGCTCCAAGGTAGGGGCAAAAGTAAAAGCCAGCAAAAGTGTGACCCTTGTGTGCACAAAGTATGGAACAAAAACAAAGGTGTTGAAGTGGAAACGATCTGTGACCGTGACGACCAATCCAATGGCGCCCGTGGTAACCACAACGATTCCTAGTTCTACTATGAACACTAAAATTGTTATCCAGGGCTATGCCTATAAGGTTGCCAGCGGCATCAAAAAAAGTGATGTGTTGAGCATCAGCAATTTAGACAGCGTGACGCACTCCGTAACCTTTGATCCGAATTCGTTAGATATTGGTGTTGGTGGGGGATACTCACTAAAAAAATCGATAAGTGCTTTAGCTGCAGCATCTGTGCTGTTTGATGTGTCGGTCTCTGGTAATTCAACCGCTATTTTGCCTTCACTTGATGTCGGCACATACAGTTTTTATTGCACTATTCACACGTCCATGCGAGGAACATTGATCATTGGGTAGAGCCACAGTTTTCTCAGTTGTTGGTCGCATGTCACATGACACAGTGTGCAGGGGTGCCGGTACGGCAGTGAGATTTTAGGTAACACAGATACCGTTTGAAACTAATGCGTAAAGCACTCGCTCCTATTTTGATACTTGTGATCCTCGGCACGCTTGGCGTTTTTCAGCGCGAAGTACTTGCTGATATTTTTGCTCGCCTCATTGAGCTGCCCCGAATTCGACTTGTGCCTCTTGCGCTTGCAGCATTGGCAATGGTGTGTACTCGGGGGTTTTTTCTATGTGCGTGTTCTCCGGGAGTGACGTTACGCCAGGCAATTATGACTGATCAGTCTGCTCTCGCAGCCGGCTATGGAATTGTTCTCGGTGGCGGAGCAGTGGGAACCGGGATGCGTATTCATATGTTCACGAGTTGGGGAATTGCTCATCTCACTATTGCGTCTTCAATCATTGCAACTGCAGTTGTTCCTTCATTTACAACGTGGGGTCTTCCTAGCTTGTTGTTGATTGGGCCTGCACTTCGTGGAACGGCGTCATCTGAGCAAACGTTGGCTGTTGCAGTTGGCATACCACTCATCATTGTGTCATTCGTATTTTGGTGGTTGGCCTTGAGGTCTTCGACGCTATTTTCAACTGTCGGACGCTTCACTGGTTCAGTTCGTTCGTACTTGCTGGCTAAGATTCCTCTTCGGTTTTCTACAGCACGAGCAGCGGTTGAGCGCACGCAGCCATTGGCTTTTTCTATCGAAATGCGTAACGATTTAGTTCAGTTGTTGCGAGGTAGGTGGGTAGTTATTTTTACTGCTTCAGTCAGCACATTGACAGCTGGTTTCACATGTCTGTGGACTTCGTCTGTTGTATTCGATGTGGAAGGGCTCACTTTTCGAGAAGCCCTTGTTGTTTTTTCATTAGTGCGCGTTGTCATTGCGCTGTCTCCCATTCCTGGTGGAACTGGATTAGCCGAAGTCGGACTTATTGTCTTGCTGGAAAGAGCCGGAGTAAGCACTATTGATGCGACCGGAATGACTCTTCTCTACCGATTCCTCACATGGTTCTTACCAATCGTTGTCGGCTCTGCAATATGGTGGCGATACAACCACTCTCGACCAAGACAACTGATTCCCAACTAAAGATTCCATAATTTTCCTGTGACCCAATGTATTTATTACGCTGGGGATTACACGACCAACAGATAGAGCGCACATGATTGAGGCACGCACAATTCAACTTGAACCTGAAGCGGTGATGGCGATGTCACAGATCTTGGGCATCATGCTTGACCAAATGTTTGATGCTGAAACAAGCACAATGTGGAACACGGAACACATCATTGAATTGGAAGCACGACTTGTTGCGCCTGCTGAAGGCGAACCGGTTGAGTTGGGCATTGATGACGCATCGTTGCTCTTACAAGGCATGGCCTTTACTGAAGTGATGTCGGCAGAATTGCCGTGGATTGACATGGTGCGGTGGGTGACTGATTTTGTGACAACGGAATTGCGTCAACATTGGACTGAAGAAGAATGGCGTAATTTTTCCCAACAATGACAAAAGGCCCGGTCTGTCACTTTCGTAACAAACCGAACCTTTTGTTCGATGTTTTCAATTCACAGGTACAAGACCTGCGCAAGAGTTAACGGCGTGCTGCTGCCTTCTTCACTGTCTTCTTGACAGCTTTCTTAGCAACTGGCTTCTTCTTTGCAGGAGCTGCCTTCTTCACAACCTTCTT
>JBBANI010000012.1:5391-18345 GCA_040402015.1 Ilumatobacteraceae bacterium
CTTTCTTAGCAACTGGCTTCTTCTTTGCAGGAGCTGCCTTCTTCACAACCTTCTTGGCTGCTTTCTTAGCAACTGGCTTCTTCTTTGCAGGAGCTGCCTTCTTCACAACCTTCTTCGCAGGTGCTGGTGCAACTGCGCGCTTGACTGTGTTCACCTTTGGTGCTGCAGTGACACCGAGTGCGATGTCCTTGAAGCCCTTGAGTGCTGTGATCTTGGCAACTGTTTTTGCCTTGATGCGGATAGTTTCGCCTGTGGCTGGGTTACGACCCATACGGGCTGGACGCTTGATCTTTGCAAATTTCGCAAAGCCTGAGATATTTACTATCTCGCCTTTGGCGACGTTCGCAAGGATGACGTCGATTGTTCCTTCAACCATTTTGGCCGCTGTCTTATTATCAACATCGGTGTGAATGGCTACTGCTTGGATGAGTTCACGTTTCTTCATAAGCGAAAACTTATTCTATCCGGGCACTCAAATCGCGGATATCCATTGACTTTTTTGTCACTCGGGTGAAAGTCACTTTTTCGGTTCTTCGAGAGTTCTTCAGTTTGGAGAAATGTGCCTGTAGGGGATAAAAGGCTCAGCACCAAAGTGAATTCTGGGTGTTTGACTGATACTGAATTGTGCGAAAACCCTGGTTTTGTTGGGTTTTAGGCTGCTATTTGCGGGGTAATACGAAAGTGGTGTTAGCAAGTAAGTCTGCTTCCGATTGGTCATGGGTGACTAATAGGGCAGTGGTTGTGGTCTGTTTCAGAACTCTGGCGAGGTCACTGATGAGCGATTCATGTGTCTCCTGGTCGAGCCCCGAGAGTGGTTCATCGAGCAAAAGTACCTGCGGACGGGGGGCAAGTGCCCGCGCAAGAGCGATTCGGCGGGCTTCTCCTCCCGATAATTCGGCCACATTTCGGTGGGCTAGATGGGTGAGTCCGACCAAGTCAAGGAGTTCGTTCACCCGCACGGTGCGTTCTCTTTGGGGTGTTCGAGAAATACGTAATCCGAACTCGATGTTCTGGCTAACGGTCATGGTGGGGAACAGATCACCAGTTTGTGAGACAAGGCCAATGCCACGTTTGTGGGTGGGAAGCGAGGTGATGTCAGTGTCGTCAATGAGAACGTTGCCGTGAGTGGTGCGAATAATGCCGCAGATGGCATTGAGCAAAGTTGTTTTTCCAATGCCGGATGGTCCGGTGATTGCGAGTGTTTCGCCAGTAGGCACGGTGAACGAAATCTCGTCCAAAATCGTGATGCCGTCAAAGGCGACGGTGAGATTCGAGACTTTAAGCACGACTCATGACTCCTACGGTGACGAGCACCATGAGTGCTGCAAGTGCAAAGCCAGCTTGTTGAGTGGCAACACCTGGTCTGCCAAGTAGCTGTGCGATTGCAATGGGCAATGTGGTGGAACCTGATCGTGACAAGAATGATGTTGCGCCGAATTCGCCCAGTGATGTAGCCATAGAAAGACCTGTTGCACGTAGGAGTGCAGGTTTGAGTAGTGGCAATTCAACGTGGCGCCACGTTGCAAACGGTGACGCACCAAGAGTTGCTGATGCATTGCGAAGTGAATTGGGAATTGCTTTAGCGGCGGGTTCCAATGCGCGAATCATAAGCGGCAATGCGATGACTGCGTGGATGAGTGGAATGAACCAACGTTCGGATCGCCAGGAAAATGGTGACCTGTTGAAAGTGATGATGAGGCCGATACCAAGAGTTGCTGCCGAAATTGCGAGTGGTAATGAGAACAATGCGCGTGGTGCAGAATTGCTTGCAACTAACAAGGCAAGAGGCACGCAGATGCAAGCAGCGGTGATTGCGAACACGAGCGAGGTAGTGATTACTGATTGGGGCGAGACGGAAAGCGCAGGCAAAGTGCCTGAAAAAATAGTTCGCCACGCTGATAGCGAGAGTTGGCCGTTGACAACAAGTGATCTGTAGATCGTTGCTAGAAGAGGTGATGCGACGACGACGATTGCTGCTGCCGTGATAATCAGTGGTGTGAGGCGGTGCGTTGGCTTTGTGCGCAGTTGTTGTGGCGAACTGACATGTAGAGATGTTGATAGCGAGCGAGAACTACGACGCGTGATGAAAAAGACCGCACCGATGATGACGGCTTGCACAACGGCGAGTGCAGTAGCGGTCTCGGTATTACCTAGTCGTACTGCCTGCGTAAATATTTCACTCTCGAGTGTTCGGCGAGATATGCCACCCAGAATTGCAATGACCCCAAATGAAGTGAAGCAATAAACAAACACGAGGGTGGCTGCACTAATGACTGCGTCAGCAATATGAGGCAATACAACCAATGTGAATGTGTGCGATGGGCGAGCGCCAAGCGTGGCTGCAGCATGTTCAAGTCGAAGATTCACCATTGCCCACCGTGGGCCAACAATTCGCAGAACGACAGACACGTTGAACACAACGTGCGCCCAAAGAATCGGAATCACACCTCTGGAATCAGTGATTGCTAGAACACCAGCAGCAATAACTACTGCAGGCAACACAAAGGGGGCCGTGAGAATGCCGCGAGCAAGGCGTGACCCACGGAATGTGAATCGCGATAGCGCCCACGTAACGGGAAGACCAATAGCAAGCGTCGCAAGTGTGCTGACAACCGCTTGCCATAGTGAAAACCACGCAACACCACGCAGTGACTGATTGGAAAGAACATTGCCGAATTCAGAGAAGCGAAAGTAACGAAGGAATGTGTTGGTAACGGGTACAACAAAAAAGACACTCAGAAACACCACGGGGGCTATGAGGAGTGTCTTTGTCTTGCTCACAAGATGATGTCTCTCCATGTACTCAGCCATGCATCGCGGTTCTTTTCAATGTCGGCTGGGTCGAGCGTGAGTGGATTTTTCGGAGCCACGGCGAACTTGGTGAATAAATCAGGCAGTGTTGCTTTTTTGTTGACCGGGAATACAAACAGCGAGAGGGGCATTGATTCTTGAAATGAAACATCGAGGAGATACGAGATCAACTTTTTGGCGTTGTTCGGGTTTCGTGTTCCACGAAGTGCGCCGACATATTCGGTTTGTCGAAAGCATGTGGATTCAATGACTGCGGTGGGTGGTGTATCGATCGGCTTTTCGGCATACAGCACTTCTGCTGGCGGGCTGGAACCGTAACTAACAACAAGTGGGTATTTGCCCTTGCCAGATGAACCTGAGAAATCGATGGTGTAGGCAGTAGTCCAGTCAGCCGCAATGTGCACGCCGTTTGCTTTCAATGACTTCCAGTAAGCCTGCCACTTGTCGGTACCGAAATGTGCAATCGTGCCCATGAGAAAACCAAGCCCAGGCGATGATGCGACCGGATCTTGCACTGTTAAAAGATTCTTGTAAGTAGGGAGTGCTAAATCTTCGAGAGACGTTGGTGGTGCAATGTTGCGAGATGTAAACCATTGTTTGTCGTAGTTCACACAGATATCGCCGTAGTCAACCGGTTCATAACTGGTGAGAAGTTCGGCTTTTTGTGCGCGCGATAACAATGTGTTGTCAATGCCCCACAACACGTCACCTTCGGGGTTTCCCGCCGTCAAGATTGCTTTTGATATCAAAGTCCCGGTGTCGCCCGACGTGACTACTTTTACTTTTGCG
This sequence comes from Ilumatobacteraceae bacterium, assembly GCA_040402015.1. Lineage (GTDB taxonomy): Bacteria > Actinomycetota > Acidimicrobiia > Acidimicrobiales > Ilumatobacteraceae > UBA2093. The sequence goes on from JBBANI010000012.1 coordinate 8,992, forward strand.
CCAGTAGTTGCAGTGAATGCATCGAAGATTCCTTCCTTTGGTGTGAACGCATCGTATGCAAGCAATGTGACTTCATTCGGAGTTGCATCAGTCGAAGTGTTTGCCGTTGGAGAGGAGCATGCAGTGGTGATTATGACCAATGATGCAGTGATAAGAGTTCGTGTGAATTTCATGAGATGTCTCCTGGGTTAATAAAAAATGGTTCGATTACAGCAAGCAAGCCGTCGGTGACACTGATTGAGACTGATTCGCCGGTTGCAATATTGCTGACACCGCGAGAGGCAAACGATTGCAGCGTGTCGTTGGTTAGTTTCCATAGCAACCCGGTTGTGGTGACTGTGGTGCCACCGCCTAGTGGGATAAGCGAAACAATGTCTCCTGGCTGAGTATCAAGCTGGAATTCTTTTGAGTACGACACGTACGACACACGGGCGGTACCTATAAATAGGGTTGTATCAACAGTGCCGGCACACGATGCAAGTGAGTGCACCATTCCGAGAACATGATCAAAACGATCACCACCACCTGACACCACAGTGATGTGTGAAGAAAGACGTTTGAGAGCAGATGCAATAGCGATTTCGGTGTCTGTGAGATCTTTGTCAGTTGGATACTCAGTAATCAGAACATTCGAGTCATGGGCATCGGTTAAATCAACCGCTGAAATTGAATCCATGTCGCCGACTAATTCATTCGGAACAAAGCCCATTGCAATTGCGTGCGCATAACCGGAATCAGCAGCGATGACGTATGTGTCTGTCGGAAGGTGTTGGCGCACATTCGGATGCGGTGGGTCTCCGCCAATAAAGATGAGTGTGTGGCTTGTAGCCATATGTCGATTCCTCCGCTGGCATTACCCAGATCAGGTTTTCGGGTCGGTTACCGCAGTAACCCTCTCAGCCCGCTGATCGCGCGAGCTCCCCGTGATGTGTTGTACCTGTGAGGTTATACCTTCAGGGGTCTAAGTTGTCTTACAAAGAACTCAGCGGCACTGTTCGCTGGAAATACAAGGGGGAATCATGGGTGTATTAGATGGACGCATTGCGTTAGTAACTGGCGGAGGCCGCGGTATCGGTCGAGCTATTTCTGAGTTGCTTGCATCTGAGGGCGCGACTGTTGCCATTAACTATCGACGCGATAAGGACGCTGCAGAAGAAACGCAACGAGCAATTCTTGATGCAGGCGGTCTCGCCACTATTCACCAAGGGTCAAATGACATTCCTGCAGAGAATGTTGCGCTAGTGAAAGACGTGCTGTCTGTTCATAGCGGAATTGACATTGCAATTTTGAATGGTGGTATCGCATCAAAAGGTCGCAGCATTGCTGAGACAGAGGCAGAGGAATTGTGGCAGTTAGTTGCCACTCATGCGCTCGGACCACATCAGTTGTGCCGCGCGTTGATTCCGTCAATGCGTTCACGTGGTCGTGGCGACATTGTGTTTATTTCTTCGGTAGCAACGTCGGGCATGTCTGCGAATGGTGCGCCGTACAACATGGGTAAAGCAGCCATGGAAGCACTTGCTCTGACCTTGGCGAAAGAAGAACGTCCGAACAACATTCGCGTGAATATCGTTGCTCCTGGCCTCGTTGAGACCGACATGGGCGTACGTCTTGCGCGTGCCATCACAGGACGTCGCGAGATGGACGATCTTCGCTCGATGGACGAGGCAGCTCCCTTTGGTCGGGTCTGTCAGCCAGAAGACATCGCAAACGCTGTGTTGTGGTTCTGTTCGCCTGCCGCCAGTTACATCACAGGCCAACGAATACAAGTCGATGGTGGCGGTTCTAGCCTGCGGGTAGGTCAATAATGCCGTTTGTCGTGTTTGGTGCCCTTACAAGTAGATAGCCTTCACAACGTGAGCCCACTTGCCCCCCAAAACACTGACACCATTATTGAGATTACGGACGAGGCGCTCGTTCAGCTCAAGATTCTGCGTGATGAAGAACCAGAAAAAGAACGTCTCGGACTTCGTCTTGAAGTGATGGCGGCGCCAGGTGAAGAGTTTAAGTACGACCTGTCGTTTGAGATTGTTACCCAGGCTGCTTTTTCCGATGAAGTGCGCACCATCAACGGACTCAAAATAATTATTCCGCTTGCTAGTTTTGAACACATCAACGGTGGAACTCTTGATTACTCAGAGCGTCAAGGTCTTATTATTCGCAACCCGAATAAGCCACCAGTCGCAATGATTGAAGGCCTCGTCAATGATGATGAGTTCTCAGCAGCTATCGAAACTGTTATTTCTGTTGAGGTGAACCCAGCACTTGCGTCGCACGGTGGCTTTGTCACTTTCGTTGGGCACGACACTGAAGGTGTTGCCTATTTGACTATGGGTGGCGGCTGTCACGGTTGCTCAATGAGCAAGATGACCATGCTTGAAGGTGTGCAAACCACGTTGATTGAACAGGTGCCAGGGGTGCTAAAAGTTCGTGATATAACTGATCACGCGGCGGGAGCAAATCCGTATTACAGCTAAGGAACTTCCTATGAAGGTCAGCCAATTATGGACATACCCAGTGAAATCCATGATCGGAGTAACTACCGATTCAGTTTCCTTATCAACACTTGGCATTGTCGGCGATCGCCATTGGGCAATCCGCGACGTTGAACGCGGCGGAATCCGTGGCGCCAAGAAAATTCCTCTGCTTATGCAGTGTTCTGCACGATCAGCAAGTGACGGTTCTGGACACGTGGTAATCACATTGCCGGATGGGCAAGAAGTCAGTAGCCGTGATGCAAATGTTGATGACGTATTGAGTGCAACATTTGGTCGGCCCGTTCTACTTCAGTCTTTGCCAACAGATGGTTCGACTGAGCATTTTGAATCTGGAGTGCCTGACTCTCCTGACATGTTGACTGAGATTCGACAGATATTGGGACGAGAAGAAGATGAACCACTGCCAGACTTTGCAGTGTTTCCGCCAGTTATTTTTGATTTTGCCACCCCACCAGGAACTCACTATGACTGCTGGCCATTACTAGTGATGACATCTTCTGCGTTCGAAGCAATGCAAAAGGCAGTACCTGGTTCGGTAGTAGACATTTTGCGATTCCGTCCGAGCGTCGTGATTGATACACCAGATGAAACTGGACACCCAGAATTTTCTTGGAAGGGTCGCAAAGGGCAGTTGGGTTCAGCAGTTGTTGAGTTTCTTGATCCGTGCCCGCGCTGCGTCATGATTACGCGTCGAGTTACCGATGACATCCCTGACGATCGCGCAATTCTTCGTCACGTCATTCGTGACCTAAATCAAGCAGCAGGAATTTATGCCAGCATTGTTACCCCAGGAAAAGTTTCCGTCGGTGACACCCTGACATTTCTCTAAAGCAAAGAGTGTTTAGCGGCGACCCTGCTGCTTAGCTTTTGCTATTTTTTCTTCGGCCTTGCGTGTTTTGCGGGCTTCTCGCTTGGCAGTTTGAGCAGCTTCATCAATTTCGCGAACAGCAGTAGTTGGTGCAGGACCTGATGGCGCGAAACGCTCATCGGATGCAACGAGCAAACGGAAACCTTTCAGTGAACGCGAGTACTGAATGACCATGAGGCGCACTGCATCAAGACCAAACTTCTCGAGTGCCTCTGGCAGTACTGCATGTAGTTCTTCAAGTGAAGGATCTTCAGATGAGTCACCGAGCTTTTCGATAGTCCACTGTGTACATGGCTCTGCAAGAACAACACCTGCGTCGTGAGCTGCGCGGCGCTTTGCAATTCCGTCACGAACAAGAGCACCAAGAGATGACTCATCATCAAACGCGGTTGCGGATAAACCGACGATGCGAGCGAATCCGTCACGAAGGTCGCCTTCGAGTGCCAATGTCAAAGTGGCGATTGTTGAGTCTTCAAGATTCTCAAACGCTGCGGTGTAGCGGCGGTCAAGGAGAAAGCGATCTTTGTCTTCGTTCATCGTTAGAGCCTTTCAGGGGTACCGCACGAGGCTATTGGCGGATTGGCTTATCGAGACAAGGCTTGCATTTCTACTACCCGAACTGGGGTTGTAAGACCCGTGCGGATACTGGGCAACAGGCCCCCGATACCCAAATTGGATCGCCAGGTCACGGTCCACTTAATGGCGGTGTTTGCGGCGTATGTGCCAGAGACCCTGGTGTGCGATGCCGATGCGTACGTGTACATACAGTCGCTTGTGTCGTCGTCACCGCGAGAGTGTGACCACGGGGTGCCAGGGCCTTTACATGTCACTGCGCTGTTGCCGTCTCCGGGTGAATAGATGAGTGCTGTGGGAATTGCTGTTGTCGTAACTGAGATTGGACCGACGGACGTTGGGATGTATGCCGTGACACTGACTGACTTCCACACTGCACGCGGTACCCAAAACCATGTGCCGACATTGACAACCATTTTGTTTGATGGAGGTGCCGTTTTAATCAACAACATATTGACAAGCCGCGACACCTTGTTTTCGGAATGTTGTGCGACTCGAGATGAAGTTGTTTGCGGTATCCAATGCAATGACTGACCAGTGGGACAACGACGAACATATAACACGTCATCAATACCGTCTCGGGAACGAACCGTGATTGGTCCTGACGAGGGGCCTGGAGTGGGTGTGATACTTGTAACAACATGCCAAGAACACGGGTCTTTAATACCCGGGGCATCGAAACTGACTTGTGCTTCGATGTTGTCGCCAATCAGGGAACCAGAGCCGTTGGCCTCTGCCAGAACCACGGGTGGCTGGCTAGAAATGTTGATGAATATGGTGATGACGATGGCGCTGATTGATAACCAGGCCAGTGGGTGGTGAATGGAACGTGACTGCACGGTGAACCTCCTAGGAAAACTGATTGTCGGGACGAGATTGTGACGAAACTCAAGCCCGTTGTGCAGTCAGGATGTGTGCGGCGCCTGGGTGTTGTTGGCGAGTCGCGTGGGGATAACCTGTTAGGACCCTGAAAACAGGTCACACGTGGAAAGCAGATTGGTGTCTATGACCCAGCAGCACCCAGAGTTAGAGCTAGAGCAGGCATACATCCTGCATGCCTATGAGTGCCTTGAAGCAAGCCGTGTCGGCGCGCTGAAGATACGTGATCTCACTTCTGCTGGCCCTGGTGGAACGTTTCAAGCGCGCCTTGAGCGCAATGTGTTTGACGAAAATCTTGTTCATCGTTTAGAACAACTTGAATTGGGGAATGCTGCGTTGGTGTTTGGGCGTATTGATCGTGCAGCCGATTCCGGAGATGCCGTGGAAAGTTTCCACATCGGACGTCTCGCAGTGGCTGATGCGAACCGTGAACCCGTAGTTGTTGACTGGCGCGCGCCAGTTGCTGAGCCGTTTTATCGGGCTACTGGTCGTGAGCAAATGGGCTTGTTACGCCGTCGTCATTTTGTTGTTGAAGGTCCGCAATTGTTGGCACTGGAAGATGAGTTGTTTGGTGAAGGACATCTGGGTGTTGGACAAGACGAAGGACTTGGCGGTGATGACCCACGACAAGGACTCCGCGGATACAGCACGTTGCTTACTGCGCTTGGCCGCAGTAGAACCGGACAACTAGGCGACATTGTTGCCACTATTCAGGCAGAACAAGATGAAATCATTCGCTCGCCACAGGCTGGGGTGTTGGTTGTACAAGGTGGCCCTGGAACCGGTAAGACCGTTGTTGCGCTTCACCGCGCTGCCTATTTGTTGTACACACATCGTTTCCCGTTAGAGGATCAGGGTGTATTGGTTATTGGGCCAAACAGAGTGTTCTTGCGATACATCGAACGTGTATTGCCATCGCTCGGTGAAGCAGGCGTGCAGCAGGTCATTTTGGCTGACCTAATTCCCGAGGTGCAGTTCGGACTGCGTGAATCTTCAAATGTGGCGCGAGTTAAGGGCAATAAGCGCATTGCAAAAGTTATTGACAAAGCAATCACAGATCGCGAGCGGCCGCTTCGTGAAGATGTGCAATTGCCATACGGCGTTGGTTTTGTTCGTTTGCGCGCTGAAGAGTCAGTACAAATCATTAAGGCTGCTCGTCGTCGCTACCACCGTCACAACCAAGCCCGACGTTATGTGGAAAACGAAGTGTGGGCGGCACTTGCTGCAAGTTTTCGAAGTGGCGCTGATGCAGAAGATGTTCGCGATGCGCTGACCGGTTCACCAGAAATCCGTGCTGTATTAGAGCGGATGTGGCCAGTATTAACGCCTGCTCAATTGTTGCATGACCTGTTTGGTTCAAAGGCGTTGCTGAAGTTGGCTGCGAATGGCATCTTGCCCGAGTCTGATTACTCGGCTTTGTATCGTGATCGCTCTGATTCATTAGAGGAAGTGCGCTGGAGCAATGCTGATGCCGCACTTCTCGATGAAGCGCGATTCTTGTTAGGACCACGTCCGCGCAAGAGCGGCAAGGTTGACGAAACTGATGAAATTAGAACCTTCGGACACATTGTGGTTGACGAAGTGCAAGATCTCACGCCGATGCAGTTACGCATGGTCACGCGTCGCTCACTCAGCGGCTCAATGACAGTTGTTGGGGATATTGCTCAGGCGACGGGTCCTCTTGCTCCAAATGATTGGCAGGACGTTCTTGAGCATCTGCCTTCACGCAAAACGCCCCGCGTCGTTGGTTTATCTGTCGGATATCGCATACCGGCACAAATCATGGAACTGGCTGACAAGGTGATGCACGCTGCAACTCCGGGGCTTCGCGCGCCACGCAGTGTGCGCGATGGTGACGAAGTGCCAGTCATTACTGCCGTCGAATCTGCTGATGCACTGTACGAAGTTGTCATTGCGCGCGCAAATGTTCTGTTGCAGCAATCAGGTGGAGGCAGAACCGCCATTATTTGCCCTGATGACATGGTTGATCAGATGTCGTCTGCATTAGATGCGGCATCAGTTCCTCACGGCCGTGCACAATCTGCCGGACTTGATCAGAATTTGTCTATTGTTCCCGCCTCATTGGCAAAGGGGCTCGAACTTGATGACGTCATCGTGGTCGAACCGACAGCAATTGTTGCCGATGATGCGCAGGGTCTGCGTCTTCTATATGTGACGCTGACGCGTTCAACGCGCAGTTTGACAGTGGTGCATCGCATGCCATTGCCCGATGCAATGTTGTAGTTCCTAGTAGTTGAGAAGTGGCGTTACTGCTTCAATGATGAGTGGAATAAAGCGGAGTGCTTTGTCTGCATCAGCAGGTCTCTTGCTTTCAGCCGCTGTGTGAATGAGCCGTACGACACGCTGCACGCTTTCAAGCACATCAATCTTTGACTCACGAATCAATGGCTCTATTGCCAACAAGATTGCATCGGCTTGCGCAACTTTTGCTTTGGATACCTTTGAGTCGCCATCAACGATCGCTTGTCCGAGGCCATCTGCAACTGGAAGCAATTGTTGAAGCAGTGAAATGATGGAGCCGGTTGGTGTGAGGGGGATGGTTGTGGTTGAAGCGGGAGCAACAGTTGAATCGGTGCTACCCGTGATAGTGGTCGCGCACGATGTGAGAGCGATAGCGCAAAAGTAAACACTCAGTAGGCGTTTGGTATACGTCATCGAGAAGCTCCGATGGTGAGGGAATTAGACAGTGACAAGTATGCGCGCGGTGGCATAGGAATCCACCGTGACAGAAGTGCCATCAATCAAGACAGTCATGTCGCCAGCTTCTGGTCCAATTTGTACTGTTCCGTGTGACCCTGGAACTAAGTGTGAATTTTCAAGGAACTCCAACATGCCGGGAGTGAACTCGAGTTCTTCGGGGATGCGGGAAATGATGAATTCTTGACCTGAAGAGAGCTCTGAGAGTTTTTTCGCCGACGGGGGTGTGTATCCGCTGCCAGGAATTGGATTTCCGTGTGGGCATGTGGTGGGTTCGCCGAGCAAACTACTCATTGCAACTTCTACTTCATGAGACATGACATGTTCCCAGCGACCAGCTTCGCGATGGGCAAGTGACCATGACAAACCCAGGATGTCGGTGATGAATCGTTCAGCAATGCGGTGACGACGCACAACTCGCACTGCAAGTTCTTCACCAGTATCTGTCAATGTAATTTTTCCGCCAGCGACTTCGATGAGAGATTCATCGGACATGCGTTTGATCATTTCTGAGACTGATGGTCGCGACACTCGCAACCGATCAGCTATGCGAGCTTGGATGACATCAAGGTCGTCTTCGCGCAACTCAAAAATGGTTTCGCAGTATTCTTCGAAAGCTGGATGATGTTCACCGGGGACTGCCATGGACTTATTGTACCCTCGAGGAGACAGGTGTGGCTTCCTGGTGGCGCTTAGTGGGCGTTTGGTTGCCCTATCAAACGAAGTCCGCCCCACGCGAGTGCAGCGACCGCACGACCAAGTGCCACCGGGTCAAAGTCGCGGCCGTGTCGCAATACTTGCCGACTGACAGTTTCGGCCATTCCTACTAATCCGATTGCGAAAGTGACTTGGTCCTCTGCAGAAATGTCCGCGTGAATAAATGGGGCAATTGCTCGTGCTGCTGCATCTTCGAATTCACTGACTATGTCGGTAAATTCAGCATCAACTCTGGCTGAACTTTCATAGAGCAAGGCAAAAGCCTGCTTGTTCTCTGCTACCCATGTGAAGTAAGAAATCATTCCTTGTTCGGTTTGTGTATGTGGATTGTCGGAACCAGCTACAGCATTAGTGACTGTAGTGACGAGATCATCACCTACGAAGCGCAATAGTTCGAGATACAGAGCTCGTTTTGAATCAAAGTATTGGTACACCACTGGCTTAGTTATTGATAACGCCTCCGCGATGTCATTCATTGATGTGTTGTGGTAGCCCGCGGAAGAAAACAAATCAAGGGCTGTATGAAGAATTTGAGGCCGCCGATTGATGGAAGAATTTGGCATGACTTATTCCTATCGACCGTGCTCGAGGTCGTCGCGTTCAGCAGCTTTAACTGCGTACCCGATGATGATTGAAGGCGCCAGCAAAATGGATCCGGCAATGATGCATGCAGTGACAGTGTTTATGAGAGGACCTTTGAATCCGATAACGAATGCAGTGACAAAACACATCATTGCAATTCCCCACAACAAATAGCCAAGTCGATTGGCGGCATTGTTGATGCGCGAGATTGTCTGCCGACGTGAACGAACGGGGTCGTTGCTTGATTCGGTATTAGACATTCCATGGATGGTAGGCGATGACGGCCTCGAAATGCCTGTCGTCAGAAATTTGCAGGCAGGAGTCGCGCTAGTGCGCCAAAAAACCCGTACAGGGTGGGGATGAAGATGCCCCCTGCTATGAGATACACAAGGATTTTCCTGCGGCCGCGCCCTGTCACGATGCCAGCAATAATTCGGATTGCGATAAGGGCAAATCCAAAGAAGAGCACTGTGGGCCAAGCAGTCGGGTCGTGAAACCAACCATCTTTGGGTTCTTGAA
>JBBANI010000012.1:18445-54436 GCA_040402015.1 Ilumatobacteraceae bacterium
TTTGCCATGTGGGCGACTGTAGTGGCGTTGGTAGTGATGGCAACAGGTCACTAGCGTGGCTACGGCATGGACACCGTTATCGAGCTCTCGCGTGTTGTTGCTGTCCTTGGTCAATTTCCTGCATTGGCTGGCGTTGATCTCACAGTGCAGCGTGGAGAAATTGTGTTGTTGCAGGGCCCGAATGGTGCAGGAAAAACTTCGTTGTTGCGGGTGTGTGCTGGGCTGATGCCGATCGAGCGCGGAACGGGACACGTTCTTGGAATAGATCTTGTGACGAACAGAGAAGCTATTCGTTCACGCGTGGGTTTGCTAGGTCATGCAAATGGTTTGTATCTGGACCTGACGGTCATGCAGAACGTGCAATTTTGGGCATCAACAGTTGCGGCTACTGAATCAGAGGTTTCTGCTGCGATGACAACGATGCGAATTGATGGCCGACTTGCGGGCATCAAAGCATCGCAACTATCTGCCGGACAACGACGCCGGTGCGCATTAGCAAGCTTGATTGTGCGCCGCGCAGAAATTTGGTTACTCGATGAACCACATGCAGGTCTCGATGCCGCTGGTCGCGATGAATTAGATGCTTTGTTACGTTCCGCAGTTGGGTCGGGAGCAACTGTTGTTCTTGCCAGCCATGAACGTGATCGTGCACTTGGTTTAGCAACACGCACTGTAACAATTGAAGGGGGTGGGGCAGCATGAGCAGTACCACTATCAACAAGCGTCGCATTGCAGCTGCTGTTGCACGCAAAGATCTCACTGTTGAATGGAATAGTCGCATCTTGGTGAATCAAGTAGCACCGTTTGCAGCCATTGTGATGGTTTTGTTTGCATTTGCACTTGACAATGATGGAATTCTTGAACGTGTTGCTCCTGGTCTCGTGTGGTTAGCAACTTTGTTCAGCATGCTTGTTGTAATTCAGCGGTCGTTTATGGTCGAATCTGCTGACGGTGCGCTTGATGCGCTGCGAGTTGCCGGCGTCGATATGGGCGCCATTTTCATCGGCAAGGCAATTGCGTTGATGGTGCAGTTGTTTGTTTTGGAACTCATGCTTGTGGCAACAGCTGTAGTTCTATACGGCGTTGAAATGACAATTGCAGGTTTCTGTGAGGCAATAGTCACCTTGGTAGTGGCAACCGTTGGCCTCGGAAGCGTGGGTACTCTGTACGGAGGTCTTGCTGCAGGTGCGCGGGGTCGGGAGACGCTTCTTCCGCTTCTGTTGTTGCCAGCAGTAGCACCTGTCCTGATCGGCGCCACACGTGCGACCGAGGCGGCCTTTGGTAGCGGTGGCGCCACAGTGTCCGAAGGGTGGCCATGGATTGGTCTCCTTTTGGTCTTTGCGGTTCTGTTTTGCGCTGTCGGAACCGTTGCCTTTGGTCCTCTGGTCGACGAATAGGTCCCGATTTCCCTCATCGCCTTCTGGCGGTCAGACTTACAGAAGTGGATGTGAACATGGCCAGACAGTCAGGCACCGGAACTTCTGCAACGCGGCGACTCGGAATCCTTGTCATCCTCATGCTTGCTGGGCTTGCGCTGTGTGGGCTGTGGTTTTCTGCTGAAGATGTCGTGCAGGGAAGCACCGTACGCATTATGTACATCCATGTTCCATCCATCTGGACTGCATACATTGCGTTCGGGCTAACAGGTTTGTGTTCTGCAGTGTATTTGTCGGGCAAGAACAGATCCCTTGCCTGGGATCGTGTTGCTGGTGCATCGGGTGAAATTGGTGTGCTGTTTGTTGCCGTGTCATTGGTGACCGGAAGTATGTGGGGCCGACTTACGTGGGGCACCTACTGGGTATGGGATGCACGCCTTACTAGTACTGCGTTCTTGTTCATTACGTATGTTGGATATCTCGCTGTGCGGCAATTGGGTGGCACACATCGTCAACGGGCACGTCGTTCGTCAGTTCTTGCACTCTTAGCAATTTTGGAAATCCCCCTTGTGCATTTCAGTGTCACGTTGTGGCGTTCGCTGCATCAAGAAGCGTCAGTGGCTAACCCCAATGCAAAGGTTGAGTTAGACGGATTGATGCTGTTCTCGTTATTCCTTGGTCTGGTGGCCTTCACGCTGTTGTTTGTGTGGCTTGTATTGCACCGCCAGCGCGCAATGATGTTGGAAGATGCATTCTCTGATCGTGGTCTTGATGTAGCCATTACTGCTCGACGCAACGAAGCGGGAGTGCAATTGTCATGAAACATGCATCATTTATTTTTGGTAGCTGGGGTATTACCGCTGTCTCGGTTGGTGTGTATGCATTTTGGGTGATCCGTCGTGGGCGTGAATTAGCAAAGCATGCAACACGTGAGGAAATGCCGTGGACCTAACACCACGTACTTCCACCGAACCTGGTGCTCAGCCACCGGTCCGCAAACGTCGTTGGTTGCCGATTCTGGTTGTTGTTGGCGCCCTATTGGGTGGAGGCGTAATTGTCACTCAATTTCTCACAAGTGCAATTGACTACTACTGCAACGTTGATGAAATTGGTGTGCGTAGCGGTTGTGATGGCGAACGTCGTATGCGTGTTCAGGGTGTCGTTGAGCAGGATTCAGTCAAGCAAGATGATGGTGGCACCACATTTATCCTCGACTTCAACAAAAAGACATTGAAGGTTGCATATTCTGGAGACCCAGGTGGCGTATTTCAAGAATGTATTCCAGTCATTGCTCATGGACGAATAGTGAACGGCGTGTTCGAGAGCGATCGCATTGAAGTAAAGCATTCAAATCAATACGTGGAAAAAAATGCCACAAGAATTGACGAAGCAAATGAAGAGGCAGCGGCATGCTCGGTGTTGAAGGGCTAGCTGGCCCACTCGGACGTGCAGCTCTTTTCGTTGGGCTGATTGGCGCATTCTTCGGATTGATTGCTGCTGTCATGGGCACGCGCAACGAGGACGAAAAAGTTCTGCGCTTGGTTCCGCGCTTCGCTACATTGTCGTGCGTCTCTGCCATCGCGGCCTTCGCCGCAATGGAATGGGCAATGATTACCCGTGACTTCTCGCTTGCCTACATTCAAAAAGTAGGTTCGAAAAGTACGCCAGCGTTGTACAACTTCACGGCCGTATGGAGCGCACTTGAAGGCTCCATTTTGTTGTGGTTACTGGTCCTTACGTGCTTAACAAGTGGCATCGTCTTTAAGTACCGCGACCGCATCGCAGATCCCATGGTGGGCTGGGCTGTTGCCACCATGTTTTTCGTTGGCATCTTTTTCTTTATCTTGACTTTGGGTCCGGCGAATCCGTTTGCAGCTGGCGCACCAGGAGTGCTTGATGGGCCAGGGCCAAACCCACTGTTGCAGAACCACATTCTTGTGGTGTTCCACCCGCCAATTTTGTATCTCGGATATGTCGGCATGACAGTGCCATTTGCTTTTGCAATTGGAGCACTGATTACTGGTCGCGTGGGTGAAGGTTGGCTTGTCGAGACGCGACGCTGGGCGTTGTTCTCGTGGGGTTTCCTGACGCTTGGCATCATTCTTGGTTCCTGGTGGAGTTATGAAGTGTTGGGCTGGAGCGGCGTGTGGGCGTGGGACCCGGTTGAAAATGCCTCATTTATTCCGTGGCTTACTGGAACTGCATACATTCACTCCGTATTGGTACAAGAGCGTCGAGGCATGTTGCGCGTATGGAACTTGTCATTGCTCGTATCCACATTCAGTCTCACGATTCTCGGTACGTTCCTCACTCGTTCGGGAGTGCTGAACAGTGTGCATGCTTTCAGTGAGTCAGATATTGGGCTGTACCTCTTGAGTTTCTTTGCCGTCGTCGTGGTCGTGTCTGTTGCACTGATTGGATGGCGAGGCCAAAAATTACATTCACCTGGCACCATTGATTCACCACTCTCACGTGAAGGAGCATTTCTCGCAAACAATGTGGTCTTCAGTGTTTTTGCATTTGTTGTGCTGCTCGGAACAGTGTTTCCATTAATTATCGAGGCATTTCAGAATCGCCAGTTAGTCGTTGGTGAACCTTTCTTCGACAAGTTGGCTGTACCTGCCGGGTTGACGCTGTTGTTCCTGATGTGTGTCGCCCCAGTGTTGCCGTGGCGCAAGGCGTCTGGAGAATTGTTGTCGAATCGATTGTTCTGGCCAGCATGGGGTGGAATCGGAGCACTCGCACTCAGTGTTGGCCTAGGCGCGACCGGATTTGCACCGCTCTTGACTTTTGCACTTGGCGGATTTGCTGGTGGTGCTGCGTTGCGGCAATTGGTTCTTGCAACACGACGCCAAGGTATGCGTGGGTTTGTAGGTCGCGCGAATGGCGGCATGGTGGTGCACATCGGGGTCATCTTGATTGCAGTTGCTCTTGCGGCATCTAATAGTTACACCCATAGCCAAGAGTTGTTGTTGAAGCAAGGTGTCGTTGCAACTTTCGATGGCCATACGTTTGAGCTGATTGGTTTCAAAGAAGAGTCTGATGCACGCAGCACTGTCGTTGCAGCCGTGGTGCGCGTAGATGGTGGAAAGACCTACACACCAGCGATTACGAAGTACAAGTCAATGGGAACGAATATTGGTACACCATCTGTGAAGTCGTCATTTGCCAAAGATATTTACCTCACCATCGAGCCGCCTGTGAAGATGTCAAGCAAGACAGCGAAAATTAAAGTGTTTATAAAACCAATGGTGATGTGGCTATGGATTGGTGGAGGCCTGATGGGCGTTGGCACGTTGTTGTCTGCGTTCCCAGGTCGCCGTCGCAAGCCAACTGATGCAACATCGGCTTTAATTCCTAGTGAGGCTGTTGCGTGAATCGCGGCAAGAGTATTCGGTACATAGCTGCTGCTGCTGGTGTTTTGCTGCTTGCGTTTCTTGTTGTACTTGCAATGGCAAAGCCCGGAGATTCTGAATCAGCGTCTTCGCCGTTGTTGGGAAAACCAGCACCCGTTGTGAAATCAACGACAATTGGTGGGGGGGCCTTTGACTTGTCCTATCGCAAGGGCAGTTGGGTTGTGTTGAACTTCTTTAATTCCACATGCGTTCCATGCCGGCAAGAGCACCCATTTTTGGTTGATTTTGCGAAGGAACAAGAATCATCGGATAACGCCGTTGAGTTGTACACCATTGTAAATGATGATTCTGACGGCCCAGTTCAAGCGTTCTTTGAGACTAACGGCGGGGATTGGCCTGCCGTTCGTGACGACGATGGTGCTATTTCTGTTGCATTTGGTGTGGCGAAAGTGCCCGAGTCATGGGTGATTGATCCGAATGGATTCGTTCGCCTGCGCATCATGGGTGCGTTGACGAAAGGTTTTCTCACTTCTCGTCTCGATGAGTTAAAAACTCAGTTCGCAGGTGGGCAATGAAAAATCTGAAGACGTGGCCTGTATGGATGCTGATGGGTTTGATTGTCGTTGCATTGCTCACGGTGGGTTCTACTCGAGACAATGGTCCTCTCACACAGTCGGATCGGATCGATTCGATTACAAAACATATTGCCTGCCCTACATGCGACGGAGAAAGTGTGTTTGTATCGCGAGCGTCAGCAGCTGAAGCTATTCGTAATCAGGTTGCGCGTGATGTCAGTGCTGGCACGATGACAGATGACGAGATCATCGGATCAATTGCAAACACGTTCAATGGAAAAGTGCTCTTGGTCCCGCGGGCAACAGGTATTGACTCCCTTGTATGGATTTTGCCGATTGCAGTTCTCATTTGTGCCGTTGCTGGCTTATGGGCTGCATTTCGCCGTTGGCGTCGTGACAACAGTGGTGAAGCATCATCCGAGGATGTTGCACTCGTAGAGAAGTTGCTCGCAGAAGACCCAACCGATGCGGACTATGGCTGATGTCTGACGAACTTCGTCTTGAGCAACAGTTTCTTTTGCGCTCATTGCGCGACCTCGATAACGAGCGTGCAGCAGGTGACATTGATGATGCTGATTACGCGGCGTTGCGCGATGGGTACATTTCCCGCACGGCCGCCATTACTCGCGAACTGGGGGGTGCTGAAGTTGCAACGTCAGCAGTACACCGCGGTTGGGTGCGTCGAATTCTTGTAATTGTCTCTGTAGTTGCAGCGGGGGCTGGTGCCGGCATATGGGTGGCTCGTCAATCTGGTCAACGCCTTCCTGGCCAAAGTTCTTCGGGTGCTATTGAGCAGAGTGCATCACAGATTCTGGCTACGGCGCGTCAATTGAATTTCTCTGATCCAGGAAAAGCCATTGAGTTGTACACACAAGTTCTGAAACTCGAACCAGATAACGCAGAAGCTCTTACGTATCGGTCGTGGATTCTTGCATTGACAGCCCGAGCAGCAACCGGCAGTGTGAAACAGTTGGCTCTTGTTACTGCGGTGAATGATTTACTACGTGCACAAAAAGTTGATAACGAATACCCCGACGCTCACTGTTTTCTGGGGATTGTGTATTTCCGTTTTCTGAATAGCGCATCTCTTGCAAAACCACAATTAGATACATGCAAGGCAATGAACCCTCCGACAGAAGTGCAATCATTTGTCGATGCAATTGTTACGGAAGTCGACAAGGCTCTCGCTAAGTAGCGCTACTTAGTCTTGGGTGGGTCCCAGTATTCAGCGCGGACATACAGTCCGTTCTCGCGGTGCAACACAAATACTGAACCCTTCTTCAGAGCTCGAGGAATATCTCCAACTTCCATACCGCGGCGAATGAGACCGTTCACGGCATCAGGTATGACATCGCCATGACTGCACAGCACTGCATTGTCTGGTGCGTCCTCCAGGACGGCGAGCGATTTCTCAAGAGGAGATTCTTCTTTAAGTCGAGAATCGATAACAATCTCAAGTCCGCAGACCTTTCCTAGTGGCTGCAGGGTTTGTTGACACCGAAGATGCGGGCTCGACCACAAAACACTGGGGTTGAGAGCCAACAGGCGAGTGGCGAGGGCATGGGCTTGCTCCCAGCCGCTGTCGGCCAAAGGGCGGTCACGGTCGTCGCCGATCCATGCTGATCGGCTACCGGCTTTTGCGTGGCGAACGAGATAAATGGGCACGAGGTCACGCTATTGGAGGCAGAATGAATGCATGGGTTTTTTTGACAGAAATCGAAATGAAGTTGTTGCACAGGGTTTTGACCCTGCACGCCTTCCACCGGGGCAATACCTAACGGATCGTTTTCCCGTGTTGCATGTTGGTGATGTACCTACATATGCGCCAGACGAATGGAACCTCACAATAGGTGGACTAGTAGGCACGCCTTACGTGTTGACGTTCGAGCAACTCACGGCCCTACCTTCGGTGACCCTAACAACTGATATCCATTGCGTGACCAAGTGGTCAAAGTTCGACACAGTGTGGCGCGGTGTACGCGTACGTGATTTGTTAGATGCAGCCGGCGTGCAAGCCGGAGCAACACACATCATGGGTCATGCTGAACACGGCTACACCGCAAACCTTCCGTTTGATGATGCAACACGCGATGAATCACTTGTGGTGTGGGAATTTGATAACGAACCGATTGAACCAATCCACGGTGGCCCTGTTCGTTTGCTTGTTCCAAATTTGTATTTCTGGAAATCACCGAAGTGGTTGCGCGGTATTGAAGTAATGAACGCTGATAAGCCAGGTTTTTGGGAACGAAACGGGTATCACATGTATGGCGACCCGTTTTTAGAACAGCGCCACTGGGGCGACTAACTCGTTACTAAACGGTGGTGATGCAGAGCGTGTCGCCTGCAGGAATTGAGTCAATGGTCTCTGGGTCGGTGTCGCCATAAATGGCGCCGAGCATTCCTTTCACCATTCCGCGTTCCACTGCACAAATGACTGGGTGCTCAATTGCAACATCGCCGAATGGGCAGTGACTTGTGACGATGCGCAACTTGTCGTGCTTGTCATCTGTGTGTGCTGCGAATCCGTGCGCAGTGAGCGCATCCGCAACTGCTTGAATTGCAGAGCGCAAAGAACGATGACCAACTGCTTCGTCGTGACCAGTGAGACCAGTTGCCATGGCCTTGCCATAATCACGGCCTACTTGTTCGGCAATGGTGTGAGCCATGTCAGGTGGCAATGCTGCAAGTGCTTTACCGAGAAGCGTGAGAACTAGATCGTCGGTGCGAACAGAGAATTCAAATTCGCTGTCTTTTGATGCAACGCGATAGTGCTTTGATGGGCGACCAACGCCTTGACCCTTTGCTCGTTCGATTGTGACTTCCAAATATCCGCCAGCTGCAAGTTTGTCGAGGTGGTGGCGGGCCACGTTTGCGTGTAATTCAAATTTGTCAGACACCTGTGTGGCTGTGACTCCGTCGCCCTCTTCACGAGCAAACAGGTAGATGGCGCGCCTCGTAGGGTCGCCAAAAGCTGAGGTCATGGCAGACACCGTGGCAGTAAAAGCCTTCGGAGTCATGACGTGGGTGGTGGTCATGTCGGACACGCAGGTATTGTACCTATGGCAGTAGTGCAAAATCCCCCATTCATCGGAGTCCCCATGCCCACAGCAACAATTGACCAAATCATTGAGGCCCTTCGCCCCGTCGAAGACCCCGAATTGCACCGCTCAATCGTTGACCTTGACATGGTGCACGACATTGCGGTGTCTAGCCAGGGCGTGTCCCTCACGATTACTTTGACCATTGCCGGATGCCCCATGCGCAACGAAATCACGAATCTCGTGACGAATGCATTGACCCCACTTGTTAATGGCGCGGGCGTCAGCATCAACTTTGGCGTCATGACCGATGAGCAACGACAGAAAGTTCGCACCATGCTGAATGGCACGCCAGGTGCCACTGCCGGTAGCAGTCCTGCTCATGGACATGCAGAAGGTCGAGCAGTGCCGTTTGCAGCAAAAGATTCCACTACTCGTGTGTTGTTGATTTCTTCAGGCAAGGGCGGCGTTGGAAAAAGCAGCGTCACCACAAACCTTGCAGTTGCACTTGCCGCTAGCGGTCACACAGTCGGAATTGTCGATGCAGACATATACGGTTATTCCATTCCACGCATGCTTGGTGCAGAGCGCGAACCAGTTGTTATTGACGGCATGTTGTTGCCCCCAGAGAACTACGGAGTTCGTTGTATTTCTATTGGGTATTTTGTGCCTGAAGGTGAAGCAGTTATTTGGCGCGGACCAATGTTGCACAAAGCGCTCGAACAATTTTTAACTGATGTGTTCTGGGATGAACCTGATTACTTGTTGATCGACATGCCACCAGGCACAGGTGACATTGCCTTGAGCCTAAGCCAGTACTTGCCGCGCGGAGAAGTGTTTGTTGTGACAACACCCCAAGAAGCTGCACAGAAAGTTGCACGTTTGTCGGCTGCGATGGCAAAGAAAGTCAATCTCACTGTTCGTGGAGTTATTGAGAACATGTCGTGGTTCACCGGTGATGATGGCAAGCGCTACGAACTGTTTGGTTCTGGCGGCGGTGCAGAACTTGCTGCTGAACTTGAAGTGCCACTTTTGGTCCAAATTCCTCTTGTCACGCAATTGCGCGAAGGGGGAGACGATGGTCGTCCCATCGCTGCCATTGCTCCCGAGTCAGAGGCCGGGGCTGCATTTCACGCATTAGCGGCCCAAATTGTGGCCATGAAGCCAAAGAAAATTTTCAGCGCAGGCTTGAAGATGGTCTGACCTGTACCGTGAAGGCGCCGGTCGCCCGCGATACGACAATTAGTAATCACCAAAAGTAGAAGCAGGACATCACAGTGGACATTCGCATCGGAATCACACAAGCCCCCCGTGAAATCGCCATCGAGGTAGAAGACGATTCAAAGGCCCGCAAAGCACTGAAGGCATCTGTCGATGCTGCACTCAAGGGTGAATCAGACGTCTTGTGGATCACCGACAAAAAGGGCAAAGACATTGCAATTCCGTCTGAAAAAATTGCCTACGTTGAAATCGGATCAACCGATGCAGAACGTCGTATCGGCTTCGGCGACTAAGAAAGTCACCACCGGCGCAAGCTGGTAGGCAAGACTGGCACCCAGAAGGGATTGCCTATGACAACCATTGGTGAACTAGCGCGCCAGCACACAGACCTGTCGAAAGAACAGATTGGTCATCTCGTTAATTTGGTAAGCGAGTGGGGAATGCTCGCAGACGTGTGCTTTGCCGACCTGCTGATGTACGTGCCCGTTGAGGGTGACAACTGGCTTGTCTTGGCTCAGGTGCGCGCAGCGACTGGCCAGACCCTGTATCTGGCCGACTGGGTGGGGTCACAGACCTCAAGCGTTGAACGCCCACTCCTTGCTACCGCTACGAAGAGTGGCGTGCCGTGTGAAGGCGAGATTTTTATTCAAGGTGTTGTCGAAGATTGCCGGATGATGGCAATTCCAATCCAGTTTGAAGGTGAAGTGATTGCGGTCCTGACTCGCGAATGGTCGCAGCACACGGGTCGCCAGCCAGGCGAACTTGAGCGCACCTACCTAGAGATCTTTGACCGATTCGCAGAAATGATCGTGCGCGGTGCGTTCCCGTTCGTGGGCAGAGTGGCTGACTCAAGCGTTGCGCCTCGCGTCGGTGACGGCGCAATTGTTCTTGATGCTGATGCCAGAGTTCGGTATGCGTCTCCGAACGCCACATCTGCTTTGCATCGGGTGGGCATCAGTGCCAACGCCGTGGGTCAGACACTTTCTGAACTTGGTGTTATTGATTCGTCAGTTCGCCAGGCTTTCGAGCGCCAGGAACCAGTTGTTGAAGAATTTGAGCAAACGTCAGAAGTGACACTGCTCACCCGATGCATTCCCATCGTGGATGAAGTGGACGGAGAACCTGTTGTTACGGGAGCCGTGATGTTGCTACGTGATGTCAGTGAATTGCGTCGCCGCGACAGATTGTTGCTGTCAAAAGATGCAACAATTCGTGAGATTCACCACCGCGTGAAGAACAACTTGCAAACTATTTCGTCGTTGCTTCGCTTGCAGGCTCGTCGTCTTGAGTCTCCTGAAGCAAAAGCAGCAGTTGCCGAATCAGTGCGACGCATTCGCACAATTGCGTTGGTACATGAAACATTGTCTCGTGAACCAGGTGATGACGTGGCCTTTATTGAAATTGTGCGACCACTGTTGCGTCTCGTGGAAGAAAGTTTGCAATCACCGGAACGTCCGATGCGATTCATGGTCGTCGGTGACGGCGGGCGACTAGCTGCCACGGTTGTGACGCCTTTATCGGTAGTGCTGACGGAGTTGCTACAGAATGCTGTTGACCACGGATTCCCCGAAGGCGATGGCGGAGGCAATGTGGCCGTGCGTCTTCAGGTGGAAGAATCTGAATTGCTGATCTCGGTCATCGATGACGGTCGTGGCATTCCTGCAGATTTCAAATTGGCAGATGCCAAAGGTCTTGGCTTGTCCATCGTGCGAACGTTGGTCACCACAGAATTAGCGGGAACAATTGAAATGCGACCTGCACATGCCAAAGAGTTGGCAGAGGTTGAGTTTGTTCCGCGTGACGGAAATACCGGAACAGTGATTCTGTTGCGGGTGCCCTTACAGAGCGATTGATTTACAGCGCGCGCTGATTGCGAGCTTGTTGAGCGGCAGTGCGACGCATGTGTCGGCGCTCGTCTTCTGAGTTGCCTCCCCAGATTCCAGTGTCTTGATTTGTTTCAAGAGCAAACTCGAGACATTCAACAGTGACAGGACATTGGCAACAGACCGATTTGGCTTTGGCAATTTGCAACAAAGCTTGACCTGTAGTTCCGATGGGAAAGAACAGTTCGGGATCTGTATCTCGACAAGTGGCCTGATCACGCCATGTGTAATCGGCGCTTCCAAGAGCGAGAGATGACGCGAGGATCGACACGTCGGACTTCCTTTATTTGGGGGCTAGGGCGCTAGGCGCGAAACGGGCTGGCAGCGAACTGCCGAGAGTGAACGCTACGAGCGAAGTTGCCAAGTGACAATGCAGAAAGCAAAGTTCTCAGGTTGTATTTTGAGAGTGCAAATATAATCCACCGAAGGCGTGAGCAATATGACACAGATTCAGGTAATAGCCCACAGGGGCGCCTCACGGGTGGAACGGGAGAACACCCTTGCGGCTTTTCGTCGTGCCGCCATAATGGGCTCAAATGCGGTGGAACTTGATGTTCGTCGTACTAGTGATGGCGCAATGGCAGTGCATCACGATGCAGTGCTGCCAGATGGCCGAGTGATCTGTGAAATGACAGCGATGGAACTTCCCGAGCATGTGCCACTACTTCCCGCAGCTCTCGATGCATGTAATGGCATGTGGGTAAATATCGAAATTAAAAATTATCCGCTTGATGCTGACTATGACCCAAGTGATTCCTTGGCGGCAACGATCGCGACTCATTTGGCTGAGCGCGGAGAGGATCATCGTTGGCTAATTTCTGCATTCAATAGACCAACTGTTGATGCAATGCGTACATTGCGCCCCGAAGTGCGCACGGCCTGGCTAACCAATGGTGTGCGCGATGAAGACCTTGAACGTGTCGCACGAGACTTGGCGGGGTTTGGTCACACTGCGTTGCACCCTTATACGAAGTTTTTGAATCAACGGTGTATCGATGTATTTCATTCCCACGGTTTGCAGGTGAATTCCTGGACTATTGATGATCCGGCCCGAATGGCAGAAGTGATTGGGTGGGGAATTGATGGCATCTGCACGAACGTGCCAGACGTGGCTATTCAGGTGCGCGACGCGCAATAGTCTTACGGGTGTGACCGCACGAGGCGCACCGCATTGGGCACGAACTCGAACTCAACTTTTTGAATTTCGCCCAAGTAGTCGCCATCAAGTTGATACGGGAATGCGCGCGAGTCGCTTGCCACAACATGTTGCACGTTCGTGCGGATATCAAGCCAAGGAAAGTTCTTGACACCACCGCCTTGTAGCGCCGAAGCCAGAGTGCGAAGCATGTGCGTTGTTTTGAGTGAAGTAAAAGTGACGACGGATAACCCAGTCGACAAGCTTGTTGACGGAACAAGGTCAAATGGTCGATTACCGAGATACGTATACGGATTCGTATTCATGATGATGGAAAAGAAACCATTGTCAACTGTTTTGTCATCGCCAAAATCAAGTGCAAAATGAGGGCGTTTTTTGTCGTATTCAACACCCCACGTGCGTAACGCTGCAGCAATGAACAATGGGTTGCCGGCATAACGCTTCAGGCCCGCACGTTGTTCAACCCGTCGCACCACTGCTGCGTCGTATCCGATGCCTGTGTGAAAGGTAAAGAAGCGACCATTTGCGCGGCCAAGTCCAATTGGCGAAATGTCATTGCGGCCAAGTGCCTCGATGATGAGGTCAACAGCTTCTAGCGCATCGTTCGGCATTCCGAGGGTGCGAGCAAACACATTGGTTGACCCTCCTGGCAAGACGGCAAGGGCGGTATCTGTGGTTGCAACGCCGGTTGCCACTTCGTTCAATGTGCCGTCGCCGCCGTATGCCACGACCACATCGATGCCTCGGCGGGCTGCATCTTGCGCAAAACGGGTGGCATGACCACGTCGATTGGTTTCCACCACTTGCACGTCGTGGTGTTGTGACAGGCGTTCGTGGACCGTGACGGTATTGCGGGCCGTGACTGATGACGCAAAGGAATTGACGATGAGGAGGATACGCAAGGCTTTTTACGGTATCAGCGCATGCGACGAGGGTCACGCCAAAAGGAAGGTTTGAAGGGCGCTCGGGTTGGGTAACGGGGCTACCTCTCGGTAACAATGGAAGGCATGAATGTGATCGTATGCGTGAAGCAGATTCCCGACCCAGCAGCGCCAGGTGCACTTGATGGGGCCACTAACACCCTGAAGCGAGATGGCAAGCTCATCCTCGACGACTCAGACGCTTATGGCGTTGAGATGGCTCTTCAGTTGGTCGACAAGGCAGGCGGTGGCGAAGTAAGCCTCGTCTCCATGGCACCAAATGGTGAAACCTCTGGTTTGCGCACGGCGCTTGCTATGGGAGCAGCGAAAGGTGTGCTCGTATCTGATCCTGCATTGCAAGGTTCCGATGCACTCACCACAGCAAAAATTCTTGCAGCAGCGATTACTCGTCTTGGTGGAGCAGACCTCATCATCGGCGCAACTGAATCATCAGACGGTTACACCGGAACAGTGCCAGAACAAATCGCAGAACTTCTTGGTCTTCCCTCTGTCACGTTCGCAAAGAGAGTGTCTGTTGAAGGCGGCGTATTGAAAGTTGATCGTCAAACCGAAAATGGTTACGACGAAGTGACATGCGCATTGCCGGCACTCATCAGCGTTACTGCTGGTGTTGTTGAGCCTCGCTATCCATCGTTCAAAGGCATCATGGCTGCAAAGTCAAAGCCAGTTGAAGAAGTCACCGCATCTGATCTTGGCGTCACGCCAGTCGGCTGGGCTGGTGCTGGTCAAAAGATCAGCAGCATTACCCAAGCCGAAGCCCGTCAGGCCGGAGAGATCATCGAAGACGATGGCGAAACATTCACCAAGATTGTCGGGTTCCTTGAGAACCTGAAGGTCATCTAAGCCGACGTTACGAATAGGAAAAAATTATGACACTCAACAACATCTGGGTTTTCGCACAGGTCACCAATGGTGCACCAACGTCAGCCACACTCGAACTTCTTACGAAGGCACGTTCACTTTCATCAAACGTCACCGCAATCATCGGAGGCGATGGCGCATCAGCCGCAGTGCTTGGTGAATTCGGTGCAACAAAGGTGTACGCAATCAATCATGGCGCAACACTTCCTGGCGTTGCAATTGCTGCAGCTTTGAAGAGCGTTATCGATGGTGGCGACACTCCCGACCTCATCATGTTCCCTCAGAACTACGAAGGTCGCGACGTCATGTCACGTTTGTCGGTCAAGCTTGACAAGACAGTCATTACGAACAACGTTGACATCACTGATGGCGGTGACGGTGTCACCGTTGTTACCCCAATCTTTGGTGGCAACACACTTGTTGCAACAACATTCACTGGTGCTGGTCCATTTCTTGCAGCGTTCCGCCCGAAGTCATTCGTTGCTGAATCAGCAGGTGGCGCAGCAGCTGCAGTTACTGCGTTGACTGTTCCTGATCTCGGTGCAGCAGGTGCTGCTCAAGTCCTAGCAGTTCATGTTGAAGAAACAACTGGTCCAAAACTTGACGAAGCAGACATCGTTGTCTCTGGTGGTCGCGGACTTGGTGAAGCAGCAAACTATGCACTCATCGAGGACCTTGCCAAGTTGCTGAAAGGTGCACCTGGTGCATCACGCGCAATCGTCGACGCCGGATGGGTTCCATACTCATACCAAGTTGGTCAGACCGGAAAAGTTGTGAAGCCAACTATCTACCTTGCTGCAGGTATCTCTGGTGCAACTCAGCACATGGTGGGCATGAAGGGTTCAAAGAACATCATCGCAATCAACAAGGACAAAGAAGCACCAATATTTGGTGTTGCTGACCTCGGAATTGTTGGCGATGTGCACAAGGTTCTTCCAAAACTCATCGAAGCCCTCAAGGCTCGCGGCTAATTATTCAACGTCGGTTGCGCGTAGCGCAATCGCAAGACCCTCTTCTGGGTCTTCAATTACTAGATGAAGCCCCCACCCACCAGTGGGGGCTTTGTCATATGTAAAGGCAGTGAACTCAAGCGATGTCACAACCTCACCAAATTCGTCTGGGTCACATGGCCAGTCATCTGCCAGCCCAACAAAT
Source organism: Ilumatobacteraceae bacterium (assembly GCA_040402015.1). GTDB lineage: Bacteria > Actinomycetota > Acidimicrobiia > Acidimicrobiales > Ilumatobacteraceae > UBA2093. The sequence goes on from JBBANI010000012.1 coordinate 34,011, forward strand.
GTTGCGAGAAACCACCATGCTTCGCCGCGGCCGGTTGCAGCGCCACGACGCTTTCCGTGGGCTCCTCCGCTTGCTGCAGTCCAGGCCAGCCAAGACAGTGCTTCGTATGGGCTGAGAGGTGCTGTGCGGGCGTGAAATAGACCCAGAGCGCCGAGAGCCTCGTGCACACCACCTTCCACAACACAGGCATCTGCGTCGCCGTTTGAGTGTGCGGTCCATGGTTCCACAAGTCGACGAAATGCGTAGATGGAATCGGGATCATCGACTGGATCTGCGTCAGAGGTTTCAAGTGAGTCGCGACATGTGGGAAGGTCTGGTGCTGGAAAATCAACGCCGTCGTCTGTGTAGTTCGCCATCACATATGGCGGTTCCCAATTTTGTACTTGCATCGGAACATCGAGTGCGGTGGGTTCATCAATTGAAATTCCATCGCCACGCATTGCACGTTCATGTGCGATGAGAGATCTGTCGTGTCCTGTTGCAAGATGCTCTTCAAGTTCGTCCCATGTGTGATGAACAGAAATGATTTCACTGACTGGCCCCGGCATGAAAGTGCGTGCAGTGTCATCAAGCGCACGCACTGCATCTTCTGCTGGTGCCCATAACGCAAGACGGTAATTGGCAAGAGTTGCAATCGGCCACAGTTGTCTGCCAGTCGACACTGCACTGCGTGCTTCATTTCGAATACGCACCAGTTGTTCCCAATCACGTGCGTGGCAGGTGGAATCAACAAACCGGACGAGTTCATCGAGATCTGCTCGACGAATCAGTGATTCAAGGTCTTCTGCCATATGGGCATTCTTACCTACTTCTCCAATATGGCGTCACGCTGTTATTCGTGAAGCGGAGCGATTGCCCTACAGGAGGGGCCAGGGATACTGGTATCTGCTCTCAGGTGTAGGGAACACACGATTTTCCAGCAGCCATTCTGTGCGCTCAAGCATCGCTTCGATCTCATTGTCTGAAAGCAGAGCCGCTACTGAGATTGGTACTGAATGCATCAGAGATTCCAGCGGTGACAGAAACGTGTCAGCAATTGTCTGGCCCGCAAAGTCCCAAATGACTGTGCGCAGTTTAAAATCGTCACTGAAACACACTCCGTGATCAATGCCCCAAATTGCACCATCATTATCCAAGAGAACATGACCACCTTTGCGGTCGGTGTTGTTCATCACCACATCAAACACCGCCATTGCTTTTAGTCGTTCGTGAAGGTCAGGACGTTGGTCATAAATAATGAAGTAGTGCTCTTCTGGGTCGTAATCAATAAACAACTGCAGTGAGCCTTCGCCAAGTGGACCATCGCGCAATACTGTGGGCGGCACCAAGTGGAACCCAAGAGATTCGCTCAGTAGAAACGCAGCAACTTCGCGTTTATAGAGACCGGCGGGGAAATCCCATAGTGGACGTTCACCACGTAGCGGTTTGTAAATACCTTTTATGCCCGCCTCTGGGTCGCCCACCTGCACCAAAAACGTGGCGTTCGAACTGTTCGGCATTCTGCCTTCGATATCAATGGGGGCAGTGCTGAGCGCCAGAAGGGCTTCGGCATCTGAGGACATATCAGTTAAAGCGAGGGCAAGCGTGGCCGGAGGGATTGATGGGAGAGCCGCACCACTTGCATTCTTCACGACCAGCAGTGATGAACAAGTCAGCCGTGTCGCAGAATGCACGAGCCTGTGCTGGTGTTAAAAGTACGCGAACCACAGTGCTGGGGTCTTCGTCTTCATCTTCGTCAGACAACAGATCAAAAACATCATCATCGTCTTCGTCAACGAGAATCATTTCTTCCAATTGCACCACCATGCGCATATTGGAACGATCAACACCGAGCCCAACCGAACCAAGAACAAAATCTTGCTCAACCGGGTTCTGCAATGTTGCAGTGGCATTGTTAACTGAGCCAGTCATGTCAGGCATGTCGGCAAGCATGTTGCGTAGGTATTGCGCGAGAGCTGCTACCTGTTGCTTTTCACATTTCACAGACACTGTGCGCCCATCGGCACGCACCTGCATGTAGAAAGTGCGTTCACCGGGAGTGCCAATTGCGCCTGTTGCAAATGCATCAGCATTTTCGAAGTCGTAGTAGAAACCCATGTGTAAACAGTGTGCCAGAAAAATTACGAAGGACGCATGTCGGCCAAAGAACCGCCTGTGGAGTTCACGGTAAGGACAATTGGGCCGTGGCCTGAGTAGGCGATAGCACTGACCGAGCAGGTGCCGATAACGATGCGTTGGAAGAGGTCGATATGGGTGCCCATGGCGTGAGCGACGGCGGCCTTGATGGGGTCTGCGTGTGACACGCACACCACGATGCCACCGGGGTGTGCGGCACGAATTCCGTCGAGCGCAGTAACCATGCGGGTCTGCATTTCAGTAAATGACTCACCGTTTGGAAAACGAAATGTACTTGGCGAACGTTGCACGGTTGCCCATTCAGGCTTTTTCATCAGAGTGCCGAGTTGTTCTCCGGTCCAATCACCGAAGTCGCACTCAAGTAAACCCTTGTTGATTTTTACTCGTTGCTTCAATGCTTTTGCAATAGGTGCTGCAGTTTCGCGAGCACGTTCAAGTGGAGATGCGTAGATGGCATCTACTCGAGGCAGTTCAGAAATACGTTCTGCCACCATGTGTGCTTGTTGAACTCCAGCTTCAGCCAGGTGTAAACCAGATGCGCGACCAGGCAAGATCTTGCCCGTGGTGGGCGTTTGGCCGTGGCGCACCAACAGAATCAGTGTTGACGAACTATGAGCGGCAGGGGTTTTCTTGGAAGCCATTGACACCCAACCTACTGTGGAGCATGTGAATTCCCTAGACAAAGTGTGTGCAGATATTGCGGCCTGCCGTACCTGTCCGCGGCTGGTGCAATGGCGTGAAGATGTTGCGCTGGAAAAGCGTGCGTCGTTTCGTGATGAGGAGTATTGGGGTAAGGGTGTTCCTGGGTTCGGCGACCCATCTGCAACCGTGTGGGTGATGGGGCTTGCGCCAGCAGCCCATGGTGCGAACCGAACAGGACGAATGTTTACCGGTGATCGCAGTGGTGATTGGTTGTATCGCGCGATGCATCGCGCTGGTCTAGCAACTCAAGAACTGTCGGTTGGTCGAGACGACGGGCTGCGTCTCACAGGCGCATGGGTGTCGTCGGCAGTGCGATGCGCACCGCCAGATAACAAACCGTCAATTGATGAGCGCGATGCCTGTCGCACATATCTTGTGCGCGAGCGGGAGTTACTGACAAAAGTTCGCGTTGTTGTGTGTTTGGGTAATTTTGCGTATGCAGCAGTGTGTAAGGAATGGGGCATTCGCCCACGGCCGAAGTTTGGTCACGGAGTTGAAGCAACAGCATCAGATGGCACAACAATCATTTGTTCGTATCACCCCAGCCAGCAGAACACGTTTACGGGGAAACTGACGGAGCCAATGCTCGATGCTGTATTCACCCGCGCTGTTCGTGTTGCTAGTAACTAGAGATAACTTGTACAAGTAGTTGTACAAGTGGCAAAATATCCTTATGCTGTGGGCATGACAGCAATCCCACGCACCGAAATAATGGCCGTTAGCGAAGCACGGGCCTGCCTCACGGAAATCACCGCCATCTTCCGTGCAGAAGGTGCGGCAGCCGGAATTGTGGTGTTCGGCAATCGCCGTGTTCCCGAGGCGGCAATCGTGCCATTCGAAATAATTGAAATGCTCGACCCAATCATTGAAGACATGGTCATCTCGGCTCGAATACGGGAAAGAGATGCAAACGACAGTGGCATTCGATACACACTTGAAGAAGTAATTGCAGAGTTTGGTCTTGAAGAACCTTCGTAATGGCATCTCGTAAATTACGCACCCTTCAAATTCGCCCAGAAGCGCGAGAAGATGTAAGACGACTCACCAAGCTTGATCGACGCCTCGCGGTGCTTGCTTCCACGGCACTGCGCAATATCGCAAATGGCACCACTGTTGGAGTGCCTTTAGAAAAGATGGTGAAGTACGGGGATTTATCTGACTGTCGCAAGGTTTATTTCGGATATGGCAGTCCACCAACGCATCGAATTGTGTATCGCGAACTTGACGAAGAGACAATTGAAATCATCGATGTCGTCGCATTGGAATCTCGCGAAGATGCATACGTCTATTTGCTGGCAGCTGAACGGTTACGACGACTTCCTGAAGAGACCCAGCAAGAATTCAAATCAGTTCACCAACGCATTATTGCGAAACGGGCTCTGAAGAAAAAAGAGTAGTTACATACTCAGGGCTTTGGCGGTCATGCTTGCAGCTAGTGAATGGGCAGTGTCTGCGTCATCGAGAAGTCCGAGCATGCCGAAGAATGCGTGAAACATTCCGTTGTAACGCACCACGCTGGTGGTGACGCTATTTGCAATGAGGCGACGGCCGTATTCTTCACCTTCATCGCGCAACGGGTCATATTGTGCAGTGATGATGAGGGCTGGTGGAGCACCTTTCAACAAACTGTCTGGCGAAAAGAGTGGTGACGCAAGTTCTGCCTTCATGTCAGAATTTTTGGGCATGTAGTGATCAATAAACCACTTCATCACTGGCGCAGTAAGAATTGGGCCTGCAGCATTTTCTACTTGTGACTCACGGGACTGTGTCATGTCGGTTGCCGGGTAAATCAGCAATTGAAAAACTAGAGGCACTGGGCGTTGTTGACTGACAATTGCCGCTAGGTTTCCGCCCGCACTGTCACCTCCGACTGCAATGCGGTTGGAATCAATACCAAGTTCGTCTGCGTTGTCGTATGCCCATCGCAATGAGCACAGAGCGTCCTCAACAGCAGCAGGATACTTATGTTCAGGAGCGAGGCGATAATCAACAGACAACACAGCGTGACCCATGCGGTTCGCAAGTGCTCTGCATGATGCGTCGTATCCGTCGAGACTTCCAATAACCCATCCGCCACCGTGGTAGTACACGAGAAGTCCAAGATTCTTGTTTGCATTCGGACGATACAAGCGGCAGGGTACCCCGCTAGCGCTGACATCACGCACTTCGTGGATGTCTTCTGTGGGCGGCATCACGCGAGTGGCTTGAAACGCGCGGTATTCGGTTGGCGTTGATTCTTCAATTAATGGCCCACCGAGTGATGCCATCATTTCGAGCAGTGCGATTCCTTGTGGATGTAGAGACATAGTTCCCCCTCGTGTCGTGCACCCACAGTAACGCCAAGAGCACGAGAGTTATTTACTGCGCGGTGGTGCAAGCGCAGCACGAATTGCGCTTGACACTTGAGAAACTGCGGCTTTGCCGTCGTCGAGCCATGGGAACAATGAAAAGAATCCGTGGAACATGCCGAAGTAGCGCACGATGCTTGCTTCAACACCGTTAGCGATAAGTGCATGACCGTACTGTTCGCCTTCGTCGCGTAGCGGGTCATGACCAGCAGTAATTATGACAGCAGGCGGGCATGATGCGAGTGTTGCTGGTGACGCCATGATGGGCGAGACGCGAGGATCCTCGGGCGACGTAACGTCGCCGATATACAAATCAATGAATGACGCCATGTCGACACTGCGCAGGAATGGACCTGCAGCATTTTCAACGTATGACTCTGTTCCCATGCGGCAATCGGTGACGGGGTAAATCAGTGCTTGAAACACCAGTGGCACTGGCTGCAATTGCGCAACAACTGCTGCGAGGTTTCCACCGGCACTGTCTCCACCTACTGCGATACGCGTCGGGTCTATACCGAGGTCACCCGCATTCTGGTGCGCCCACAATGTGGCACGAATGCAATCTTCTAAACCAGCAGGAAACGGATCTTCTGGTGCAAGTCGATACTCAACTGACAGAACTGCATGACCAGATTGGTTTGCAAGTGACCTGCAGACGCCGTCATGTGATTCGAGAGACCCGATGACCCAACCGCCACCATGTAAAAACACAAGTAGCCCCATGTCGTTTCCTTCGTGCGGCTTGTAGAGGCGACAACGAACGCCTAGGGCATTGACCTCACGCATTTCATGCACGTGTTCGTCTGACTTGTAGTCAGTAGTGGCACGAGCAGCACGAGCTTCTTGCGGTGTTTGCTCAGAGAAACTCTTTTGCTGGCGTGATGCCATCAATGCAATAAGTCGCTCGGCTTGTGGGTGCAGAGTCATGATTTATTCAGCCGGCTTTGGTGCTGCCTCGACTGCTGGATCGACTTTTTTCTTGACTGCGGGAGTTCCCACTTTGACAGATGTCTCGGCCCAATCTGGCCAACGACGGCGACTCACGATTGACAATGTGCGAAGAAGTTTCATCGCTACTTCGTCTTCTTGTGCTGGGCGAGCAATGATCACATTGTCAGCAATCATGCGTTTAATGACTTCTTCACCGAGTTCGGTGCGCACGATTGTGAGTGTCCAGTCATTGTCTTTACCAATTCCACCAGTTGCGATGTCTGAATGTTCTGCTGCAAAGTCAGGACAGTTCTTGCAACCTGTACGAGTCCAGCCGTGGCATTCCTTCAAGTCGATTTCGTGGAATGAACCATCTTTCATCCAGATTTGAAAAGCACCTTTGATGTTCATTTTCACCATGTCTTCTTTTTTCAGGCCGTACTTGGCCTCGAAGAGTTCAGGAAAGATTGCATCATCAAACGTCTTTGAGCACAAAAGTCCAATGGTGAAGAGGAATGGCTTTGAAACTTTTCCTGCTTTGCGATCCCACATGACAGGGGGAGACGATGTCTGGCATCCCATGCCGACAAGAGCAAGACGTGACAGACCCTTTTCCTTTGCTTCTGGCAATGCAAGTGGGTTTGCGCAGTAGGTGTAACGACTACCGGCAGTGGCTAAGACTTCTTCGCGATTAGTGACAACAGCAGGTTTTGCTTTCCATTTGTCGTCGTCTTCAACGCCACTTACGAGTGCACCATCGATGTAGTCATTCTTGAGAAGCCAGATCAGCATGGCGGAAACGAATCCGCCGTCTTGGCCCTTTGAATGCTCTTCAGTGTCTACTGCGCGAGTCAAAAGCAGCTGGCGCCAAATGCCCGACATTTCATCTGGTTCGCGTGTGCGTCCAAACAGGTGCATGTCTGCAGATTCTTCCCACTTGCGGAATCGTGGGCATGCACGGGTGCATGTGGTGCAACCTTTTTCTCCATGAATGCAATTATCGAGACCGAGTTCTTCTTCGATATGAAAAGGAATGTATTTGCCTTCTTCATGTTCGTACCCGATGACATCGTGTGGGCACGTAACAACGCATCCGGCGCATCCGGTGCACAGCCCAGTCTCAATGACCTCTTCGTAGAGTTCTTTCCATTGTGCGGTCCAGCGAGTTGCTTTTGCGGGGGTGTCTGCCGTCATTGTCATGAATGCAGACTAGGGGCTAGATGGCGTCTGCTCCATGTTCGCCCGTGCGGATGCGGATGATCTGTTCCACGTTGGTGACCCAGATCTTTCCGTCCCCGATTTTGCCAGTAGAGGCTGCCTCGCGAATCACATCAAGAGTTCGCTCAAGGGAGCTGTCCTCGACTACCAATTCGATTCTCATCTTGGGTACAAAATCAATTTGGTACTCGGAACCTCTATAGGTCTCAGTATGTCCGCCTTGGCGGCCAAAGCCCTTTACCTCGGTCACAGTGATGCCTTGGACGCCGGCTGCTTTGAGAGCCTCTTTGACATCATCGAGTTTGAATGGCTTCACGATTGCTGTTATCAACTTCATGGTCTTAGTCTGCCTTTTGTGTAGTGGTTGGTGTGTTCATTATTGGTACGCCGCTTCTGCATGCTGGCTTTGGTCAAGACCAACCAGCTCGTCTTCTTGGCTCACGCGTAACCCGATGGTGGCATCAAGGATCTTTGATGCCGACCAGGTGACGGTAAATGAGAAGGCGAAAGTTGCAGCAATAGCGATGAGTTGGTTCATCAATAATTTTGAACCCCCACCAAAGAACATGCCGTCAAAGCCGAGTGAGTTGACTTTTGTATCTGCAAACAGACCGAGAAGGAGTGCTCCGATGATTCCACCGACAAGATGCACCGCGATGACGTCGAGGCTGTCGTCGAAGTTGAAGCGAGTCTTCAATGTAAGCGCGAGATAGCAGACAGCTCCGGCAACAAGACCAATGATGATGGGGGCGGCGCCACCAACAAAACCGGCACATGGTGTGATGGCAACAAGACCTGCAACAGCTCCTGATGCCGCGCCCAACGTTGTTGCATGTCCGGCACGTAGTTTTTCAACGAGCAACCATGCCAACATTCCGCTTGCAGCTGCAAGATGAGTGTTCACAAGCGCTTGCGCTGCAAGTCCATTTGCCAACAGTGCTGAGCCGGCATTGAACCCGAACCAACCGAACCACAAGATTCCTGTGCCGAGCATGACAAACGGAAGATTGTGTGGCGGCATCGCCTCGCGTGGCCAACCTTTACGGTTACCAAGTACCAAAACAACAGCTAACGCTGCTGCACCGGCATTGATGTGAACCACTGCTCCACCTGCGAAGTCGAGTGCACCGCGTTGGAATAGCCAACCGTTAGGGCTAAACACCCAGTGCGCAACTGTGGGGTAGACGATGATTGACCAGATGCCGATGAGAATTGCATAGGCAGAAAATTTCAAACGGTCAGCGGTTGCACCTGTAATGAGCGCAGGAGTAATGACTGCAAACATCATTTGATACGCAAAGAAGGCAAGAACAGGAATAGCTAATGCAAAGTCACCTGTGTAGCCAGGAAGGGATTCAATCGTTGCGAGATCTTTCATTAAGGCAAAGTCAAGGTTGCCGAAGTATTTGCCAGTGCCGCCAAACGCGAGGCTAAAACCTGCGACTGCCCACAACACGCTGATAAGACCCATTGCAAAGAAGTTCTGCATCAACATGCCAAGAACGTTCTTTGAGCGGACCATTCCGGCGTAAAAGAACGCAAGCCCTGGGGTCATGAAAGCCACGAGGGCTGCTGATGTCAGCACCCAAGCCGTAGCTCCTGAATCAATAGTTGCACCAAATATCATTTCTATGTCTCCTGTACTTGTAAGAACGAGGTAACTCTAAAAGTGTGTTGTTTCGGGATTGTTTCTAAACGGTGAAAGGAATATCAAGCCCCATTTTTCTTTTTATTCAGAGTGTCTGATGCGCCAGCGAAGTAGTGGTGGTGTGATGACAGTTGTCAGGAGAACAACAAGCAGCACAACTGCATATAACTCGTCATCGAATACTCCGATTGCCACTCCGAGGGATGCAAAGATCAGACCAACTTCGCCACGTGGAACCATTCCTAACCCGATCAATAATCTGTCGGCATTCGCGCCTCTCGCTCCGATAGCAGCAACCATTTTTCCAATGACAGCAATAACCGAAAGAATGGCAGCTATGAACAGGACATGTTGTGAGAAGAATTTGGTGACATCTGTGTCGATGCCGATCTGTAGGAACAAGATCGGAATAAAGATTGCGCCCAGCGATTTAAAGTCTCGAGAAATTTGGTCATGTTGAGGCGTGCGAGACAACGCTGTGCCAGCGATAAACGCGCCAATAATTGGTGCAAGTTGTGCGCCACTGGCCGCTGCGGAAAATCCAAAAGTTAAGCCGGCTGCAAGAACTCCGATCGTCGCAGGTGAAACCGCGCGTTCACCAATGAATGCGAATAGGCGGGGGATAACAAAAATTCCAACAGCGCCAGCAATTGCGATGAATCCAACAGCGATGCCAATGGTGCTTGCCACGCCAGCTAAGTCAACCGAACCTTGCTGGACGATTCGAGTCACCACCGTCAGGATGATGAGGCCAAGAACGTCATCAGTAATGGCCGCGCCCAAAACAATGCGTGCTTCAGTAGTCGAGAGCGCGCGTAAGTCACCGAACACTCGAGCAGTAATACCCACGCTGGTGGCGGCAAGTGCAGCTCCCAGGAACAGTGATGTATTGAAAGATTCGCCGAGAACTGTTCCAGCCAAGACACCGGAAGACATGGGGACAACAACACCGATGATGGCTACGAACATTGAAGCGCGCCCAACTTTTCTCAACTCCGTGAGATCCATTTCAAGGCCGACTCCAGCCAGCAAGATAATCACGCCAACTTCAGCCAAGATACGTATTGCGTCGCTAGGGTCGACGAGCCCAAGCATTGATGGGCCGATGACGATGCCCACAATGATTTCGCCGAGCACGGCAGGGACTCGAATGCGTTCAAATAACTCTGCTGCGATCTTTGCAACAATGAGAATAATTGCAAGGTCAGTGAAGATCGAGCCGAAATCTATGGCGCCGCCAGCAGCTAACAGCCCAGTATTCACGGACTTAGTTATACCTCATGCGCAAGAAGTGGTAAGGCTGCTCTGTCTGCCCCCGAACCAGGCCTAGCACCAAAGAAAACATCCGGCCTTGGAGCTGGCACCTTTATGTTCAGTTTGGTCCGTGTCTTCACGGCACGGGGCCTAATCTTTCTGTTTGTCAGCCTTTTGTGAAGGGTGTGTAAACAGGCACATTGGTTCAATGTGTGGAATTGGCAATTTGTGCGACAGAATTACTAGCCATGGAACTTACTTACGCCCCCGAAGACGAACTATTCCGCGCTGAAATCCGTGCGTGGCTCCTAGAGAACCTGCCGAAGGGTTGGTTCGACAAAGGTTTCGAGATGAGCAATGACGTTCGTGACAAGTTCAATAAAGAATGGCCAGGCAAATTGTTTGAAGGCGGATGGATCTGCGCGACATGGCCAACGGAATACGGCGGCAAGGGATTGACCACAATGCAAGGCGTTGTGCTGTCAGAAGAGTTTGCAAATGCAAAGGCTCCGATGCGCGCCGACTTCTTTGGAGACACTCTCGTTGGCCCAACACTTCTTCAGTGGGGTACAGAAGAGCAGAAGAAGGAATTCCTTCCACAAATTCTCAACGGTCAAGTGCGTTGGTGTCAGGGATTCTCCGAGCCAAACTCAGGTTCCGACCTCGCAAGTTTGAAGACAACTGCTGTTCTTGATGGCGATGAATGGATCATCAACGGCCAGAAGGTGTGGACCACACAAGGTCATCATGCTGACTATTGCTTCTTGCTCACTCGTACAGACCCTGATGCGCCAAAGCACAAGGGTATTTCATACTTATTGGTGCCAATGCGCCAGCCCGGTGTTGAAGTACGTGGAATCGTGCAGCCAGATGGCACAGCAGAGTTCTGCGAAGTGTTCTTCGACAATGCACGTTGCCCGAAGGACAATGTTGTCGGTGGAATCAACAATGGCTGGATCGTTACAAACTCCACATTGGCTTTCGAGCGTGGAATGTCAGCAACCACCGGGTATCGCCGCTTTGAAGCGGAATACAAGGCAATGGTTCGCGGCGCAAAGGAAAACGGACGCATCAATGACCCAGAAATTCGTCAGCGCCTCATGCAGTACTACACCAAGATTCAAATCTTGAAGATCAACGGACTTCGCTCATTGTCAACAACATTGATGAACAAGAAAGATCCAAGCATGGCTGCACTTGGTGCTAGCAACAAGATGTTCTGGACCGAAATGCACCAACGTGCAATGGAACTTGCTCTTGACATCTCGGGCGCAAATGCAATGCTCGTTGATTACGCAATGGGTGATGGCAACTGGCCAGGCACTTCTCGTGACAAACGTCGTGACGGTTACCCAGTTAGCGGCATGATGTCGTCATTCTTCTTCTCACGTTCAGAAACCATCTGGGGCGGAACAAGTCAGATTCAGCGCAACATTGTGGGTGAACGAGTACTTGGTCTTCCTAAAGAGCCAAGCAGCAAGTAGAACTAGTTTCCGGAAGCATCATTTGATGCTGACTCGGTGTCTTGATATGCGGCGTGTGTGCGCAAGGGCAGTTCTTTCACGCGAAGACTGAACAGAAATGCAATGACCATTAGTGGAATTGCAAGTCGGAAAACAGTGGTAATCGCATCAGACATTGCATTGATGACATCTGTGCGACCTGGTTCGGGAAGAAGATTTATTTTTCGCGGTGCCCGAAGTAATTTCGGGTCAACTGCTCCAGACAATTGTGCGTTCAAAATCGTTCCGTAGACAGCAACAGAAATAACGCTTCCGAGCGAACGACACAGTTGGGCAGTCGAGCTTGCGATGCCGAGATCACGAATATCAACGCTGTTTTGAATTGCGGTAGTTGATGTTGGAAATGAGGCGCCAGAACATAAACCAATGAAGGCCATTCCAATGAGGCCTACTCCAATGCCCATTCCAGATTTAGAGATGAACGCTACGAGTGTCATTCCCACGATTCCGAGTGCAGTACCGATAATGGGCCAGATGCGATAGTGGCCGGTAGCGGTTACTTTTCGTCCGACGAGCGTGCTCGAAAAAGTGAGGCCAAGCATCATTGGTACGAGTAATAACCCCGAATTTGTTGGCGAGATGCCAGTAACTGCTTGTAAGAAGAGCGGCATGAATGAACTCACTAAGGTCATCGCTGCACTCACGAATGTCGTCAATGGAACCAAAGTATTCACTGTGTGATTTTTGAAGAGATGCAGTGGAAGCATTGGGTTCTCTGCATGCGGTTCCCATAAAAACAGTGCAATAATCAAAATAGTTGATACGAAACCGAGGCTAAGAGTAGGGCGTGACGACCATCCGTATTCAACAGAAGCCCATGAGATGGTGAGAATCAATGTGCCAATTCCTCCGACAAGCAGCACTGCGCCAAGTATGTCGATACTGGTGTCGCGACGTGTCGTTGGCAGATGCAGATATTTTTGGGTCATTATGAGAGCGACAAGTCCGAACGGCAGATTGATGATAAAGATCCATCGCCAGGAAAAATTGTCAACAATAATGCCACCAATGAGTGGTCCGAGTACGCCGGCGATTGCAAAAACACTGGTAAATGCACCCACGTATCTGCCTCGCTCACGTGGCGGGACAATGTCAGCGATAACGACAAATGTCATGGCCATAATCCCGCCACTTCCGATTCCCACGAAAGCTCGCGCCGCTACGAGGACAGTCATGTTTGGTGCGGCCGAACAAAAGACAAGTCCGAGTAAAAACACACTGATTGAGATTTGGGTCAATTTTTTACGCCCGTACAGGTCGCTCAATTTTCCAATGAGAGGCGTGGCAGCTGTCGACGTCAGGAGATAGGCAGTAAGGACCCATGTGTAGGCCTTGGTGCCACCTCCACCAATTTGGCTCACAATCTCGGGGAGTGCGGTGCTCACGATTGTCCCGTTGAGAGCCGTGAGGAAAGCCGCGGCCATCATGGCTGCATAAATCAATTTGATGTCACGCTGGGAAAGGGAGAATACTTGAGTTTCGATAGTTGTATTCTACAACTAGTGAGTTTCGCTGTCACGAACCGTGGCTAATCTTCCGAAGTGCCTGCCGATGTTCCATTTGTGTCACGTCGCACATGTGAGGCTCCGTTCGGTGTTGTCACCGTCGTAGGTTCGGACCTCGGTATTCGCTTTGTGTTGTTTTCCAACGACGCGCATCCGAAACCCCTTGAGAGACTTCATATCTCCGACACTGAAATTCATGACTCAGTCAACGATGCAATCAAACAACTTCAAGAATATTTTGCAGGGTCTCGGCATGACTTTGAGTTACCACTCGATCTCCACGGCACTGAATTTCAAGTTGCAGCATGGAGAGCGTTGGCCGATATTCCATACGGACACACTGCGTCGTACGGGCAACAAGCAGCATCAATTGGTCGGCCCACAGCTGTGCGTGCAATTGGTGGCGCGAATGGGCGTAATCCTGTTGCCATTGTGTTGCCGTGTCATCGCATAGTCGGTGCCGATGGTTCACTCACTGGCTTTGGTGGGGGAATAGAAGTAAAGAAGTGGCTCCTTGACCATGAACAGAGCATGCTCCGCAACACGACTGGCAATCGCGCCTAGATTGTCCACATGAGCACTATCTCAACAGTTCTTGCAGTCATTCTTATTGCAGTCTGTGTTGCGTCAGCCTTGATGGATTTTCGCAAGCCGGAGAAGCTTGTTGAAGAAATGAAAAAGCTGAAAGTGCCAATTGAACGTTTGCCGCTCTTGGCCGCAATTAAAATTCTTGGTGCAATCGGTCTTGTGATCGGATTTCAAAGAATTCGCATCGGCGAATTAGCCGGTGTCGGTTTGTGTTTGTACTTCGCAATAGCAACAGTGACACATACGCGTGTGAAGGACTCAGTGAAAGAAACAGCGCCTGCATTCATCCTGTTTGTGTTGTCTGTTCTCTACGTACTGGCAACAGTTGCTAAGTAGCAACTAGTCGCGCATCTTTAGCCATTCGGTGTCGTCGCGCCCCAAGGCCTTTGCGCGCTTCGAGATCCATAACGGAGTCTCCATTGGTAGACCAGCTTCAATATCTGCCACCATCTGACCATTTTCATCCCACATGTGGCATGTATTGAGGTTCATGGCATATGAGCGCTTGCGCTGTTCTGCAGTAGAGGCACCATCTGATTCTTGAGTGCCAAGCGCATTACCGACTCGCATTGACCATCCACTTTGAATAGCGACAGGCGCCATTGCTGCAAGAAGTGCTCCGATGTGCGTGCAGCCGCGCGGACCGCCAAAAAGGTCCTTTACTTGTTTGTTGAACCCGCGAGCAATGGAGAGGCCAACCAGTTTTTGATAGTCAGGTTCAATGTCGGTGCAATGAGTATGTGGGCGCTCGTGGAAGGTGACACTAACTTTTTGAATGACAAACATAGGAAATGTGATTTCAAGATCAACAACCATGTGATGCACCCACAGAGGCTCCGGATCGTCAGCCAAATAAAGGCCAGCTGGCTTTTCATCGCAGACAACCCCGCGCAGTAAGAAAAGGTCATCGCTCATCTTGTATGTGCGCGCTTCGTAGAAACGAGTATGGATGAGTTCGCCACCCTCAGGGGCAGCAGGGAAATAATCACGAGTTGACACGCCTTCTACTGTGGCAGAAGGGGTCGATAGAGAGCGACTCGAACACAGCAAGAGATGCTCTTTTCGTCGTGAATCAGGCAGACTGAAAACATGACATCGCTAAAAGGCACCCTCAAATCAGATCTCACTGCCGCTATGAAAGCGGGAGACAACTTGCTGAAGTCGACATTGCGTATGGCCATTGCTGCCGTAATGAATGCTGAAGTTGCCGGTTCTGAAGCTGTTGAGTTGTCAGATGATCAGGTTCTGAAGATTCTGCAGGCAGAAACAAAAAAGCGTCTTGAGTCTGCAGAGATCTACCAGCAGGCCGGTCGCACTGAAGCAGCTGCCCAAGAATCGGCTGAAGCAGAAATTTTGTCGCGTTACCTTCCTGCAGCAATGAGCGATGACGAGTTACTTGTCATCGTGAATGAAGAAGTTGCAGCAGCAGTCGCGGCAGGCAATGAAGGTGCAAAAGCCATGGGCCTTGTGGTGAAAGCAGTACGTGGGCGCGCCGGCTCAAGTGCCGATGGCGCAAAGATTGCGGCTCTTGTGAAGAGCGCACTCGGCTGATGGCATCATCAACACCGGGTCCTGACGTTGCGCCCTTATCTTCAACAATGCAGCGCGCTGTTGATGCACTGCGTCGCACTATGAAGGCGATTTATCACGTGCATCCAGAGCATGACAATGAAGACATTGCGTCCATTGCAGAACAGTTAGAAACAGAAATCACTGCTGCTGGCACCTTGGGTCTTGGCCAGCCGTCGCTCGAGCGTCATACACGTAGCCCACTTAACGGCACCATGAATCCGATGGCACCGCCAATGACATATGAATATGGCGAGAAGAGCATCACGGCTCAAGTTCGTTTTCACGAGGGATATCAAGGACCGCCAGCATGCGTGCATGGTGGCATCGTTGCTGCTCTTCTTGATGACGCATTGGGACGGACTCGCCACCTCACGGGCCGAAACTGCGTCACAGGATCTCTGAATATCACCTATAAGAGGCCAACCCCTCTGAATGCTGACCTTCTTGTTAACGCCAGAATTGATGAGATTCATGAGCGCAAGTTCGTTGTTAGCGGTGAAATCACCTATGACGGTGAGATCACAGCGTCTGCTGTGGGGGTTTTCGTGTTCTTGGACACAGAAAAATTCAATGCACTCGTTTCTGATGCCCGTTCAGCATCACGCTAAAGCAACAATAAGGTGGGTTAACCACTTGAAAGGTCAAGCACGCTCCTATGTCTGATGAACTAATTCTCGATTCACTTCGCCGCCGGTTTCGCGCACTGTTTTCTTTGTATGAAGATGCCACCGCCACTATGACACTTGAGCAAGTGAACCATCGTGAGAAGGCACGCGTGATGCCCATTGCGTTTTCACTGTTTCATTACGTCAACATGATTGACGCCTCGATGATGATGTTGACAGGCGAGTTGTTCTTGTGCAACGACGAAATTCTTGATGCGATTAACCCCGGTATTCGTGACCACGGTAAGCACAAAACTGTGGACGAAATGGATGTTCAACAAATTGGCGACTATGACGCATTCATTGACTACATGAATAAAGTCTTTGCTCGTATCGAAACATGGCTCGCCACACTGAAGCCAGAAGATCTCACTCGGCTCGTTGTGCCTCGTCCGTTTGGCCCGCAGATTATTAATACATTCTCGGCTCGCGTTGCTGGCCCAGAGGGAATCACTGTTCTTGACGGCGTCGAATGCTGGCTCTACCAACACGGCATGCGCCACATGGGAGAGATTGAACTGTCCCGAGCCTTTGTTGGCCTCCAAGGCATGACTTCCTAGAAAATCGGCTGGCGCCCACGGCAGGAATTGAACCTGCGACCCCTTGCTCCGGAGGCAAGTGCTCTATCCGCTGAGCTACGTGAGCGTGACGTGAAGAATCACGATGGGTTCAGCCTACGCCACGAAATATTGGAACCCCGTCTGCGGTGTTGCACAAGGCAGAATAGAAGCCCATGGCTGATCCATTTATCTCCGTTGCCGAACGCTTGGCACCCGCATTCGCGGCTGTTGCCGGCGGTACGTGCGACCCTGTGGTTCGCCCAAGCGACAGGGCAGATGGTCAGGCAAACGGCGCGCTTGCTCTAGCAAAGAAACTGGGTCTCCAGCCGCGTGAAGTAGCGCAACAGGTTCTTGATGCAGCAGGCGATGTGTCTGACATGTTGGCCTCAACAGAAATTGGAGGACCTGGGTTTATCAACCTGGTCTTTTCAAATGCGTTCATTGCAGAACAGTTATCTGAAGCAACGCATAATCCTCGATTAGGTGTGCGTGCATCGCCAGACCCGCACACTGTTGTGGTTGACTATTCAGCACCGAACGTTGCAAAGGAAATGCACGTCGGCCATCTTCGCTCCAGCGTTATTGGTGATGCATTGGTGCGGGCGTTGATGTTTGTTGGTCACACTGTGGTGCGCGAAAACCACATCGGCGACTGGGGCACCCCATTTGGCATGTTGATCGAACATCTCATTGACATGGGCGAAGACAACGCTGCTGATGAATTGGGTGTTGGCGATCTTGATGGCTTCTATAAGGCCGCTCGTCGCAAGTTTGAAGAGTCAGATGAATTCAAAGGCCGTGCGCGTGCCCGTGTTGTCATGCTGCAAGGCGGCGATGAAGAAACATTGCGTTTGTGGCGCACCCTGGTTAGTGAAAGCACACGGTATTTCAACAAGGTGTATCGCCAACTTGATGTATTGCTCACTGATGATGACCTGATGGGGGAAAGCGCATACAACCCCATGCTCGCCCCGGTTGTTGAACGTCTACGTGAAGCAAAGTTGTTGGAAGAAAGCGACGGAGCCGAAGTGGTGTTTGTCGACGGATTTACAAATAGAGACAACGAACCCTTGCCGCTGATTATTCGCAAAGGCGATGGTGGCTACAACTACGCAACCTCTGACTTGGCGTGCGTTATTGATCGTGTCGAACGTCTTGGTGCGCGTTCACTTCTCTACGTAGTCGGTGCGCCACAAGCACAACACCTGCAAATGGTGGAAGCTGTTGCTCGCAAAGCTGGCTGGTTGCCAGAGGGATTCATTATGAATCACGTGTCGTTCGGCAGTGTGCTTGGTTCTGACCGCAAAATGTTGAAGAGCCGTTCCGGTGGAGAGACGGTGAAATTAAATGCTCTGCTTGATGAAGCAGTTGAGCGTGCAGAAGTGGCTGTTGCCGAAAAGAATCCGGAAATGTCTGCTTCAGACCGAACTTCTGTAGCAACAATGATTGGTATTGGGGCTGTGAAGTATTCAGACCTCAGTTCTGACCGAGTGAAGGACTACATCTTTGACTGGGAACGAATGTTGTCGTTTGAAGGCAATACCGCGCCCTACTTGCAGTACGCCCACGCGCGAATTTGCAGTATTTTCCGGCGAGCTGGCATCGATAGGGCGTCTATTCGCGATGTCGTACCAAAATTGGTCGAGGTACAAGAGCGTGACTTGGCTTTGCGTATTCTGCGTTTCGATTCGGCTGTCTGGGAAATGATCGACACATTAGGACCACACAAGTTGTGCACCTACTTGTTTGATCTGGCAACTGATTTCACGTCGTTCTACGAGCACTGTCCTGTACTGAAGGCCGATAATGATGCAATGAGAAATTCACGTCTTGCATTGTGTGATGCCACAGCACGAATCATGTCTGAGGGGCTTGGCCTTCTTGGAATTAGAGCACCGGAGCAAATGTGAGCGCAATCCCACTTCGGCTATTGCCAGATTCTGCAACCATCGGCGCAGATGATTCATTATCAATTGGTGGCATTCGCGTTGCAGAACTTGCAGCGCAATATGGCACACCACTGTTTGTCTATGACGAAGAACATTTGCGTGCACGTTGCCGCGCCGCGGTCAATGCATTCGGCGCAGGCAATGTTGTGTATGCCACGAAGGCGTTTTTATGTGGTGCAATGGCCCGTCTAGCGCACGAAGAAGGATTACTGCTTGATGTAGCAACAGGTGGCGAACTACATACAGCTCTCCACGCAGGCGTTCCAGCGAGCAGTTGCGTTCTGCACGGCAACAACAAGTCTCTTGATGAACTGCGTATGGCAATAGTGGCTGGCATTCACCACATTGTGGTTGACAGTTTTGATGAAATTGATCGAATCGAAAAACTACATGCAGATGGATTGCCCGTTGCGCGAGTTCAGTTGCGCATCACGCCAGGCGTGCATGTGCACACACACGAATACGTCTCCACTGGTCAGGATGATTCAAAGTTCGGCTTCAACCTGAACAATGGCGATGCTCACAAAGCCATAGCGCGAGCACAATCATCGGCTGCAGTTGACCTAATCGGTATTCATTGCCACATCGGATCTAATGTGTTTGCGGTTGACAACTTCGCAGAGGCCAGCAAAGTAATGGTTGATCTGTTCTCAACCTTGAACTTGTCTGAACTCACATTGGGTGGCGGACTTGGCGTTGCGTACACAGAAGACGAACAAGCCCCAAGCATTGAACAATGGGCAGTGGTGCTCCAACGAGCAACGCAATCATTGCCTGCTGGTTCGAATG
The DNA here is from genome assembly GCA_040402015.1 of Ilumatobacteraceae bacterium. Lineage (GTDB taxonomy): Bacteria > Actinomycetota > Acidimicrobiia > Acidimicrobiales > Ilumatobacteraceae > UBA2093. Next base: position 53,398 of record JBBANI010000012.1, read on the forward strand.
TTTCTGTTGAACCAGGTCGCAGCATTGTGGCGTCTGCGGGCGTCACTGTGTACACCGTTGGCACCGTGAAGCCCGTTGATGGAATTCGCACGTACATTTCGGTTGACGGTGGAATGAGTGATAACCCGCGCCCTGTTCTGTACGGCAGCGGGTACGAAGCCTGCGATCCTGCGCGTATGTCAGCTGATCGCACAGACAGTGCTCGCATCGTCGGTAAGCATTGCGAGAGTGGCGACATTCTTGTCGAGTCCGCCGCCGTTGCGCCGAATGTTTCTGTCGGTGATTTGTTAGTTATGCCAGTCACGGGCGCCTATGGGTATTCAATGGCGAGCAACTACAACAAAGTCATGCGACCAGCAGTGGTCTTTGTTTCAAAGGGCGAATCACGCCTCGTGGTACGTCGTGAAACCTACGATGACCTCGTTCGCCTCGATCTGTAACACATCTGCCACACCCTCTCCGTACGGTCAGCAGTAACAAAGAGGGTTATATGAGCGATATTGAATTTTGTCCAGAATGTGAAGCACCAGTCATTGGATTCGGAGACGATATTCGGTGCACCGACTGCGGTTGGACCATCAGCGAGATGCATGGCCTCTAGGGCCTTCTAAATGTCCCTTTCGGGGTGGTGGCCATAGCCGTAGGCTTGGTGCTTATGGCAAAAGCCCCCGCGCCTCAATCAATCGTTCGAATCGGAGTCCTTGGCTGCGGCAATGTCGGTGCAGCCTTCGTGCAACTTGTCGAGCGCCAAGCCGACATCATCGAAGCTCGCACCGGAGTGCGTTTACAAGTGGCCAATGTTGCAGTGCGCAATATCAGCCGCGAACGAGAAGTGACTCTTCCTGACGGGGTGCTCACACGTGATGCACATGCGGTTGTTGCAGACCCGTCTATCAATCTCATCGTCGAAGTGATTGGTGGTATTGAACCGGCCCGTGAACTTATTTCTGCAGCCTTGGCAAATGGCAAACCAGTCGTGACAGCGAACAAGGAGTTGCTTGCCAACGTTGGTCATGAACTGTGGGCACAATCTGATGCT
>JBBANI010000013.1:0-7434 GCA_040402015.1 Ilumatobacteraceae bacterium
GTGCGGCCCATTCCCACGCAGTCTTGTAACCAACCGGCGGGGCCTTGGTGGCCGCGTTCGTTATTGCATCGACGGCAGGCCGCCACTTCGTTTTCAATCCAGCTAGGACCGCCCTTAATAGAGGGGACCAAATGCTCGGTGGTAGCGGGGTTGAGGCGGTCGTCGAACTGCACCGAACACCAGACGCAGAGGTCGCCGTCGCGCTCGAGGATGGCCTCCATGCGCTGCCTGCGATCCATCTGACGGGGTCTCTTGCTATCCATAGCCCGCATAAGGGTAGGGGGACTTGGGCGAAGTGGGGCTTGGGGTTGTGATGCCAGTTGGGGTGCCATTGGTGCCGGCGGCGGGCACACATGAGAGGTATGGCCAGCCGCTCGGAATATAACCATATGCTTATACTGTGGAATAGGCCGATGTGACTGGCCCATGGGCGGTGGTGGCCACCGAAGAATTCGAGGAGTGGATGATGAGCCTGACAGACAAGCAACGCAACGATACAGACGACGCCATTGATCAATTGCGCCAAGATGGCCCGACTTTGGGGCGCCCGTATGTCGACACGATTCGCAACAGTCGATTCAAAAACATGAAAGAACTTCGTGTCTCGTCACAGGGAGCACTTCGCGTTCTCTTTGCTTTTGATCCGACGAGGCGCGCTGTTCTACTTCTCGGTGGGGATAAGTCAAAGGACTCTCGGTGGAATGACTGGTATGTCGGTGCGATTCGTCGAGCAGATGAGCTTTTTGAAGAACACATTCGAAAATTAGGAGAAAAATGATATGGCAACAAAAAACTATTATGACCTACCGGTTGTTCAGGCAATCTACGACTCACCAGACTATGAAAAAAACACGGCTGAACATTCTGAGGAAATGTTTCAAGAGATTGTGGCGTATTACGTCAATCTCAATCGTAGGCGTCGCAAAATTACACAGAAGCAAATTGCCGAGGCCTTGCATATTTCGCAACCCGGCGTGTGCCAGATGCTGAAACGACCCGCGACCATATCCAAGTTGTGGCGTTTGTCTGTTGCCATGGGTGGGAAATTGGAAGTCAATATTCGATTTGGCGACAAGGTGTATTCGTTATTGAATGAACCGTTACCTGGTAGCGACGAAGAATAACGACCTTCCACACGCCGATGCGCGTTTAGTGTCAGGCTGTGTGAATGGGAAATCTTGAACAAATACTTGGCTATCAAGGCGCAGTGCGCGATGGCGATGCCGCAATGGTCGGGCAAGAGATTGTGCAAATGCCGTTTTGGACCCCAGAGTTTTGTGCCACGTTGATTCAAGCAGCGCAAGCAGCCGGTGGGTTTGCACAACAAAGCGATGATCCGGTGCCTGGGTATGAAATTTCGTTGGCCGCTATTGCACCACGGTTGTTTGAAGCAGTGGAACAAGACATCGGCATTCGGTTGTGGCCGGCATTGCAACAGTGGTGGCCACTGATTGATTACCACGGCCTGCGTGATGCGTTTGTTATTCGATATGCCATGGGCGAACAAGAAGAACTACGTATGCATCATGATGTGGCGCAGGTGAGCGCAAGCATCAAACTAAATGACGACTATGAAGGCGCAGTGCTGGAGTTTCCTCGACAAAAGTTTTCAAATACAGACGTGCCTGTGGGCGATGTGATCGCATGGCCAAGTTTGGTGACTCATCCGCATGCCAGCAGTCAGTTGACTCGCGGTGTGAAATACAGTCTCACCATCTGGTGTGAGCTGCCCATGATGCTCGACTAACTGCGTTTTTTGACGCGGATGGGGCGTTCTTCTGCGTTGCGGCAGGCGCCGGTCTCAAGATCAAAACGCCAGCCGTGCAATGTGCAGACAAGGTCATCGCCATCAATTTCGCCAAACACGCTGAGGTCAGCATTGCGGTGTGGGCACCGGCGTTGCACGGTGTAGTCGCCGATTTCGATATCGCCTTCGTTTGAAGGAACGCCATTGAGTTTGCTCTTGGCTTCAGACTCGGTGCGTGACATGCGTTCAACGGAAAGCGACTTGAAGAAGTTGTAAATGTATTCGTTGTAATCACCAGCACGCCATGCGGTGAAGCGAGCAGAGAGGAACAATGAGTTCGACCAGTCAACGGCGCGCTTAGCGACAACGTTCTCCACTAGGTCACGTGCGATGTCGAAACGGAACCCAAACGGTTGGTCTGCGTGTGGCTGCACGAGGCCATCAGCGAAGTTGATATAGATCTGTATGTCGCCCGCGTTGATGAGGCAGTTGGCGCCGATACCCGTGCGAACGCTGGTGGCCATTGCCATTAACGGTTCCCACCACAGTTTCAATGTGGCAATGATGTCGGTGGATGGTGACGCCCACGAAGCGCGAGCGCCAATAAGCCATTGTGCGTAATCGGCTTGGTACTTCGCTAAGTATTCAGCTTTGTGCGTGAAGATGCGCGTGATGTCTTCACCCGACATTGGTTGTTCCACGGTGACACCGCCACCAAGCACGGTGAAGGCGGTACCGGGAATTGTGGTCGCGGCGTTCAGGCGTCCTTCGTCTGACAAGCGACGTTGAAACTCTGTCTGATCAGGAAAGATGCTGATTTCATCACCAGTAATCATGTTGAGGCTGAACAGTTCAGGATCCAGGAAACATGGTGGGCCAGCAGATGGCACAACAGTGGTGGCGTGGATTGCTTCGACATAACGAGTGGCACGCGCGAACTGGCTCTCTACTTTGTCAACACACAGTTGCTTTTTCTTCGCAGCGTCCATTTCGTAGACCATGGGGTACCAAATGGCGCCGGAGTATTGTAACCAATGCAAATCAACAGGGCCGTGTTCAAGTAACGCCGTGAGATCATTGGTGCGGCAATCGTTCTGGTTAACAAGGCGCGCTTCGCCGTCTGAGACCATGAGAGCCGAGTCACCACCAGGCCCATCGGTAATAGAGATCTCCGTGTGAATGGCAATAGTGATGTTCGGTGCAATGAGGTGTTCCTTGGCACGAATGGTGCGAACGAAATTGCGAAAGCCCAGCTTGTTGAATTCGCGTTCCATTTCACGCGTGGGGAAATCTGGCAACAACACTGTGGTGTTCTTATTCATGTGCTTCGTAAGGAACGCTGCGTCGAAATGATCGCCGTGCAAGTGCGAGATGTAGAGGAAGTCAGGGTTGCATACGTCGTGCATAATGTCTGGGGCTAATTGGTCATTACGGGGAAAGACAAACCACGAACCGAAGAACGCTGGTTCAAACCACGGATCACACGCGATAGTGATTCCTTGCGTGCGGATGAGAATGCCGGCGTGACCAATAGAGATGGCCTGCATGACTGATTACCGAGGAGCGTCGGTGGATTGAGTTCCGCCGGTGGCAACGTGCTCGGTCCAGGCCGTACCGTTCCAGTAGCGCAATTCAAAACGACCAGATGGGTCTTTGTACCAGTCGGCCGGAACATTTGGTGTTGCACCAGTAGCGGTGGTGGACGCAACTGGAGTTGCACCGATGACTGGAGTGTCTGTTGCAGGCGGTGCAGCAACATTGGCTTTGAGTTGATCTGGCGACATACCAGCGTGCGGAGCGACTGACACATAGCCACTGTGGCGAATGAATGCATGGAACCACGACGCGCCATCAAAAGTGATCTGCACTACTTCCCAACCTTCGTTGGAACGGCGCGTGAGCTCTGAAGCAAGTTGGTGTGGGTTACGGACCGATTCGGAAATGACGTCGTACGTGTACATGGCTACAGACTAGTGCCGTTCGCCATCGTGTTCGCCTGCAGGGTCTTCAGTGCGGACAAGTCCATCAACGTTGATGTCGTCTGTTCCGCCGTCGTACACGAGGCGGCCGTCGCGCAGGGCAATAATGCGGCTCACGGTGTGTACAAAGGACAATTCATGTGTGGCAACCACCACAGTGGACCCATGCGCAGTGGCATCGGCGAGAAGCTCGAGGAGGGCTTCCTTGCCGGCAGCGTCGAGACCAACAAATGGCTCGTCGACGAGCAACAAATCAAACGGACGAATGAAGCCGAGTGCAATTGCAGACTTCTGTTTGAGACCACGACTGAAACGATTCGGCATGTCATCTGCGCGGTCATACAAACCGAGATGACCTAACAAATCAGCTGCTGTTTGTTCCCACTCTTCAACGCCGTGCAAGCGTGCGACATATTCAAGGTGTTCCCACAAAGACAAGTCATCGTAAAAGGTTGGTTGGTCGGCAATGAAACTTAATGCTGCACGAGCAGACAGTGAACCAGATGCCGCACCGCCAATGCTGACACTGCCTGTTGACGAATCAAGCAGGCCAGCAGCGATACGAATGAGAGTCGTTTTACCCGAACCGTTGTGGCCGATGAGTGCAACACGATCACCTGTATTGATGTCGAATGAAATGGGGTCAAGTGCTGGTGCAGTGCCGTACAACTTTGACACATTGTCGATGCTGAGTGCTGAGTGCTCTTTTGGTTGTGGAACGTTGCGACGTGAGCGAGCCATATTAATTTCCTTCGGCTTTTGATGTTTGAGCAGTTTTCTGTGCGTTACGGAACCAGATGAGAATGGCGTCGCGTTGGCGTACCCAACCAGCGACAAGTCCGAGCACCAGCAAGACGCCAAGAGATGCGCGAAGGGTGTTTGTAAAAATGAGGCTGCCGTTTTCAACACTGTGTTGCAATGCGATAACGGGTAGACAACCAATGATGGAGATTGCAGGTGGGAATGCGGAACGTATGACGGTGCCCATGCCGCTCATTTCTGGTGGCAACGCAAGACCTTGGTTCGCGCCACCAACAGGGTCTGGCGCGCCTTTGACTGCATTGATAGATGCACCAGCGACACCAGCAAGAACAGCTGGAATTCCTACCAAAAAGCCATATGCAATGGTGGAAGCCTGTGGCTCAAGAACAAATGCGGTGAGTACGCCAGTAAGAAGAAACGGTGTCATTGCAATGGCGGGAACGATGAGATGTTTTGTCATTAACAGTCCGCGTTCGATGGGTAACGAATCAGTGCGGTCTGGTTGATCAACTTCTTGCGACAACGGCTCAACAGCGTCAAGTCCCACGATGAACAACAACAAACCTGCAACAACAATTGCCGGTGATGTTCCATGGAATGCCATCACTAATGCTGCAGCGGCTGTGATGGTGAGAAGTTCCATGCGAACAACTCGACGCAAAGGAAAGTGCATCAAGCTGCGAAGTCCTCGACCGACAATGATGTCACGGCGAAAGATACGTGGCACCTTCACCCACGGCTTGACGCGCATGTGTTCTTGGCTGAGTTGGCGGCGCAACAGAACAACTGTGCGAATGTCTTGCAACGTGACTGCAAACTTCATTTGTGACACCAACGAACTGCGGCGAGATAACGCTTCGAGCGACAAGTTGCCTGCAAGATACACAGCTACTGCAGCGAATACGAGCACGACAACAATGCCGATGACATCTTGTGGTTGCACACCATCTAGCCACCAGCGGCTAATGCTGCCGATGAAATCAAAAGGGCCAGCAATGTTTGTGTTGCCGAATGTGACTGCAACTTGCCACCCGACAAGAGTCGTGCCAATTGCAGTAGTCAGCCATCGCGAAATGCCAAGTCCATGAATTAGCAATGCGGCGATGACGAACAACATTGCCATCAGCGCGCCGGCGATAGCGCCCCACAAGGCCCACACCACGAGAGAAGTTCCTGACGCTTGAACACGGCGGCTGAGTAATTGGTTTGCACTGGCGCCGGCGATGGCGCCCATGAATGCAAACGTGCGCAGTCGTTGAATGGCCGGATGGCGCAGAACTGCAGAATGGGGAATAGGAGCCAACAACACGTGACGCACTTCGGGTTCCTCCACTGCAATTGGTCCGCCGTTTGCACCACTGCGTAACCCAAGAAACACGACGATGGAGGCAACGAGGCCAACGGCATGAGGAGTATTCGCGATCACGTTTTGCAGGTCAGACCCGAGCAGCGGCTTGTCGCCCGACAGCCCGGAGAGGAACAAAATGGCCCCGCCGCCAAGAAAAGCCGAGATATAGACCCGATACAGGGCCTCAAACCAGTCCATATCGGCCACGCGATGCTTGCGGCGCTCGATACGCATGGCGTGGAGGGCATCGATGCCAAGGGCCTGGGAACTCACGGGTTCAAGCCTGCCACTAATACGGGGTAACGCCACCATGGTGTGCCTGCTGATTGGGCTTCGAACACGACAGAATGGTCGGATGAATAGGGAAGCTGTCCAGCTGTTTTCGGCCATCTTGGCTCTTGCCACTCTGGCGGGCGGAATTGTCACCCTTGTCGCCCTTGCTCTGGAGTCTCGAACGACATGGACCAGCGCGTGGTTGACCCAGGTGCGAGCCAGCGGATTGTGGATTATCTGCATGATCACCACCGGCGCCATGGTGGGAAGTTTGTACTTCAGCGAAAAGGTGGGCTTTGCGCCGTGCAAACTGTGCTGGTACCAACGCATCGCCATGTTCAGCATCGCCATTATCTCGTTTGTTGCTGCGCTTCGTAACGACAAAAACATCGCGCGCTACACCATCGTGTTGGCACCGATCGGACTTCTTGTGTCTACGTACCATTACTTGCTTGAGTGGTTCCCAACGTTTGAGGCCAATGCGTGCAGCCTTGATGTTCCGTGCACCGCAATATGGTTCCGTGAACTCGGGTTCGTTACGCTGAGTTTCATGGCTGGCTGCGCATTCATCACAGTCATTGCAGTGTCACTAGCGATTATGCGCGAACAAAAAACCGATTCAACTTCAACCCTTCAGGAGAACTAATCATGGCTCAGAATCAACGCAAGAAAAAGCAAAAGAAAACTGGTGCATCAAGCGCCCGTGATTCTGGCAATCTCAAGGTCATCATGTACATCGTGTTGGTTGTTGTTGGTATCGCAGGTGCTGTGTCACTCGGTACTGCTGGTGGTTCATCGAAGCCCGCAACAAACTCTGGCGTAACAGTTCCTGGTGGCGTTGCTGCTGCAGAATTTCAAAACGTTTCCGTTGCTGGCGACAAACTCGCACCATTGCCAGAGAGTGGCGATGACCCTGCAGTTGGCAAAGCTGTCCCCACTCTTACTGGGTACGACTTGGCCGGTCGCCCCGTCACTATTGATCCAGGCTCTGACGGCAAAGCAACAATGGTTGTGTTCCTCGCGCACTGGTGCCCTCACTGCAACTATGAGATTCCAGTGTTAAACGAATGGAAAGAAAAAGGTCTGATGCCCCCAAACCTTCGCGTTGTTGGCGTTACCACTGGATCGCGTCAGGACCAAGCGAACTGGCCACCGTCGAAGTGGTTGGTTGCTAAGAAGTGGACATTCGATCAGTTCGCCGACAGTGAAAAGCAAGATGCTTCTGCTGCATACGGCGTTGGTGGATATCCATTCCTTGTATTCATTGACGCAGCAGGCAATGTCACCAGTCGCACATCAGGTGAAGTTCCGGTTGAAGACATCAC
>JBBANI010000013.1:7534-33659 GCA_040402015.1 Ilumatobacteraceae bacterium
GGCGTAACCTTTCTTCTCGTGACATCAGCACCACTACGCATCGGGTTCTTTGGCCCATTCGGTACGTTTACCGAACAAGCTCTGCTCACGCAGGCTGATCTTGCTGCGTCTGAATTGGTGCCGTATCGCAGCGTGCCAGATGTGCTTGATGCTGTTGCGCGCGGCGATGTTGATGCCGGATTTGTTCCCATTGAGAATTCCATTGAAGGCACAGTCAATTTCACACAAGATGCACTGATCTTTGATTACGAATTGTTGATTCAACGTGAAGTTGTTCTTGACATTGAACATTGTTTGCTGGCAGCTGCTGGAACATCGTTGTCTGATGTTTCAGTTGTGTTGTCAATCCCTGTTGCAACAGCCCAATGCAGTGCGTGGTTGCGTGACACGTTGCCGAACGCTGATGTTCGCGCTGCAAACTCCACCGCTGATGCTGCGCGCAGTGTGGGTGAGCGAAGTGTTGCTGGCGAAAAAGGTTTAGCAGCGTTAGCACCTGCGAACGCCGCAGAGCTATACGGTCTTGCCGTTGTTGCTCGCGACATTGCAGACCACGCTGGCAACCAAACACGTTTCGTGTTGGTGTCGCGACAAGGCATTCCGCAACCAACGGGTCATGACAAAACAGGCATCGTGGTATTTCAGCGTGCCGACGAACCGGGCAGTCTGATTTCGATTTTGCAAGAATTCGCAGCACGTCGCATTAACTTGTCGCTTCTGTCATCGCGCCCCACAAAAGCTGGCGGGCTTGGTGACTACTGCTTCATTATTTATGCAGACGGCCACGTGGGTGACGAACTGATGGCAGACGTATTGCGTGACCTGCACACCAAGCAGGGTGGCGTGAAATTCCTTGGGTCATACCCCGCAGCGGGTGATCATGCGCACTCGGCACGGGAACATGCCGATGCCCGTTGGCAAGATGCCGACGACTGGGTAGCCCATTTGCGCACCCAAATTCGCGACTAACTCGGGGTTCTCGTCCGATAGCGTGTCAGGCGGAACGGTGGCAGAGCGGCCTAATGCACTTGTCTTGAAAACAAGAGGGTTAATAGCCCCGAAGGTTCAAATCCTTTCCGTTCCGCCAGATGATGAACACCTCAACGGAGTACATCGAGCACCAAAGTCCCACTCGTTCATTGCAACGGCTGGGATTTTTGCTTATGTGCAGATACTGACAAAAACAAACAGTGACGTTCATCAGGTCCTACGATCATCCAATGAAGTGCATCGCAGTTGTCATGGCCATGAACTCAGAGGCATCGCCAATTGTGACTCTGCTTAACGCAGAGCCACTCGCAGCGATTCCGTTTATGCCCTTTCAGTTATATGAAGCCCATCGAAACGATTGTCGCATCATTATTTCCATCAATGGACGCGACAAGCGACATGGTGTTGATTCGATTGGTACGCAAACAGCAGCACTTAATGCATATGTGGTTGCAGAACGTTTTTCACCAGAGTTGATGATTACAGCGGGAACGGCAGGAGGTTGGATACAGCGAGGCGCCGAGATTGGTGATGTATATGTGAGTGATCAAAAATTTGTCCATCATGATCGTCGTATTGCAATACCGGGTTTCACAGAATATGGAATTGGTTCGTATCCGGCTGTGCCTGCGGGTGCTCTTGCGCAATCACTGAACTTGAAACAGGGAATCGTAACTACTAGTAATTCTCTTGATGAGAATGATGATGATCGTCGATTAATTGCAGAGACAGGCGGAGTTGTCAAGGAAATGGAGGCGGCAGCTGTTGCGTACGTGTGCGACTTAATGGGTATTCCAGTGATGGCGCTGAAGGCAATTACAGATCTGGTTGATCACCATGCAGCAACTGCCGATCAATTCGCTGCCAACTTGCAAATGGCATCTGAACAACTTGCTGAAAAATTGGTGCAAGTGATTGATTTTTGTGCTTCACGGTCAATAGCTGACCTGGGATAGCGACGACTGTTGCCGCAGAGGCAGTGTTACGCCAATAGGCGCGACATGATTCGTCGAAATTCCACCGTGTTGCGGTCTGCACGCGTGTGTGCCTGGCCGACCTCTAACGGTATTTCGTTGTCCCACAAGTGTTCCAAAATACCGATATCTTCAGCGAGCACTGCAAGTTCGTATGCCACTGCAGCATCACGTGATGCCTGATCAGTGAAGTCATTGCGCATCATGACGCAATACAAACGAGTGGAATGTGCATCAAGTGGTTGCAAGAAAATTGCAATTGCATTTATTTGGTTCGCCAGTGGCAAGTCGAGCCGCAAGCAACATACAAATGGCGCACCGAACGAATACTTCATGACACGTGGTTGCAATAATGGGTGTTCGCCTGTTGCGACTAATGGATCTTCATGGTTATTGATGAAGTGGTGGTAGTTAACTGTGAAGCCCCATCCGTCCATTGCGGGTTGTACTTCATACGGCAATATATTTGCGTCTTCGCCAGCGCCAAAGGTTCCGGTGTGCACGAAGGGGAAATGCCCAAAGTCAAGAAAATTATCGATGAATTGACCAGCAGTTGCCTTGATATCAATGCAGGGCATCCATACGGCAGACAATGTTGGGTCAGACCATTCAGGAATATCCAAGATGTCGCACACTGGATCATCAGGTGCAATCCAAATGAGGTCGTACTTTTCTTGTACGTGAGCGCTTGGTTGCAAGCGGCTGGTTGGCGGAACTGTTGCACCTTCGCCCAATGCAGGTATATGTGTGCACGTTCCGGCTGAATTGAATTCCCAGCCGTGGTACGGGCACTGCAATTGGTCCCGCACAATGCACCCATCGCTGAGACGCGCATTACGGTGCGGGCATTTATCGACAAACACACTGATAACGCCATTTAGTCGGGCCAGTACCCACGCATCGCCAAATAGTTCAACTCGAACAGGAACATCGGTGAGTTCCGATGCTCGCATCACGGGGTGCCACGACTGGCGCAGGCCAGGAGAATCGTTGCGAAGGGGAGCGACCATATCTCGATGCTAATGACACCAGCATCTCTGGTGAAAGGTGACGAGTAGAATCAAGTTATGTCACGTCCCCCCGCATCACTGAGGGCTCTCGCGGTCGCACGCGGTGATGAGCCTGCCGACCTTCTTCTTACCGGCGGTTTTGTTCTGTCACCAGCTACTCGTGAATGGGTCAAGACCGATCTTGCTATTGCCGATGGTGTTGTCGCAGGGTGGGGTCACAGAGAAGCAAAAGAAGTCATCGATGTCAGCGGCGCCTATCTTGCACCGGGTTTTGTAGATGCCCACATGCATCTTGAATCTTCAAAGATGTGGGTCAGTGAATATGTGAAAGCTGTCTTGCCGTACGGCACAACTGCTGTAGCAGCAGACCCGCATGAAATCGCCAACGTTGCAGGTATGGAAGGCATTCGTGCGCTCATTGACGCAGCTGAACACTTGCCGTTTACGTTTGGTGTTGCTGCGTCGTCGTGCGTGCCAGAATCTCCATTTGCATCTGCTGGTGCAGCATTTACCGTGAAAGAAGTTCGAGCTCTCATTGAAGAGCACGGCGCAATTGGTGTTGCCGAAGTGATGAACTATCCGGCTGTCATTAATGGTGACCCGATGTTCCGCGACATTATTGCTAGTGCCGGTTGGCGTCGCGTTGATGGTCATGCACCAGGATTGCGTGGCCCACAACTTGATGCGTACTTAGCAGCTGGTGTTGAAAGCGATCATGAGGTGTTTGAACTTGATGAAGCACACGAGAAGCGTCAAAAGGGTATGTGGGTATTTTTGCGTCAGGGTTCTGTTAGTCAAGACCTTGTGCGCCTTCTGCCCACAGTTGTCTCACACGGCACCACAGCAACGTCATTCTGCACCGATGACCGTGAGCCAGACTTATTGCGCGACGAAGGTCACCTGAACCATTGCATTCGTTTGGCAGTTGAATCAGGTCTCAGCGTGATTGATGCGTTGTGTGTTGCGTCGTATTACCCAGCGCAGTATCACAACTTCTTCCACCTTGGTTCGCTTGGGCCTGGGTACCAAGCCGACGTAGTGGTGTTCGACAAACTTGAAGGCTTTGTGCCGACGTTGGTTTTGCAAAAGGGTCGTGTTGTTGCACGTAACGGAAAGATTGTGGAGGGAATTGTTCCTGAAACGTCTCCGCCTGCTTCTTTGTACAACCGTATTAATTTGCATCATCTTCCAACGCCAGCAGAACTCACTATTGAACCACCAACAAGTGGAATGGCAAATGTCATTGGTGTGAAGTCTGGAACTGTGCGCACACAAGCATTGCAATTGAATGTCACAGATCCGTCCATTGATATTGCTCGCATTGCAGTAGTGGAACGTCATAAAGCAACGGGACGTATTGGTCTTGGTTATTTGTCGGGTTACGGCATGACACGTGGAGCAATCGCATCCACTGTGGCCCATGATGCTCACAACATCATGGTGGTAGGTGCTCGTGACGAGACCGGCCCAGCAGATATGGCTGTTGCCATTGCCCGCGTTGCAGAATTAGGTGGCGGACAAGTTGTTGTAGTTGATGGAAAGGTGATAGCTGAAATTGCACTGCCGGTCTGTGGACTGATCAGCGACCAACCGCTTGCAGTTGTTGCAGCTCAGGTTGATGCAGTAATTGAAGCAGCGCACGGCATTGGCATCACTCTTGATGCGCCATTTATGACATTGTCATTCCTTGGATTGTCGGTGATTCCTGACTTGCGCATCACAGACCTTGGTCTGATTGATGTGAATCTGTTCGCACAAATTCCTGTCAGTATTTAACGTTCTTCACGTTCGTACGGAACACCCAACGACGCTGGCGCTTGCAGACGTTTGTGTGCCCAACCACCTGAGACAAGAACCAGTACGACAACTGTCATGATGAACGGCATTGCATCCAACAAGCTTCCGTTGATTTCGATGTTTCGTGATTTCAGAATGAGGCCGAGCGATTGCAAGGCTCCAAATAGATACGCACCAAGCAATGTTAGGTCTGGGCGCCAGAAGCCGAAGATTACTAATGCGATTGCGATCCAGCCAGCACCTTTGGTGACGCCGTCAACCCATTGAGGAACAATGGTGAGGCTGTAATACGTTCCGCCAATGCCAGCAAGTGCACCGCCCAAGATGGTGTGTATGTAGCGATACTTCACGACATTGATTCCCATCGCATCTGCAGTTTGTGGAGACTCTCCAACGGCGCGCAATTTAAGACCAGTACGAGTACGGAATAGATAGATCAACGACAAGACGCACAGCACCCACGACAAGTAGGTGAGGATTGTTTGATGAAAAATGATAGGACCCACGATTGGTGCATCTGACAACCCACCTGGGTTCAAAATGCGAATGGGGTGTTTGACAGTCTCTGATGCGACATCCCATACGTTTGCAAAGTAGCTAGACAAGCCGAGTCCGCCAGCAAAAATAGTGATAGATAAACCTGCCACAGTTTGATTAGTGCGCAACGTAATACACAAAAATGCGTGCAATGCTGCCACTAGGGAACCAGCAAATGCACCAATCAGAATAGAACACAGCACCACAAACCACGACGAGCCAGGAATATGTTGCGACGCCCACACGGCAGATACGCCGCCCATCAACATCATTCCTTCAACACCAAGATTCAGCACGCCACTTCGCTCTGTGAAGAGTTCGCCTAATGCTGCAAAGAAAATTGGTGTTCCATAAAATACTCCAGATGCCAAAATGATGACCAAGATGTTGTTGTTCATGCGGGGACTCCTTCAGCAACATGGGTTTGTCGTTTGATGCGATAGCGAGTCAGAATCTCGCCGGCTACTGCAGTAAACAAAATCAGACCTTGCAATGTGCCCACTAGACCACTCGGGAAATCAGGGCCTTGCAATGCATACCCAGCATTTGACAAACCACCAAGAAACACCGCAACAAAAATTGCGCTGATGGGGTTAAGTCGCGCTAGTGCCGCAACAACAATTCCGGTGTAGCCATACCCAGCAATTTGGACACCCTTTGCATCAAGGACATGGCGGAAGTCGCCGACGTCACTTGCACCTCCAAGACCTGCCAATGCGCCTGACAACGACATGACGGTAATGATCTTCCAACGTGTACGAATACCGGCATATCGCGCAGCACTTGGGGACGAAGCGATGACACTGACTTCATACCCAAATCGGGTGCGGTTATAGAAAAACCACACGATGCCAGCGGTAATAATTGCAACAAGGAAACCAAAGGGAACCGTGATGGGACCAAAACTCATGTCGTACCAATATGCTCCCTCCACCAATCGCTTGCCTGTAGGGAACCCAAACGACTTCGGGTCTCGCCAATAGGACTTACTGTTGAAGATCAGATAGTCGAGCAAAATTGCTGCAATGTAGTTCAGCATTAAAGACGTGATGATTTCATTTGTGGAGAATTTCGCCTTCAGCACACCGACAATGGCCGCCCAAAAACCACCAAAAAGCATTCCGCAAATGATCATGGCAGCGATGATGATGGGAGTTGGCTGATCGGCAAATGCAATACCAGCAAACGCAGCACCAATTGTGCCGAGATACAACTGGCCTTCTCCGCCGATATTGATAAGGCCCATACGGAATGCAACAGATGCTGCCAACCCTGTGAAGGCGTATGGCGTTGCAGAAATAAGCGTGCGACTGAATGCATCGGTAGACGCAAAGCCGCGCTCAAGAATGCGCATATAGACAGAGATGGGGTTTTTACCTGAGGCGATTAATACAACGGCACCCAAAATGAGAGCACCAAGAAGTGAGAGCAGGGGTACGCCCCAGTTCAACCACTTCGGCTGAGTAAGGCGTCGTTCAAGACGCAGCGGTGACTGCATCAGTTGGTCTCCTGGTGAATTGCGATGCCGCCCATCAACAAACCAATAGATTCGCGTGTGGCATTATGTGCTGCAATATTGCCGACGATTGTTCCTTCGTACATCACAAGGATGCGATCAGCTAAGGCAAAAATCTCTTCGAGGTCCTCGCTGATGAGCAAGATTCCAACACCACTGTCAGCTGCTTCAACGAGACGCTTGCGTACATTTTCAATAGCTCCAACATCAAGTCCTCGAGTGGGAGAGGAGACCACCATGACAGATGGTGAAGAATTGAATTCACGCGCTAGAAGAATTTTTTGAACATTGCCGCCGGATAACAGACGAACGGGGGTAGTAGTACCAGGCGTCTTTACGTCGTATTTTTCAATGATGTCTGTTGCCTGATCACGAATCACACTTCGGCGCAATATTGAAAATTTTGAAATCGGAGCTCGTCGATACGACTTGAGAATCAGGTTGTCTTCAACGGAATGGTCAGCGACGAGTCCTGTATGTAGGCGATCTTCAGGAACATGTGAGACACCTGCGCTCATGGATTTGCGTACTCGACCATTGGGGATAACTTCGTTGTTTACGGCGACGGTGCCACGTGTTGCATTGCGCATACCGCTGATGACCTCAGCCAATTCGCGTTGACCGTTTCCAGCAACACCAGCGATAGCTACAATTTCAGATTTACCAACAGTAAGAAAAATTGAAGTAAGCGCTTGTCGTCCACGATCGTCATTGGCGTCGATATTAGAAATTTGCAACACGACGTTGTCTGGCTCTGCATGGTTAGTGCGCACTACGCGGTCAAACACGACATCACGGCCCACCATGAGGCGAGCCAAATCACGTGTGGTGGTGGTTGCACATTCAATAGTGCTCACGGTCTTTCCGGCTCGCAAGACTGTGATGCGATCAGCGACAGCCATAACTTCGTCGAGCTTGTGTGAAATGAAAATAACGGTGCGCCCTTCTGCCACCATGCTGCGCAAGACAACAAATAATGCGTCAGCTTCTTGTGGTGTGAGAACTGCGGTTGGTTCATCAAGGATAAGAATTTTTGCACCGTGGTACAGGGCCTTCAAGATTTCTACACGTTGTTGTTCGCCAACTGATAGTTGCCAGATACGCGCGTTCGGATCAACTGCAATGCCGTATTGCGTGGCGAGTGTAGAAATGCGTTCGATTGCCGCGCTTGAGTCCATCATGATGCTCTTTGTTTGCTCACCGAGGATGATGTTTTCAGCAACTGTAAAAGAGTTGACCAAACGAAAGTGTTGGTGCACCATGCCAATGCCGCGCTCAAGTGCTTCACGGGGGCTATCAAAATGCACGACTTCATCGTTGAGTGAGATTGTTCCTTCGTCTGGACGATACAAGCCAGTGAGAACGTTGGAAAGAGTTGATTTGCCTGCGCCATTTTCGCCGAGTAGTGCGTGCACCTCCCCGGCACGAGCCTCAAAGTCAACCCCATCGTTTGCAACTACGCCAGGGAATCGCTTAACAATTCCCTTCATGGTGACTGTGAGTTTGGAATCAATGTAGTCGGCCATCAGTGTTTCCTTCTTTGGTTGATATGACTATAGGAAAATGAAGAGGGGGTGAACCATTCTGGCTCACCCCCTCGACAAACGAGTTTTTAAAACTCAGATCAGCTTTGTGGCAGATCCGTTGTGATTCCCTTGACTTGGTAGTTCATGCTCATGAGATCGCCATAGGTAGGAAGTTTTCCTTCTGCAACCTTGATGGTTCCGTCTTGAGCGGTGATTGGACCAGTGAACTCAGCTGATGGTGTTGCGGTAAGGCGCTCACGTTCAGATGCAATAAGGGTCTTGGTCGCTTCAGTGACCTTTGATCCGTAGTTTGCAATACTGACGAACTTATCGCTGAGGTTTCCGTAGTAATCACCAGAGATCCACTTGCCATCAATGGCTGCTTGAATCTTTGCTAATTCGTATGGTCCCCAGTCGTAGGTAGACGCTGTAAGCCAGATGTCTTTGAATGCGACGCTCTGGTCTGAGTCGTAACCAACCCAGCCGATGCCTTTTACCTTTGCAGCTTCACCAGTTGCTGGTGAGTCTTGGAACGATGCGATTGCTTTTACGCCACCAGAAATGAGTGACTCTGCAGCTTTGCGCTCGATTGCTGGATCAAACCATGTGTTGGTCCAAACAACTTTAACAGTTGCTGTTGGGTTGGTTTTCTGAACACCAAGTGTGAAGCCGTTGATTCCCCGAATCACTTCAGGGATTGCAAACGGTGCAACAACACCAATGGTTGCGCCTGCTGGTGCTTCAGCACCGGCTGCGATACCAGAGAGGTACTTTGTGTCTTCACTTGCTCCGTAGAACTGTGAAACGTTGTTCTTCTGGGTGTAACCAGTTGCGAACTCGAAGCACACATTTGGATACTTCTCAGCTGATGCAATGAATGCATCTTGGAAGCCGAATGATGTACCAAAGATGATTGTGTTGCCGTCTTTGACGAGGTCGTCGATAACAGTTTCAACTTGTGGACCTTCGGGAACATTTTCCTTATAGGTAGTGATGACTTTGTCACCCAAGGTTTCTTGAACGAATTCACGACCAGCATTGTGTGTTTGTGTCCAACCACCATCGTTGATTGGGCCAACAAAGACCCATGCGGCTTTGATTGCACTGCCATCAGTTGGTGCACAGTTCACAACGGTGCCACCTTCGAATGGTGTGAAGTTTGTGTATGTAAACGATTCACCGCTAGAGCTGTCTTCAGGCGCAGCGGCGGTTGTGTCGCTTGCTGAATCGCTTCCACCGCACGCGGTTACGAGCATCGAAGCGGTTGCTGCAATTGCAGCAATTTTCCACATTTTCTTCATGTATTTGGTCTCCCTAGGTTTGAGGCACTGCAGGCAGCGCCGATGGGAAAACCTTACTCGCCATAAAACAAGCCGAATTCATCCGAAACCGTTACCTAACACAGAGTGAGGAGAATGAGGGGTTCGAGAATCGGGGAGTTGCACGGGCGTGCGCGCAGGTACACTTCAACCCTTCCCAGGAGAGGTGCCAGAGTGGCCGAATGGGGCGCCCTGCTAAGGCGTTGTCCGTCTTAAAGCGGACCGTGGGTTCAAATCCCACCCTCTCCGCCATATGAGTTTGCTCCGCAAACCCCTGGCAGCCCTTGTGGTTGCAGGCGCGCTGGTATTCAGCGGGCCAGCCCCGGCAGGGGCGAAAGTGGCGACGGGTTGCGCCAAGACCTACACCGTGGTCCCGAATGATTCCTGGAATCGAATAGCCGGCAAGGTGAATGTGACCATGAGCCTGTTGCTGAAGGTCAATAAAGCCAAGACACAATCACTCCTTCTTATAGGTGACGTTATTTGCCTGCCGAAATCAGCCACCACCAAGGACCCCTCGACCACCCTGAAGCTGAAGGCACCAACCAAGCGGTACACGGTGAAACAATCAACCGCCATTATTCGTGAGTTCTGGCCAGACAAGCTGGAAGATCGGGCCATTGCCATCGCCAAGCGGGAAAGCAAGCTGAACGCCGCGTCGTACAACGGCGGTTGCTGCCTAGGACTTTTTCAAATTCACTGGTTGGCGCATCGCAGTTGGTTGAAAGACATCGGCATCACGTCGGCCAGTCAATTACTGGATGCCCGAGTGAATGCCAAGGCCGGATATGCCATATATAAGCGATCAAACGGCTGGGGTGCCTGGAATTAAATCTCACAGGTAGAGTTATTTTCCTAATAACAAGCGCTCGTAGCTCAATGGATAGAGCATCTGACTACGGATCAGAAGGTTGTCGGTTCAAGTCCGGCCGAGCGCACCAATTAAAAATGCCCCTGCAATTACGGGGGCATTTTTATTTCTTCTTGCTTACTTTCGCGAGGGTCTGGAACTTCTCTGAACCGCCGACCAGGGTGACGATTGTCTGCATCGCCATCTCCACCCAGCCTTCTTCAAGTTCTGGTAATTGTGAGAAGTCCAACATGATGTGGCCAAATAACAGTCCCTGAATCATGTAGGTCACAGTATGAAGATCGTGCTGTGGGTTGATCCATCCCCGAGTGCGAAGAATCTCCAGAGATTCAGTGAAGAAGAGATTGCCATCCACCTGCGCTGTGCGAATAGCTTCAGCGAGTTTGTCGTTGTGTTTCGCCGAGGCAAATACCTGAAGACGTCGTCGTCGTAACTCTACGAATTCCTTATTGGATGTAGCTCTCATGAGTTCGGCCAATCTGGTGAAGAATTCGTCCTCTGACGTTGCGGTCTCTACGAGAAATCGAAATAGTTGGTTGTCGGTATTGAGACCTTCAGTTAACTCTTCTAGTTGCGCTGTGTAGATAAGACCAAACTTGCTACCGAAGTGGTGATACAAAGAACTACGAGCGGCTTCTGAACGTTCAAGGACAGCTTCCACATCAAAGTTGTCGACGCCATTTTTGACCAATTCAATACGCGCTTGAACCATCAATCGAGCCATGGTTTCGATGCCGTCACTTCTTTTGGGTGTGTCTTTCAGTGTTGCCATACATAAATCCGATCTGGACAGGTAAATATAGTCGTAAAAATAAACAAATCGTCTAATTGGATTTTATTTGTCCAATCTATTCATGAAGTACAGGGTTCCTACGGGTCTGTAATCTCGTAGACATGTCCGATACCTCTGATCCGTCCATAGAAAGCGATCAGCTTGCCGACGCCGACGCCACAGATACTCCGGCTGAGGTATCTGAGAAAAGACAACGTCGGCAATGGTGGCAATTGCTGCTCTACATGAAGCGGGAGGGTAAAAGTCGTGACCGGTCGATGATGTTCAACGCTGCAGTCACTGTGGGCACTACTGCACTGGTGGCATTCACGGCTATGTACGCAACGTTGTCTACGACAAATAGAAACCTGAACGAGACGCGACGTGGTGCTCGAGTAGTCGCGTTAGTAGAAGAGTGGTCAGTGACAGTTGCTGATGCTTCATCTGCAATTGAAATATTGGGCCAACGGGCTAACGACTTGTGGGCGTATGGCGCAGCAATTGATCAGCAAGGAGTCATCCTTGACGAAGCACTTGTTAGTGAAGCGTCAAAAGAAACTGCATATCTAAAGGTGCGCCAGTCACTTGCATTTTCCTCAGCAAAGGCAGGCCTTGTTTCTTCCGAAGTAACCAATAAATGCTTAGACAAATTTGTGGCCATGTTGGACACTTGGCAGAATGCTTTGAACTGGACTCGTTCTTCTTTGCAAGTTGAGGAGGGTATTGAAACAGGTATTGTTGCCGTTTCCATGCAGCAAGATAATCGCACTGCTCTGTCAGACTCGTTGTCGATTGTTCGCAACTTGGCGCGAACAGAACTTGATACTGCTGGTGCTGATGGATCATCAGTGAAATGTTCTATCCCGGCCGAAGATGTGCTGTGGGGAAAACTAATTCCATCACAAGACTCCGAGAGCTAAGACTCAAGAGTTTCGATTCCGCGACAAAATAGTTCAACGAGTTGAGTAAGGCTCTTATCTAGGGCGTATGGCTCAGGATGCCCTTCATCTTTTTCAAGAACACAAAAACCATGTAATGCGCTACGTAAGGTACGGGCACAATGTGCGCGTTGCGAAGCAGACAATTGATAACCATCAAGTGATTGTGCAAGCACTGCCACGACACGAGATAATGACAATTCAATGTCTACGTCACCGACTGATGGAACACGGTCTGTAGCGCTATACAGCCCTGGGTGTTGTTGTACGAAACCACGCCACGCATGTGCAACGGCAAGAACTGCAGAATCACGGCTGGTATTTGTGATGGCACTCGTGAGATCTGTGACCAATAGATCGCGCGCACGCAATGACAACAATGTCCAGAGTTCTTCTATTCCTGTGACATGGCGATACAGGGCTGGTTGTTTCACGCCAGCGTCTAGTGCAATGCGGCTAAGAGTGACTGCGTCAATCCCTTCTGAATCGGCAATGATTGCTGCCATTTCTATGACGGTGGCGCGACTGAGGCGAATCTTTTGTTGGGTCATGATGTCTGATGAAAGAAGCGGGCCATCCAGCCGGCTATTCGGTGTTGGTCGAGTGGCTGAGTCAATGTTGCTCTAGCTGCATTTGCCTGTACTTCACCAAACAGCGCTAGTCGTGTTGCAAGCAAACTATCTGCAAGTGCTGGGGAGAAATCAGGATGAACTTGCAGGGTCCATGCGCGATCGCCAATCAGCATTCCTCCTATGGGACAATACGATGAACGCGCCATGAGACGCGCACCATCGGGTAGTGATTGCACCTGATCTTGGTGACTGGCTGCAAGCACAATGTCGGTAGTCGAATCCATCCACGGTTGTGGTTCCACAATCTCATAATGCTTTGCACCAATGCCCCAACCACAGTCTGCTTTGGCAACAGTGGCGCCCATTGCTTGCGCCATGAGCTGATGACCAAAACAAATTCCAACGTACGGCGTTTCGTGAGCGACAAAGTCACGCTGTAGTTGCTCGACATCACGCAACCATGCATGGTCGTCGTACACACTCAGGCGGCTTGGCGAACAGACCCAGCCGTCTTGTTCGTTGACCGAATCTGGCATCTGCCCTTCGTCGCATCGATACGTAGTGAGTTCTATATCTAATGGCGCGAGCAGTGCGTTGTATAACTCGGGGTAGTCACCACCGACATGAAGACTTCCGGCATCAATGTGGCCGACTAAGAGAAGACCAATCTTTTTCATCGGAATGAAAATACCTTTGTTGGTCCGCCTTCAAGAGCTGGCAAGTATCCGCGTTGACGCAAGATGGGCATCACGCCTTCACCAAACCAATACGCCTCTTCCAAATGCGGATAACCAGACATGATGAACGCTTCGATACCAAGGTTGTGATATTCAACAATGCGATCAGCGACTTCTTCGTAACTTCCCACTAGCGCAGTGCCGACACCGCCACGGACAAGACCAATTCCCGCCCATACGTTCGGATATATTTCAAGCTTTGTCAGATCGCCACCATGCAATTCAAACTGTCGGCGTTGGCCAACAGATTGTGTCTTCAAGAAGTCCTCTCGTGCAGCAGCAATTGCATCAGGTGCCATGGAATTCACAATGCCATCTGCAACTGCCCACGCCTCTTCGCTTGTTGGGCGAGCAATCGTATGAAAACGAATTCCAAACCGCATGGTTCGTCCTTGTTCTGCTGCAATGGCTGCCACACGCTCTTGGCGTTCTTTAATTGCATCTGGCGTTTCGCCCCATGACAAGTACAAGTCGACGTTGTCGCCTGCCACTTTTTCAGCAGATGCTGAAGCGCCACCGAAGTAAATGGGAGGAATGGGGTTCGGTACCGCACGTGTCGTTGCATCTGTGACTTCGAAGTACTTTCCCTTATACGTAAAGGGTTCGCCAGACCATGCTCCGCGCATGACTTCAATAAATTCGCCTGTGCGTTCGTACCGTGTTTCTTTGTCTTCAGTTACTCCGAAACGAGCAAGTTCGGCTTGTTCTGCTCCTGTAACGATGTTGACCAAGCATCGGCCGTTTGACATGCGCTGGAAGGTGCTCGCCATTTGAGCGGCGAGCGTCGGCGTCAGCAGTGCTGGCCGGAATGCAACAAGAAACTTGATGCGTGATGTGAGCGCGATGAGAGACGCAGTTGCAAGCCACGCATCTTCACAACCAGTTCCACACGGCGTGAGCAGTGCATCAAACCCCAGTTCTTCACATGCACGTGCAACTTGTGCGAGGTATGCGTGACTTGGTGCGCGGTTGATAGAGCTGTCATCGGGCAGCACATCACGTGAGTCGCCACCAGTTGGCAAAAACCAATTCATTTCAATCATGGAAGTGTCCCCTGGCAAGGAGGCTGGAGACAATGAGGGAGGCCTTTGTGAACATGTTAGAGACTCTAACAATTCTGACGGGAGCCCCCAACCAGGGCAGGGTACATCGGTCGCGGGGGCTACGGTTTGGTCTCAATGCGCACAAACAAGGGAGCACTCAGGCTGTCGCCTAGCGACTGGGGCCGTCACGGCGCGGTGTATGTGGCATTGGCGACAATTGCAATTGCTCAACCGCTCTTACAGCTCTACGGCGAAAACGTTGCCGTCTTTGCAGCTGCGGGATTTGAAGGCGTAATCATCATCTGGTTTGCGGCAATCGCATTGCTGGTGCCTCCACTGTGCATGTTGAGCATTGAGATTTTGGCCACGGTGTTGTTCCCGTCTCAGCGAATACGTATTCACACTGTGCTTGTATGGATTTTGTTGTGGCTTGTCACTTCCATCGTGCTTCGATCTGTGTCATTAGGGCCATGGATTGTTGACAGTGCTGTCACGGCAGGTGCTGCTACTGCGCTCGCATATTTGTACCAACGTCACCAAACAATGCGTTCCTGGATGGCGATGTTGTCACCATTAGCTCTAGTAGTCGGAATCGTTTTCACTTCGTCGGCTCAGGCTGTTATATGGCCACCAGAAATTTCAGTTGTAGATGTCAGCGCGCAGAAAATTGATCCTGCGGACTCGTCGTTACGTATTGCACCAAAAGAAGTCAGTGTCTTATGGATTGTTCTTGACGAAGCATCACTATGGCCGTTACTAACCGTTGACGGCACGATTAATAAAAATCGATTCCCTGGTTTTGCTGCTCTTGCCGAATCATCTACGTGGTACAGGAATGTTGTTGGAACATCCCAAACGACAACCGATGCAGTGCCGGCAATGTTGACAGGTACATGGCCAACATCAGGATCAGCGCCTGTTCTCGCCAAACACCCCAACAATCTATTTACGTTGATGAATGGGCACCTAGCAATGGATGGGCACGAAGTTGCAACTGCTTTGTGCCCAAGAAAAGTGTGCAGGACGGTGTCCGTCACTGGTGGAACAAATATTTCTGACCCGCTTGGTACATCAGACATCGGATCAACAACGATGACTGTTGCGCCGACAAGTGAAGAATCGAATCGTCGAGTCAGCATGATGTCGTTCTTGCGTGATGCTGTAGTAGTGGTTGGCTATAAAGTGTTGCCCGCTGGATTGCGTAATAAATTGCCACCCATTGATGAAGGATGGGGAGGCTTTGGCGCCGTCGACGCAGTAGAAGAAGGCACTATTGACGAAGCCGTAACTGATACAACGATGCCGCAGCCTTTGACCACAGAAGGTCATTCACCAGCCGAATCAACAACGGTGTCGCAATGGGAACAAGGTGGGCCGATGTCTCAAGTACCCGTTGTAGAAGGGGTTATCACACGTGCGTCGCGTGCGGATCGCCCAACATTGCACTTCGCTCACGTTTTGCTGCCGCATCGCCCATGGATGTTGACACCCGAAATGCGCCGGTCTCGCGCGTTACCCACTGACAAAAGGAGCAACACCATTCTTGATCGTGTCCGTGATGAATATCAAGGGCACCTCTTGCAGTACGCCGCAACAGACACCGTGATAGCAAACATGGTGGCAACAATGAAGAAGTCAAAGAATTGGGATCGCACGATGATCATCGTCACCGCAGATCATGGCCTAACGTTTATGCCTGGAGAGTCAAAGAGAAAGACGATTAACGCTTCCAAACAAGCAACGTTGGAAGATATTTATCGGATTCCATTGTTTATTAAATATCCAGGACAACAGGCGGGGGCAATCAATGATTGCACAGCTTCCTCTGTAGACATTTTGCCCACGGTGATTGCTGCGACTCGAATTGATGCTGGTTGGAAAACAGATGGCGCAGATTTATTACACGCATGCCCCGTACGTGCGTCGCGCACAATTATCTGGCCAGATGGTACAGCACAAATGACATCGGCATTCTCCGCAGTACAAGCACGCGTTCAGTATTACGATTCGTGGATTACATCTGATGGAAGCGTCGATGACATCACCCGCGCGGGAGTTAACGGCGAATTGGTGGGCACCTCTCTTGTCGCAAATGCCGAGACTGAAACCAAACTCACGTGGTCGTTTGATCGGCCAGAGGATTTTCAAAATATTGGTTCTGATCGGTTGACATTTGTGCCGGCTCAAGTGCAGGGACGGTTGACAGCACATCGAAACTTTGGTTCGAAAGAAGAGGGCCTCATCGTGGTCGATGGAGTGGCAGTCGGAATTATTTCCGAATTAGCCGGACTTCGTGACGGAGCGAGCACAACGTTTCGCTCGACACTTTTGTCGCGACTCTTGACAGCAGGGAAGCACCAGGTATCGCTGTGGACGGCGACGAAGAGCCCAGGCGGATCAGCGGTCATTCGAATGGTGGCTAAGGCGAAGTGATTAGCCGTTTGTTGTGAAGCCGGCCAACGCCAATGCTTCGTTCAAGGTGCTGGCGCGACGAATAGTGCAACCAGACTGAATATCAGGCGCACTTGCCGGAACAATTGCTTGAGTAAAACCAAGGCGTGATGCTTCGTTGAGTCGCCGCGCAAGATGACCGACTTGACGCACTTCGCCCGCAAGCCCCACTTCACCAATAACGACAAGGTCTGCTGGCAACGGAATGTTGGAGACCGCAGATACGAGCGCGAGACACATTCCGAGGTCTGCACCGGGCTCTGTGAGTTTCACTCCGCCAACAACAGATGCATACACCTCGTGTGCGGACAAACTGATGCGCGCGCGACGTTCAAGCACGGCAAGCAACATTGACAAACGACCTTGGTCGAGACCTTGTGCGCTGCGACGAGCAGGGACTGATGCACTGACTTGATTGGTGAGTGCTTGCAGTTCTACTAACAACGGCCGTTGACCTTCAATAGTGGGTACAACAACAGAACCAGGAACTCCTGTGCGACGATCGGTGAGGAACAACTGGCTGGCATCGGGAACACCAATGAGGCCAGCTTCAGTCATTTCAAACAAACCGAGTTCGTTGGTAGGGCCGAAACGATGTTTTGCTGCACGCATGAGGCGCAGCGCATTGTGACGCTCGCCTTCGAATGACAGCACAGTGTCGACAACATGTTCAAGAACGCGCGGGCCCGCTAGGCCACCATCTTTGGTGACATGACCAACAAGTACTACAGATATATTGCGACGTTTTGCTTCTTGCACTAACCGATGTGCACACCCGCGTACTTGCACAACAGAACCTGGCGAGGATCCAAGCTCTGGGTCGACCACGGTTTGGATGGAGTCGATAACAACGAGCGATGGAGAAATTTTGTCGATGGCAGCAATGATGTTCGGCAATGACATTTCAGGAAGCAACCACAAATGAGGGCTAATGGCACCAAGACGGTCTGCACGCAGGCGCACTTGTTGCGCGCTTTCTTCAGCGGTGACATACAGGGAAGGCCCTTTTGCTCCGGCAAGAAGTTGCAGTAGCAATGTGCTTTTACCGATTCCGGGTTCTCCGCCAAGCAACGTGACAGAACCAGGTACGAGACCACCACCGAGTACACGATCAAGTTCATCGATACCTGTTGGCACAGGATCTGATTCGTTTGGGTTCACATCGCCGATAGGTGTTGCAAGACCAGGAGGCACAAGTGCAAGACCAGCAGCCAGTGTGACCCGCGATTCTTCGGGACCTTCTACTTCTTCAACAAGTGAATTCCATGCAGTACAGACAGAACATTGACCAGACCATTTCGGAAATGATGCACCGCATTCGGTACATCGATGAATGAGTCGAAGTTTTGCCACACCGTGACTTTATATGCGGGGTGTGGGGCGTCGTCTATTACGGGCGCGTAACACCAACAAGATGAGGACTACCGAGCCAATTATCCACAGATACAACAAACCAAGGACGAGAACTTTGGCAAATCGCGAAATACTGGATGCGATATCAACGTTGGTGACACTGGTTGCGAGGCTTGTGGGAGTGCCATCCATTGGTACTCGCCACGAAATCACACCATCGACAGTTTGACCTGTTGTGTTGTTGACCTTGCCAGGCAAAATGGCATTGAATGTGATTCCCACTGCGTCGCCAAGGTCGAGGCCGGCTGATTGCACATCTGCTGCATACGGCGCTCCGCCAAGAAGATTCAATGTGGCATCGTCGGCAAATGCATTGAGGCCACCATTGACTTCAAGTCTGCCGGCCAAGGTGTAGGTGCTGTTGGTGTCTTTGCCGGTGCGAGTAATGACCATTTCATGCAATGGCCCGCGGGTTCCGTTGAGTTGTCCAAGCAACGTGGTTGCCTCTGCAGGTCCAAGAAACTCATGAGTCAGAGTGATGGTGAGTCCACCATCTTTCGTATCTGTTGGTCCGAGAACTTTCCAACCAGCTGCAACAAGGTCATCAGTTCGGACATCGGCTTTTAAGCCGGGTGCTTTCGCAACGATGTCTTTATCAGCAGTGATGACAACAGAAATGGTGCCAGTGCCGTTTGGTTTCACCGCAAGCGTGATGTCTGTGTCAACACGACATGACGCAAGAACAATAATTGCAGCGAATGACGCCGCAATACGAGTAATTATCTTGCGGGTCACTCGACAGGAGCAACAGTGTCACCAGCGAGTGGAGACTCGCTTGGTGCAACGATGCCTTCAACAGCACGGAAGGTCATACGACGCTTACCGACATTGTCTGGGTCATCTACTGTGTCAACAACAATGATCTGGCCAGCGGTGAATTGCTTATACAAAATCTTTTCAGACAGTTGATCTTCGATTTGACGCTGAATGGCGCGACGCAAAGGACGTGCACCCATCTGCGGGTCGTACCCAACTTCTGCCAAGAACTCTTTTGCTGACTGCGTGAGTTCGAGACCAAGACCTTGTGATTCAAGTTGGCCAGTAAGGCGCTTGATCATCATGTCGACCATCTGAACTACTTCGTCCCTAGCCAATTCATGGAACACAATTGTTTCGTCAATACGGTTTAAGAATTCCGGACGGAAGTGCAACTTCAATGCGTCGTTGACTTTGTCTTTCATGCGCTCGTATGAAACAGCTTGATCACCAGTGGTGAAACCAAGATTTGCTTTACGCAAGTCTTGAGTACCCAAGTTGCTTGTCATGATGATGACGGTATTGCGGAAGTCAACACTGCGGCCTTGGCTGTCAGTGAGACGACCTTCTTCAAGGATCTGCAACAACGTGTTGAACACGTCGGGGTGAGCCTTTTCAATTTCGTCGAACAGAACAACAGAAAATGGCTTGCGACGCACTGCTTCAGTGAGTTGGCCGCCTTCTTCGTAGCCGACGTATCCCGGTGGAGAACCAACGAGACGACTGACGGTGTGCTTTTCCATGTACTCAGACATGTCGAGCGTGATGAGTGCTTGATCATCCCCGAACAAGAACTCAGCAAGAGTCTTTGCAAGTTCTGTTTTACCAACACCTGTTGGTCCGAGGAAGATGAACGAACCACTAGGGCGACGAGGATCTTTCAGACCGGCACGTGTACGACGGATGCTCTGCGAGACAGCTTTAACGGCATCTTCTTGACCGATGATGCGTTTGTGCAGTTCGCCTTCCATGTTGAGAAGCTTTGCGGTTTCTTCTTCTGTGAGTTTGTAGACAGGAATACCGGTCCAGATGCTGAGTACTTCGGCAATTGCCTCTTCGTCGACTTCGTCGAACAAGCTGATGCCAGATGCCTTGATTTCAGCTTCTTTTTCAGACTTCTCTTCGAGCAATGAACGCTCTTGGTCGCGCAAGCGACCAGCTTCTTCGAAGCGCTGGTCTTCAATAGCCTTCTTCTTTGCTTCTTGCACTTCAGACACGCGATTTTCAAGTTCCTTCAAGTCAGGAGGAGTTTGCATGCGCTTGATGCGAAGACGTGAACCAGCTTCGTCGATAAGGTCAATTGCTTTGTCTGGCAAGAAACGATCTGCGATGTAGCGGTCGGCCAAGTTTGCCGCTGCAACAATTGCTTGGTCGGTTATTGTGACGCGGTGATGAGTTTCGTACTTGTCGCGAACACCCTTGAGAATTTCAATGGTGTGAGCAACAGTTGGCTCATCAACCTTGACTGGCTGGAAACGACGCTCGAGTGCAGGGTCTTTTTCAAGATGCTTGCGGTATTCGTCTGTTGTGGTTGCACCGATTGTTTGCAATTCACCACGTGCAAGCATTGGCTTGAGAATGCTTGCAGCATCGATTGCGCCTTCAGCAGCACCAGCACCTACGAGTGTGTGGATTTCGTCGATGAACAAAACGATGTCACCACGTGTCTTGATTTCTTTGAGGACTTTTTTAAGACGCTCTTCAAAGTCACCGCGGTAACGGCTACCTGCAACAAGTGCACCAAGGTCAAGTGTGTAGAGCTGCTTGTCTTTCAATGTTTCAGGAATGTCGCCAGAAACAATTTTCAGTGCAAGGCCTTCAACAATTGCTGTTTTGCCAACGCCAGGTTCGCCAATGAGAACAGGGTTGTTCTTTGTACGGCGAGAAAGAATCTGCATCACACGCTCAAGTTCGCGGGTACGACCAATGACGGGGTCGAGCTTCTTTTCGCGCGCTAACTGAGTGAGGTTGCGACCGAACTGGTCGAGAATTTGACTTCCACCTTTATCGCCTTGCTCTTCTTTATTGCCTGGGGCCGCTGCACTACCGGCAGCTTCACCTTTAGTACCAGGGCCCTGATAACCAGAGAGCAACTGAATAACTTGCTGACGAACTTTGCCGAGGTCAGCGCCCAACTTCACGAGAACTTGAGTAGCAACGCCCTCGCCTTCACGAAGAAGTCCGAGAAGGATGTGCTCGGTGCCGATGTAGTTGTGTCCTAATTGAAGAGCTTCACGTAATGAAAGTTCAAGAACCTTCTTGGCACGCGGAGTAAAAGGAATATGACCAGAAGGTGATGAACCACCCTGACCAATGATTTCTTCGACTTGAGTACGTACTGCATCAAGAGAGATGGACAAAGACTCAAGAGCCTTTGCTGCAACGCCTTCACCTTCGTGAATCAGTCCAAGCAAAATGTGCTCGGTACCAATGTACGAGTGGTTGAGAAGGCGCGCCTCTTCTTGGGCAAGGACAACAACCCTGCGGGCACGATCTGTAAAGCGTTCAAACATGTGGGGCCACCCCATTCGGAATCGGTGGATAGTAAAAGAAAGTGTATCGGTACGGCACGGGAGTACCCCCGCAGAACCCGTAGTCTAAAAACCGTGATTATGTCGCCGCTTCTCTCGTTGCCTTTTATGGAAAACGACCGCCAACGGGTGGAAAAGGCTCTGGTGGCATCGGTCACCACAAATGACGCATATATGACCGAAATTGCGTCGCATCTCATCTCGGCAGGCGGGAAGCGATTGCGTCCTGTTTTTGCAATTGCTGGTTCCCAAGTGGGTAACAACCGCGTTGCAACCGACAACGCCATTGCTGGTGGTGTTTCCTGTGAACTTGTTCATCTTGGTTCCCTATATCACGACGACGTCATGGACGAATCTGACATGCGTCGTGGAGTTGAGACTGTGAACGCAAAATGGGGCAACCTGCAAGCCATTTTGGCCGGTGACTTTTTGTTGGCAAAGGCCTCAGAAATTGCTGCTTCTCTTGGCACGGAAATTGCCGCTTTGTTGGCACGAACAATTGGTCGCCTCTGTGAGGGCCAAATTGAAGAATTGCGACATACATATAACGTCGAGCGCACTGTTGATTCGTATCTTGACTCCATCGATGGAAAGACGGCAGCGTTGTATTCCACAGCAGCTCGCATTGGCGGTTTAGTAGCCGGACATGATCGTGCTGTTGTTGATGCGCTTACGGCATATGGCACTGCATACGGAATGGTCTTTCAAATAGTTGATGATGTTCTTGACCTCACTGCTACTGATGAGGAACTGGGCAAACCTGCTGGCAACGACATGAAAGAGGGCGTGTACACATTGCCTGTTTTGCATACGTTGGCAAAGGGCGGCAAAGACGCAGACACGTTGAAGTCAATTCTTGGAAAGCCGTTGTCCGTTGAAGAGCGTGACACTGTGTTGAAGATTGTGCGCACGAATGGCGGTGTCGCAGTTGCTATCGAAAAAGCGCGTGCATATGTTGCCGATGCTGAACGCGCATGCGACGCACTACCAACTGGCATTACTGCTGACGCAATGCGTGCAGCAACTGCTGCGCTTCTTGCAACTGTTTCGTAATTACGACAATGCACGGGCGGCGGCGAGGCCACTAAGGGCTGCACCTTCAACGCGGGGGCCAGCGAAGGCATCGCCCCCAATTGCGAGAGTGCCAGAGTCGTCAACCCAGCAGGTGTCTGGCCACAACTTTTTTGGATTGGCGAAACGCCACTTCTTCATCTCGCTAGAAGTGACCACAGCAGTGCCAAGCCACGGAGTTGCGGCTTCGAGCAGTGCATCATGAATCTCGCGATTGGTCATGTCGAAATGCGCAAGGCTCCATTCAGGGTTTGCATGAAAGGTCAAGGCAGGTGCGTCGCTGATTCCCTTGGCGGAGTTATCACCGATGAATGAAAACACGTCATCAGGAAATTGCATGCCGCCAGGTGATGTCACATTGTGATTATTGGAATCAAGTGTGACAAGAAGACCCAACGTGCGGTCGTAATCAGTATTGCGCAGTTCGGTGGGCATTTCTATTCCGCCACCAAACATTAGGGAAAACGACTGCGGTAGAGGCGCCGTCAGAATCACGCGGTCTGCATGGTGGGCTACTCCATCATCAGTTGTGACTACCCAGTCGGTCTCGGCACGTGAGAGTGAAAAAACAAGCGTGCTAAGGCGTACATCAAGTCCGATTGCCAGATGTTTTGCAATTGATGTCATGCCGTGCGTGCCGACATAGCGAGGATGACCGTCTTCTTCTGAAAACCCACGACACCATTCGCGCACAACTCCGGCAGTTATCCAATCATCAACATGAGACTGAAATTCGTCACTGCGTACTGTGAAGAATTGTGCGCCGTGATCAAGTGTTGCGTCTTTGATGCGTCGTGTAGCCAGACGACCGCCTACGCCACGGCCTTTATCGAAAACTATGACGTCGTGACCGAGCGCGAAGCATTCGCGTGCTGCCATGAGCCCGGAAAGACCAGCGCCAACAACAATGATGCGCATGGTCACACTGCTACGGCAGCTGCGTGACCATGCGAAACAAATACTTTTTCGGCGCGGCCAAGAAACTCAAGAAGGATACGATTAAAAGTACTTGCATGTTCAATATGCAGTCCGTGTGCACCACCACTAATGATGACCAGTTCTGCTGTGGGAATTAGTGATGCGATCTCTTCAGCATCGCCGCGCGGAGTGAGAATGTCTTGGTTGCCAACGACCACCATTGTGGGGCATTCGATATTGCTAAGTTCTGCGTTTAGTGAACGGTCATCAGTCGTAAGAATTGCTTGCACTTGCGACACAAATGCATTGGCTGGGTTGAACAAGTGCAGTGGTCCGATGCTTCCGAGCGCAGGAAGTAAGCGGCGAAATGAGCGCGGACCAACCATCCACCGTGCAGCTTCTTTGCCGACTGACCCCATGCCGTCTGTTTCGGCCATGTCAGCCCATGATTGCAAGAGATCTACGCGCCACTGATGATTGCGGCACGCCGTAGCAACAAGCGTGAGTGAACGAACTCGATTGGGGTGCTTCAAGGCAATGATCTGGCTGATTGCACCGCCCATAGATAAGCCCACAACATGAGCTGATTCAATACCGGCTGCATCAAGAACTGCAATTGCATCATCTGCCATTTGTTCAAGGTCGTATGAACCGTCTGGTTTGTCACTTTTTCCCGCACCGCGATTATCGAATGCCACTGTGCGATGACGTAATGCAAGTGCAGCACGCTGAAGGTTCCACGAGTTCTTCTCGCCACCAAGCCCCTGCACCAATAAAACTGGAGCTCTTTTTGTGATGCCTGTTACTTCGTAATGAATGCGTACTCCGTCGGCTGCAACTGCATATGGCATGTTATGCAACCTGCTTACGAGCGGGGATTCGTTCGATGCTTGGCCATAAATACAAATTGCGCACGACTTCAGTTGTTGAATGGCGTGGTGCAAACCGTAGCAAGTGTGCTGCTTCGTTACTGGCAGCTAAGCGACCATGTTGAATGAGGTCAGCAACGTGGTCAGGCATTGGTGCACCCGCAAGAGATGACACATTCTTTGCCATCCACCAACCTGGACCAAATGATGGAAGCGGAACACGACGTCCAATAGAAGTTGCACGCAACATACTGATGGCACCGTTTGCAACGATGTTCACTACGCCGTCTGCATCGCATTCAGCAGCTTGAATAAATGCAGTTGCTGCATCAAAGTCTTCAACAACACTAAAGATGGGGTTACCAATTCCGTAGTACGGAATAACAGGCAAACGCAGAAGACGACCAAGCGGGCTTGGCACGTGCGCACCAAGAACTGGCGCAAGCCGCAACGTACAAACATTGATGCCACGAGCAGAACGAAGTTCGGTTGCCTGCGATTCAATATTGCGACACATGTACCCGTATGTGGTGTTTGGCGCAGTGGGTGTTGTTTCCACCGCAATGTCAGGTGAGTAACTGCCTGCACCATACATTTCGATACCGCTGCGCACAACAACTGTCTCTAATGCATCGGCTTGATGCGCTGCATCAAAGACTGCCTTAGCAACAAGTGCTGTACATGTTTCTGCTTCAGGTGTTGCAAGACGAGCATGAGGTTCCCACACTCCGACATGTAACAACACATGCGGGTTGAATTCTTGAATCAGTTCCGCAATGCGGTCATGTTCCGTTGCATCAACACGAACGAAACGAGAACGCTTTAGTAAGCGGCGTGGTGGATCAACATCGATTCCTAAGATGTCGCCAGCCCACTCTGTATTTTCAGCAAGTGCTGCAACGAGAGAGCCGAGTTCTCCACCCATTCCGGTGATGAGTACTCGACGATTTTTCATATCGACAAACCAAGTGGTTGTTGTCCGAAGGACATCTACCGCAGGTTGTGTACTCCGAGGATTAATTCACGAGCCCATGTATCAAGCTGGCGACCACCGATGTTTTCGGTGATGATGATGGCTTGCGATGGGTCATCGATCATTCCGCTCCAGCGGATGTATCCACCGATGATGCCGAGCAAACGATCGCCGACTTCTTCTGAGTGAATGATGAGCTTCTGGTTACGTCCAAGCATTCCTTGCAGTTCTTTGTAGAACACTTTCAAGAAGGCATCGGTGTCATCAGCACCACTGAGTGGGCGATGGTGGTAGGGCATGTTGAGTTCTTCGTATGCGTGCAGGTTGTGTGGCGCAGCAATGATGGAGACAACAAGGTCGAAATGGTTCTCGCGCAGCCAAATGATCTCTTCTTGACGACGAACGCGGCGATGGTTGTCGCCGTATCCCCCTGGTCGCTCACAAATGGCAAGGCAATCCTTGATGACCCAGGTGAAATTACGGGGGGTAATTCCAAGGGCCCATTTTCCGCGAAGTTTCGGGGGCATTCAGGTCTCCTTGAAGT
>JBBANI010000013.1:33759-47232 GCA_040402015.1 Ilumatobacteraceae bacterium
CATCAGGGGAAGAAGTTCATTGCGAACGCGATTGCGCTGGAATTTTGGATCAGTATTAGTGGAATCAGTGATGGTGGCGATTCCTGCGGCAGCACAGACAGCGTGAGTATCACTGCGGCGCAGTGCCAAGAGAGGGCGCGACACTCCAGGTCGCATAGCACCAAGGCCCTGTGCCCCGGCACCGCGCAACAAGTTAATGAGCACTGTTTCTGCTTGGTCATCTGCAGTGTGCCCAGTCATCACGTCGTCTGGCATAACGCCGTACCGGGCTGCACGAGCCCGAGCTTCTAGGTTCGGCCCATGTTTCACCTGCACCGAATGCACAATGACAGAAATGCCGAGAGATTCTGCAAGGGGGTCAATCACGTCGATATCACGTGATGATTCAGCCCGCAGACCATGGTCAACATGAATAGCCGTGACAATGAGCCCATGCGCATGAGCCAACAACATGAGAGCCATGGAGTCGGGACCGCCCGAAACAGCGCATGAAACCGCTGTTCCAGCAGGAGGAAAAGTGCAGCGACGAAGTAGTTCGTCGATCAAGAAAAGCTGTTACTTCTGCTTGAGGGCTTGGCGTTGACGGCGGTTCGGGTAACGGCTGGCGCTGACCTTGGCTGCATAGCCGACAAATACAGCCACAACTGCCCCGATACTTCCGAGAAGAAGGAATACACCGATCCACCAATGCCATACTTGCGCTGCAAACATGTCTCAAGCGTAGCCAATGCAAGGCCAATGCGGCCTACTTACTGAGGTCAATCTGATTCGGGTTGCGGCTCGAAGCAGGCCAGGAGGCGGTCTGTGAAGCCGTCTGGCAGATGATCTCGCTTGGCCTTCACCCGCACAATGGTGCGTAATTCGGCGTGAAATTCGAAGGCGCCTTGGCAATCGGTGCATCCCGTGAGGTGGGCCATAATTTCTTCAATTTGGGCGTTGGGTAACTCTGAATCAAGGAACAGTTCCAGTTCTTTCAGTGTTTCTTGGCAATTTGGCATATCGATGGCTTTGCTCGCTCTGGCGATTATTCGCCGGTTTCTTCAATTGTCGTGGGCTCGACAATGAGCCCTCTGTCACGTGCGTACTCGTACAACATCTTTTGCATCGCTTTTCTTCCCCGATGCAGGCGAGACATCACGGTGCCAATTGGGATTTCTAGCATTTCAGCGATTTCCTTATAGGAAAAGCCATCGACATCAGACAAAAGTACTGGCATTCGAAAATCGTCCGGCAGGGATTCGAGGGCATTTTTTACTTCGTCATCGGTGAAGAGATCAAGCATCTGATCTTCGGCCGAACTACTGAGCTGTGATTGATCAATTGAACCTAAGCGCTTGTATAAAAAAAGTTCCTCGACATCATCGAGTTCGACTTCTGTGCCTTTACGTTTCTGTGCGTTGTACTTATTGATGTATGTGTTCGTCATAATGCGAAACAGCCATGCCCGCAAGTTTGTTCCTTCTTGGAACGTATGAAATGAACGCCACCCTTTGATGTACGTCTCTTGCACTAAATCTTCGGCATCTAAACGATTACGTGTCATTCGCAATGCAGTAGAAAACAATTGCGGCGCATATTGCATGGCGTCAGTAGAGAACTGTTCCTTTGCACTCATTCTGTATGCGATGTGCTTCTAATTGCGGCGATGCTTTTTTGCCTTGATGGCTGCATCAACTGACAAAGTAAATCGCTCCATCAAATCAGCTAATACGTACCGCTCGTCTGGTTCAAAATCATTCATGACTGCAAACAAGATTGCGCGACGACGATCATTAACTTCACCATGAATTCGACGGCCCCGTTCTGTTGCAGCAATTGCCACAATGCGACCATCGCCCGGATGTTGCACGCGCTCGGCCAAGTTGTCTTTAATCATGCGTTGTACCGCGCGCGTTGCAGTGCTGGGGTCGATGCGAAGATATTCAGCTAAGTCACCCATACGGCATGACTCGACGGTGACGAGAAGTTCAAGCGCGTCCATTTGGCCCGGCTCAATTGCACTTCCGCCGATGCCAAAAATGGCGTCGCGGACTTGGCTCGCAGTTGCCCCACGGCGAATTTCGCGCCATGCTCTTCCGATACGCCCAGCGACCTCGAGATCGACATCATTGGTGGGATCTGCCTGTGTCTTTGAGTTCGTCATGTACTTACTAGGGTACCCACATGGCAGACAATGAGATAGGTCAAGACAAACCCGAGACTCCCCTTGACGCGTTGGGAATTATGGCGAGCCAGCAAGCCATTCTGGGACAAAACCTGCGTCAGGTCGAGATGTATACGCGGCGTGGTCTTTTGTCACTTCTGTGGCACGAACCAGATGGCGATGCGCAAAAAGTGGGCGTTGTTATGGTGGGCGGTGCTATGGGCGGAACCCTCGGGCCTGGTGACAGTTTGTTCCATGCATTGGGCGAAGCACTGGTCACGGTGGGTGTTCCATCAATTCGTCTGAGCTATCGCAAACCAAACGACATGGATTCGTGTTGTGTTGATACAGCGGCTGCTGTGCAGTTACTAGTGGGTAGCGGTGCTGATGAAGTGGTGATTATGGGCCATAGTTTTGGTGGGGCAGTAGCCGTTCGTGTGGCAGTGGGTTTGTCTGAAATGGTGTGCGGCGTTGTCACGTTTGCAACCCAGTCGGCCGGTTGTGAAATTGCTGGCGGTCTTCATTCCACGCCGTTATTGATGTTTCATGGTGACAGCGACTCCATCTTGCCTCTCGAGGCAAGTGAAGTTGTGCGAGCCATCGCTGGTACGGGAGACTTGCACGTAATGCATGGCGATGATCATTTGTTAGCCAAAAGCCACGATGTGATGTTTTCCACCACGATGGAATGGCTGAACACAGTGTTCGTTGGGGTCACTTCATGATTGCTTCACCAAAGAACGTAGTTGTTCTACTGCTCGACAGTTTGAATCGTCATGAACTTGGCGCATACGGCGGTGGCAACTTTGACACACCAAACCTTGATCGGCTAGCTGCGCGCTCAGTGCGCTTTACGAACCACCACACTGGTTCACTTCCGTGTATTCCTGCACGACATGACATTTTGGTCGGCGCATGGGATTTCTTGTGGAAGCCATGGGGTTCTATTGAATTGTGGGAAGAGCCAATCACGGTTTCGTTGCGTCGGGCCGGCGTCGTCACTCAACTGATTACCGACCACCCTCATCTGTTTGAAGTTGGTGGGGAGAATTATCATACTGACTTTACGGCGTGGAGCTATGAACGCGGGCACGAAAGCGATGCATGGAAAACACGACCAGATGCATCATGGTTAGGCGCACCATCGTTTGGTCGTGGACACACGCACTATGACAACTCACGTGGCTTCTTCAAGGGCGAAGAAGATTTCCCGGGCCCACGCACCATGCAAGCAACTGCTCGCTGGTTGTTAGAAGATGCACCAGTCCATCGCGCACAAGGTGAACGTTTCTTTTTATTTGTTGATGAATTTGATCCGCACGAACCATTTGATACACCTGCTCGCTGGGCTGATAGGTATGACGACACATGGGAAGGCGATCACATGGTGTGGCCGCCGTATGCAATTGATGCCATTAAAGAGGGTGTTCTTACGGAACGTGACGCTGTGCAAGTGCGTGCGCAATACGGTGGCAAATTATCAATGATTGATCATTGGTTGGGCAAGGTGCTTGATTCTCTTGATGCAACAAATGCATGGGAAGACACTGTTGTGGTGTTGTGTACAGACCATGGTCATTACTTGGGCGACAAAGATGTTTACAACCGTGATGTATGGGGCAAGCCTGGCATTCCGGTGTACAAACCGCTTGGGCATATACCAATGTTTATTGCGTGGCCCGGAGTTGCTCCTACTACTAATGATGCACTCACTACATCAACCGACATTCACGCAACGCTTGCAGATATTTTTGACGCACCAATCAAGCACACAGCGCACGGCTCATCATTAGTTCCCTTGCTGAATGGCACTTCTCCGCAGGTGCGTGAGTGGTTGCTCGCCGGCGTCTGGGGCCGCGAAGTGCAACTGGTCACGAACGAGTGGCGCTACACGCGCGGGCCTCAAGGCATCAACATGCCGCAAACAATGTGGTCAAACAGGTGGAGCACAATGCCCATTGGTTCCATGCCTGATTTCAAAATGCCAATGCCTGATTCGCGCGCTGTTCTTGACTACATGCCGGGCAGCACGATTCCTGTTATTCGTCAGCCGTTCCGAGAAGGCGACATGTTGCCATTCTGGGGCTATGCAAAGCAATACGAAACAATGATGTTTCACCGTGGCGAAGACCCAGATGAAACTGTGAACCGCATTGGTGACAACATTGCCAAAGATGCTGAAGAACTATTACGTGTTGCATTGCATCAGGTAGATGCTCCATCTGAGCAATTTGAACGACTGGCGTTGACATAAATGAAGGAGTCAACACTCTCTCGAAGTGATCTTGCACTGGCAATTTCTGAGGGCCGCGTTGACACCGTCATCGTTGCGTTTCCTGACTTGCAAGGTCGTGTCGTTGGAAAGCGAATGACGGGGTGGTTTTTTCTTCAAGACGTCGCTGATCACGGAACAGAAAATTGTAATTATCTAGTGGCCACTGATATGGACGACAATGCGTTACCCAATTTTGAGTTTGCAAGTTATGAACAAGGGTATGGCGACATGGTTGCAATGCCCGATTGGAATACTGTTCGAATTTTGCCGTGGCAAACAAAGACCGCATTAGTACTCGCTGATCTGCATGATCCACGTACAAAGAAACCTGTTGCAGTGTCGCCTCGGCAAATCTTGCGTGATCAAGTTGCAGTTGCTACTGCAGCCGGTTTTACCCCCAAGGTGGGCAGTGAAATTGAGTTTTATTTATTTCATGAATCGTACCGCGAGGCATACGACAAGGGCTATCGAGAGTTATCTCCTCACTCACCGTGGATGCAGGACTATCAAATAGTGCAAACCACTTTCGATGAGTACGTGATTGGTGAAATTCGGCGCAATCTTGATGCATGTGGCATCCCTGTCGAATGTTCAAAAGGCGAGGCGGGTCGTGGACAGCACGAAGTCAATCTTCGTTACACGGAAGCTTTAGAAATGGCAGATCGCAACTTGCTGTATAAGTCGGCGGCGAAAGAAATTGCGGCATCTCACGGTCGCTCAGTCAGCTTCATGGCCAAATGGAACTTTTCTGAAACGGGCTCGTCGTGCCATGTGCATTCCAGTTTGTGGAATATGTCTGACAACACTGCAGCATTTGCCAGTGATCCAATTCCAGAAATTTTTTCTCAATACATCGCCGGCCTATTAGCAACAGCCCGAGATTTCAGTTTGCTGTGGGCCCCAACAGTAAACAGTTATCGACGTTTTCAACCTGACTCGTGGGCCCCAACCGCTATTGCATGGGGAACCGATAACCGCACATTGGGTTTGCGCGTTGTAGGGCACGGTTCTGCTCAACGGGTGGAGAGTCGTATCCCTGGTGCTGATGCAAATAGTTATATGGCGTTTGCGGGCACGATTGCTGGCGGCATGTACGGCATTCGCCACAAGTTGGAATTGGAAGCACCCTTTGTTGGTAACGGATACGAAAACACTTCTGTGCAGCGCATACCGTCGAACCTACTTGAAGCAATTCAATACTGGGAACAGAGCGCCATTGCATTGGAATGTTTTGGTCACGATGTGCACCACCACATTCTTACTTCTGCAAAAGCAGAGTGGGCTGCGTACAACCAACATGTGTCCGACTGGGAACTCACGCGCTACTTTGAGCGCTCGTAAAAAAGGAATCACACCATGGCTCGCTTAGATGGCAAAGTCACAATCATTACTGGAGCTGCAAGCGGTCTTGGTCGCGTGGCCGCACTAAAATTTGCTGCTGAAGGGTCGCGAGTTGTTGTTGCTGATATCACGGATGGCACAGACACTGTGTCAGCTGTTGCACAAACCGGTGGAACGGCGGCGTACATCAAACTAGATGTCACAAGTGAAGAGTCGTGGAAAGAGACTGTTGCATTTACTCTCTCAACATTTGGCTCTGTTGATGTGTTGTACAACAACGCCGGTGTCATGATCGGTGATGATGACAACCCAGTGACAACGTCAGTTGATACGTATCAGCGAACAATGGATATCAATGTGAAGGGTGTACTGCTTGGCTGTAAGTACGCGATTCCCACAATGCTTGAACAAGGCAAAGGTTCCATTATCAATGTTGCATCATTTGTAGCCCATATGGGTGCTG
This sequence comes from Ilumatobacteraceae bacterium, assembly GCA_040402015.1. Lineage (GTDB taxonomy): Bacteria > Actinomycetota > Acidimicrobiia > Acidimicrobiales > Ilumatobacteraceae > UBA2093. Next base: position 39,982 of record JBBANI010000013.1, read on the forward strand.
CTACTCCACAAGTGGCATACACCGCTTCCAAGGGAGCGGTGCTCGCAATGACCCGCGAGATCGCGGTTATTTATGCGCGTAAAGGTATCCGGGCTAATGCATTATGTCCTGGCCCTGTCATGACCCCGTTGCTCGCAGCATTTTTAGACAACGATGAAAAAAGAAATCGTCGACTTGTGCATATTCCAATGGGTCGGTTTGGCCAACCAGAGGAAATTGCAAATGGCGCTTTGTTCTTAGCTTCTGATGAATCGTCGTGGATGACAGGACAATCGCTCATTATTGATGGTGGGATAACGGCTGCGTACGTAACGCCCGAATAGAAAATTACGTGTTGCATTGCATCAGGTGGATGCACCATCAGAACAATTTGAGCGGTTGGCCCTGACTTAAGTCAGTGGTGTGCGTCGGCGTATCGCCAGCAGACATAATGCAATCAGCATCAACAAACCGGCGATAACCATCGCAAGAATGAAGGTTCCGTGCGGCAAGCTGAAACTGACCGCGATGTTGCCAGTCACCCCTGACGGAACAGTAATTATGGGCATTGCGCCTGATAATCCAGTGAACGCAACTGCTTTTCCACCAACTGTGATCTTCATGCCAGGGGTAATGGGACGAGACAGCAATAGTCTTCCACCAGTAGATGATGTGACCGATGCGCGGCCCGAGGTTTCAGTGACAACCACTCCGGCATCGCGATATGAGACAACATTGCGCGTTGTGGCAGCTGTGTTGGTGTACAACACCCATGCTGGCTGTTCATGTGACACGGTCCAACCGGTGTGCACTGTGGCGTCAAACCACTGCTGTTGCTGACCACGTTGCACCATGACAGCAGTGACGCCCATTAGTTCAATCCATGTCTTACCAGTGGTTGGTTCCACCGTGAACAATGCCGGTGCGGTTCTTTCAGTTGACCATCCGAACACTTCAGAACCTTCGTTTACTTTCATGCCCAGTACGGTCTCTAAGTCATCGGGCGGCATAGCTGAATAGCCGGTTACAAACTCTGCGTCAATGTTTGCGGCTTGAATGATGTTCCCGTCTGCCATCTCCTTTGCTGTTACAGCGAAAGCGTCGTTTGGTATTTTTCGAAAGCGCCCGCGTTTGCGTTCAATGGTCATTGCACCAGCTAAGTCTGACTGCAGGGCAAAGACCCGATGCCCAGAAAGTATCGAATATTGTTTTGCAATTGCTGCACGTGAGGATGGAGCATTGCGATCACCAGGCATTGCAGGTGACGGACTTGCGAACATCAACCATCCGGTAGTTGCAACAATCGACACAACTAACAGCGGCGCAAAAACGCGTTGACCATACGTAAGGAAAATATGGTGTGCGACAGGTATTGCAATTAGTAGTAGGGCTGTCATCAGCATCGGAATTAATCGAGGCCGCAACGCTGTAAGTGCAAGCCATACGAGCGGTGCTATCCATCGCCATGAATGCTCAAATTGGGTGCGCATTTTTCCTGTTATTGGGGCAGCCTGCATAGCCCGCATCGCAACCATGACTACAAGAAAGGCAGCAAATGGTTGAAAGCGAAATGGCCAACGCGTCGGACCAAGAATGCTTGGCCCCAACATTCCGACGCTGACAATGCCTGCAACAATTGCATCCACTCGCACGAGTCGGCGAACAGTCGGAGAAGCAATAATCCAATACACAGCTAATGGCAATATCCAAGTGATGTATGTGATGGGTTCGAACATGAAGCCTTGGCCTGCGAAACCATCTACATACGGCTGAACGAAAGGTGAGAACGACAATATCAATGCATCAAGTTGATGTGTGAGAAAACCATCGTTGTACAGTCCGCGAGGCGCACGAGCAGCCCACCCAGAAAATACTTGCGCAGATACCCACACTGGTGAAGACAGCAACGCTGTAGCCACACACGCTGCCGTATAGATCAATGCTTCACGAGTGCGCCATGTACGTGTAAACAATTGCTCAAGACCAACGATTAACGCAACCACGCCACCAGCGATCATGGCATGAGGCCAGCCGGCGCTCACCAATAAGTAACCCGCAATTGGAATAAATGGTGCGAACCGTATCGAACGGCGGGTCCACCATACAGCGGCAACAAACCATGTGAACCACGAAAATCCAATCAACGCTGGTGTCCAGCTGCCTGCATCCCAATACAAAAGGTGCACGTTGAACGTGCAGAAGAGTGATGCAGCGACAGACATGGATGGCGAAATAGCAAGCGCCCGTGCAGCAATGTAAGCACCAACTGCAGCAATGACCAAGTACATCAACGCAATCAACATTGCGCTGCGAGCCAAGTTGTCGCCAGACGCCGCAATCCAGTCACGCACACGGCTGACTGGGTTGAACACCCCAAATTGCACTTCGCCTGTAATTAGCGACAAGAACCACGACTTATGGAAACCACCGAGAGCGTTGATTCCGTAGCCATTGTGATGCAATGCGGTGAATATGCCCATGTGCTGGTGCTCAACATCGTCACGGTAAAAGAATCGCTGATTGCGTGCGTACATCATGAGCACTGAGGCAACGGTGACTACTACTGTGGCGCTGATACCAGTGACTTCACGCTTACTAGCGGGGGAGGACATCTCTACATTGTGTCACTGTGCGCTTTGCCGTCGTGACCAAACGGACAATGACGACATATATTTGCGCAGCAGAATTCACGTTTCTTTAAATACAAGGCAGTCATGACCATCAACCCAGTCTCTGGGTCTGTATAGAAATCTTTACCCTGATTGACAGCGTTTTTATGGGCGAGTTCTACAGCAGGCGACATGGGTCAGCCTGGGAACGCTTTTGGTGATAAGGCATCCCACGTAGCGGAATCAATGATCCCCAGTTGCTGAAGGCCCTTCTTGCCTTGAAATGCATACACAGCTTTCGCCATTGCCGGTCCGAAGTAACCATCAACACTGACTGAGTATCCAGCTGCGCGTAGTTGCTTCTGCATCACAGTCACTGCACCACCTGTGTCACATTTTTCTAACGGAAGAGACACAGCAGCAAAGTACCCAGTGCACTCAGCAGAGAGAGAAACGTTGATGTCGGCTTTGCTTGGTGTGCATCCGGTTTCTTCTACAAATGTCAGCGACTTATTGGTCTGCCAAATAATGCAGGCGACGTCTTTCGGCGGAATTTCAGCCAATGATGCTGGCCCTGCGTTCGGCACGTAGCAACTCAGCGCAAATCGGGTGAGTGGTTTGTCGCGTCGGCAGATTGCAGGTGATGTCCACTTGGTATCGACGAGGTGATATAGACGAGTCTGAGCACAGCCTTCCTTCGGGCAATTCCATGTGTCTTGGTCTGTGTCGCCCATAGCCCAAGTAGTGGTGCAGAACTCAAGCTTGACTTTTTCGCCGTAACTGGCACCCACTGCTTTGTTGTCGCATGTAACTGCCTGCTCACCCGAAGCCGGGTTAAAGATCTCTGCGACCGTAGTTGTTGGCGCGGGAATCGTTGTTGGAGCTGCTGCAACATTGGCACTAGTCGAGTCTGACGATGCAGATGAGCCACCGCATGCTGTCAAAAACAAGAGAACAATTGGCACAAAACGCTTCAACATGATGTAAATCCTATGGGTATCACAGAGTGAAATGGGGAGGTCGGCTGGCATCTCATGGCCTGGTGCGTCTTAGGATGGGGACATGTCGTCGATTCCCAAGGGCAAGCCGAACGTTCTGTTCATCATCACGGATCAACACCGTGCCGATCATGTGGGCTTTGGTGGTAATTCTGTTGTCTCAACAGTGCATCTAGATGCACTGGCGTTACGCAGCACCGTATTTGACAGGGCATATGTAGCGAACCCGGTGTGTATGCCTAATCGGTCAAGCATCATGACGGGCCGCATGCCATCAGCGCACGGAGTCATATTCAATGATCGATCATTGTCACCTGATGCCAACACTTTTGTTGGTCAGTTGCGCAAGGTTGGCTACCAGACAGCGTTGATCGGGAAATCACATCTGCAGCACGGAATGAGTCGTGAGGCCATCGCAGATCTTCCCGGTGATTCGGCTCGTGATTCGCTGTGGGCGAAGGGCTGGGACACAGTTGAACATCAAGAGCGATATGAGAATGGTGATACTCCGAAGCCAGATGATTTCTATGGTTTTGAACATATTGAACTAACACTTGGTCATGGCGCATGGACAGGTGGACATCATTACCAATGGGCACGGGAACGCGGAGCAACTCACGAACAATTAGTGGCGGGATATACCCACAACAGTGATGTTCAGCGTCGGTCGCCGTTGTGGTGGCAAATTCATGACGCACCATTTCCTGAAGAGTTGTATTCAACTTCTTTTGTTACTGAACGCACAATTTCCTACATTGAATCTGCGTCACGCCAGAAAGAACCGTGGATGGTGTGGTGTTCATTTCCTGACCCGCATCATCCACTCTCTCCACCGGCCCGTTGGCTTGACCGTCATAATCCTGACGACATTGTGTTGCCGGAGTCGTTCACAGACCCTGGCGAAGATTGGCCGCGCCATGTGGCAGGCATTCGCAGGCTTGACCCCGATGATCATAATTTTGTTCAGCCATTTGGGCCGACTCCAGAATTGGCTCGTGCAGCTATTGCTGCCACCTACGGAATGATTGAGTGTGTCGATGAGGGAGTGGGAAAAATACTGGCAACACTGACCCGTCTCGGAATTGAAGAAGACACAATTGTTATCTTCACGAGTGATCACGGAGACATGATGGGAGACCACGGCCTCATGTTGAAAGGAGGCATGCACTTTCAAGGGTGTCTTCGCGTTCCTTTAACAATTCATGTGCCCGGCAATGATGCCGCACGCACAGCTTCTCTTGCATCAAGTCTTGACCTGGCGCAAACCATTCTCGATTTATGTGATGTAACAGCACTACAGGGAATGCAAGGACAAAGTTTGACGCCACTTCTAACTGACCCTCATGCGTCAGTCCGTACTCATGTATTGGTTGAAGATGATTTTCCTCCCAGCGAAGGTCGTAGAGGAATGCCACTCAAAATTCGCACGGTACTTAGTGATCTTGGTCGCTACACCCGTGACACAAACAGACATGAGCAGCTATTTCATTTAGATAATGACCCACTCGAAATGGTCAACCTTGCCGTTCACGGACGCGACCCCGGTCGCAGAGATGAGATGGTGTCTCAATTAGTTGACGCCATGATGACAGCCGACGACATTTCTCGCGTGGAGCCTGTTTCGCAATAGCCATTGCCGTAAATGGAGCCCAAATAGCTCACACTCGAGAATGTTTTAGCGCGGAATAACTACATTCGACTTAGGAGACTGAGCACTTGCACCATTCGCATTGGTTGCTGACACCGTGACGGTATAGCTGACACCGTTTCTTAGTCCTGTGACAATGAGTGATGTCGCTGTGGCAGTGGCGGTAGAAGTCTTAATGAGAGTCGTTCCACTGAACACGCGCACGGTTTGGCTCGTGATTGGTGACCCGCCGTTTGCTGGAATTATCCAAGTTGCCGTGAGAGCCTTGCTCCTCGCGGTAGCGACCGGTGCCAGTGGAGTTGCAGGAATCGTGGTGGTGGCGGAGGGAATTGTTGTTGTCGTTGTCGGTGTGTTGCTATCAATGAAGACAAGCCGATTAGGGGAATTTGTCCCCGCCGAAGTGATGATTCCTGTTGTTGCATTAGTAGCGATAGCGGAAGCCAATTGTGCCGGAGTCAACGCGCCGTTCAATTGCAGAGTGAGTGCTGCTACACCTGCAACATGTGGGCTAGCCATTGACGTGCCAGAGATGGTGTTGGTGGCGGTTGTTGATCCGATCCATGAGGAAGTAATTGACACGCCCGGAGCAAATACATCTACACATGATCCGTAGTTTGAGAAGTTCGCGCGGATGTCCGACCTGTCGGACGCAGCAACCGTGATTGCCGCAGGAACTCGAGCCGGTGAAGAATTACATGCGTCTACATTGCTGTTGCCTGCAGCCACGACAACGGTGACACCGCGCGTAATCGCATTGTTTACCGCCGTGTCGAGCGCACTGCTTGCGCCACCGCCGAGGCTCATGTTTGCAACGTTAAGTTGACCTGGCTGGTGCTGTGAAGCTACCCAATCAAGGCCGGCGATGACTCCGGTGTTTGTGCCTGATCCGGCGCAATCAAGGACACGAACCGGCACGAGCGTGACGCCTTTTGCTACTCCGTAGGTTGTTCCACCAACGGTTCCAGCAACGTGGGTTCCGTGACCGTTGCAATCATTCGAACCATCGCCGCTGGGGCTGAATGCATCAAAACCTGATACGACCCGCGACCCAAAATCAACGTGCGTTTTATTAATGCCGGTGTCAATAATAAATGCTCGTGCGTTGATGGCCTCTGTCGGCGCAGAATACGTTGTCGAAAGTGGCAGAGCGCGCTGATCTAAACGATCTAGACCCCACGGTGCATTTGTCTGTGAGACAGTAACAACAGCATCTTGTTCAACCGATAAGACATTCGGATTTTTAATAAGTCCGGCAAGGGCTTGTGCAGGAAGATCAATGACAGCTCCATTAAACACATTGACAAAGGTATGAATCAATGATCCACCATGTGTCTTAGCGACATCTCTTGCCACTGTGATGGAAGTTTTACCTGGGCGAAACTGCACGATGTATCGAACTAAACCAGATGCTGGTGAACTTGCACCGTTCGATTGCACCACTGCGTTTGTTGAATTCTGACTCGAATTGGATGGCGTGGCTGCAGCAGGAGAAATCAACCCAAAAGCGCTGAACGTAAGGACAACCATTGGAATCAGACGCTTTAAAAACATGATTTCAATGTAGCCAAAACACGGCCGTTGAATGTTTGAATCAATAGGTCAAGGGATACCCATCACACAAAGTGAGGGAAAGTACCAGTACATAATTCTTGTCCAAAAACGAAGATCGTCTCTGCAGCAACTGGAGCCCAAGAGGGGAATCGAACCCCTGACCTACGCATTACGAGTGCGTTGCTCTACCGACTGAGCTACCTGGGCAGGAGTGTCACTTTATCTCTCGGGCAACTATGTCCCTCGTTGGTACATGCAAAAGGGGCCGAGTAGCGAACTACCCGGCCCCTTTTGAAAGGTATTTCTATTTCGAAATCGTGATCTTGATCTTGGTCGTTGTGGTCTTTGGCTTCTTCACCTTGGCAGTTGCCTTCGGTGTCACCCTCACGCTGATGGTGCACGATCCGGGAAGAAGCGCCTTCACAGACGTTCCAGAAATTGAACAGAACTTCTTCGTTGTCACTGC
>JBBANI010000014.1:0-3543 GCA_040402015.1 Ilumatobacteraceae bacterium
TTCGGAGCGAAACTCGCCCAGAACGCCGAATACATCCGTTTTCCATACTAGTTCGCCCGAGCCAAATACCTTCAGACCGCTCTGAATCACCCATGTTGCCACTGTCTTACCCCTCTCAAATCGCCGTATCGAGGCCTTCGGCGGATTAGTCATCTCCCGCCGACCCCTGGACAGAAGTCACACAGAGATGACCCTCACAGGTGCCCGAATGCCTGGAAATATCCCTGATTCTGAACTAATTTTCAGAGGTCCAATTAACCGTTTGGCCAATTAATTTCACAGGAGTGAATACATGAAAAAAACAATTATCGCTATTGCTGCAGCATCAGTTCTTTTGCTTTCAGCTTGCGGATCAGATGGGTCAACTGCTGACACCACTGTCGCCGCAGCTGAAGAAACCGAAATGGCTACCGACGTAGGCACCATCGTTGAAGTTGCCCAGGGCAACGCAGACTTCTCCACACTTGTTGCTGCAATTACAGCAGCCGGTCTTGGCGATGCACTTTCAGGAGCAGGACCATTCACAGTCTTCGCCCCGACCAATGCAGCGTTTGAGGCTCTTCCAGCAGGTCTTCTCGAGAAGCTTCTGCTTCCAGAGAACAAAGAAATCCTCGCAAAGATTCTCACCTACCACGTGGTGGCAGCAAAAGTAATGGCCGCTGATGTCGCTGCAGGCGATGTCACCACACTTGAAGGTTCTGCCTTTGCCATCACAACAGAGGGCGGTGTCAAAGTGAACGCAGCAAATGTAACTGCAACCGATGTTGCAGCATCTAACGGAGTCATCCACGTCATTGACGCAGTTCTTGTACCTGCATCAGTTGATGTTTCAAAACTGTAAATAACAATTAACGAATAGAGTCGGTAAGGGAATTCTCTTACCGACTCTATTTTTTTATCTATGCACTTGGGGATCTGTGTATCTATGACATCTAACATCACAGAATTAATAGGGGTCTACGACGCTGACTCCACATTGTTAGGTGAAGTCTCCTACTGGGTCGGTGCTCGTTTCGGCATCACTCATTGTTCGCTATGTGAAATCACTCACGGCCTGTTCACGAAGAAGTCCGAATGGAAACAATGCGCAGAGTCATTCACTGTCCCCTTTCATCTGTTTCACCGTGACGACGCCCCTCATGACGTCCTCGTTGCACTTGCCGGTGAATTCCCTGCTGTCTTGCAACGCACCACCGCAGGTATACAAGTCATCTTGACCAGAGAAGAACTTGAGCATTTCGATGGCCATACCTCAGACTTTGCTCAATGGATCACTAACCACCTCAGCCCCGCATAAGAGTCGAAGCTCTCAGGGCTACTATGACAATTAGCGAAGCACAACGATTCGATATGCAGGTCGGCCTGCGATCACACCTAGGAGAAGACGTGGCCAACATACTTATGGAACACCTGCCACCCTCAGGCTGGTCAGACGTCGCCCGCAAACAAGACATCGTCGAAATTCGCAAGGATCTCAGCCGTATCAACGGCACCTTGAAAGTCATCATTGGTGGCGTACTCACGGTGTCAGCGGCAATCATCGTGTTACTGATTCAACTAAACCAGAACATCTCGTCGCTGTAATTATTCAGTAAGTCGTTTTACATCTGCCACATCCTGTGGCCGACCCACCGCAGTCTTATTCACAATAAGATCGCCCCGGCTAATAAATGGCACGTCCAAATGATTTACTTGAACCATGATGCGTCGACTCCATGCATCTTCAAATTCCACACCGTCAATGGATGTGAGAATGTCGATTCGATAAGGCGGAAATCCCAGTTGCACTACTGAGTCTTGCCGAGAGAAATCCGACACAGTCACGCCAACGTCACCGAAACCAAACTCATTCAGTGCACTGATGATTTTTGATGCATTGTCGTCACTAATCCACACCCACGCATCCAGATCACCTGTTGCACGGGGTAGACCATGCGCAGCTAAGGCGTAACCTCCGATAATCAGGAAGCGAACATCATGTGCGATGAATAATTCGACAAACTCGCTGAAGTCCTTGTCGAGTTCCATCCTGCCCCCCAAACATTCTTCGCCGTAGCACTTCGACGGCGGCGACACGTTCCGACATAGGAACCGACAACCAATACTGCAGGTCGTCTGCTTGACCCTGAACAGTTGATTTCATGACAGCTAGAGCCATATTGCTTTCTGGTTCTCGCATTGTCGTCATACGTCAATTCTACGCCAATAACAGGGGCCCCCTAGGGAGGATTTACTACGGCAATCCTCGTGCTTCTGGTTCAACTGAACCGGAACATCTCGTCACTGTGAGTAAAAGGGTTAGTCGAAACCGACAAATGATGCAATGGCATCATTTGGTGAGCGACGTGAACGTACATCGTTAGCGACAAAATCTTCATCAGGAAAGCCCATTGCAACACAAGTCATGATGACTTGATCTTCAGGAATGTTTGCGTGTTCGCGAACAACCTGTGACTGCATGATTCCTTGACCATTGATTACAGAGCCAAGACCTTTCGACCATGCGGCAAGAACGAGGCCATAGGTTGCAGCACCACAATCGAAGTGTGCGATGGTGTCATGCTCAAGTGCCTTATCAAGTGTGATCACGATTGACACGGGTGCATCGAACTGGCGGAAGCCGCGCATCACCCAATCTTGACGACGCGGCTTGTCATCGCGCTCGATTCCCATTGCTTCAAAAAGTTGAATTGCAATCTCGACTTGGCGATCACGGTGAGGACCTTCATAGCCGTGGTTCATTTTGATTTCACGATCAACTTTTGAACCTGACATCATGCGCTCGGTATTACCTTTGCGAATGTGCTCAAGAGGCTCACCAGTAACGACGTGGTAATGCCATGGCTGAGTGTTCATTGACGATGGTGCACGCTTGGCAAGTTCAATGACTTCTTCAAGAAGCGCACGAGGTACCGGTTGCTTTTTGTAGCCACGGATACTACGGCGCCCATGCACCACTGTTTCGAAATCTGTTGGGGAGTTCTGACTGTCAGCCATGGCCAGGAATGTTCTTCCATGGTCCACCGTCAGAGCGTGGCTCTTTCGGAAGACCGAGAACTTGTTCACCCACGATGCCGCGTTGCACTTGGCTAGTACCTGCGTAAATGGTTCCGGCACGAGCATTCATGAACACACCAGCCCAGTTTGCGCTGTCGTTTGGTGATCCAGGAGCATCAGTAGTGAAAGCAGTGTGAGGTGTCTGTCCAAATGGAACCAGGGCATCTGCACCAAGAATGTCAACTGCTAGTTCAGTTACTTCCTTGTGGTACTCGCTCCACCACAACTTGCCAATTGACGCTTCCGGGCCCGGCTGGCTGCCGTTCATAAAAGCAGTCAAGGTTCGGTAACCAAGAAAGCGCATGATTTCTACCTTGATATGCGCTTGCGCTAGGCGTTGGCGAATATGAGGATTAGTTGTCACACCTTTTTCCCGCGCAAGATTATTTAGTTTGTCAAGCTCGCCGCGAAATGAAATTCCACTGACTACCGCACCAGCTCCACGCTCATTTCCAAGAAGTGTCATTGCAACCATCCAGCCGCCAT
>JBBANI010000014.1:3643-42559 GCA_040402015.1 Ilumatobacteraceae bacterium
GCACCAGCTCCACGCTCATTTCCAAGAAGTGTCATTGCAACCATCCAGCCGCCATTGATTTCACCAACAACATTTTCTTTCGGACAACGAGCATCAGTAAAGAACACTTCGTTGAATTCAGAATCACCTGACATCATCTTGATCGGGCGTACTTCGACGCCTTTTTGACGCATATCAACAAGGAGGAACGTAATACCGCGATGCTTCACATCATCAGGTGATGTACGAGCAAGAACGAAAATGTGGTTTGCAAGGTGACCTGCTGATGTCCAAATCTTCTGACCATTGATAACCCACTCGTCGCCGTCAAGAACTGCACGACATCCCAAGTTTCCAAGGTCAGAACCGGCCGATGGCTCGCTGTATCCCTGGCACCAACGATCTTCACCAGATAAAACACGAGCCAAGAAAGTTTTCTTTTGCTCTTCGGTACCAACGGCAAGGATGGTGTTGCCCAACATGCCAATTCCGAATCCATCGTTTGGACCTCCGCTTGGAACTCCAGCTCTAGCGAATTCTTCAGCAAGTACTAACGATTCAACATGAGACAAGCCTTGGCCGCCGTATTCCTTTGGCCAAGTAATTGCAAGAAAGTCATTCTTTGACAATTTCTCGCGCCAGTTTTCGGTCCACACTGCGGCATCTTTATGATTCAGTGCGCCGATGCCTTTCCAATCTTTTGGAAGGTTGGCATCGAGAAAAGTGCGCACCTTTGTGCGGTACGTGTCGGCTTGGGGTGGGTAAACAAAATCCATGTTCCCACCTTAGTAATGGCTGCACGCAGGCTCGGTATCCGAGCCCCCGAATTGGCCTATTTGGACATCTCAAGGCCATCGAAATCGCCTGCTGCCCGCCACGCTTCGAGCAACCGAACGAATGCAACGGGGCCTTTGCCGTAACTGCCGTTTTGGGCGGCTCGTTCAGCAGGTTTGCCTTCATTGTTGTAGTAGCCAGGCGTACAAGCCTCGAGGAACTTCAAGTTCATTGTGGAATTGGTCTTGATGTCTTCCACCCAATCATGTTCGGCCTGAGCACTTGCTTCAATCCGAGTGATGCCATCTTTGGTTGCGTGCTTCACGATGTGAGCAATGTGAATGGCTTGTTCGTTCAGCATGTGCGGGAAGTTCACAGAGAATCCTGATTGTGCTGTGGAAACAATAAAGCAATTTGGAAATCCGCGAGAGAAGAAACCGTGGAAAGTAGAGACGGCATCAGCCCACTTGTCGGTAATTGTGAGATTGTCCGAGCCAGTTACTTCGTACCCAGAACGGCGCGCATAATCAGTTCCGACTTCAAACCCGGTTGCATAAATTAGGCAATCAAGTTCATACTCAACACCGTTAGCCACAACGCCCTTTGGTGTGATTCGCTCAACTCCGAGTCCACCGGTATCAACCAATGTCACGTTTGGTCTGTTGAAGGTTGGCAAGTAGTCGTCATGGAAACATGGGCGCTTACAGAATTGGCGATACCACGGCTTCAGTGCTTCTGCTGTTGCAGGGTCAGTCACAATTTCATCAACGCGTGTACGCACTTGATTCATTTTTTCAAAGTCTGCGTTTTCAACAATGGTGCCAATTTGTTCCGGGCTAGTTCCGAGGCCGCCTTCTTTGCGTGCACGCAACATGAGGTTGCCTACAATTTCGGTCCAACCGTCGTTCACTAGATCTTCAGTATCAAAAACTCCAGATGTGAGATTCGTAAAGTTTTCATTACGACGACGCTGCCAACCTGGCTCTAATGACTCAGCCCAATTCGGATCAGTTGGCGTGTCGTTCCGCACGTCGATAGAGGACGGCGTGCGTTGGAATACAAACAATTGTTTTGCACCTGCACCAAGGTGAGGCACAGCTTGCACTGCTGTTGCACCGGTGCCAATGATGCCGACCACTTTGTCTTTCAAACCAGTGAGATTTCCTTTACTGGTTCCGCCGGTGTATTCGTAATCCCACCGACTGGTGTGAAACGAATGACCCGCGAAGGTGCCAACACCTTCGATGCCTGGAAGTTTCGGCCGATGCAAAGGACCATTAGCCATGCTGATGTAACGCGCACGAATTTCGTCACCGCGGTTGGTGCGAATAGTCCAGCGACGTGAAGATTCATCCCAGTGCACATCAGTGACTTCAGTTTGCAACATCGCGCGTGAATACAAGTTGAAGTGTTCAGCAATGCGATGACAGTGCGCCAAAATCTCTGGTGCAGGTGTGTACTTTGATGCAGGAATGAAACCTGTCTCTTCCAACAACGGCAAATAGATGTATGACTCAACGTCGCACGCAGCGCCGGGATACCTATTCCAGTACCAGGTGCCACCAAAGTCGCCACCTTTTTCAATCACAGTGAAATCGTGAACTCCTGCTTCATGCAGTCGTGCCGCGACCAACATGCCGCCGAAGCCACCACCAACAATGGCAACCTGAACTTCCTTGATAATCGGAGAGCGCTCTTCGAACGTGATGTACGGATCTTCAAGATAGTGAGCAAACTCGCCCACTATTTCGGTGTACTGCTCGTTAGCTTCAACCCGCACTCGTTTATCGCGTTCATCGCGGTAGCGCTGGCGTAGTTCATCAGGGTCAAACCCCAGGTCATCAGTTGGTGTCTGGCTCATGGCATAACACTATGTCTCAGTCCGCTTTGATGCGGAGCCGAAGGTTAGTTATTGGCAGTGACGCGTGCGTGCGAGAATACCCGCAGGAAGTTGCCCGAGTTGAACTTGTCAACAGATGCTTGAGGCACCTGGGTCATGCACGACTCGAAGCGGGCAATCGGGTCACGGCCGCCTTCTGTATGTGGGTAATCACTAGAGAACAAATAAAGGTCGTCGTTTGATTGGTCAATCAGACGAGAGACATCTTCGAATACGAACGGTGTGAAACCGAACTGTTGGCGAATCTGCTCTGACGGTGTCCGCTTAAAACCGCGAAGACGGTCATCAACGCGCGAGTACGCCTTGTGAATGTGATCAAGGCGAACAATCATTTCAGGAACCCAGCCAGCGCCCAGTTCAACAGAAGCAAACTTCAAGTCTGGGAAGTCTTCAAGAACACCGTCGAGAACAAACATGGAAATAAATGTTTCAATACCCTGATGCATCACGGCCGCGTCACGAGCACGAACATTTTCTCCACCGCCCATCCAGTCTTTTGTAACACCGCGACCGGTATTGCTCCACTCTGGCTTTAATTGCAGTGGGTTACCACCGACATGGAATACCACTGGTACTTGTGCTTCTTGCAACAACGACCAAATCGGATTGAAGTCAACGTGAGTTGGGGAACGCTCGCCAGCCAAACGATGTGGCACCCACATTGCTTCAAGACCATTGTCGATGCTCCACTGCACCTCTTCTAATGCAAGTGCTGGGTTCTCGAGTGGAATTGCAGCAACCCCCATGAGGCGATCATCAATTGAACAGAAGTCAGCCATGTGACGGTTGTGCGCGCGAGCGCCGCCGTAGCGAACCTTGTCAGGAATTTTGCTGCTCGGTGAAAACGGCATGTGCAGACTGTGCGTTGGGAATACCAACTGCTTCTTGAAGCCCAGCATGTCGCTGGCGATGACACGGTCATGCTTGTCGAATGCGCCAAGAGCTTGAATTTCTTTGACTTCTTGAATCATGCGATCACCAAGAGCAATAAGAGACTCTTTATGTTCATCAGAATGTTGTGAACCGTTACCAACAATGATTGCGACTTCTTCGTCGGTCACAAGTGAGCGGCCGTAATCAACTTCAGGGAGAAGGTCGCGCACGTCTGGGTCGGCAAACTTCTTAAGGAAGTCTGGAAGCTCCATGATGTGAGTATCTGCGTCGTAAAGAACGCGGTCGCCTGCGTATGTCATTTGGGCCCCTATCCCTCGAACTAGCTGAAACGGTACCACCCATACGGGCGGTAACAAAGAGGTGAACAGTTGGGTCAGGGTTATGCCCAATCGAGCGCAATTCCATACGATGATCTTGTGCACATCACTACCCCCCAGATCGATTCATATCGACGTAATGGCTGGCTTTTGTGTCGCCCGTTTGTGGGCGGAGAAATTCGTGATATCCAGCGTTGGATTGACGAAGTTCAGCAATGGCCCGAAAATGGGGACTGGTTGCATTATCGCGAGATGACCGACAGTGGGCCGAAGTTGTGCCGCACGGAAAACTTTGTGCCATTCCACGCATCGCTTCGCGAGATTCTGACCACTGGTGCAATCTTGACAATTGTTTCTGCCCTCATGGGCGAACAAGCCGTTCTCTACAAAGAAAAGATCAACTACAAGTTGGTGGGTGGAGCAGGGTTCCTGCCTCATCAAGATGCACCGGCGTACCCGTTTATTGAAACTTCAATCTCATGCATGATTGCAGTTGACCAAAGCACAACTTCCAATGGTTGTTTAGAAGTAGTCGACGGACAACACCACGAATTGCTTCCAATGAACGAACGCGGATGCATCGGTACTGAATGGGTAGAAGCACACGATTGGCATCCAGTAGAGATGGAAGCGGGCGATGTTCTGTTCTTTCACTCGCACACGCCACACCGCAGTGGCACCAATAATTCACAACGTGACCGCCGTGCCATCTACCCCACCTTTAACGCCGCGAGCCAAGGTGACCTTCGAAGTGACTACTACGAAGAGAAGCTTCGAATTTTCCGCGACACAGAACACCAAGCTGGCAATGTGCGCCTATCACTTATCGATGATTTTGAAGGAAGACCCGTATGAACAAATTTACATCACTCATTGAAATTGAATCTCTTTTTGAAAAATGGGGACAACAGTTCTACAGCGAGAATATTTCTCAAACAGCTCATGCGGTGCAGTGCGCACAGTTGGCCGAAGAGGCTGATGCATCAAGCGCGCTTGTGCTTGCTGCGTTGCTTCACGACGTCGGCCATTTGGTTGACCTTGAAGATTCTTCTGGAAAAGAAGAACACACTATCGACACAGTGCATGAGGCAACTGCCGTACGCGTATTGGCTCCGCTATTTCCACCAGCAGTTACTGCGCCCATAGCACTTCATGTCGAAGGCAAACGGTGGCTGTGTGCACGAGAAGATGGGTACTTTGAAACCCTGAGTTCGGGATCTGTTGCCAGCCTCGCGTTACAAGGTGGCCCCATGACAGATGCTGAGGCAGATCGATTTATGGCAATGCCACAATTCAAGGATGCGATTGCGCTGAGGCGTTGGGATGACATTGGCAAAGACATAACCAAGGATCAGTTGCCCCTTGATGAATTTCGCCGACTACTCCACTTCCATTTCGAACAAATATAGAAACGAATTACCATGAGAATTCTTGTAACAAACGATGATGGCATCGACTCTGTCGGCCTTCATGTCTTAGCTCGCGCAATGCGTCCATACGGTGAAGTCGTGGTCGCTGCGCCCGACCAGGAATATTCCGGTGCAGGTGCAGCCATTGGTGCATTGCACATCATCCAGCCCGAAATTCAGAAGCGCACTATTGAAGGCATTGATACTTCATGGGCAATCACCGGTCCGCCTGCATTGTGTGTTTTCTTTGCACGGCTCGGTGTCTACGGCGGTCCATTTGATTTGGTCGTGTCTGGCATTAACCCCGGAGCAAATGTTGGGCGTGCCGTGTATCACTCGGGAACAGTTGGTGCGGCAGTAACTGCTCGTAACGGTGGAGTCAGCGGAATCGCAGTCAGCCAAGCAGTCACAGGTTTCGGTGCTGAAGGTCAGGGTTGGGACGACGCATTGAAAGGCCAGCAATGGGACTCTGCAGCAACAGTTGCGCAACGAGTTGTTGAGGGCTGGATTGCAGATCGACCAAAAGAGGCAGTCGTTATCAACGTGAATGTTCCGAACTGTGCAGTCGCAGACATGAAGGGTTGGCGCCGTACCGATGTGGGGCACATTGTTCCCGTTTCTATGGCAACTGCAGATCTTGAGGCTAAAGAGGGACACGACGGCGCTTTCTATGTTCGCATGAATTACGGCAGTTTGATTCAAATGCCAAGCGACACCGACGGTGGTGCTGTTGAAAACGGCGAAGTTGCCATCACTTATATCGGTCGTTTCAACGATGTACCCGAGCAGGGTTCAGACGCAATGGACAGTGCGCTCACGTCCCTTGTTGGCGTGGCGAATATCCTGCACTCATAGAGCAATCAACCATCAGCCAGTACGGTCATGTTATGGCTGATTGGCAAGATCTCACTCGCCGCGCATCATTTGCGTCGCATCAACTATTGGGTTGGATTTTTTGGGATTCTCGTGCAAAAGAGAACCTCGCTGCACTTGGTGTTCCCGATGGGCTTGGTCACTACATCGTCAACCGTGGTGCGCCGCTTGCGCCTGCAGGAGCAGAAGCATTGTTCGCAGCGTTCTACACAATCAAACGCGAGTTCGTTCATTTCGCATTGAACAACGCTTCGACATACATAACTGATTGGCACAAAGTCACAGTTGCACGTGATGCTGCAGTGCGCGCTGGTCTCGAAGAAATGACTCCGCACATCATTGCGCCGTTCGGGGCACTTGCAGATGACTTATGGAAAACGGTTGATGCCATTCCTGCAAGTGGTCGTGTGCTGTTTGCTGCACACAAATCATGGCCCCGCCCAACAGACCCATTGATGTCTGCGTGGAATGCACTGAATTGCATTCGTGAATGGCGCGGCGACACGCACTTTGGAATTTTATTGAATGACAACATCGGAGTAGTTGAAGCTGGACTCCTACACGATGCATGGATGGGCTACCCCAAAGAATGGATCCCTCGCAGTCGTGGCGCAGACGATGCAGAAATCATTGCTGCTCTCGACAACCTGTCATCACGTGGATTTGTTACTGATGGCGTCATCAATGAGGAAGGTGTTGCGTACCGAGTAGAGCTTGAGCGCCGCACTGACGTGTTGTGTGAAATCCCATGGCGCCATTTTGGCGAAAAGAACACTCTCGAGTTACTTTCTATTCTCGAACCTGTTGGCGAACGATACGTGCAACAGATCAATGAGACTGCCGGCGAAAACTGGATGCCAGCAGCTCGGCCTCGTCGCCGCTAAACCGAGTGCGGCACACCGATTCGCACAGATACGCCTGGCGAATACAAAACATGCGCAGCTCCGGTAGGCACTGGTAAGCCAGCAGTTACGACCAATGTGTCTTCAAGATGTTCAAGTGTCGCTGTGTGAAGAATCCATGTTTCATGATCAACAGGTGCATACCGCAGGCCTTTGCCAAAGCCTTTTGAATACAAACCCCATCGTGCTGATAAGAACACAGACAATTCATCGGGCTGTTCAATGCGCTCACCGATAGCAATACGAATTGATGTTGAAGCCACATGTGGCCAACGACGCTTCACCGTTGTGGTGAGTGATTCAGAAGTCACCACGTGAGAGGCACTACCCCAGCAGTACGGAAGAAAATACGATGCGCGAGCCGCAAGAGCCGGAAGCAATCGATTCACATCGAGTGAGAAAAACCACACGCCAGGAATTCCATCCTTCTTTACATACGTACGCACATTCACTTCGGGAAATGACCCAAGATACGGAATGGCTGGAGTAGCAGGAAAAGAGATATTGCGCATTGCGAAAGGAATGAGGCCCACCCATGCAGAACCATCGAAAGTGTCAACTTCTAGTCCTTCAGGTAGTAAGGCCTGCACCACTGCAGCGTCATAACGCCAATGAATATAGGCAAGCTCTTGCCACTGTTGCTTCATAATTGGTCGCCTCACTGGCGCCGGGCAGAAATCTTGCACGCCTCTACCCTACGAATCATTTACAGATTCGGGAATGGGGCATCAGTCACCTAGGTTGATATCCCTATGGCTCAATACGTCACCACAGTTCCATCGTCCAAAACTCCTGAAGAAGCATTTGCCTACATGTCAGACATTCGCAATTTTGCTGAGTGGGATAAAGGGATAATCAAAATTGTTCAAGTTGTCGGAGACGGCGCTGGTCTCGGCAATGTCTTTGACATCACAGTGAAGGGCTTCGGCGGCCAAAATTCCGTATTGCGCTACACCACACTTGAGTGTGATTCCCCCACCAATGTGTTGGTAAAGGGTAAGAACTGGATGTTTACGTCTGTGGATCGAGTCACTATCACCCCCACCGCAACCGGTTGCGACGTCACCTACGACGCAGTGCTAACGGCAAATCCGATTGTGTGGCCAATGAACATCGTGCTTGGTCGGGTATTCGACAAAGTTGGTGCAGTCGCAACGCGGGGCCTAAAAAAAGTTCTTGCCTAGGGGCAACCCAAGTCATTCAGGTTGGCGCACTCTCTGCACAACCATGCGGTGCCGTCTGTTGTGCTCCACGCAGTAGCAAGTGGTGAACCGCACGACATGCAATCGTGCGTCACCTTTATTACTGGTACCACTTCAAAATGTGGAGCCTGATCAGACATACGTAGCGAGAATAGCCGCACTCTGATTCAATTCGGCCAAATCACCTGCCACTGCCGCGACATACCGATCAGGTCGAACCACGATTGCGAATGCATCGCCGAGAGTCTCTGGTGCAACCACGTTCACTACGGGCACCGCGCCGAAAGCAGCAGGAATATCTACTGGCGCTGCAGTCACAAGGGCAAACGATGCTCCATCGCGTTGAACTGCTTGAGACACTTCAGGATGGAACCAGAACTGATGCCCAACTCGAGTATCAGAACCCATCACAATTCCGGCTTCAATGAATGGCCTCGGCCGTGTGCCGCCGTATCCGCTTTCAACATCAACTCCGTGGCTAACGCGACCACCCAGTTGATCAATGAGACGACCCATATCAACTGCATGAGCAATAGTGCTACGAACATGAGGAACACGTTCAGACGAATAAGTGTTAAGAATTTTTACAGAGGCAATCCCGCGGGTGATGAATGAAAGTTTCCACGCAAGGTTGAGCGCATCGCGCATACCGGAGTTCAATCCTTGACCAGCGAAAGGCGGAGTCTGATGCGCAGAATCACCTGCCAAGAAGACATTTCCCCTTTGCATCACTGGCGCAACAACTGCATGAAACCGGTATACCGCACTACGCACAATGCGTGCTACCGATGGTGAAATCATTCCGTCAAGTAAGGCCCAGAGGCCTTGTTCAGTATTGAGTGCAACTGCATCTTCGCCGTCTTGCACTTGAAATTCCCATCGGCGGTAACGGCGCACTCCTTGCACAAAAGTAAACGGGCGATCTGTATGGCAAAACTGGCGCACTCCGACAGGAAGATCAACTACTGCGCCATTGTGTAGTTCGGCGTCAACCACTAACCACTCCTGATCAAAATGCAAATCTTCTAGTTGCAGACCCAAGAACTTTCGTGTCCAACTTGATGCTCCATCACAACCAACAAACCAACGCGATTCAATCGTTTCTCCGTTATCAATTGTTGTGACAACTTTCTTGCCGTCATCTTCGATGTGTGTCACCGTGCGGCCCCACATCACCGTTGAACCTCGGGCTTCAGCTTCGGCCCGCAACATGGCATCTAGCTCAGGTTGATAATGAACAACTACTGGCGGCACTCCCTGCAGACCGACTGGTGGAATATCTGCCCCAATGATTACTTCATCATTTGGGCCAACAAAATCACCGCGTTGTAATGGCTCAGTATTTAACTGCAGCCACTCACCCATTCCGTGGTCGTAACAGGCACGGAGTATTTCATCGTCCATCACAATTGCTCGTGGTAATTGATACGGAATGAGGTCGCGATCGATAACGACGTTTGAAACCCCCATGTCATTCAAGATGACAGCAAGAAAACTTCCAACTGGTCCTCCACCAAGGATGGTGACGTCAACTTTTTTCATTGAAGGAAATCTGTAATAAGCGAATTACGAAGTGATCGGATAATGTCACGCACTTGTTCTTGCTCGCCACCTGTGCAGGTAATCAGCAATGCTCATTTGCCAGCTGTTGAATAGTCGGTCAATGAAGCAATACCTTCACCGGCTTTGCGTCGTGCGTTGAGTACTTCGAAATCAACATCAATACCAATTGGGTTGGCGGCAAACAGCGGCCCGTTCATGAACTCATCTGCTTGTTCCATTGTCAATGAATCAACTTGTGTTTCCACCTGATTGCCGTCAGGGTCGCGGTAATAGGCAGACAATGTCATCCCGTGATTGATAGTCCAGTACGGTGAAACTCCTTTGGCTTTCATTCGCTCGTATTGTCCGAAGAGGTCATCTATGGATGCGTATGTGAAGGCGAAATGTTCAAGGCCTTCTGATTTGGGTGACCGTGGCTCTAGGTCGGGCATATTCACGATGGCAATGCGGTGATGCTCGTCGTCATAAGAAAGGAACGAGATGAAATCATTCCCATGGCGGACAGAACCCTCTAAGAAATCAAGCCACCACCCAAGCATTTCTGCGTACCGTGGGCTCTTCAAAACGACATGAGCGAATTTGATAGGCGAAGCCATGAAATTTCCTTACTCTCCATTGTTAGTCAAGTGACTGCTAATGGCTACAGTAGCCCCATGACATTACGATTCGCTTCCAAAAACGGCCGGGCTCAATTAGTAGTCGGCCCTAATAACAACCTTGTCGACTTGGCAGAAGTCAGTGGCGGGAAGTTCGATGCAGATCCAATCAAAGCTTTTCCGCGATGGGCTGAACTACGTGCATTTGCCGCAACCGTGACTGATGGTGGATCACCTGCCAACCCTGATGAACTAGATGCTCCTTCCCCATGGCCACTGCAAGTGTTTGCAATCGGATTGAACTATCGCTCTCATGCTGAAGAAAGTGGAATGGGACTTCCTGCCGTGCCGCTGACGTTCACAAAATTCACGTCGTGCATCGCTGGACCGAATGCTGACATTCCGATTGATGCGCCGATGGTCGACTGGGAAGTCGAACTCGTAGTAGTCATCAGCAGTGGTGGTCGCAACATTGCCAAGGCAGACGCATGGAATCACATTGCTGGAATCAGCGTTGGACAAGACATCTCAGATCGTGCATTGCAATTTGCCGCTCAGCCTCCCCACTTTGACCTCGGTAAGAGCAAAAAGAATTTCGGACCTTTCGGCCCATGGCTTGTCGATGCAGCTGATGTTGTAAATCGTGACGCAATGCATATGACTTGCACTCTCAATGGTGAAGAAGTGCAAAACACCCTTACTGATGACCTTGTCTTCAACGTAGGCGACATCATTGAATACGTTTCAGGAATTGTTGAATTACTGCCGGGCGATGTGATCTTTACTGGTACACCAGGTGGAGTTGGCGTTTCTCGTAAGCCCCCAGTGTTCTTGAAGCCTGGCGATATTTTGGTTTCCACCATTGATGGAATTGGCACAACCACTAACCGTTGTATTTAGGCTCTCGCCGTATTATTCCGAAACGTACGAGGCAATTATTTGATTGCACCAGTTCCATAAATTTGTCCGCGCCTGTGCATTATCGCTGCGCCTAGTTGTCGGAAGTTTGTGAATACTGCGAACTTCGCGATCAGACCAGAACGAACCACTAGCCCCCGGGATAGGTTGCACTGCTGCCAGCCACGCGATGGTGTCGGCCCCTTGCGCTGGAGAGCGCAAAATTGGTTTAGTAATTCGTTGGAAGGCAGGAATTGATTCCTGCACTCCAGGAGTATCGGCCCAGCCAGGATGCATTGAATCAAAATGTACTGAGCGTTCTTTAGTTGCCCACATTTCATTGAGTGTGACCTGTGCACGTTTCGCAATGGCATATTGCTTGGAACCGTTATAACTGTCAACGCGCATTTCTAAAGTGCGTTTCCCATCGATATTCGGCAGTTCTGCCGAATACATACCGCCAGACGAAACGGTGACCACACGACCTTGGGTGGCAATCAGGTTGGGAAGCAGAATTGTTGTCAAAAGATGTGGGCCCAAAACATGAGACGCAACTGTTTGTTCAATACCTTGAGGCGAGACTTCACGTGAATTGAGAAGCGCACCAGCATTATGAACAACCGCAAAGACCTGTGAGAACCGCGATGCAATCTCTCTGGCTGCTTTACCAACTGAGACCAGGTCGCCCATTTCTGCAACAACACACACGGGCTCTGGCCCTGTGCAGAGAGTGCGCACGGTCGAAATAACGTCCTCACACTTCTCTTTATTTCGCGCAACAAGAACTAACTGTGCACCTGTTGGGGCAAGAATACGTACACATTCCTTTCCAAGCCCCGATGTTGGCCCGGTAATCACCACAACCTTGCCAGTCAAGTCATAACTAGATACTTGATCCCAGTGATTAAGGCGGGAACGCGCAATAAAACCTATTCGAGAAAATCCCGGAACAATTGCCGTGTCCAATAGCGAACTGAAAAAATTACTCATTATCTACATCCCTTGTAAAAGCATTACGGCAGCCAGAAAACCACACACGGTCCATGCGATTGTGCGAGGCCAATTCGTTTGCACGAGTTCGCGTCCAACCTGGGCATCAGGTGCTTCAACCATGCGCGCATGTCGCGGTACAGACAGAAAGATGGTGCACAAAAGTGCAACGGCCAATGACGCACCATTTACCCATGTCAGCCACCACGACACTCCGGATGGAGTGTTGGCCCACAGAATTAATGTAGTCACACCTTCAACAGCCATAGGCGGACCAACAACGATTCCGGTCCACTTCTGATGTTTCTCAGCTACCACTTTCGCACTCTCCACCGGCACAACTGCAAGCAAAGGATAATGAACTAACTGCACAAACCAGATGACGCCCACCATGATGCAGGCAGACACGAGATGCGCTGTGAGTAGAAGATCATCCATGTCAGAGTCCGTACTCTGAAATAAGCACGGGGCGTTGTTCGTCGATTGACTTGTGCGCAGCCGCACCAATGACTACCGACCACAAACCGTCAACAACCGTGACTTCTGGTTGCGTATTGTGCAACACTGCATCGACAAACCGTTTGCATTCGATAAAACTTGCGCCAAAGTGGAAACCCATATGCGCAATATCCGGGTCTGTCGGCACTTCAATTTCTCGTACTGACCGAGATGAACGTTCACCAAAAAAGATTTTTCCATTTCCAGGAATAAACGCTTCTAGTTTTCCCTTATCCCCCACAACAGTGATCTCTTGTTCATGCTGCCCGCCTTCAGCGAACATTGATAAATCAAGCATGGTGCGAACGCTATTGGCGTATTCAACAATTACGTATGCGTTATCAAGAATGTCACTACGTCGACCGTCATATATCTCATCAAGATGATTCACATCTTGACCCCCACTAGCCATCACGCGCACAGGTTGTGAACCCACTGCGACATTCATCAGGTCAAAAAAATGGCAGCACTTCTCTACCAATGTGCCACCCGTGTTTTGCGAGAAGCGATTCCAGTTGTCAACCTTGACAAGAAATGGAAACCGATGTTCACGAATCGACATCATCTTCATATTGCCAATGATGCCGCTGCGTAATTCATGCAATAGCCCTGCAATTGGTGCCATGTACCGGTACTCAAGGCCCACCCATGTAATAGCCGAGCGTTGCGATTGGGCTTTCACCACCGAAACGCAATCCTCAACTGTGGTGCACATTGGTTTTTCGACAAGAACCGGAATGTTGGTCTGAAAAATGTCGTCTAACAATGACTTATGAGTGAAGTTGGGTGCAGCAACAAGAACCGCATCAACAAGTCCACTACTGAGAAGGTCTCGATGATCCGTGAATTCAGCCACCCCGGATGTCTTGTCACCCAAGGTGTTGCGGGCCCATCCATGTTGTTCTTCATGAGGGTCACTAATGGCCGTTACTACAGCATTTTCAATGCCCATGAGATTGCGCAGGTGTTCACACCCCATCATTCCAGTACCAATGACGCCGATGCGCAGTTCTGACATATAGGCAAGGCTACGCCCCTCTACTTTGCGTTCATCGTAAAGACAACTAGTGTTTCGTTTTGTTGTTCCGGGGGAATAACCAATAGGGGGAGTTATCATGACAATCGTTGATCTCATTACATCCGGACTCGGATTACTTGCATCTGAAAAGGACATCACACCTGCGTGGGTCGAAGGCGTAATGCGCGGCAGTGGAAATCTGGAAGATGGCGTCACAGTGACTTCAGTCTCAACTGAACGCATCGGCGAAGGTGTTGGAATTCTCAGCATTTTGCAGCGAGTAACCCCTGCTTATTCGGGTCCTACCAAAGCGCCAAAAACTTTTGTTGTTAAGTACCCAACAGATGACCCTGTTCAACGTGGAACTGCAGACGCTTTGGTGTTCTATATTCGCGAACTAACTTTTTACCGTGACTGTGCACCAAGCGCCCCGTTCAAAACTGCAAAGTGCTACGGCCAGGCAATTGAAACTGAAAACACCAACTTCACGATTGCAATGGAAGACATCGGTCATTACCGCGGCCTCAACCAAATTGAAGGCGTCAGTCTCGCTGAATCAAAAGTTTTTCTAGAGACTCTTGCTGACTACCACGCCATGTGGTGGAACAGCCCAAAGTTGTCGGGCATGCAAGATGTGTTTCAACCACTTCTGAATCCAACATACGAAGCAGTCCTTCCAATGTTGTGGGCCCAAGGTTGGCCAAATGTTGAACAGTACGCAGGCCACCTTCTTCCCGACAGTGTTCGTGGTATAGGTGGCATCTGGGGGGGGAAAGTTTCGTGGATGCTCGGCAATCTAATGACACCCAACACCCTGTGCCACGGTGATTACCGCGCAGACAACATGATGTTCGATGGTAAAGAACCCGTTCTTATCGACTTCCAGATCGTCGGCACAGGTTCTGGTATGTATGACGTTGGTTACTTTATTAGTCAGTCAATTGCAACCGATGTTCGCAGAGGTCATGACCAAGAGCTTGTCAACACATACCTTGACCGCCTTGAATTTCATGGAATTTCAATTGACCGCGCCGAAATGTGGCATCAATATTTGGTAGCTATTTGTTTCTGCGTGACCTACGGTGTCACAACGTTCGGAGGCTTCGCTGAACAGAACGAACGCGGTCAGCAACTCTTGCAAGATATGTTGCTGCGTGCCCTACATTGTGTTGCTGACAACGATGCACTGAAAGTGATTTCGTGACCGATCACACTCATGATCATGGCCGCGGAGTTTTGTCGCAGTTAGCACCTGAGGGTCGCGAACTAAAGACCCTGATTCCTGGCGTGTACGACGGGTTTGCCCAGTTGCATAGCGCTGCGTTCGCTGAAGGTGTGCTCGACAAAAAGACAAAGGAACTTCTGGCACTTGCAATTGCAATTGCAGTTCGTTGTGATGGTTGCATTGCCAGCCATGCCCGTGGAGCCGCCGTGAACAAGGCAACTGAAGCGGAGGTTGCTGAAACGATTGGTGTTGCTATTGCAATGAGTGGTGGGCCGGGCACTGTCTATGGCCCCCGAGCATTGGCTGCCTTTCGCGACTTCGCACCCAAGGCTGAATAGCGCTTCTCTCCAGTGATACTCACCTCTCGAGGTGGTTCTAGATTGCTGGGATGTCGAATCTTGAAGTAACAGCTGACCCATCAGAAGTCGGACTAGACCCCACACGTCTTGCACGTATTCGTTCTCACTTTGGTAAATACGTCGACAGCGGCAAGTTGCCCGGTTACCACATCACTGTCTCGCGTGGTGGAAAGTTAGCGTACAGCGACCTGTACGGGCATGCAGATGTGGAAAACAAAAAGCCCATTGCTAACGACACCATTTATCGTGCCTATTCAATGACCAAGCCCATCTGTGCGGTTGCTGCACTGATTTTGTGGGAAGAAGGCTTGTTCGAAATGCACGATCAAGTGAAGTGGTTCATTCCATCCTTCGCTAATCAAAAAGTATTCCGCTCTGGAACATTGACTGCACCACGGTACGAACCAGTCACTGAGCCAATGGAAATGTGGCATCTGTTTTCGCACACAGCCGGCATGACATATGGCTTTGTGTATTCAAACCCCGTCGACCAGATGTATCGCAATGCAGGTTTCGAATGGGGCACACCGCGCGACGCATCACTTGCAGACATTTGCGACATCCTCGCTGGCCTTCCACTGATGTTTCAGCCCGGAACTGAGTGGGCATATTCAATGTCAATCGATGTCCTTGGTCGCGTTGTAGAAATTCTTTCCGGAATGACACTTGGTGAGTTCATGAAGAAGCGCATCTTTGATCCGCTTGGTATGACCGACACTGCGTTCCATTGTTCAGCAGACAAAGCTGATCGTCTCGCCGCCTTGTATGTACCAAACCCGGCTGACAAGAAGATCTTGCGAAACGATGCTGGCGCTGCTGGCGCATTGAACGAGCCAAAAGCACACCTCGGTGGCGGTGGACTTGTATCCACTACAAGTGACTATTTGAAGTTTGCAGAAATGTTGCGCGGTGGCGGCGAGCATAACGGCACTCGTATTTTGTCGAATCGCACTGTTGCATTTATGGCGTCGAACCATTTGCCAAACAATGCTGACCTCACAGCATTTGGTCGCCCACTGTTTGCAGAAACTGCATTTGACGGCGTGGGCTTTGGACTCAGCGTCAGCGTCACGCTTGACCCCGTGAAGGCAAAAGTTGCGGGAAGTGCTGGCGATTACGGTTGGGGTGGTGCAGCAAGTACCAACTTCACCGTTGATCCGAAAGAAGATCTTGTGTACATGATCATGACGCAGCTCATGCCATCAAGCACATGGCCATTGCGTCCGCAACTTAAGCAGTTGGTGCACCAGGCTTTAGTTGACTAGCGCGAGCTAACTGCTTTCTGAGAACAAGCAGCAGTGCAACACCGCAACCGATAATTGCAAGGCCTTGCAAGATATTGCCGGGCAACCAATAGACAACGGTAATAATCACGCCCACAATGATGCCGAAGGCGCCCGCCACCAAGTTTTCTGGTGAACGTTCACGTGACCCAAGACTGAACAACGCCGCACCAACACCAATAGGTATGAGACCGCCAACTCCCATGGTGAAGACATTGGCCAATGTGATTGAACCGATGACAATGAGCAAAGAACCAAACGCACGTGGCAAGAATGCAAGACCAATCCGTCTCATACCCATGGAAATCAGACCTAGGCCTCCTGCAATCAACAGCAGACCAACCACAAGGGTGTGATTATTCCCACTCACGCTCATGGTTTCCGTTGATGCCGTAATCGCGATGGGTACTGACGCTGTCATCAAAATTGAACCAGAGAACTGTGAACGTGATGCGCGTAACAATCCCCATGTTCCAGTAGCAATAGCAAGTATGCATACGTACCACTCCGACCGCATATTCGTCATATCAAACAGAATTCCTGATGCGACAACTGCGGCAAGTACGGAGGCGATCTCCAGCACTTCACCCACTCTCTGCTTCTCACTCTTCCCACCAGACAACTTGCGTGAGAAATACCCGACTACTGCAGCAACTACATACAGCAGCACAGCTATTCCAGCCTGTGGAACATTAACTACTAGTCCAGCAACCATGAAACCAACACCAATCGTGATGAGAATTGCTGCAAGATACGACACCAGTTCACGAGCTGTAATTGCCAGTTTCGGTGCTTGTGCTATTTCATCGGCCTGTTCCGAGCTCAGATGCCCATCAGAAACCAATTGCTGAAGAACCTCGTTCTGTGATTTGCGTTGTTCCATGTATTCAGTGTTGCACTAATTACGGGTGAGTTGGTGCCCAAGTCACCACGTCAACAATTGCAGAATCGAGAAGCGGTGCAATAAATGAGGCAAAGGTAACCGACATATGGTTATCGTCGCGATACACCAAGATGTTTCCCACCACCGTTGGGCAACCTGCATCGGTGCAAAACCACTGCCGTGTCCATAAGACATGAACCTTTGCAACATCAAAGTCTTGCAACATCTGGTGCATGTCGTCGCGAAATGCCGAACTAATGATCGGGTTGCAGAGCTGCACATTTGTGTAATGACGACTAAGGCATGTCGGTATATCTTGACCGGGATACGGCGTATCTTCCATCAGTACAGGAGTAATGCCCTTAGCTGTTAACTGGTCAATAGTTGACTGCAATCCAGCCCGCCACTCCTTTTGCCACATCGGCACTCGAGTTGACGCGGACAGTAAGCGATCAAAGTGCGCTACGAAAACAGTCTGCACACCGTCGGTCACCATTTGCTTCAAGACATTTTCGCGCCACGGCGCACATTCCTTGTAGACCTTTCCCAGCACCTTGCTGTAAGTAGGTATGTCTGCTGGTGGGCAACCACGTTTCGTGTAGCTAATTAGTTTCCAATTGCGTTTGATTGCCAATTTCTCAAATGCAGGAAACCATTGAGCAGCGTGTGAGTCTCCGTATAAACCAATCACTGTTGATGATGACACATCACCATATACACATTTCTTCGGACGTGTTGCAGAAAAACTCGCATGACAGTTGTTGCTGTAGATCGTGGGCATATCAGAAATTGCACCTTGAAGCGATGGCGTAATATTTGATGGCAATCCTGTCGCAGACATTGCTTGAACAATGGCTTCAACCGGTGTGCCCTGGCTAGGCAAGCGCGGTTCAGTGGGGATAGTCGTTGTGGAAACAGAAGAATCAATAGTTGTTGATGACTCTGCAATCAATGTAGGTGCCGTTGCTGCCACACCGCCATCGAGTGTTGGTTGATTATTTTGCGCCAGGACCGCACTACCACTGAGAACGGCAATAAGAGATACTGATAACACCAACGCACGAATTCCCACAATGTTGTGGTTTCGCCGTACAGGGTTTTCTACACAGCGATATGAGAACTCTGAGAGCGCAAGGGACATCATGAGGCAAACAAGCCCCTCAAACACAGAGAGTTTTTTGTCAAGTGCTGCCGCAGCAATGATTAGCACTGGCCAATGCCATAGATACGCAGAGTACGAACGCGAACCTAACCATTGCATTGGCGATAGACGCAGTAATGCATCTGGTGACCACGATGTGGCGTTTCCTCCACGCAACAAGAATGCAGTCGCCATAACGGGGGCAAGTGCCCACGGTCCAGGAAACGTCGTGGTCTCTGAAAACATCATCACCGTTGCGATGATTCCGGCAAGTCCACACCATGCGAGCGCGGCGTTCATTCGGACAACTGTGAGTGAAACGCCAATCGGTACAACTGCTACAAGTGCACCAATTGCTAATTCAAATGCCCGCGTGTGAGGCGAAAAGAAAGCCCAAGGCTGCGACGTGTTCATGAGTGCCATGCATGCAATGAATGACACCACCGATGCAATGCCAGCTGTAACGCCAACACGAAGACGCACATTGCGCACAGTTCGAGTACCAACACCGAGGCACACCAACATCACAAGCGCAGGCCACGCCACATAGAACTGTTCTTCAACAGCCAAACTCCAGTAGTGCTGCAACGGTGACGGTGGCAATGCAGACTGCAAGTAGTCAGCTCCACGATTCGCAAACACAAAGTTGGATGAGAACAATGCAACTGCCAGAACGTCGTTGGACAGCGAGCGCAATCGCAATGGCTCTAGCCAGATCCAGGATGCAATAAGAGTTACAACTGCCACTAACGCTGAGACAGGCAAAATTCGCCTGGCACGCCTGGCATAGAACGCCCCTAAAGACACTGTGCCCGTATTGGTCTTTTCTGCCACCAGTAAGGACGTAATGAGAAAGCCCGACACCACAAAGAAGACATCGACCCCGACATATCCCCCACCTAGGCCAGGGACTCCGGCGTGATACAGCAAGACCGCAAGGACTGCAATGGCACGAAGCCCTTCTATATCTGTCCGCCGTTTCACCGTTACGAGTATTGCCGCTTATGGACGCGGGGTGCGGGCACCGTCAAATCTGGCCAAAATGGCGACCCCCCGGCGAGTGGTCTAAGGTCGTAGAAACATTTCCAACGACACCCTTAGGAGTCACCATGGCACGTACCACCCGTCTGCTTGCATCGCTTGCAGCACTTTCATTCATTGTCGCTTCATGCGGCGGCAGCGACTCGTCATCTGACACAACTACTGCGACAGGTTCAACCGAAACACAGGAATTGACATTCACGCCAATTGCTGAGGGCAAGTTGACTGTCTGCTCAGATGCCCCATACGAGCCATTCGAATTCCAGAACGAAGATGGCACTTGGACTGGATTCGACATGGACATCATGACCGCAATTGCAGAGCGCTACGGCCTTGCTCTCGAAGTAACTGTTCAGCCATTCGACGGAATTTGGTTGGCTCCAAAAGCTGGCACATGTGACGTAGTGGCATCATCACTGACAATCACCGAAGAGCGCGCCGCAAACGCTGCATTCTCAGATGGTTACTTTGATTCGTTCCAGTCACTTCTTGTACGCACCGAAGACAAAGACACATTGAATAGTCTTGCGTCACTGAGCGGCAAGACCGTTGCAGTACAAACCGGCACAACCGGTGAAGAGTACGCAAAGGCCAATGCGCCTGATGCAAAGATTCAGTCATTTGACGATGCAGCTGCGATGTTCTTGGCTCTTGAGTCAAACCAAGTAGACGCAATTCTTCAGGACTTCCCAATCAATGCATTCCGTGCAACAAAAATGGGCACCTCTGCAGTATCCATCAAGTTTGATACCGAATCCGAAAAGTACGGTTTCGCAACATCACAAGAAAACACCGATCTTGTAGCAGCAATCAACGCCAGCCTCACAGAATTCCGTGCGAATGGCGTGTACGACGGCATCTTCAAGAAGTACTTCGGATAGGCCACAACAGGTCACTTTCCATTACCCATAACAACCTCTGAGAGCCATGGCCATCAGCAAGCGCAAGAAGGCGCAATACCGGCGTATAGCCGTGTATGTACTTTCGGTAATCGCCCTGTTGGCCATGGTTCTTGTTGTTGATTGGGGTCGACTACAAAGCGCCATGTTCCAGTGGGACATTGTGGTTGAACAGTTTCCCGACATCCTGACTGGTGCCGCAAAGAACACCATCATCTTCACCATTTTGGGTTTTGCAGGCGGACTCTCATTTGGTCTGTTGTTCGCGCTCATGCGCCTCAGTACCATTCGCCCGTATCGCTGGTTTGCAGCAACATATATTGAGATCTTCCGTGGTATTCCGCTTCTCGTCACTCTTTTAATTCTTGGGTTTGGTATTCCCATTGCAACCGGTTGGCGTTGGCCAAACCCATACGTTCAAGGTGCAGTTCCATTAGCGCTTGTCGCAAGTGCATATATGGCAGAAACAATTCGTGCGGGAATAGAGGCCGTGCCGAATGGGCAATTGGAAGCTGCCCGTTCATTGGGCATGTCGTATTCGCGCGCAATGATCACCATCATCATTCCTCAAGCATTACGCATCATCGTGCCACCACTGACAAATGAATTTGTTCTTCTTATTAAAGACACATCACTCATCTCGGTACTCGGCGTCACCGCAGGAACTCGTGACCTTGCTCGTTTTGGTCGTGATGGTGTGAATAACACAGCAAATGCAACTCCTCTTATCGTTGCTGGACTTGTGTACTTGGCAATGACAGTCCCCCTGACTCAACTTGTGGCGTGGATGGAACGACGCGAAAAGGCAGCAAGCCGATGAACTCAGACGTCGTTGTTAACATCACTAACCTCAATAAATCATTTGGTGACAATCATGTGTTGCGCGGCATTGACCTACAATTGCAGCGCGGCGAAGTAGTCTGCATTATTGGTCCATCTGGTTCAGGAAAAAGCACATTATTGCGGTGCGTCAACATGTTGGAAACGCCAACTGCCGGAACTGTTGTGGTTCTTGGTCGTGAACTAACAAACATTGACTGTGATCTTGATGAAGCACGGACACACATTGGTATGGTTTTTCAGCAATTTAATTTATTTCCCCACATGACTGCGCTAGAAAACGTGTGTGTCGCACAGCGCAAAGTATTGAAGCGGAGCGCAGACGAAGCAGCAATAATTGCTCACGGTTTACTTGCCCGTGTTGGACTCGTTGAAAAAGACAATGCCTATCCCGCGCAGCTGTCAGGCGGACAACAGCAGCGAGTTGCAATTGCTCGGGCGCTCGCTATGAACCCTGACGTGATGTTGTTTGATGAAGCAACAAGTGCTCTCGACCCCGAACTAATTGGCGAAGTGTTGCAGGTCATGCAATCGCTGGCACAAGAGGGAATGACCATGTTGGTTGTTACCCATGAAATGGGCTTTGCAAAAGGTGTTGCAGACCGAGTTGTGTTTATGGATGGCGGTGTCATCATCGAGCAAGGTCCGCCGTCGCAGGTCATTTCAGCCCCTGTTGAAGAACGTACCCGTGCGTTCCTTTCCAGTGTCCTTAACCACTGACCACCTCGCACATAGAGTTTGCGCAATGAGCGACCAGCGCGACCGCATCAATGCCATGTTGAACCTGGCGCAACATCCGAACACGCCACAAGCCGAGGCTGAATCTGCTCTTGCTATGGCATCAAAGCTGATGCAAAAACATGGGCTCTCGCAATCTGATATCACATCTTCGCGCATTGAAGAAGACACCACGGTTGTGGTGGAGCGCATTCGGGTTGGTGGGCTGTATCGGGTTCGACGTCAAAATATTTTGTACACCATTGCGTTACTGCACTCATGTGCTGGGTATCGCGCAGACGACGAAGGAAACGAATGCGTCATCGTGTTGTACGGACGCGCTGCAGATATTTTCGCAGCACGCACCTTATTCGCAGCTGCCGATGCCATGGGTGCTCGCCTGCTTCCACATGGCGACAGGTCGTGGCGTGTTGCATGGTGGAAGGGTTTTCAATTGGGCATCGAAGAATCACTCTCTGTTGCGCGCAAAGATTTTGTATCTGAAACACCTGGGTCGGGGTTGGTGCTCGCAGATCGTATGAAACGTGCCCAGCATGAATTACGCGTCAATGGACCTCCACTTCGGGGTGGCTATACATACAGCGACACATCATCTGGTGCGTACATCAACGGCAGGCAAGCTGGTAGTGGCTTCGGCGGTTCAGGTCGTTCATTTAGCACTGGCGTGCGTGGCGAATTGTCATGAATTCTCTCGACACATTTGTTCAGGTTGCAGTTGCTCACGCCAATGAATACGAGAAATGCTCTCCAGAACAAGCTCTGACATATGCATCGGAAGACATTGTTGATAATGAACTTGGCTCACGCAATTTCTCGTCACACCACATTGAAGAGTGGCTACAACATGTGTGTTCTCGAGAAGATATTGATATGCCACAGGTAGTCGTTGGTCGAGCAGCTCAATCATCATTGGGTTCAGCGGATATCGAATCTCACACCATTTGTCTCCGCGGTAAAAAGACCACTGCCGCAACGGCTTTACATGAAGTAGCCCATGTCATTGTCGGAGCCGATTCTCATGGTGTTCTCTTTCGTGATGAACTTGTTCGTCTCGCACGCGCTCATATCTCCGTTGACTATGCGGCATTGCTTCACGGGGTGTACCAGGGCGTGGGGCTAGAGATGTCTCCGTGGCCTGCCAGTGCATCCCGACGCTAAGGGGTCGCCTTCGTACCGATTAGATTGCAGTCATGAGCGACGCTGACAATCTGTATTCCATTCTTTCCACAACCCGATCTATTCGACGCATCAGCGATAAGCCTGTTGATGATGAAACCCTCGAAAGAATTTTGCAAGCTGCAATTTGGGCACCAAGCGGCGGCAACAGACAACCATGGCGCATAATTGCAGTACGTGACCGTGCGTTAAAACAGCGGCTCGGAGAGATTTATGCAGCCGAGTGGGCAACATATGTTGAATTCAACATGAAGCGCGTGGAAGGCATGCCAGAAAACATCGTGGAAGCAACACGCACCGGTCTTGCAGTCGGCACACGTCTCGCTGAGTCTCTAGCCGATGTTCCTGTTGTCGTTATGTTCATTCATGATCCTCGTGAGGTGTACGTCACCGATGGAAACTTGGGACGCACACCTGTTGTCGGCGGAGCATCGTTATACCCCGCCGTTCAGAACTTGCTGCTTGCTGCTCGCGCAGAAGGTTTAGGCGGAGTTCTCACCACCCTGATTTCGGCAAGCGAAGTCAAAGTTCGTGAACTGCTTGAGATACCAGAGCCGTGGGGTGTGTACGCCATGGTTCCACTTGGTCACCCCATGGGTAAACATGGTCCGTTACGTCGTGCACCGCTGAGTCAGATGGTCAAATATGACCGCTGGTCTGATTAAGACTCAGTACGCCACTCAACTTTGGTAGGCCACCGGCCAATACCGCCACCTTCAACAAGTAGACCAGTCAGGGTTCTATTCGCATGTTCCATGCGCCACGTCAACATGGCGCGTGCATTTTCTGAAATCACTTCTGCCTCAGTAGTCAGTGTCCGCCATGTACTGTCGGCTTCCAAATCGAAACATAAGAAATCACCGTCGCCGAATTGAACATACGCATGAGTATCACTGCGTCGCACTGAAAGATTCAGTTGTTCAAGACGTCGACGCCATGGCCACACATACCTGTCAGCTGGAATAAGCGCGAATCGCCAGTCGTATTCCCA
Organism: Ilumatobacteraceae bacterium; assembly: GCA_040402015.1. Lineage (GTDB taxonomy): Bacteria > Actinomycetota > Acidimicrobiia > Acidimicrobiales > Ilumatobacteraceae > UBA2093. The sequence goes on from JBBANI010000014.1 coordinate 28,032, forward strand.
ATGAGCAGCATCACGCCACCACGGTGGCTCTGTGCCATTGATGAAATGGGTCAACGGCAGACCATCACATTGGGCCGGAATCGGAATCTCCATCACTTCGCACAGCGTGGGCATGATGTCAATATTTTCCGTGAATTTGTCAACCACCGTTCCGTGAACACTTGTATGACGTGGGTCAGCAACGATTCCGATGATGTGTTGACTGGTTTCCCAATAACCCACTTTTTCACGCAACCCATGATCGCCCAACATCTCTGCGTGATCGGCAGTGACAACAATGACCGTGTTATCCCATTCGCCTGATTCGACTAATGAATCGAAAAGCCGCCCAAGTTGGTAATCAACTTCGCTGATCATGCCAAAATATTGGGCACGCATATGTGCCATCTCATCGGGGTCAGTTGGTGCCTTCGTAGCATCAAGCATCAACAGCACTTCATGGAACGGGTGTACTTCTTCTGCTCGTTGAATCGGTTGACCAACAGAATCCGGGGCATACATCACTGAAAATTCACCAGCTGCAGAATACGGAGGATGTGGACGCAGATAACTCGCGTGTGCAAACCAACCAGAATCTTGTGCCCCGATCCATTCAATAAGCCGATTCGTCAGGAAGTTACTGACGCTGACGTCAACTGGTCGTTCATGTTCGGTTGATAACAATTGCAAAATTCCTGGCGAAGTGTCGTAACCCTTTTCAGAGAGAAGTTCTCGCCATGGAGTCATGCGTCGGGTCAGGTCGAGTGCGCAATCAAAGCCTGGCAATATTCCTTCATATGTTTGAAGGCGGGGGTCACTAGCACCTGTCGTAACTCGAGGGTCAATCGATTGGTCTGTGTATCCGAACAGAGTTGGCGTGTATCCGGCGCGTCGTGCCGCAAGCGCTATGTTGTCAAATCCATCATCAAGCGGTGTTCCGTTAGCAACAACACGATGATTCATTTGGTACATGCCGGTGTACAACGAAGCTCGACCTGGTGCACACGGCGACGCTTGGCTGTAGTGCCGCGACAACCGAAGGCCACGTTCACAGAGACGGTCGAGGTTGGGGGTCTTCACGAATGGGTGTCCGGCAATCGATAAACAATCGCCGCGAAATTGATCAAGGGTGATCAAAAGAACATTCATTGCCATAGCTACCTACTCACCACCTGGACGAATGCCAGTTGAGAGAAACGTACGAATTTCACGAATTGCAGTGGGATCTTGGGCTACAAACATGTGGCCACCTTCATACAGAGTCAGTGTTACATCAGAAATGCGATCAATGATGGCTTCTGAGTTAACGGGCGGTGCAATTCCGTCAAATTTTCCTGCTGTAACAAATGTTGGACAAGTAATCACGTGCAAACGATTCACAACATCGTGACCTGCTCGAGCAGCGAGTTGCAGACGTTCACCACGAATCACATCGGTGGCTTTCGTTTTGGCCGCTTGTTCAGCACGCATGTTCATCATCTGTGCATCAGCAGGGTGAGATGCCAGCCATTCAGGAGTAAAGCGAGTGTCACTTAAGGTCAACATTTTTGAAGCACGCTCATCTGCTGACAGTGAACCTAGTTCATGCAACGGATACGACGATCCGGCACTACCGCCAGCTGAGGTGCACAACAGAGCCAAACGTTCAACACGCGTCGGAAATGTCACTGCAAACTCTTGCGCAACCATTCCACCAAAACTGATACCGACGACAGAGCATGTCTTCCACCCCACATGATCAAGAAGTGCTGCAGCGTCTGCTGCATATTGCGCCATGGTGTACGGGCCATCAGGAATTGAAGTAAGGCCAAGACCACGTTGGTCGTGTGCAAGCACTTCGCACTCTTTCGAAAGAGAACGAATGAGAAGTTCAGTGGACTGCAATGTTGCGCCAGACCCATTGAAGAACAACACTCGGGGACCATCACCTGAGATCTGATAATTGATTGAGATGTCGTGCGAAGCAAACATTGGCATGTGTCAAGTCTCGCATTCGTGGGGGTATCCACCATTCTCGGGCCATTTCACACCAACATGAAGATTCGTGCATACGTTTGTAGATGGGGTGAGACGATCACTCGCCGAACACCCCGAATCTCTGACATGGCGTCGCGTCACTATGCCTGGCCTTGATGTTGCATGGGTTGGCATGAATGTTCCCGTCATTGATACAGGTGGTCGTCCGTGGGTATGGGAAGTGGTGACCCCTACTCAATACAACGCATCATCTCGTTTGCAAGACGACCTGATGGTGCTACCAGTCGCTCATGACACCGTGGTTGCCGAGGTAAATCATCGTGACCATTCCGGGCCCATTATGCGGATGCAGGTCCCCATCACTCACGCCCCCGACGCCATCAGCCTTCCCGACGAGCCGGCAGGACCATGGTCTGTCCATCTGGAAACGGGCTGGACTATTCAGGCACTTGGCTCGGCCGCCCAATGCTGGATTGACCGCGAATCGCCCGGGACAGCCCGCCTCGAGACCCCTGAACCGCCACTTCCGGCCCATCAGCGCTACCAGTTGCACCCTGCTATTGACTTCGAGTCTTCTGCCTTTGACCGTTTGCTTACACTCGATCCTGATGATGCAGCCACAGTTACTTCTCTCTTGTCGCTCGTTCACGATGCGCTCACCCCGTACCGCTAGTTCTCTTTGTAGCAATTCGAGTCGTCGATGATTACGACGTACGCCCTGTCACTTGCCACGCGTGACTGCGGTCATTCACAACGTATGGCCCTCATTGATGTGGTTGATGATTGGCTCGTCGCGAACTACCCCATCGATTCATATGGCCCTGGCACAACAGTGCGTACGCGTCACTCATCTGATGATCCAGTCTTTCGTCTCACTATTACCGAAAGTGCTCCTGGCAGTACGCACGTTGAAACTCTGACTATCAGTGTTGTGCTGTTGGAAACTGTGTTGACCTTCGACGTACGTATTGTGTCAACTCCCAGCACAGCAAAAGTTGTGCCGTACACCCCACCACTGTTGCCACCACGTGTTGTGCAATTAGTCCGAACAGCACTGCGTACGGTGCCCTCAGAAGATGCAAACAGATACATCACCGATGCAGCCTCCTTGGTCGACACTGAATTAGGCGGACAAGAAGTTGCAGCATTTATTCTTGCACCCAGTCGTCGACTTCCCGCGATTGTTGAAATCATCGACTATGAACGACGCACTCAACCTCTCGTTGCAATTGGAGCTGGACCACTTGTCGGATTAGCTCATGTTTTTCAAATAACAAGTGCTGCAGCACTCAAGGGCTTCACAGAACTAGCCGGCTATTCGCTCATCGGACCTGGTTGCATCATTGTCCAGTGGGCGGGAAATTCTGAACCAGATATAACACGACGTCGCGAATTGCCCGCAGCATACGAAATGCGTGAACAACACCGAATCATTCGATTAGTCATAGATACAGCAGCACGTTCAGTTGCGCCACCACGTGTACCACCCCCACCACGACGAGACTTCGAAATTATTGATCTTCCTGTGCGCGAACAACCAGATGATGAAACAGAAAATGAAGAACAGGCGCTTCATATCGAACAGCTTGAAGCATCGGTTGACGAACTTGAAGCTGCGCTTGCAGATGCAGACCGATTGTTATCGGAACAACGCACCCAGTTGGAAAGAAAAGGTGGCCAACTCGATGAACTAATTCTTCGCAATGTTTCGCTAGAAACCCAAGCAGGAAATACAGCGCAAGTTCGTGCCGTGCCGTCAATGACCGAGGCGTTGCGGCTCGCGCGTTTGCATTGCCCATTCCTGGTGTTTCACGACAGGGCCATTGAATCGGGAGAAGGTCTTGAGGGGCCAGAGCCAGTCAGCGTGTTACAAGACTTAGTGCGCCTGAATGAGGTAGCGCGAGCATGGATGTCAGGTGAAATCACCGGTACCAGTATCAAATTGGCATGCCGCCAAATGGGACTCGACTTCGTGTCAGCCATTTCAGTAACAGCGCGCCAGAAATACGAAGAGGATTACCTCATCGACTGGCGAGGCCACACCGTTCGTGCAGAAGCGCACCTTCGTCGAGGCCGTAAAACACATTTAGTTCGCATCCACCTATATTTCGATAACGAAACTCAGCAGGTAGTTGTCGCTTATATCGGTAGACATTTGCGAGATAAAGGCAGTGCTTCCTAGGTAATGCGCATAGCCTCTATTCGCATGACACGCCGCTTATTTCTTCGTGTTATTGGCGGCCTTGTTGCGGCGTTCTTGTTAGTTGTTGTTTTTTCCGTCACGCAGTATGTTCGTGCTCACCCCCGAGATCCGTTGCAACAAAACATTGCATCGTGGGCACGCGAGAACAAGATGGGCGCGGTTGTTGACAAATTGGAAGCATGGCTTCACAATGACCCACCATCTGTGGCACCAGCAGACTCGCTCGCTCTTGCAATCACGCCCGATACTGACGCACCGACACAAACTTCGACAACATTGATGCCAGTGCCAGGTCAGCCGTCAACATCTACATCTGTTCCTGACATCATCACGCCGCTAATAATTCGACCAACTGTCGCAACTGCGTCGTGCCCAATTGATTCCACCACCGCGACAGTGGTCACCTCAACTACTACAACCACGTCCACTACTACAACTGTCCCCATTCCTGGGACAACCACGTCAACAACGTCAACAACGACAACAACTATTCCGGCCAAACCAGATGACATACCGTCACAACTTCTTCCTGCATTAATGGGAGAAGGCACATGGCAAGCCGTCATGCGTGTTCGCACAAAACCACTTGTATATGCCACTTCAATTCGGCCACTGTGGTGCTTTGGTTCCGTTGTTGCCACAATGGCCACCTTTGACCCAACCCGCGTTCACACCGCGATGTTTAACGGCACAGAGATGCCAGGTGGCAAAGGTTGGAAGAACAGTTCAAAGATTCGCGGTACGGCATTGCAATCATTGATCGCCAGTTTTAATGGCGGATTCCGATTTGAACATCAACCTGGCGGGTATATCACCGAAGGAAAGACAGTGCGTAAGATGCGCAAAGGGTATGCCACGCTTGCAATTTCTCAAGACGGAACAAGCACGGTTGGCGTATGGGGAGACACAATTACCGATGAAGGTTCTTGGGCGTCATTGCGACAAAACTTGCCACCACTCGTACATAACGGAAAATCTGTCTATGCCAACTACCCGAAAGTTGATTGGGGTAACGATTTTGGTAACAAGGTCTACAACTTTCGTTCAGCCATTTGTCTTCGTACAGATGGCCTCATGATGTTTGTCGCAGTTGGCAAAGTAAACATCGGCATGTTGGCAGACACGCTTGTCGTACTCGGCTGCAAGACCGGTATGGAACTAGACATCAATGGTCAGTGGCCATATTTTGCTGTGTACAGCGACTTCGGCAAGGCAACTCGTTGGGGCAAAATCATTGACAATCGAATGGGCGACCCAAATCGTCACCTCAATGGTTCCACTAAGGAATTCTTTGCACTTTTTGACCCTGATACATTGCCAGTAGGCGCTGTCAAGTAGCCATTCGGTAAGTGAATACAGTGTGAAGTAACCACGAAGGACAACTCACATGATTGACGATGACAAATCCGAACTAGAAATTGATCAAGGCGTTGGTCTTGGCACTATTGCCGCCATCATCGGTGCTCTCATCATTGTTGCTCTCATTGCTGCAAATACCACACGCATCAATATCAACTTTGTGGTGTATAAAGCTCACAGTGTTCCTCTGTGGTGGTACACCGTCATCATCGTCGGTCTCACAATTATCACTGATCGTGTATTGCGCTTTGTTATGCGTCGCCGCAAGGCACGCAAGAATAAAAAACGAGCGCTAGCCGACTAGATGGTACGAGCCTAGTAGTCGCGGTTCTCCACCATCATCCGTGGCGACAACACCGTCATCGACCAATTTGCGTAGATGAGACCACACACTGCGTCGTGCTGGCCGATGTAGTTTTTTGTCAATCGCTGCGTACAACACTTTGACAATTCCCGGAATGGTGTTATTGCCATTTGCAATCTGCACAACTATTTGACGTTCACGTTCTAAACGATGTTCATGATATGCGATAAGAAACGGCTGTGGATTTGTGACTGGTCCGCCATGCGTTGGCCACAAAATACGATCATCGCGCGCAATGACTTTGCGCATTGAATCCATGTACTGGCGCATGTCTCCATCGGGTGGCGACACGATTGTGGTTGACCAACCCATCACATGATCGCCTGTGAACAATGCACCTTCCGTATCCATAGAAACGCAGAGATGATTTGAAGTGTGGCCAGGAGTAGCAACCGCAGTTAATGCAAACTCTTTAGTCGCCATAAATTTCTCGCCATCAATAACTGCGGCATCGGGAGAGAACGCGAGGTCGGTTGTTTCCTTCTCTTCATCTTTTTCAACGGCATCTGCCGGGTCGTCTTCAGATGCATCGTGATCATCTTCTTCGACGAAACCTTCATACACACGATGTGGTCCAATGGCGTAGCGCGTAGCGCCTGTTTCGCCATGAAGCCATTCAGTTAACGGTGAATGGTCTGAATGACAATGCGTTACAACAATGCCAACAACATTTCTTCCATCAAGTGCTGCACGTAATGCATCACGATGACTATCAAGCTTCGGACCTGGGTCAATTACGACAACATTGTTGGTGCCCAGAATGTATGTACCTGTTCCGTGATAACTGAACTTTGAAGGATTCTTTGCAATCACTCGCTGAATCAGGGGTGACACCTGAGTGATCTCTGCGTATGGTGCATCATCAATGCGAGGGACAAACGGAATAGCCATGTTCAGTCAAACCCAATTGCTCGTACTGAACCGACAGGTTTCCCATGTCCCCGCACAATTTCGACGATGCTGTTATCAACACGCGTGATATCAACTCCAAGTTTTTGCAATGCTGCAAGAAGAACTGTTGGCGTTCCACGCCCATACCCGTCAGATAATTTCAAGGCAACAGCGCGACCATCTGGCAATGCAGCTGCGTACACAGCATCTGCACCATCTTTTGCAAACAAACCATTAATGCCCGACACAATAGTCGTCACATCACGACCTTTGCCGCCCACCATGTAGGGAAATTGTGACATTGCCGTATAGATCTGTGTTCCTGAATCACCGGCATCACCAGTGGCCATTGCGCGCATTGCGCGAGCAAGCCCAATTAGTTCAACAACATGGGCCGGCGCGCCACAACCATCAATTCCAATAGCAAAAGCGTCGTGACCAGTTACGTCGGCAACGGTGCGAGTAATTGCTTGTTGCAATGGGTGGTCTTGTTCAAGGTAATTCTCTATAGACCACCCGTTGATAACGCACGTTGCCACCATGCCGGAATGTTTTCCACTGCATCCCATCTGCAGTGCGGATTTTGGAAGTCCTGCACGAATTGCATCATGAGCAGAATGTGTGTGCATGGGGTAATCGTGCGTATTGCCAAGTGAGTTTTCATCAAGTCCAAACTGAGCCAAAATTGCAAGTGCAGTCTGTTGGTGAATGGGTTCACCATTGTGACTAGAACAAACCAAGGCCAATTTCTCTGCAGGTAGTGATAACCCGGCACGCACCATGGCAAGAGCCTGCATTGGTTTCGTAGACGAACGAGGGAATATCTGCGCGTGCGGATCCCCTAGTGAAAACTCAATTTCTCCCTTTCGGTTCAAGCACACCACTGCACCAAAATGAACACTCTCGTCAACACCGCTGCGCGATACAACTGCAACTGGCACAAACTGTGATGGCGAAACACCCGTCACGTTGATGAAGGCTTTCGAAAACGTCGCTTAGCACGAGGTGGTTTTGAAGCTTGTAAGAAAGTCAACGGATCATCAATCACTTCATGACGTGTGCCCCATGACGATGCAAGCGCCTGACCCATTGCAACGGCAGGTAAAGCAAGAATGGCACCAACTGGCCCGAGAACAGCGCCACCAACGAGTGCGCCACCAAATGCCAGCGCAGGGTGTAATTCCAATGTTCGTGCAGTCACCTTCGGTGCGAACAAGTAATTCTCTAGTTGTTGATACACCGCAATGAATCCGATAACGACCAAGGCTTTTATTGGCGACTCAACAAAGGTCAAGACCAAAGGCAATACGCCAGCAATGTAGGTACCAATGACGGGCAAGAACTGCGAAACGAATCCGACCCACAAAGCCATCGCGATTGGCGCTGGGATTCCAATGGCTTGGAATGCAATCCAGTGGAAGAAAGAAGAGATAACTGCCAGTAATGCGCGCGAGTACAGATACCCACCAGTTTTTGTAATCGCCAGCTCCCACGCATTCAAAACTTGTCGTTGCTTATCAGGCCGCAATCGAGAACAAATCGATCGGCGCAATCGTGGCCCATCAGCAACCAAGTAATACGAGAACAGCAACACGGTAAACATTTGAAAAAGAGCGCCAAGTGCTTGCACCGAAAGATTAAATACTTTGTCTTGTTGAGAATTAATGAAATTTTGAACTGGTCCGGTCGGATTACTAATTCTCTCGTTCACCGAGGCCGCATCAATTTGGGAACCAAATGTGTCATTCAAAATTTTTACAGTGTCGTTCACATATTGTTCACTGTTCGACAAGACATCAGCAACTTGCTGCCCGACAATGGTGCCCACCGCCCCCACAAACGTGAACACAATGACGAGCAGTCCCAACAACAGCATTCCTGTTGATGCACGTCGTCCCCTGCCTCTGGCAACAAGTTTGTTTACGGCTGGCTCGAGCGCCAATGCAATGAACAAGGAGACCAACATAAGAATGAGAAAGTTGTTCAGGCGATGAAACGTGAATCGCAGAACAAGAGTGCCAATGAACCCCATCCAAAAGATCACTACTGCGCGCGGCACCCATCGTGGCATCCGTGAAGATTGGCTCGCTGGGACTGGTGCATCGGTCACGTGGGAAAGCGTATAGGTACCCCATCCTGTGACGCATTCGCCGTGCAATTCCCCCCTGTGGATGGCACGATAGAGACATGCCCACAGTCCCCACAGCAGTCTCAGACCGAGTCGAGTCCGTTCGCCTGGCAATTGCGGCCGCTCTTCGGGACCGCGTGATTGGCGACAACGCAGAAGAAAAGCGTGATGCCATCATGAATGCGCAAGGTCCTCGATGGTTTTCTGAGTCGTCTCCCCTCTACACCGTCCATTCAGACTCATCCATGTTCATCGGTGGCATGCGAGCTCTTTTGTTTCAATCTCTTCACCCGTTAGCAATGGCCGGTGTTGCTCAACATTCCGATTATCGCGGAGACCCATGGGGTCGTCTGCAGCGCACAGCAGACTTTGTGGCTGCAACATCATTCGCACCAGCTGACGTTGCACAACGTGCAGTCGACATCGTGGTGAATGTACACAAGCGAGTCAAAGGAACAGCAAGTGATGGTCGTGAGTACTCTGCATCAGACCCACACCTTTTGCGTTGGGTGCATGTTGCCGAAGTTGACAGTTTTATGCGCGCACACCAGGCATATGGCGCCACACCGTTGGATACTGCGGGGTACGACGCATACATTGCAGACATGGCTGTCATCGCGCGCAAATTGGGAGTGCCAGCACCGCCAACTTCAGTGCAAGGACTAAAAGATCAGATTGCACAGTTTCGCCCAGAACTAAGAGGCACTACAGAATCACGCGATGCCGCAAAGTACCTACTGCTCACGCCACCACTTGATCTCGTGGCACGTGTTCCGTATTCACTTATTGCAGCTGCTGCAATTGCCATTCTTCCTACATGGGCTCGCGCTGACCTACGTCTGCCGTACTTACCAATCACAGAACAGCTTGTTGTCAAACCAATCGGACAAATTATCTCATCCACTATTCGGTGGGCTACTTCTGGCGATTTTGTTTCGCCAGCGGTGTAGTCAAGTCACCATTCGTACCAATTCGTACGCAATCTAGTCCTAGCCACGTTGCCATCTCGCGTAATTCACTCATTAGTTCGGCTGCAACATGTTTAATGTCGACACCGTCTTCACTAAACGCTCCTGGCACCACTAACTCACCTGCCTGCCGATCAGCTTTTAGGTCCACTCGCGCAACAATGCGGTCACCTAGTACAAACGGCAACACGTAATACCCGTACACGCGCTTTGGTGCGGGTACATAAATTTCAATGCGATAGTGAAAATCAAATAATCGTTCGATACGTGGTCGACACCACACCAATGAGTCAAACGGTGAGACAAGCGCACGCACATCAATACTGCGTGGCCGCAAGGTCACGGGCAACATGTATGCAGGGTCACGCCAGTTCTCTACTCGCACCTGTTCAATAAGGCCTTCTTCAATAAGTTCTGCCAAATAAAGCCGTGCTTGTTGAGGTTTTTGCCTGTGATAGTCGAATAAGTCGGCAGCAGTACCAACTCCTACACTGTGCGCGGCCAATAACAGCAGATCTCGTCGTGCCTCACCCTGCGATGGTGTCGGCATGTTCAAAATTTCTTTGGACAGTACTTCTTGTGGCGCGTAGTACACACGTGCGAAATCATTGGGCCGCCGTTGGGCAGTTATCTCTCCAGTCCAAAACAAGTATTCAAGAATTGCTTTCCCTTCGTCCCAGTCCCACCAAGAACCTTTAGGGCCAACGCGTGTGCGAACATCACCAGCAACAATTGGGCCGTCATTAAATATTCGATCTCTAATTTCTTTGAGGAGTTTGGGTTTTTCTTTTGCAACACGACGCAAACCTGGCCACATCGAACCATTACGTGCCTCTTCCATTCGCCAACGCATCAACGGATGCATCGAAACAGGAAGATGCGACGCCTCGTGACACCAGTACTCGAAAAGTTCTCCATCTGCTGTTGCATCTGGAATCAAGGTGCGCGGATGATTACCGAGCCGGGAAAATAGCGGCATCTCTTGACTGCGAACCAAAACATTGACGCTGTCAATTTGAATCAGTCCGACTGAATCAATGACACGTCGAAGATGACGTCTGTCTATTCGCCCCGTAGGACGAGGCGTTGCAAAACCTTGAGCAGCTAACGCAATGCGTCTAGCCGAATCACGACTTATCTCAGTCTGCGACGGTGACCGTGACACTCTTGATTACAACATCGACCAGTGGCTTGTCACTGCGATCTGTTTCAACGTTCTGCATTGCTTCGACAACTTCAAGTCCTTTGACGACTTGACCAAACAATGCGTACGACGGAGGCAACTGCACACCACTTGCACCGCTGATGAGAAAGAACTGTGAACCGTTTGTGTTCGGCCCGGCATTCGCCATTGCTAATGAACCAATTTGGTATTGCCCAGCTTTTGGTAATTCATCTGCGTACTGGTAACCAGGGCCACCGCGTCCAGTTCCTGTTGGGTCTCCGCCTTGGCATACGAAACCCTTGATGATGCGGTGAAAAATAATGTCGTCGTAATAGTGATACGCAGCGAGGTACACGAAACTGTTTACGGTTTTGGGTGACTTGATGGGGTCAAGTGCAATGACCAACGTTCCCATCGATGTTTCCATTGTCGCTGTGTAACGCTTCGTCGGATCAATACCCATTTCAGGGGCCGAGGGAAATTTCTGATTCTTTTGTGCAGAACCGTCAAGTGGGGGGAAGGGGAAACTCATCCCGATGACGCTACAAGCGACCCGCCGAACCTTTCGTCGTGCCGACCCCAGATTGTCTACGATGAAGACATGAGCGAACACAAAAGCCCACTCGACCTTGATGCCATCGAGCGCGACCTGGCCGATGTCGATGTAGCTCTGACCCGCCTTGATAACGACACCTATTGGGTGGACGAAGTAACCGGCCAACCGCTCAGCGCAGACCTTCTTGCCGCCCGGCCAACTGCCCGCCGAAATAACTCGTGATTGTGACCTGCGTCTCGCTTTAGGCGCGACGAAAGGCTATACTTCGAGAAGTAATCAATCAGTTAATTGTATTGTGCAAATAACTAACAGGTCAAGGAGTCGCCGTGGCAGATCCAACTAAGCCGAGAGCATCGTTTGCTCCGTGGGATCGCCGCGAACTGCCTGGCAGTTTCAGTGTGGAAGAAACCGCACGTCGCGTTGGCAATTACAAATGGGCCGAAACAAAATTGTTTGAAGTTCTTGGCGGCTGGATTGCAACTGTTCCCGAACTTGATATCAAACTTCGTCTTGGTACGCATTGTTACAAGCATGCATGGCACGCCGAACTATGGCACAAGCGTTTGCCAGAACTTCGCGAAATGAACCCTGCTCGCCTCACTCTTCCGGCCAACGATGCACTCGTGCGTTTTGTCGATGCAATGACTGAGCCTGAAGACCCAAGTCTCACTATTGAAAAACTTGTTGGCGTGTACCGCGTGTACATCCCCCACTTCATTTCGGCGTACACGTACCACCTCAACAACACCAGTGAAATCACCGACATGCCAACCATTCGGTCACTGAAGTTTATTTTGCAAGACGAGTTCGAAGATTGGCGCGATGGCGAAATGCTCATCCAGTCGCTACTCGAAACTCCCGACCACGTCGATCGCGCTGCTGCTCACCAAGCAAAGCTCGAAAAACTTATGCTCGAGGCTGGCGGCATCGCCGGACACGGAAGCATCGGAATCAACACCCAAGCACCACAAGGAGCAATGTCATGAAAAAATTTATGCCAGTTGAAGAGTTGGCACGCGACGAGCGTTTCAACCAAATCACACAAGCTGATCGCATGGCCGATGGCCGAGTTGCGCTCCTCGCCGATTCTGAAAAATCGCGTCGATCAAATCGTCTGACACCTGCGCGACCTGATGCAAGTGAAGCTGCACGTGCACTAATGCACGGTATTTTCGTTGGTGAAATTCAAGCACTTGAAGGTGCCGGCCGTACATGTTGGGACTTCACCACTGGTGAAGAAGCACCATTCGAACTCAAACTCGACATGGCTCGCCAAGCATGGGACGAAGCTCGTCACGTTGAAATCAGTTTGAAGCTCAGCGACTGGATGGGAAGTGAAATCGGTCAATACGCCGAGAACACCGTGCTGTTCCAAGCAGCATGCTCGAACGATCCAGTGCTTCGTCTTGCAGGCGTGAACCGCGCGCTTGAAGGTCTTGCCATTGACGTGTTCACCACCATGAAAGAGTTCGGCGAACTTGCAGGCGACCCGTACCTCGAATTCTGTGAAGACTGGATGCTCGCAGACGAAGTAACACACGTGAAAATGGGCAGCGACTGGTTGCGTAAAATTACAGAGAACGATCCAGAGCGTCGCAAGAAGGCTCTTGAGTTCCAGGGCATTGTCGACAAAATGTTCTCGTACGGTGGAAGCCGCAGTGACTCTGAAGAATCAGCCTTTGCAATTGCTCGCCGATTCCGCGAACTTGCTGGTTTCACTGAGGACGAAAACGACCACATTGCAGAACTCGGCATGCAAGCCCTCAATGAGCGCAAGGCGCAACTTCGCGAGACGCAAGCCGCAGCAGCTAACTAATCATGACCCTTACGGTCACCCCAGACACTTATAACTTCGTTGCTTTCGACACTGCGTACACCGCGCGTATTGCAGAGCACATGGCAGCCCAGCTTGGCCTCGATGACATTGACATTCTCATTGCGATCAATGAGAATTCGGCGTTGACGCGGATTGACATTGATGTCACCGATTCGTTCATCACAATTGCACCGCACTCCGGCGCTATGGAAGATACGCGTCGGCCACGTCAGCAAAGTGAACTGAATACCACCATCACCATGGCACGCGGCATGTTGCGTGCACGCGATCGGTTACGGGGTGGCTTTGCAGATGCGCCGGCTGACACAGAGTTGTCGTTGCCACAAGCAGCTGTCTGGGATACCTACATCATGGGTCGCATTGCACATATGGATATTGAATTGAACAAACAAGCGTGGATCTACAACTTCCGCAACCGTCACGGATTCTCAGACGCCGTTGATGCTGTGTTTGAAAAAGTGTGGAACACAGCGAACACCACATGGGCAGAACTAAACGCGCTTAGCGCCAACACATTGTCTGTTACCGCCTAAGGCGGCGTCTCTAGCGCTCGCGCAGTTTCGACAACAAGCGCAGGATCTCCAGGTACAACCACACCAGAGTGACAACCACACCGAGTGCACAGAACCATTCCATGTGCGCTGGCAATTTGTTTGCAACACCTTTTTCAATCATGTCGAAGTCGAGCGCCAGGTTAAATGCGGCAAGTCCGGCAACGAACAAGCTGAATGCGATTCCCATTGGGCTTGCATCATTAATGAACGACGGCATTGAACCAAACATTCCAATGATGAACGACACCAAATAGAATGCCATAAGGCCCATCATTGCGCCCATGACAATACGTCGTGTGCGATCAGTGACTTTGATGATTCGGCTGCGATACAGAAGCAACATCACAACAAATACACCGAGTGTTGCGCCAACAGCTTGCAACACGATGCCGTTGTACTGCTCGGAATATGCGCGGCTGATTGCACCAAGTACAACACCTTCTGCAAGTGCATAGATAGGGCCGGCAATACGAGCAAGATGCGGCTTGAAACTTCCGACCAAGACGGCGATGAGGCCGACAATGAATCCGCCGATAACCCAAGCGAA
>JBBANI010000015.1:0-3018 GCA_040402015.1 Ilumatobacteraceae bacterium
AATGCACGGCGGCAATCGGTGGATTGCATCTGTGTAGTGGCGATGGTGCGAACAACACCAGAGTCATCAGTAAATGTTGACCGATAAAAGCCACGCAACTTGTCGTTCAGAATGCCAGTGAATGAAATTGCAATGTCACAAGGACCCTGAGCAACATTGGCACTAATGATGAGGCGTTCCGATTCTTCATGCAGTGTGAACGACGCTGCGGTGCCATTGACTGTGACCGATGCAATCTCAAGTTCAATGGCGTTAACGACAATCTCGGATACTGCTTCTGTTGCCTCAGCAGAGATGAGGACTGTGCCAGTGAATGATGCAGCATCAAGATCTGGGGTCAGTGACACCTCGTAGCGCAAAGGCAAAACGGTGCGGGGGAGGCGAAAGGGATTATTAAGGTGGCTCACCCAATAAAGGTTAGTGGGGTGGCCACTGCGACTACCGTAGAGAACCGTGCCACGTAGTCATCCTTTCACCGCCCATGTTCCTTCTCTCACCAATAAAGAGGGAATTCTGTACGACGTAGTCGGGGTGGGCAATGCCCTTGTTGACATGATTGCCATGGTTGATGACGCTTTTCTTGCCTCACACGACATGGTGAAGGGCTCGATGGCCCTTATAGAAACAGATAGAGCTGTTCAGTTATCGACTGCGGTCGGTGCTAGCACACGAACCAGTGGTGGTTCCGGTGCAAACACAATTGCCGGGATTGCAAGCCTTGGCGGAGACGTTGCGTTTGTTGGCAAGGTTGCCGACGATGAATTTGGTGATGTTTTCGCAGCAGATATGAAAACTGTCGGTGTTGATTTCCGGAGTGGAGCCCCCGATTCTTCCGTGCCGACAGGGCGTTGCATTATTGCGGTTACACCGGATGCGCAACGCACAATGAACACATTTCTTGGCATTTCTACTCAGTTGTCGTTCACAGACCTTGATGCAGACATTATTTCTGCAGGCGCAGTGCTGTATCTCGAGGGCTATCTGTTTGACCGCGATGAAGCAAAAGATGCGTTTCGCCAGGCTGCAGCAGTTGCGCACGCTCATGGCCGAGTGGTGTCTCTGACATTGTCTGACTCGTTCTGTGTTGATCGTCACCGCGCGGATTTTCTATCGTTGGTGCGTAATGACATTGACGTCTTGTTTGCCAATGAGGATGAACTGAAGTCTCTCTATGAGACAGCGGATTTTGACGAAGCCGTAGAACTCTTGCGGCGTGATTGCCACATTGCTGCTATTACGCGTAGCGAAAAAGGATCAGTTGTGGTTACTCGCGATGACATTCACACAGTTCCTGCAGCGCCAGTTGCAAGTGTTGTGGATACCACCGGTGCTGGCGACCTCTTTGCTGCCGGGTTCTTGCGTGGATTGACGCAGGGCAAAGACCTCACCAGTTGTGCTCGCATTGGTGCCATTGCGGCCGCAGAAGTGATTTCACACGTTGGCCCACGGCCGTTGGTGTCATTGTCATCACTGTTGCCAGCTGATTTGCGGTAACACCCGTAGCCTTTACGGCATGAGCGATACTTCTGCACTCACCGTTCTCGGTCAAACAGTTCACCATGCCATTGCGCACGTGGAAGTGTTCCCAGCGCCTGCACACGTTTCTTCTGTCACGTTTACTACTGATGAATTGTCTTCAATCTGTCCAGTAACGCAACAGCCAGATATTTCAACAGTTGTTATTGAATACGAACCACATGAATTTTGCATTGAGTCAAAGAGCCTCAAGTTGTACTTGTGGGGTTTTCGTGACCGCGCCGTGTTTGCTGAAGCGTTAGCGGCTGAAATTGCAGCCGAAGTAATGGAAACGGCCAAACCGTATGCAGTACGTGTGCACCTGACGCAACGCCCGCGTGGTGGTATTGAAGTCAGTGCTGTTGCTGAAATGTTCAGCGACGCCGACTAGCAATTATTGCTTGCGTCCGCGTTCCATAATTTTGGCGCGACGCTCTTCAACCTTTTTCGGATCAAATTGCGCTTTGCGCCACACGCGACCATCTTCAGATTCGCGTTCCCATTTCTTCCTCTCAGCTGCATGGCCTGCATATGTGGAACGAATCTGACGAACACCGTCTTGTTCATTGCCAATGATGTCAAGAGCAATAGCGCGCGTAAAAGGCATGAGGTCAGCATGTGGAACTACGTGGTTGACAAGCCCGAATGCCAATGCTTCGTCAGCCAACATGAAGTTGCCTGTGAAACTCATTTCGCGAGCACGACGAACGCCAATTGCTTGAGGCAACAACACAGTGAGACCCCAACCAGGCATGACACCAACGCGGGAATGAGTGTCGCCAAATTTTGCGTTCTCTGATGCAATAAGAAAGTCGCAATTCAACGCCAGTTCAAAACCACCAGTGATGGCAACTCCGTTAATGGCCCCGATGAGTGGCTTCTTCACACGTGGAAAGGGCCCACGAGCTCCTGATGAGTTTTTTGAACCATCTGCACCGGTACCGCGCAAATTGCCACCAGTGTCTCCGAGTTCTTTGAGGTCGAGACCTGCACAAAACGCAGGGTCTGTACCCGTGAGGATTATGACATCGACAGAGTCGTCTTTGTCGGCGGTCTTCATGAGCGCCGGAAGCAACTTCAGCACTTCGCTACTGAGGGCATTACGGGAATCTGGGCGATTCATGGTGATGGTGGCGATGCGATCGCTCACCTCGTATAAAACAACGTCTGTAGTCATGGCTTTACCGTAGGCGACCGAAGGGGAAAATACCTAGGCCGGTGTGCGAAACTAGCAAGCATGAGCCTTGTATTACTGACCGTTACTGACGGCGTCGCAACCCTGACCTTGAACAACCCCGATGAGCGAAACACATTGACAGCACCGATGGTGGCTGAAATTCTCGCTGCCATGGACACGATTGAAGGCGACCCTTCCATCGGCGCAATTGTGGTCACTGGAACTGCTCCGGCGTTCTGTGCTGGCGCGAACCTTGGCAACCTTGCCACAGCATCCGGTAACAGCCTTGGCACGATTTACGAAGGGTTCTTGCGCATTGCTCGCAG
>JBBANI010000015.1:3118-35977 GCA_040402015.1 Ilumatobacteraceae bacterium
CTAAGAAAGCGTGATGCGAATCTTTTGAGCGGAGTTTCCGCCTGGGCCGGATGGCTCAACCTGGATATCAAAGTCGCTGGGGCCTGGTGCCCAGGCAATATTCTTGGGTGGCACTCCATAACACTTGGCTCCGATTGCCCACTGCAAAATCATCACAGATGGGTTGGCGGTATTGATCGGTGTATCCGATGTCATTGTTGTGTCAGTGCTGGTGAGTGCGTCGCACTTGCCGACTGATGGAGTTCCATTCGGAATATCAGGCGTGAACTTGAATCCACCGAGGTCATAGAACTCACCAGTCTCACCGTCCATAGCTAAACGTTGCGGACGATACACCTTGAGATACAGCGTTTGTGATTGCGTGACACTGATTGTTGGCTCGGTAATGCGTGCACCCTCAGGGCCAGTTGTTGATTTTGTGAAGTCGATGTTTGTGTAGTTTGCTCCATCATTGCTGTAGGCAATGAACATGGGGTGAGTCACAAATACAAAGCCTGGGCTTGATGTGAATTCATAACTCTTACCATCAGCTGTTTCTACCTTCATCGAGAAGGTGTCCTGACCAGTGGGCAGATCAGTTGCGCCAAATGTGTAGGCAGATCCGAATGAGAATCCGCTTGCGTCGGTGCCGCACATCTTTCCTGTACCAATGATCCATTGGTAGTCGCCTGTACCGCATGGCTTACCGAGTTCTACGTAGTCCGTTGGCGCATAGGACACATCAACACCCTTGAGGAATGAACGAGTCACCGCTGAGCCACACACTTGAGTAATGGGGGAGAACACCATGCTCATTGTCTTTGTGATGGTTGAAGCGATATTTGTTTTGTCAGCTTTGAAAGCACCAACACCGTATGCATTGATTGTTCCGGCAAAACCACCTTGTGTGGCCTTGTAGTTGGTGAAGATTTTGAAATCAACTGCACCACATGTTGTGGTTCCATCATCGGCTGCAACTTTCGGTGCTGGCGTGCTGGAGTCTGCTGAGTCAAGGACAGCATCGCCGTCATCGTTCACGTCGAAGGCATTAGGAATTCCGTCATCGTCTGCGTCACCGCCGAGTGTTTCATCTTTATTGATGACTGCACCTTGTTGCGATCCTGACTGACCTGTGGTGGGTTGGCCGGTTGCCGGGGTACCTGGTTGTCCTGTGGCTGGGGTGCTTGGTTGACCTGTCGGAGGCGTGCTCACTGCAGGACCACTAGGTGGTCCGATTACTTTTCCATCAGGACTACATTCTGGAGTGTTAGATGGAGAACATGGATCACCGACGGCAGCAGCACTGACGCCGTATGACTTAATAGCCACTCCTGATGTCTTTCCGAATGTGCCGACCCCGATAGGACGACCCTTTGATGCACTCACTTGTGCACCAACAGATGTGTCAGCGCTTGACGACGTGGCACTTGCAACGGCGTAGCCCTGTTTGCCAGCACCAACTTTTTTGATTGTGAGAGTGCCGAGTTTGACCGACGTAGAAATTGATTGTTTGAGTTGGGTGTAGACGCGGGATGCATTTGTAGCGCTTTTTCCCTTTTGACCAATTGTCACTGGACCGAAATATGCGCCCTTCGATGCACCAGCGCTATTCACTAACTGAAGCGATGTCCCACCGATTGATGCAGTTGCTGGTGACTTCAGAGTGATGCTTTGGCTTGTGCCTGTGACTTTCTTTGACGCAAGAAGTCGACCACTGCCTGACACAAGAAGAACAGTGAGGTTCTTGCCGCCTTTTACGGTGGCCGTGACCGTGTAGGTCTTGCCGAATGAACGCACCGCTGCTGTAACGGGTGATGCAAGCACCATGGTTGCAGTAATGGCAGTGACTGTGAGAACAGTGCTGAATTTACGAGAGAGAGCGTTCATTGCTATTTCCTTTTCGATGACCATTGAGACCTTGAAACTTATTCAACGGTAGCATTTCCTTTTGTGAATGTGAAGCGATTGTTTGCTCTGTGCATCGTCGCAGCAGGAGTAGGTCAGATCCCCGCTTCTCTCGCCCTCACGGCCCCAGTAGGCACTGCATGGCACCTTGACCGCATTAATCAGGCCCAGCTACCCCTCGACGGAAATAGTGCCCGTGGCCAGCTGACAGGCGCCGGAGTAGATATTTACATTGTGGACACTGGTATCAGGGCCACTCACGAGCAAATCCTTGGCAGAGTACTTCCCGGAATCGACATTCCTACGGATAACGGCACGTCGAAAATAAATCCAGTGACGTCTGATTGTGATGGTCATGGCACCCATGTCGCAGGACTTGCGGCTGGTTCAACGGTTGGCGTCGCTACTCAGGCACGCCTGATCTCAGTGCGTGTTCTTGACTGCAAAGGAGACGGGGAAGTTGCAGACGTTGTTAATGCGTTGCAATGGGTACGCGCGCATCATCGTTCGGGAGTTGCTGCAGTTGTGAATTTAAGTTTTGGAGTTGACCTCGGAGATGACGGAACCTCTATTGACCGCGAAGTGCAAGCGTTAATAGATGAAGGGGTCGTGGTCGCCATAGCGTCCGGAAATGGCGATGCTGCCGGACGCCCGATTGATGCATGCAAAATTGCACCAGGTGATGTGCCCGACGCATTGACGATTGGCTCAATCGGTTTTTCAGATTCAGTGTCCTATTACTCAAACAACGGCCCCTGTGTTGACTTGTATGCACCGGGTGGCGACAGAACTCGTGGACTTGAGTCGGCGTGGAAAGATTCTGATTCGGATTATGAATTTGATGTAGGAACCTCAATGGCGTCACCGCTGGTTGCAGGGTATGCAGCGTTGCTGGCACAACAACAACCTGGCTTGTGTGCCACGTCCATCTCACAGGCCATTGTTGATCGTGCAACCAAAGGTGTGATCACCGGAATGACTGCTGATTCTCTGAATCGACTGTTATTTGTTGATACTGCGCCAATTGCTGCAACAGCACCTGGCGAAGCATCGCACGTCATTATTACGACTGACTCACAGTCCCTGGTCGTGAGTTGGGATTCACCATGTGATGGCGGTTCTGCTCTGACAGGTACAAGAGTTTCTCTGTTGCGAGATGGGAAAGTTGTGAAGCGAAGGGACGCAGCAGCAGGCACGAATGCTGTTCGGTTCACGGGTCTTGCACTCGGAAAGAAATACCAAGTTGTTATTAAGGCAAGCAATGCAATTGGTGCTGGCATCGCAACGTCACGGATTACTTCAATGGCGGTGCGCAAAATCTTTTCTGGGCAGTCTGTCGAGCCATCTGCGCTTGGCTCATTAACAAGTGACTTGCCGTTGTTTTGGTCGGTGTCTCACGCCTCAAAAAAGGTGTGCCGTTTGCAGGCAAACCCGCTCCGTTTGGTCGCCATGCGCAGGGGTGTTTGTCGGGTGGGGCTTCGCGGGATTGTCGGCCA
The DNA here is from genome assembly GCA_040402015.1 of Ilumatobacteraceae bacterium. Taxonomy (GTDB): domain Bacteria; phylum Actinomycetota; class Acidimicrobiia; order Acidimicrobiales; family Ilumatobacteraceae; genus UBA2093. The sequence continues at coordinate 6,499 of JBBANI010000015.1, forward strand.
AGACCCGGTTATCCGAACCGTACGAATTGACTAATTCTCCCGTAGATAAATAGGGACAAAAGCGGTACCCCGCACGTCTGACGAGGTGTACATTGCGAGCAGGAAACCATTGTGATTTCCTCTTGGACTCCTTAAGGGGGCAGCGGTGAGTAATCGAAATCGCAACCAGGATCGTGCACCTGCACCGCGTGAAGAATTGCGGGCACATGCCCACAATGAACGTCACCGCGTGCATAGCGAACTTCACTTAGCGGAAGAAGCATTACGGCACGGCGTCGAAGCACTAGATGTGGAAGAGCCAGGTCCAGAATGGAAACCGGTTCATCATCACGATCCGCTTGTGGGCATTGAAAAGAGCCGCAAGCATGTATTGAAGCACTGGAAGACAAAAGAGTGGAAGCGTCGAAAGACAGTGCGTCGCGAGCGCGCTATTGCGTTCAATTCTCCGCTCTAAGGAGTAATCCAGCCTTCAAGAAAATCTTCGCGGCGTTCATTCCATTCTTCAATGGTGATGCCGTAACGCACATGGTCTTCCCATGCGCCGTTGATTTCAAGAAACCGCTCGGCTACGCCTTCGGTGCGAATGTCAAGTTTTTCCATGACTCGACGTGAATTGCTGTTGCGTGGAATGATGCAAATTTCAAGGCGATGCAAGTGAAGATTTTCAAATGCATATTGTGCCAACACGACTAACGCCTCCGCCATGAGCGAACGACCTGCGCGTGACTTGTCAATCCAGTAGCCGATGGTGGCAGATTGAAATGCACCACGAACAACATTGTTTAAATTGATTTCCCCAGCAAATGCACCGTCAACAAATATTCCGAAGGCATATTGCGAACCGGCAAGTCGTTCACGGTCTCGTGCGCCACACCGAGCTGCAAACACGTCACGATTTTGTTCAGGGTCTGGGTGATGCACCATTCGCATGGGTTCCCATACCGTGAGCCATTCGCCATTACGACGGCGCACTTCGCTCCATCCGTTGAAATCTTGCGGAACCAATGGGCGCAACACCACGCGACGTCCATACAAGCGAAGCCCAACGTTGGAAGGTCGTGCTGGATGGACAGCGGTCATGAAATCAGTCTGACACGATGAGCGACCCCATCGAGAAGTCCGCGGGTTGACACGGTGATCTCTGCGAGGTGCAGACGGCGCATGGTGGCAACCAATATGCAACAGCCGGCCACAATGATGTCTGCTCGGTCTGGACTAAGGCCTGGGTTCTGTACACGCAGCACCAATGGCTCGGTTGCCACAGTGCGAAACACATCTTCCACAGCCTCGCGAGACAAGGCCATGCCGTGCAGTGCAGAATCGTCAAACTCGTGAAGCCCCAGTTCGACAGCTGCAATTGTGACGATGGTGCCAGCAACGCCCACCGTGCGAATTGGAGTGCCGACGATGGGGTGGTCACGAGTGATGTCTTCGAGCTCATCGGACACCGCACCAATGAGATTGGTGAGATCTTCGGGACGTGGCGGATCTGATGAAATATGAGAGTCGGTTGATGTAACTGCGCCGAAAGGAATGCTGGCAAAGACATCGATTGATTGTGTTCCCACTGTGTATTCAGTGCTGCCTCCACCAATATCAATGACCAAGGTTGGTGTATCGATGACAGGAAGTCCGATGAGCGCTCCAGAAAATGTCAATGCAGCTTCGTCTGATTCGGATAACACCTCAATAGTCAATTGAGTTTTCTCTCGTAGCAATTCGCTGAAGCTGGCGGCATTGCGCGCCCGTCGACACGCGGCAGTTCCTACTATTTGAATATTGGTGGCGCCAAGTGATTGTGCGGTAGTTACGTACGACGCAATAACTTCCGCAGTTCGTGTCATGGCTGCGAGTGAAAGTTCGTCAGTTGATTGCAGGCCTTCGCCAAGTCGCGTTGAAGTAATGGTGCGCGTCAGTTCCATGCCGTTCTCGTCAATGACAAGGAGGTTCGTAGAGTTCGTGCCTACGTCGATAGCCGCAAATGTTGTCATAACTGTTGTGTGTACGAGACGCCACGTTCGTCAAGTTGTTGTGCCACCCATTTGCCAACGGAGTCATCGCCACCCGCGAGCCAATGTGCAAAATGAGCGTGCAGACATTTAACGCCACGCCGTGTGCCACCGACTCCGGCAGATGGGCGTGGCCCATCATGTGTTGTGGGAATCATCGCATCGCGTCGTTCTTGGTACCGCCGATGGATTGCATCGATTTCTTCAAGACCAATGATGGCTTCTACTGTGTTCACACCTCCATCGGCTTCCAACGTGCTGACCGCATGAACTTCTGTACCGCCGACGAGCCAATACAGCGTTGGCATAGGTGTGCCGTCTTCTAACAGGGGGGCATTCATAAGAACAACAGGAGCACCATCAGTAGAGCGAACCACAACACGAAAATCGCCTTGCGGAATACGCCCAATCAGGGCAGTGACAACGGCGAGATCTTCAGGTGAAGGGGAAGCGCCGGGTAGTTGCATGAATTAGCGAACGACAAGCCACACAAGAACAGCGACAACAACGACAACGACAGGAATGGCCCGCTTAAGAATCGGGCTGCCAGCTGCGCTGAGAAGATTAAGTGGTGCAACGTCTGCGCTTTCAATGGTGCGAACACCTTCCGTTGGTGCTGGCGCTGCTGCTGCAGGTGCTGCTGTAGCTGGTTGTTCTGCAATGAGAGTGTTTAGGTTGACAACAAACTGGGCAAGCAGCTTGTCGCTGATGTCTGCCATTGCACCACGACCAAATTGCGCGACTTTTCCTGTGACAGAAAGATCTGTGTTGACAGTGACAGAGGTATTGGACGCATCGACTGCGGTCATCTCAGCAGTAATAAGTGCTGACGCATTGCCCTTGCCCGTGGTGTCGCGTCCTTCGCCTTTAAGTACTACTTTGTGGGCAACGTCATCGCGTTCAACAAAATTTGCCTGACCTTTGAACTGTGCCTGAATTGGTCCGACTTTGACTTTCACTATTCCGCGGTATGTGTCGCCTTCAATTTCTTGTAGTTGGGCGCCAGGGAGGCATGGCGCAATGCGTTCGACGTCGGTAAGAATGCGCCATGCATCCTCTACGGGAACTGCAACAGTGAATTGATGATTTAGGTCCATGTGCCGAGATCCTCTGTGGTGTCGATATCTGCCGAATTGCCTTCACAGGCTACTTCCCGAACGAGTTCAGGATGCAGGTGAATGAGACTTCGTGCCCCGGCATCTGGGTCTGCGTCGAGATCTTCGAACGTGTTCCAGACACTGGAGTGAAGTCGTACGGGGTTACCACGTGTGCCGTTGTATGTCGCAATGGCAATGGGCGAAGTTGATGATGAAACTTTGATCCATGCCTGAGATGTGAGAAACGGTTGGTCAGCTAATCCGACAACAATGGCGTCGTAACCCTGTGCGCGAGCGAACTGCATGGCTGTGATGACAGAGCTGCGTTGACCAGTTTTCCATTCCGGATTGTGGACTACCTCGACGTCACCGATGCGATTGCTGAGGTCGAGAGCACCTGAGACAACAATGAATCCATCAAGGTCTGAACCAGTCATCGCGGTAAGTGAACGCGAGATAATTGTTTGCCCGTCGATCTGCGACAACAGTTTGTGGCGAGAGCCCGAAAAGCGTGTGCCGGAGCCAGCAGCCAGAAGAACTCCGAGGGTGGTGCTGTGATTTGCTTCCATTCGTAATAGCCTGCCTGAAATGAAACGGGTTGGCACATTTCTGCGCGGGGTAGCCGTAACAGGGCTTCTCAGTGCGTTTCTGTATGTCGGGCCAGCCGGTGCAGCCAACACTTCTAGCAAAGACGCTTCGTCGCGCTTGATGCAGATGCCTGGGGAGCGCATCCGCCAACGCCCGCAAATTGCGATTGACGCCATTCATGCGTTGAGCCTCATCATGCGTACAGAGAATAAAGAAGACCCTACGTTTCTGGCGTCTCGTCGTGTTGTTTCAGATGGTGTTGCGACACGTCTCTCGCTAGACCCGACTGAACTGAATCGAGCATGGTCGCGTGCGCCACGCGACCATCAGATAGCTGTGTTGTCGGCACTCACGCAACTTGACGTTCCCTATCTTGAAGGCAAAGAAGATTCGTACGTCAAGATGGATTGCTCAGGGTTGTTGTGGTTCGCATGGCGCACCGCCGGCGTCGACATGCCACGTCAAGCTGTGTCACAACTTGATCGCCGCATGCGTGTTGCCCGCGAAGATGCAATTGCAGGAGATATCACCGGCGAAGGAACTCACGTGCAGATATATCTCGGTACTGGCCTAGCAATGATCCACGCACCGTTCGGCGGCAAGTTAGTGAAATTTAAAATCATGTCGGCTGAACAAGCTGCACGTGTTGTGTGGACAAACCCCAGCAATATTGCAACGTTTCGTCTGTAGCAGTTAGTGAATTGCGCCGTCGCTGGCGCCAAGGGGTGAAGCATTACGCCCCGTACGAGTAGCGATAATTTCGCCCACAATTGAGATTGCAGTTTCTTCAGGCGTACGGCCGCCGAGGTCCAGGCCGATTGGTGAATGAATACGGGCTAAATCAGTTGCGCTAGTGATTCCGACTTCTGCCATGCGTTCGAGACGTTTTGCATGGGTTTTACGACTTCCCATCACGCCGATATATCCGGCCGATGTAGCAAGTGCACCTTGAATTGCTGGAACATCAAACTTGGGGTCATGCGTCAAAATGCATACGGCATCACGCGACGATAAGCGGTGGCCATTTTCTGTAAACATTGGTGCTGGCCATGTGACTTTGACGTCATCGGCCATGGGAAAACGACGGCGTGTTGCGAACACTTCGCGAGCATCACACACAGTGATGTGGTATCCGAGAACTTTTGCAACGCGAGCCAGGGCTGCTGTGAAGTCAACTGCCCCAAAAATCCACATGAGTGGTGGCGGTGAAAAACTCTCAATGAAGATACGTACTGTTTCTGTGTCAATGAGATCTTCTGGGGTTGATTCACCGTGAGGGCCGTAATGACGTACCAACGTGCGACCCGCTTCAAGCTCTCCCAATGCATCACGACCGACGACACGGTCAATGTCTGAGTTGCCGAGCGAGCCACCGACAGTGCCTGCTGGCGTAACGACCATCGTTGAGCCAACATGCGGTCCTTCGATGACAGTGACTAATGCAACGGGAGAATTGTCGCGGACATGCGCAGAAAAAGTTTGGTACGAACCCATGGTCACCATTCGAGTGGCTGAATGAAGAGGTGAATAATGCCACCACATGTGAGACCGACTGCGAACGCTTCGTCATCTGAATAGCCAAACGTGACGACACGGCTCGGCTGCTCACCCGAAAGAATTGCCAACGCTTCCGAGACAACAGCACTTTCCACGCACCCGCCGCTGACAGACCCGCTGACTTCACCGTCTTGGTTGACAGCCATTGCTGCGCCCGCACCGCGTGGCCCAGAGCCTTCAATGTCAACAACGCGTGCGATGGCAACTCGTTTACCGTCGGTTTGCCAGCGATCGATGTCGGTAAGAAGTTCACGCATGATTAATGACCTTAGTGAGTTGCTCGAGGGCATCAAGAGAATGTCCCTCCACGAAGTCATCAACATACGGCAGCGCAGCAGCCATTCCTCGGGCGAGTGGGGCATATCCCGGCGTGACTTTCAGTGGGTTCACCCACACAATGCGAAACGCGACACGATGAAGGCGTTCCATTTGTTCGGCCAACACGATGGGGTCTCCGCGATCCCAACCATCGGACAACACCACAACGATGGATCCACGAGCCATTCCGCGAACGCCCCATTCGTTATTGAATAGGCGCAATGTCTCGCCGAGGCGTGTTCCACCGCTCCAGTCACGCACATTTTCACCTGCGGAACGTAATGCACGATCAGGATCTTTTGAAGAAAGTTCTCGCGTAATGCGGGTGAGCCGAGTGCCCAATGTGAACGCCTCAACGCGTTGACGCCCAGCAACACCAGCATGAACGAACCGAACAAGCGCCCGTGCATACGGTTCCATTGATCCACTGATGTCGAGAAGGAACACGATGCGTCGCGGCTTGTCACCATTTTCTACCCAATGACGGCGCATCGGCTCACCGCTTGCGGCAAGAGACGCCCGTACGGTTGCACGCATGTCTGGGCGCTTTCCGCGTGAACGTGTTGGCTTCATTCGCAGTGATGGGCGAGGAGGGCCAGCCACGCGCAATGACTGCATGAACATTTGTGCTTGTTTCATCTCGTCATTTGAGTAGTCAGCAAAATCTTTGTCACGCAATGTCTCAACGCCAGAGAATCGCAACGTGATGGTCGGATCATCTGATGCATCAGCGTTTCCGTCTGCACTTCCTTCGTCTTCAGTGTCTAACGCAAGAGTGACTTTTAGTTGTTCTTCTTCGTCAGCATCTACTGATTCTCGATGTTCCCAAAAAACATTGAATGCTTTGTCAAACATTGCGATGTCTTCTGGACGACGTACCAGGGTGGCACGACCTGCCCAGTACACAGACTGACGGTCATCGATGCCGACTAATGACAACGCGTTGATAAAAGTCAGAACAGAATCAAGTGGCGTTGCAATATCGAGACGGCGAAGAATGCGCGCGAATCCGACTGCGAGTCGGTCAGGGTGTGACTCAACCGTGAAGGAGGCCACGGTCAAATGCCTGTTGTACAACGCCAGCGATTCCGTGATCGCGCACACGACTGTGATCTTCGCGATATTTCAACACCGTGCCGAGCGTGCGGTCGAGAACTGTTTCATCGATTTCTGTGATGCCAAGTCGGCCAAGTGCTGCTGCCCAGTCGATAGTTTCTGCAACTCCAGGAGGCTTGTATAAATTGATGGCGCGGAGTGCTTCGACTGCGCCTGCAACTTGACGAGCAAGAACTTCGCTCGCTTCTGGAACGCGCATGCGCACAATTTCGACTTCGCGATCAAACGAGGGATGTTCCACCCAGTGATACAGACAACGACGCTTTAATGCGTCGTGAACATCGCGGGTGCGGTTTGAGGTGAGAATCACAATGGGCGGGTTATCGGTGCGAAATGTTCCGATTTCAGGAACCGTTACCTGAAAATCTGACAACACCTCTAAGAGATACGCCTCAAACTCGTCATCTGCACGGTCGATCTCATCAATCAGTAAGACAGGAGGAGTGGCATGTCCGTGGTCGATTGCTCGAAGGAGGGCGCGCTTCAGTAAAAACTTCTCGTCGTACAGTTGGCCCTCTAGTTCTGCGGTGCCTGTCTGAGCTGCTTCGCCAGACGCTTCGGCTGCGCGCAAGTGCAACAATTGTCGCGAGTAATCCCAGTCGTACACGGCTTGTGCTGCATCAATTCCTTCATAACACTGCAAACGAATGAGTTCGGCATTCTGCCAACGAGCGATGCTCTTTGCTAGTTCAGTTTTACCAACACCGGCTTCGCCTTCAAGAAATAGTGGGCGGTGCAACGTGAGCGCAAGAAAGACAGCAGTGACAAGTCCTTCGTCAGCTAGGTATCCGTGTGCGGCAAGTCCATCAGCGACTTCTTGAGTGGTTTTCGGCTCGTAAGACACGTATAGAGCGTAGGGGATAAAGCCCTATGAGTCCCATCCGAGACCGAATCGGTCAAGGGTGCGTAGCCATGTATTGCGTGTTCCGGTCTTGTCTTCATGATTAAGAGACCATCGAGTGGCTTGAATGCCGATAAACCGAAATGGTTCTGGTGGAAACGGCACGGGCTTTGTGCGTACAAATTCAGTTGCTGTCGCTCGAGTGCGTCGACCATCGATGAGGTCGAGCATGACTTCAGCTCCGAATCGAGATGCAGCCACGCCAAGCCCGGTGTAGCCAAGCGCGTACGACACTCGGCCGCCCATTGCTTTACCCCAGAACACGCAGTAACGACTACACGTGTCGATGACGCCACCCCACATGTGTGAGAAACGCACACCTTCTAATTGCGGAAAGGTCTCAAAGAAATGCTTCGACAACATCGCCCACGATTCTGGACGTGATTCATTTTCTTGTCGTACTTTGCCTGCAAAGAAATACACCGCGTCGTATCCGCCCCATAAGATGCGATTGTCTTCTGTGAGTCGGTAGTAGTGAAACTGATTCGGGATGTCGCTGAGACCTTGGCGATTCTTCCAACCAATGGATTCAAGTTGGGCCGGTGTCAGTGGTTCTGTCACCATGCAATAGTCATAAACAGGGGCAACGTAGTTACTGAGCCGTTTAAGCACTGGCTTGAAAGCGTTTGTTGCAAGTGCAACTTTACCCGCACGAATACGGCCAAGTGGAGTCGTGACAAGTACGCCAACTCCGTCGCGTTCCATGGACAATGCTTTTGAATCTTCATAAATGCGAACACCTAATGATTCGGCAGCGGCCTTTAGGCCCCATACCAATCGTGCGGGGTCAATTAATGCAACAGAGTCGTGACGCCAGAGTCCACCGGTGTAGAGCGGTGAATGAACTTGATCTTGAACAGCATCACGGTCGAGCCATTCAACTTTTTGCCCGAGTTTGCGAAGATGTGCGTAATCATCGCGCAATTCATCTAGGTATGACGTTGGATGTGATGTCATGGCGACATCAATCGAGCCTGTACGCTCCCAATCGCAATCGATGTTGTATTTTTTGATTGCACTTTCGATGTCATCGAGATTCTTTAATCCCAACTCTTCAAGGATGGCTACTTCGTCAGGGAATCGTGCTTGGGCATTCGCAATACCGTGAGTGAGCGACGCATCAACAAATCCGCCGTTACGGCCACTCGCGGCAGAACCGACTTCATGCGCCTCTATAAGAATGACATCGCGTGATGGGTCACGTTCTTTGGCAAGTATGGCGGTCCAGAGACCTGTGTAGCCACCGCCAATAATGCAGAGGTCGCAACTTTCGGTGCGGACCAAGGTTGGGTTCGAATCGGGTTCGTCTACGTCTTCATACCAGTAGGGATATGTATCTGCGTCGGCGATCGCGTCGAGATGACGCTCGTCCATGGTTTCACCACCTTGTGACAGTCAGGCTAGCCGAGCCCTCTGGCTACTGTTGGCGTATGGAACTTGGACTAACAGGAAAAACAGCAGCAGTAGCGGCCGGAACTGCCGGATTGGGCCTTGGCACCGCCAAGGCGCTTGCAGTTGACGGTGTGCGCGTTGTTGTGTGTGGTCGCGATAAGAATCGCTTAGAGAAGGCACTCAGTGACATCGGACACGGGGCTATCGGATTTGTATGTGACGTTTCCACTGATGTGGGCGGGCGAGAGTTTGCAGAACGAGCGATTGCAATGCTCGGGTCAGTTGACATTCTTGTTGCCAATGGCGGTGGTCCACCTCCGGGTGGTTTTGCCCAGACCCCTGAAGCACAATATTTGGAAGCACTGCAAAAGAACTTGCTCAGTGTTGTTGCAATGTGTCAGGTAGCAGTTCCGCCAATGCGTGAGCGCGGGTGGGGTCGTGTGCTTGCCATTACATCTGTTGCAGTGCGCCAGCCGATGAACAACCTGATCTTGTCAAATACGGCTCGTGCAGGCGTTACGGGGTTCTTGAAGACTCTTGCGCGCGAAGTTGCTGGCGACGGCGTCACTGTCAATTCCATTCAGCCAGGAACACATGCCACTGATCGCATCACGCAGTTGTACGGAGCAAACCCCGATGTCAAAGCGATGGGCATTCCAGCTGGTGTCATGGGTGATGCTGATGACTTCGGCCGTATCGGCGCGTTCATGTGCAGTGATTCTGCAAAGTTCATGACTGGTGTGCAGTTGCACGTTGATGGCGGTTCATACGCCGGATTGCTATAGGTTCATTTGATGCTTCATCACATCGTATTATTTACTTGGAACGACAAAGTTCCTGCTGGTCATCCAGAAGTTGCCGCCAATGAATTGCGCAAGTACGCAGCCACTCTTGATGGTCTGGTGTCGTACAACTGTGGGCCGAACGCTGGGCACACATCTACTGCAGCGGACTTTGCAGTGTCAGCAGTGTTTGAAGATGTTGCGGCGTGGCATGCATACGACACAGCCGATGAACACAACCGAATTCGAGCAGAAGTATTCGGCCCGTACGTTGCGAACCGCACTGTTATTCAATTTGAGAGTTAAGACTCTCCACGGGTTATTCGTGTGAACTAATTGCTGGTTGATTCGAGAGCTCTGCGCACCAAGACCTCTGCGAGATGAACGCGATATTGCGCACTTGCATTGAGGTCTGATTGCGGTTCTGCTTCTGCACCAGCAAGTTTTGCTGCATCGCTGATGCTTGCGCCGCCTGCAATTGCGTTAGCGACGCTTGTTGCCAATACGGGAACTGATCCCATGTTGACAAGGCCAACGCCAGACTCTGTGCCGCGCTTCCAAGCCGCGACTCCGACAATTGCCCAGTCTTGAGCACGACGGTTGAACTTCTGAAAGCCCCATGTTGCACCATTCATTTTCGGAACGCGAATCTCGGTGAGCATTTCATCAGGAGCAAGTGCTGATTCAAGGAAACCAACATAGAAATCAGCTGCTGCAATTTCACGTGTGCCGTTCGGGCCTTGCACAACATATGTCGCACCAAGTGCCAACGTTGTTGCGGGTAAATCAGATGCTGAGTCGGCGTGAGCAATCGAACCACCGATGGTGCCGCGATGGCGTACCTGCGGGTCACCAACATGGCTTGCTGCACACGACAGCAGAGGAGCATGCTCGGCAAGAATTGGTGATTTCTCAACATCCATGTGGCGTGTGAGTGCGCCAATTGCGATGTGGCTACCCGCATCACGGATGTATGACAAGTCTCCAATACGAGCAATGTCAATCAGGACTGCTGGTTGAGCAAGGCGTAACTTCATCAGTGGCAACAAGCTGTGTCCGCCAGCAAGGAACTTTGCGTCCTCGCCGTACTCACTCACAAGTGAGATTGCTTCAGCGGCAGAAGATGCGCGCTTGTAATCGAATGGTGCAGGAATCATCAGTGTCTCCGACTTACTTGTTGTTGGCGCATGCGAGCACCGACTTGACGATGTTGTGATAACCGGTGCAGCGACACAGGTTGCCTTCAAGACCAATACGAACCTGCTCTTCAGTTGGAGATGGGATCTCATCCAGAAGGCTAATTGCTGCCATAACCATGCCAGGCGTGCAATAACCGCACTGCAAACCATGGTTCTCCATGAATGCTTGCTGCATTGGGTGCATGACGCCATCTTTGGCGAGTCCTTCGATGGTTGTGACTGAGCCCCCATCAGCCTGAACTGCAAGAACAGTGCAACTCTTTACTGATTCGCCGTTGAGGTGCAATGAGCAAGCGCCGCAGCTAGATGTATCGCAACCAATGTTGGTGCCAGTAAGGCCGAGTGATTCGCGCACATACTGAACGAGCAGGGTGCGTGGTTCGACATCACTTTCGTGTGTGGCTCCGTTGACGGTAATGGTGACCTTCATGATGGCTTCCTTCGTGTGTAGTTCTGAGTGAGTAGTAGTTGGTTATCGTGCGGACTGAATTGCAGCCCACACCTTTTCTGCGGTAGTTGGCATGTCAATGTGTTTGACGCCGAATTGTGAAACGGCATCAATGACAGCTGACTGGACTGCTGGAGTAGATCCGATGGTGCCGGATTCGCCGATTCCCTTGGCGCCGAGCAAGTTGATTGGAGTTGGTGTCTCCATGTGTACAACTGTGACGCTTGGGAGTTCTGCAGCTGAGATGAATGCATAATCAGCAAGATTCGACGTGATGGGGTTGCCATCTGGGTCGTAGGACACCTCCTCAAGAAGTGCTTGTGCAGCACCTTGCGCCACTCCACCATGAATTTGACCTTCAAGCAACATTGGGTTCAAGACAGTTCCGGCATCGTCACACGCAGTGTGAGCGATATGCCGCACTTTGCCTGTTTCGACGTCGACTTCGACAACCGCAACATGTGCGCCGAATGGGAATGTAGCGCCAGAGACATTGATGACATCAGAATGAACAAGTCCACCGGATTGCTTTTCAGCAACTGCAAGGTCTGCCCAAGTCTTTGCTACTGCTGGAGTACCTGCTACGTGGAAACTTGCGGAATCTTTGTCAAGAACGATGTCTTCTTCACTTGCTTCTAGCAAACGAGCTGCAACTGATTTTGCTTTGTTCACAAGTTCAGCAGCAACTGCGAATACTGCGTTACCACCTTGTTGCAATGAGCGTGATCCCATGGTTCCGGTACCGATTGGAACTAGGTCTGTGTCGCCCCACACCAATTCGATGTTCTCAATGGGGATACCTGTTTGTTCGTTTGCGAGCATTGCCCACGAAGTGGCATGGCCTTGTCCGTGTGGAGATGTTCCGGTGTAAATGAGTGCGTGACCATTGTCGAGAACTTCGACTTTTGCTGATTCACCATTGCCAACTCCACCGGTGATCTCTACATACACGCTGACGCCGATACCAATTTGCTTTGCGGCCCCACTGTCGCGAGCTGCCTTCTGCTTTGCACGCCAACCTTTGTAGTCAGCAGCTTCGAGAACCTTATTGAGTGAAGTTTCGTAGTCACCAACGTCGTATGTCTGACCAACAACTGTTGTGTGTGGTGTCATGAACTTCGGAATGAGGTTCTTGCGGCGCACTTCAACAGCGTCCATGCCAATTTCTAAAGCAAACATGTCCATGGCGCGTTCAATAGCAGCTGTTGCTTCAGGTCGACCTGCGCCACGGTATGCAACGGTTGGTGTGGTATTTGTGACAACTGATGTTGTGCGGCATTCGATGTTGGGAATTGCATAAACACCTGACGACATTGGTCGTGTCATGAATGGAGCAAGGATGGTTCCCATGTCAACCCAACCACCCGAGTCTTGAATTGCCCACAGTTGGTAGTGAGTCACGGTACCGTCGCGCTTGCCGCCAATAGTGACGTATTGCAATTGTGCACGGCCGTGACCAAGGCCCACCATTGACTCGCTGCGAGTTTCGCGCCAACGAACTGCATGGCCCATGCGCTTTGCAATGACGCCCAAAAGAAGTTCTTCAGGATACGCACCGATTTTTGCGCCAAAGCCTCCACCAACATCTGGAGTCTTGACATGAACCATGCTTGGGTCAACTCCGTTTGCAGCGGCAAGTGGTGCCACGGCACCTTGTGCATGTTGAGTTGAAAGCCATTGAGTCAGTCGACCGTCTGTGCCCCACGCTGCAGCAGCACCACGCACTTCGAGTGGGCATGGAGCAACGCGCTGGTTCAAGTAGCGACCTTTGACGACCACTTCGCAGTCTGCAAAGTACGCATCGCCAGTGTTGTCGGGAAGTCCGAGAACCATGGAGTCAAAAACAACGTTGCTTCCACATGCCTCATACAACAAGCTAGAACTGGCCATTGCTTCTTCAAGATCAATGAGTGCTGGAAGCACGTCGTAATCAATGATGACAGCGTCAATGGCGTCTTCGCCTTCTTCGCGAGTTTCGCTAACAATGGCAACAATCGGTTCACCGACATAGCGCACTTTATCGATGGCAAGAAGAGTGCGAGTCGCAGCAGGATTAAATGCGGACGGTACTGGTTCAAGTCCGAGGTCTTTGCCTGTGAGCACCGCAACGATTCCTGGCATGGACGCCGCATCGGAAGTATCAATAGATGTGATGTTTCCGTGTGCAACAGTGCTGCGAACATAGGTGACATGAAGTGCACCCAGAAGTGCCGGTTCATCTAAAAGGTCATCGACGTACACGCCACCTGTCGTGAGAAATTTTGGGTCTTCTTTGCGAAGAACCCGATTTCCAAGAATGCTTCCGCCCATTTCAAAACCCCCGTAGTCAGTCAAACAGTAAAAGGAACACTACCGAGTGAAATTGGGTGGGCTCGCATGGAGCCATAGAAGCCGATCCTGTTACGGGGCTAATGGAGCGAGCGGAGAAGATGGGGTGCCGTTGGTGGTGTTGCGCACGGCCAAAATGTCGGTAATCAACGTGTAGGGCCAGATGGGTGGCAGGTTGGTTGGCAGTTTGGGCATCGGGACAAGCGAGAGGCGTTGTTCACCCGGCAAGACGTAACCCAATTGGGCGCGCGCCGCATTGCGGATGCCTTCGGGGGTTTGAAGGGCGTTGACTTCGGTCTGCAATTGCTCATTTGCATCAGCAAGGGCAGAGAACTCTGAATTTCTTTCAGCAATTGCCGAGCGTTGCGTCACAAAGTCCATTAAGGGGAAAAAGAATAAGGACGTGCCGCCGGCAACGACCACGGTGGCAAGTGCGAGGCGGGCTATCCAGCGAGTAAATGGACTGCGTGCGATGCGCTGATCGATGGGGGTGGGGCGCACGAGTGAACCTGTGACATCGCGCGTGCGTGATCGCAGCCGCGAGAGGGGGTTTGAGAAACGAGGAGCCACGTCTCTATTGTGGCGTGAAACACGGAGCCAACCGTGGCACACGAACAGATGTTCGTTACTTCAGCGGCGCAAGAGCACTACGTCCGCGGAAGCGGGCAGTGTCGCCGAGCATTTCTTCGATGCGCAGAAGTTGGTTGTACTTAGCGACACGGTCGCTTCGCGCAGGTGCACCAGTTTTGATCTGGCCGCAATTCGTTGCAACGGCAAGATCAGCAATGGTTGAATCTTCCGTTTCTCCACTGCGATGGCTCATGACGCTTGTATAGGAATGACGTGTTGCCAGTTCAACTGTGTCGAGAGTTTCGCTGAGAGTTCCGATTTGGTTGACCTTGATAAGAATACTGTTTGCAACTGACTGGTCTATTCCCATTTGTAGGCGACGCGTGTTAGTGACGAACAAGTCATCGCCGACTAGTTGAATGCGGGAACCGAGTGCAGCGGTCATTTGTGCCCAGCCGCTCCAGTCATTTTCTGCCATACCGTCTTCAATGCTGACAATGGGGTAGCGATCAGCGAGCGATGTCCACCACTCGACCATCTGTGGAGCAGATAACACTTTGCCTTCTCCAGTGAGGTGATACGCGCCATCGCGGTACAGCTCACTCATGGCGGGGTCAAGTGCAATTGCAATGTCAGTGCCAGGTGCGTACCCAGCTTTTTCAATTGCCTCTACAAGAATTGCAACGGCAGCTTCATTGCTTGACAAGTTCGGAGCAAATCCGCCTTCGTCGCCAACAGCTGTAGATAGATCACGATCAGAAAGAACTTTTTTGAGAGTGTGGTAGGTCTCAACGCCCCAACGAACTGCTTCGCGGAAACTTGGTGCCCCAACCGGCATGATCATGAATTCTTGAAGATCAATATTGTTGTCTGCATGCGCGCCGCCATTAATGACATTCATCATGGGGACAGGCAATACGTGTGCATGTGGACCACCGATAGCGCGATACAACGGAAGTTCTAATTCACTTGCTGCAGCATGGGCAACAGACAAACTGACTCCGAGCATAGCATTTGCTCCGAGACGTGATTTGTTTTCTGTTCCGTCAAGTTCAATGAGTGCATTGTCGAGTGAACGCTGATTTGTAGCGTCCATACCAATGACAACTTGAGCGATGATGCTGTTGACATTTTCAACTGCGCGTAAGACGCCCTTACCTAAGTAACGAGAACCACCGTCACGAAGTTCCACTGCTTCGTATTCACCTGTTGAAGCGCCTGATGGAACAATGGCCCGTCCGGTGGCACCACTGTCAAGCACTACTTCTACTTCGACTGTTGGGTTACCGCGAGAATCTAAAACTTCGCGGCCAACTACTTCGACGATTTCACTCATACCTAGAACGCTAGTGAGTTGGGTGGGACTTAACCACTTCCCATAGTTCATCAAGTTCCAAGGCAGACAAAGATGCCATTTCACGGCCCTGGCTGGCCGCTAAGCGGGTGACGCCTTCGACCCGTGCACGAAATTTAAAGACCGCAGAACGCAAAGCACTCTCTGGGTCTATGTCGAGATGTCGGGCCACATTGACAACAGCAAAAAAGAGATCGCCTACTTCCACCATGGTGGACTCTGGATCACCGATGCCGATGGCGTTATGCACCTCTTGTAGTTCCTCAGCAACTTTTTCTAATGGTCCATCCGAATTAGCCCAATCAAATCCGACTCGGGAAGCGCGTTGCTGCACTTTGGTAGCAAATGATAATGCTGGTGCTGCTGCGACGACACCATCGAAGGGGCCAGAACGCTCTGGCTTTTCAGCTTTCTTAATGGCTTCCCAATTATTCTCAACATCTTGCGACGAATTGACAACAACGTCTGAGAAAACATGTGGATGCCGTGACACCAATTTGTCGTGAGCTGTACGTGCAACATCAGCCATGGTGAAGCGGCCTTGTTCTTCTGCAATTGCGGCATGGAACTCAACTTGATATAACAAGTCACCCAATTCTTCAATGAGATCAACATCGGTTGACGGGTCGTCCTCATTCAATCGAGAGATGGCATCAACAACTTCGTACGTTTCTTCAATGAGGTAGCGCACCAATGTTTGATGAGTTTGTTCGGCATCCCATGGGCATTCTTTGCGCAAGGTGCGCGCTAGTTCGTGAAACTGCGCCAACTCATGGGCCACCGGTGTTCCTAGATGCGGAATGTACATAGAGGTGAGATGGTCAGCTTCAAGAGTTCGATCCATATTGCTCCACGTCGTGTGGGTAATTTGCTCATCGGCAAGACCGAGATGGTGCAGCAAGATGACTTCGGTCTCTGGGTCTGGGTCATCAATAGACAATTTGATGTCGGACAACACCCAATTGGCATGTGTGTGAGCCACCAACATTGGTCCCGAAATTCCTGCAGCGGCTTGAGCAAAAACATGACCATCAAGCAGCCGGACACCGACTTCAATGGGGTCAATGTTCAGTGCTCTCCACACATCTTCCAAAAAAGAAACTGCGGGAAGAATGACGAGTTCGATGTCGTTGCGTGCGCGTAAATAAGCAACTGACTTTTCAAGCACCGTTGGTGAACCAGGAACTGCGTATAACACCTCGCCGTGTTGTTTAGCCGCCTCGACCAACGCGAGTGCAATGTCTCGGTACACGTCGTCGAATGATGGGGCACTGTCATACAGATGGTCGAACGACGTTGCGTCAGTTACTACGTGCGCCGATGGGTGATGAATCGTGCGCAGGAAGCGCACAGAAATGGAGTTGATTGCAGCGAGAGTGTCAGCAGTGATAAGACCTGGATTACCTGGCCCGAGACCGATGACAACGATGCGTGGCATTAGCTAATGGTGGCGGTTGCGCCGTTCCAAACTCCATATGTGGAATTGACTTTGATGTCAGTTGTTGACATGTAGCCAGCAAGAAGAGTGGCGCCAGGGTTTTCGGCGATAACAGTTGCAACAGAATCTTTCACGTCAGCAAATGGCGCATTCAAAATGATGTGATATCCAAATGAGCTTTTCACTGGTCCGGTGGGCACACCAGGTTTTGCAGCAACTGCACCGATCATGAAATCTTTGTCGAAAGAAGTTTGCAAGTTTGCGAGCGCTTGGCACGGCTGATTGCCACTTGCCAATGAGCCACCTGACTTATCAGCGCCTGGTTCGATGGACTTCTTAGCTGCTTCATCTGCGAACTTGGTACCTGATTTGAGGTCTGCGAGGACTGTCCGTGCTTCTGCTTCTGTTTTGACCAGGATGTGACTGAGGCACAGAACTCCAGCTTTTGCAGGTGAATCTGAATACAGTTTTTCAATCTCGCCAATTGCGGGTGGAGCCATCTTTTTGAGAGTGACATCGGCAACGTTGAAATTAATCAATACGTCTTGGAGGGGCTTCGGGTATGACGGGAATTTTGCGTCTGAATTGGCATTCTTTAGAACTTCAGCTTTGTCAGCCTCAAGAATTTTCACGTCGTTATCTTTCGTGAATTGAAGAAATGCTTCGTATCGAATGAGGGTACGCAACACGACAATCGCATCTGCTGCTTTGATCTTGCCGTTGAAGGCGGAGAATTGTCCGGCAGTAATCAATACCTCTGACAACTTGTTGAAGTCGTCCTGTGGGTATCTGGTGCCATTGACACTGAATGCGTCTGACGATGATGACACGCTGCCGCAGGCAGTCAGGCCGAGAAGGCAAGTTGCTGCTAGTGCAGTGGCGAAACGGGAAGTACGGGGGCTCTTAATCACAGAGAAACCTTAGTCGCCTGAGGAGTCAAAAAGCCCTTGCAACAATGCGATGACCGTCACGGCAGGATTTGCCCCACGAGGAACGGGTAGGGAAATGAAGCCTGGCTCCTCTTTATAGACGGCCACTGATGCGAGGCGTCGCAGTGTCATGGTCTGGCTAGCTCGAAGTTTTATTGGGGAAATCCGGATGGTGTTTGCGTTGGTGACAATCTCTGTGATTCCGAGGCGCAGACATTCGACGCGCAGTGCTCCGACCGAAATGAGGGCCTGAGCTGGTTCTGGCAACGGCCCGAAACGATCTCGCCATTCAGTTTCGATATCGGCCAATTCTTCAGACGTACGCACGGTGGCGAGTCGTCGGTACGCCTCAAGGCGCAGGTCTTGGCTTGGTACATAGTCATCGGGAAGATGGGCGTCAATCGTGATGTCAACTTTGATCTCGGCATCGTCGGCAACGAACTCGCCCTTCATCTCAGATACGGCTTCGGTGACAAGTTGGCAGTACAAGTCATAGCCGACTGCAGCGATGTGACCACTTTGCGATTCCCCCAGAAGATTTCCGGCTCCGCGAATTTCCAGGTCGCGCATGGCGATTTTGAATCCGCTTCCCAAGTCAGTTGATTCACCAATGGTGCGCAGGCGTTCGTATGCCTCATGTGACAGAACCTTGTCGCGCGGATGAAAAAGGTAGGCATATGCACGATGTCCACTGCGTCCAACACGTCCACGTAATTGATGCATTTGTCCGAGACCAAGTAAGTCGGCTCGTTCGACAACAAGAGTGTTAACAGTTGGCATGTCGATGCCGCTTTCAATAATGGTGGTGCACACCAACACGTCGAAGTTGCCTTCCCAGAAGTCAAGAACAATTTGTTCAAGGTTCGCTTCATCCATTTGGCCGTGGGCAACTGCAACACGGGCTTCTGGAACCCATTCACGAATTTCTGCTGCTCGTTCTTCAATGGATTGCACACGGTTGTGCACCCAGAACACCTGGCCCTCGCGAAGTAGTTCGCGACGAATTGCTTCAATTGCGACTTGTTCGCTTTGTTCACCCACAAAAGTAAGAATCGGCTGACGGTCTGCGGGGGGAGTCTGCAAAAGAGACAAATCGCGAATTCCGACGAGGCTCATTTCAAGTGTTCGCGGAATCGGTGTTGCCGACATTGACAACACATCCACGTTTGTCTTCATGCGCTTCATAGCTTCTTTGTGTTGCACGCCGAATCGTTGTTCTTCGTCGACGATAAGAAGTCCAAGATTTTTGAATTCAATGCTGTCCTGCAAGAGACGGTGAGTCCCGATGACACAATCAATCTCGCCAGACTTCAAGCCAGCTACAACTTTTTTTGCTTCGGCATTGGTAAGAAAACGAGAGAGCACTTCAACTTTGATGGGGTAGCCCGCAAATCGTTCTGAAAATGTATTGCCGTGCTGTGTGGCGAGGAGAGTGGTGGGTACTAGTACGGCTACTTGTTTGCCATCTTGAATTGCTTTGAATGTTGCACGCACAGCAACTTCTGTTTTTCCGAAGCCAACATCGCCGCACAGCAAACGGTCCATGGGCACTTCGCTTTCCATGTCGGTCTTGATTGCCACAATTGCATCTAATTGATCAGGGGTTTCAATGAATGGAAACGCATTTTCCATCTCTGATTGCCATGGGGTGTCGGGTGGAAACGCATGACCGACTGCTGAAACACGCCGCTGATATAGCAACACCAGTTCTTGTGCAACTTCACGAACAGCAGAGCGCACCCGTGACTTTGCTCGGGCAAAGTCTGAACCGCCCATACGATGCAACGTGGGCGCTTCGCCGCCGACGTATTGGCGAATGACCCCAATTTGTTCGGTCGGAACGTAGAGCTTGTCGCCGCCTTTGTATGCGATGAGTAGATAGTCACGTTCGACGCCACCAATGGAGCGCTTGACCATGCCTTCGTACTTGCCGACTCCGTGATGCGCATGCACCACGTATCCGCCGGGTTGCAAGTCTTCAAAGACTGTGCCAGATGAACGTGCTTGGGTGTGTCGTGATGAACGGGTGCGGCGGCGACCACTGAGATCAGCCTCACAAATAATTGCGACACGCGAATTCGGAAGAGATGCACCGCGTGATTGTGGAGCAAAGGTAACCCATGCACCTGGAGTGGCGATCTTCTTTGCGTCATTGGTAGCTGTGAAGTCAATTCCGTGACCACGCATCATGTCAACTAATCGCGGAATTGATTCAGGAGTTTCTGCTGTAACGACAATGCTCCACTTTTCACTGAGCATTTCGTTGATACGGCGAACGAACGAAGCGGGGTCATGAACAATGGGTCCCCAGCCAGACGCCGGCACCGCGGGACCATCAACTGATTCCGCTGTGGGAATCAAGGAGATGGTGGGGGTGCGGTTGCTGCTAGAGAAAATACGATCAGCTTCAACATGTAGTCGCGGAAATGACACATTTTCATCGCGTGCCCAGGAAGCGGCCAATGCTTTTGCGAGATCATCTTCTTCAGCCAGAAGGTCACGAGCACGTTCACCCATTCGTCGTGGTTCCACCATGATGACCAATGCATCATCGCCAAGGTGATCTGTCAGTAAGTCATCAGACTCAGTGAGCCACGGAAGCCAACTTTCCATGCCGTCAAATATTTGCCCCTCTGACAAGCGTTCCCATTGCTCGCGACCCCATGGCTCTGCGGCAATCATTTCATGTGCACGATCTTGCACTCCGTCTACGTACAGCAATTCTCGTGCAGGGAAAATTTCAATCGAAGTGATGTCGTCGGTACTGCGCTGATCAGCCACAGTGAAGTGAGTGAGACGCTCAACGTCATCTCCCCACATGTCGACACGGATTGGTTCGTCGTCGGTGCTGGGGAAAATATCAACAATGGCACCACGGCGCGCAAACTCTCCGCGATGTTCCACGATGGTCTCTCTGCGATATCCGCAATGCACCAGCTGTTCGCAGAGTGCATCAATGTTGAGGGTGCTGCCAACAGCAATGTGAATAGGCTCAAGCGTGGTGGAACCCGGAGCAAGCTTCTGCAATAACGCCCGTGTGCCTGCAACGATGACAGACGGGGCATTCTTACCCTGACGCATTCGCCACATGGTTCGCATGCGTGAACCCATTGTGAGAACTGCTGGGCTAACACGTTCGAAGGGGAGTGTTTCCCACGATGGGAAAAACTCAATTGCATCAGAGCCGAGAAACGCTGCGAGATCTTCTGCAATTGATTGTGCCATTGTCCCAGTGGGGGTTGCAATGACAATCGGGCGACGGGTTGTGTTGTTGACGAGAGCTGCAAGAACAGTTGCTCGTGCAACTTCAGGGACTGCAAGAACTGCATCTCGCTGGCCTGCAATTGCATCGATGCCTGGCTCGTTTGCTACCTGTGTCGCGAGGGTACCAAGTGGATGCGGTGGATGAGAAGAAGTGCTCACCGTCCGTTGAAGTCCTGCATTGCAGCTGCAATTCCGCCTGAAATGATGCTCTCAATTGAGTCAACAGCGACCTCAACGGCTACGTCAAGAACGCGACGCTCTGCTGTGGGAATAGATGACAAGACATGGTCAACTCCGACATCTTTCGATGATGGTTTACCAACTCCGATGCGTACTCGTACGTAATCATCGGTGTGAAGGTGCGAAGAAATTGATTTCAGTCCGTTGTGTCCGGCCAGCCCACCGCCAACTTTGAGACGAAGAATGCCTGGCTCGAGATCAAGTTCGTCATGGACAACAATGATGTGTTCAGGATTATCAATTTTGTAACGACGCGCTAGTGGACCGACGGCCTCACCAGAGTCATTCATGTACGTGGTTGGAATTGCAAGGACAACTGCATGGCCGTTGATACGGGTTTCTGCAATTTGTGCTCGGTCGCGACCTACTTTGAGCGAAACTCCAAGGCGTTTTGCAAGAACTTCAATTGCATCAGTACCAACATTGTGTCGAGTGCGTGCATATTTCTTGCCAGGATTGCCGAGACCGACAATGAGTATGCGTTCCATGTCGCCTTGTCGGGAAGCCGATCGGCGCAACATGGTGTAAAAGTAAGAAACGACCCGTGAGTCGCGACTTAGTTGCTGGTTTCGGCAGCTGCTTCGCCTGCTGCTGCATCGCCAGCTGCTGCTGCCGCTGCTGCATCAGAGGTGGAACCTCGTGACATCAGAACTGTTGCAATGAGCATGTCTGGATCGCCAACTGCAACAACACCTGCAGGCAACTTGATGTCAGCCAAGTGAATGACGGATTCAGGGGTGAGGTTTGTGATGTCAATAATGATTTCGTTCGGAACATTTGCAGGAGTAGTACGAACTTCAATCGAGTCAACTGCTGCGTCAACAAGCCCACCAGCAGCAACAACTGCTTTTGCAACACCTGAAAGGTGAACTGGAACGTGCATGACGATTTCTTCTGTGAGGTTGATCTGTACGAAGTCGATGTGGCTGACATTGCGGCGAACGGGGTGACGCTGCATCTCTTTCACCACGGCGTTGTATGACGAACCGTCAACGGACAAGTTCAAAATGGTGTTCTGACCTGCAGGACCTGACAATGCAACGCGAAGGTCACGACGAGCAACTGACAAGATGACAGGTGTCATGCCATGGCCATAAAGGATGCCAGGAATGCGATCGGCCGCACGCAGACGACGCGATGCTGGGCTTCCGGTTACACGACCGGCTTCGGCTGAGAGAGTTGCTGTATTCGACACGGCTTAGAAGTCTATGACCTGAACCGGCTACTGCCACAGGGGGCGAACTGTTGGTGGCGGGTTTTTCTGCCCGCCGGGGCTATTTACGACTGGTTTTCGCCGTCGAAGAGTTCTGACACGCTGGTCTCGTCAAAGACTGCAGCAAGTGCATCAGCGATGATTTTTGCGACCGAGAGTACTTCCACCTTGTCGAAATGCTTCTCAGCTGACAGGGGCAAGGTGTTTGTCAGGACAACTCGTGAGATGGGGGACTTTGTCAGACGCTCAACGGCAGGACCCGACAGGACGCCGTGTGTGGCCATTGCCCAGACTTCCTTTGCGCCGCGCTCGAGCAACAATTCAGCCGCCGACACGATGGTGCCGCCAGTATCGATCATGTCATCGGTGAGGATGCACAGGCGTCCGTCAACATCACCAATGACTTCTTTTGCAATGGCAACATTGGTCGTGCCCTTTGGTCGGCGCTTATTAATGAAAGCAACATCTGCATTGCGGTCTGATAAGTGCTGTGCGAAACGCTCGGCAACCTTTACGCGACCAGCATCTGGCGACACAATGACGAGATCTTCTGGCGCATGTTCGCGTACGTAACGCTCGAGTACGGGAAGTGCCGTGAGGTGGTCAACCGGGCCTGAAAAGAAACCCTGAATCTGACCGCTGTGAAGGTCGAGTGACACCATGCGCGTTGCTCCTGCTGCTTTGAACAAGTCAGCGATGAGTCGAGCAGTAATTGGTTCACGACCTTCTGCTTTGCGATCTTGGCGTGCGTATCCGTAGAACGGGCATACTGCAGTGATGCGCTTTGCCGATGCACGTTGTGCGGCATCGATCATGATGAGTTGTTCCATGATTGAGTCGTTGATGGAACCTGCATCAGTTCCGAAGTGCGACTGCATGATGAAAACATCTCCGCCGCGAATGCTGTCGGTAAACCGTGGGCGAATTTCGCCGTTAGCGAATTCAACGATGTTGGCGTCCCCAAGAGTGATGCCGAGGTGTTCTGCAACTTCTTGAGCAAGAGACGGGTGTGTTCGACCCGTGTACAGCGACAGTCTCTTCGTAGTGACCTTCTCCATCGACCGCGCGTTCATATGAGCCAATGGTAGAACACGCAAGCCGCCTGAGCATCTTCGCATGCTGGACGAATCAGCGGGCCGCGTTTCGCCTGAGCATTTCTAGCTCAGCCTCTACTAATTGCAGTGGGTCATTGACTCCGGCAGTCTCTTCAGCTGGTGCAATGACTGATCCAACAGGGTGGCCAGCCGATGCCAGTAGTGCTACGACATCGGTGAGGTAGTACTCGGCTTGGCTGTTATTCGTGCCGATTCCTTTGAGTGCTGGACCAAACAATTCGAAATCAAAAAGGTAGATGCCTGTGTTGATCTCGCGAATATTCAGTTCATCGGGTAGTGCATCTCTGTGCTCAACAATGCTGACAACGTTTCCATTGGAATCTCGTACGATGCGGCCGTATCCGGCGGGGTCGTCGAGAACGGCCGTCAGAACAGTGGCTGCATTTTCAGAGGCAGTGTGTTCTGTGATGAGTCGATTGATGGTGTGCGATGTCAGTAACGGCGTATCACCTGGCATTACCAACACGGCAGAAGTATTCGAACTGATATCTGTAGACAATCCAGTAAGGCCAACTGCTGCTGCGTCGCCTGTGCCGTTCTGGTCATGTTGTGTCGCAAATTGAATGCGGGCCCACTCGGGTGCGTTGTGTTGCACATGTGCTGTTACTTCAGATGCGCGATGACCGACAACAACGACAGTTGCAACAAGTGAGATTGATTCAAGTGAGTGCACAACATGCATCACCATGGATCTGCCACATACTTCGTGCAATGGCTTCGGAAGATCTGACTTCATGCGTGAGCCTTCGCCGGCGGCAAGGATGATGGCGCAGACCCCGCCCGGAGGCAATTGAGTGGCTGTCACTTCGTGGCTCGACTGCTTGTCATTTTGTTCCGGGGAGAGGACTCGAACCCCTATTCACGGGATCAAAACCCGTTGTCCTGCCTTTGAACGACCCCGGACCGTGCGCAATACGGTATCGGGATTTTTGTTTTCGTCATTGTCCCGATAGGTTCATATGCCTTATGAGTTCGCTGATCAAGAAGCGCCGCAAGCGCATGCGCAAGAAGAAGCACAAAAAAATGCTTCGCCGCACACGCCACCAGCGCCGCAAATAAACATTTCTAACTAGAAGTCCGTTACTTCTCGGTCCCTCAGGGGCGGGTTGTTGCGTAGACCACCTGGACGTCAGGTATCTGATCTAACCCTTGGTGTACATGGCCGTCCGCAAACCAAGTGCTGCCAGAACCCGCCAGGTGAAGTGTTGATCCGATGGCCGATTCAACGCGATCGCGCCAGATTCCTAAATCGGGAAATGCGCTGACTGCAGCAGGTTCAAGATCGTTTCCATGTGGCCCTATTGGCCCGCCCATGGCGTCCCATTCGCGGTACACGGCGGGTGTGGATACTGATATTGGCGGAAGAAACAGGGTGACGTTCCTGTCTGCGTGGGGCAACGGAGTGACTATTTCTCCGATCCCTGTGACAAGTGCCCGACCACCAATAAAACAAAACGGAATGTCTGCACCAAGTCGTGCTGTTGCGGACACATCAGACCACTCCGCCCACTTCAACACAGCGGCTGCGTCTGTTGAGCCACCCCCAAGACCACCTCCGTGGGGAATGTTTTTTTCAATGTGAACCCGCGCTGTGCGGCCCGCAAGAACGAGCGCCCGAGATACAAGATTTGTTTCATCAGTAGGAACTCCGATTGCATATGGACCAGACATAGTGAGTGTGGTTGTTGCGGCCTCAGTGATGTCGATGATGTCTGCGATGTCGAGTGACACCATTTCAGCTTCGATGAGATGAAAGCCATCGCTACGAACACCAGTGATCACGAGAGACAACGTGAGTTTGGCGGGCGCGATGATCTTGGTCACTTGTGACTGTCTTCCAGAATGTGTGCGAGTCGCAACCAGTCGTGAACGGAAAGTTCTTCGGCGCGTGCAGTTGGAGCAATGTTTGCTGCCTCAAAGTGATGTGCTTCCACACTGCCAGCTAAAGAACCACGAAGCATCTTGCGCCGCTTTGCAAAGCCCATTCGGACCAGTGCAAAGAGTTTTGTTTTATCAACCGAGGCATCAAGCGGAGTAGTGCGGCGTGTGATTTCCACTAGCGATGATTCAACATTGGGTCGCGGTAAAAACACGGAGGCTGGAACCTGTCCGACGACACGAGCTGTTGCATGGAACGCAACTTTCACACTGAGTGCGCCGTATGCACTAGTGGAGGGCGATGCTGCAAATCGGTCAGCAACTTCTTTTTGCACCATCACCAACAGGCGTGACACCTGCGGAACAAAGTCAAGAACGTCAGCAATAAGTGGAGTAGCCACGTTGTACGGAAGGTTTGCGACCATCACCCAATCGGTGTGATCGCCAAGCAGTGCTGGCCAATCGAGTTGCATGGCATCGGCGTGAACCACTGTGACATTGGCAAGCTCGCCAACGTTTTCATTAAGAAGTGGCAACAGTGCTTCATCAACTTCTATTGCAGTGACGCCAGTTGCAACTTCAGCTAGTGCAAGAGTGAGTGATCCGAGACCAGCGCCAATTTCTAAAACGTGCGGGTGATTTTCAACATCTGCAAGGCGCGCAATGCGTCGCACGGTATTTGCATCGACAACAAAGTTTTGTCCCAGCGCGCGCTTCGCTCGTAAACCGGCACCATCTAATTGGTGTGAAGCATCAGTGCGTGAAAGCGTCACCAGGTCAGCTCCACTGGAAGTGGTGCATCAACGAGTTCGGCAATTGCTTCGAACACCGCGGTATTCAATGTGATGTCAAACGAGCCAGACATGGGGCCGATATTGATATTGATGCAAGTAGCTTTTCGTCCATTGTTCAAATTCAAGACAGTGATAGTGGCGCCAAGCGGAACAAGAGTGGTTGAGCAACCGTTCTTCACTGAATCTGGCAAGCGTTTGTAGGTGGCATTGCCGCGCACCATGCGACCTGAGTTGTCAGCGGGGTACGCAATCTGACCTTGCCCGTTTGGGTCAGCACTGACGGGGCCATCAAGGTTGGCAGGTGCATCAACATTTGAATCAAGTCCGAGGCCAAGGTCGTAGGTAGTAGACGTGACATCTGCGACCGTTGTGACAGTTTCATTGCCAGAGTTCCCTGATGCCATAAATGCCACAGCAAGGAAAATGGCTGTGGCAACCATGGCCACTGTCATGCGGTTTTTGTCGACGGGAGAGATATCCATGTGCCTACGAATGTATGCGAGGAAATGCTGCGAGAGCATTCGCCGAGGTAATTGATGCAAACTCAGCCACGTCTAGCCCGCGAAGATCTGCAATGGCGGTGCCAACAAGTCCTACATGGGCTGGCTCGTTAGGGCGGCCTCTGTGCGGAATCGGTGCCAAGAACGGGCTGTCTGTTTCGATGAGAATTTTGTCAAGAGGGCACAGCAACGCGGCCTCTCGTAGTTCATGTGCGGTCTTGAAAGTCACGATTCCACTGAATGACAAATAGGCACCGCGGTTAAGGCACTCCTGTGCCTCGTTTGGGCCACCAGAAAAGCAATGAATGATGGTGTTCTGGGGTATTCCCTCTGCATCAAGCACCGCATAGGTGTCTTCCCACGCATCACGGGTGTGGATTACCAACGTGAGGTCATGTTGTTTTGCAAGTGCAATCTGTTCTGCAAAGACGCGCATCTGTATATCGCGCGGAGAATGTTCGTAGTAGTAATCAAGACCGCATTCACCAATGGCAACAACGCGTGGTTGAGTGATGTACGGAAGTATTGAATCTGTGCCTTGCGTTGCGTCGTGAGGGTGTAGCCCCACTGTTGCCCACACATCATCGTGTTGCGATGCAATAGCGATTGCTTGCTCACACGTTGAAGCATCGGTGCCGATAACTACGAAGCGTTCGACTCCGGCATCACGTGCTCGTTGCAAACTTTCGGCAGGCACTGAGGTCATTTTGTCGTCGTGGATATGACAGTGCGTATCTGTCCATCCGGTGATGGTGGTGCTCATGCGATGGTGCGTCGAGGAAAGAGCGGTGTTCCTTTTTCAACAGGAGAACCGGCGCGGTACAGACCCCATTCAGTATCGACAGGAATGCGGCATTGTTCAATGTCTGTTGTCATACCGATGCGGCGCCAAATTTCACGAGCAGTGTCAGGAATAGCTGGAAACGCAAGCAATGTGACGATGCGTAAAGCCTCGAGTGCATCACCCATCACAGTGTTCAACAGATCGCTTGGCTCTGCTTTCCATGGTTCGTGATTCTCAAGATGTGCATTAGTGGCACGAATGAGAGACCATGTTGCTTCAAGTGCGCGACTTGGCTGCACTAAGTGCCAACATGCAGACGTTTCGGCAACAGCGTCTTTGGCAGATGCAGCCAGTGGGCTGTCTGGGTTTGGTGCGGTACCAAGACCAGCACACTTTTTATCAACAACCGACGCAATGCGTGCCGCAAGGTTTCCAAGGTTGTTTGCAAGGTCTGAGTTGTAGCGAGAAACAAGACCTTCGTATGTGAAGTCACCATCGTTGCCGTATGACGTATCACTAAGTACGTAGTAACGGAAACCATCAACACCGAATTCGTCAACAAGGTCAAGAGGGTTCACCACATTGCCTGATGTCTTCGACATCTTTTCTCCGCCAACAAGAAGCCATCCGCCGACTGCATAGCCAGTTGGTGGTTCAATGCCCGCTGACATTAACATGGCAGGCCAGTACACATTGTGGAAACGAATGATGTCTTTTCCGATGAGATGGTGATCAACGGGCCACCATTTGTTGAACATTTCATCGTCAGAGCCGTAACCGATTGCGGTGATGTAGTTAGCAAGTGCGTCAAACCACACATAGGCAACGTGTGATGGGTCGAACGGAAGGGGAATACCCCACGTGAGCGTTTTTCTGCTGACAGAGAAATCTTGTAGACCTTGTTTGATGAATCCGAGTACTTCATTCACACGGTGTTCTGGCACTACTGCGCTCGGGTGTGATGAATACCAATCAATAAGGCGTTGTTCAAAGCGAGACAAGCGAAAGAAGTAGTTCTCTTCTTCTACGTGTTGCACTGGTCGCTTGTGAATGGGGCAGTTTTCCCCATCAAGGTCGTCTTCTGTGTAATACGCCTCACAGGGAACGCAGTACAAACCGCTGTATTTGTCGAGTTCAATATCTCCAGCATCAAAACAAGCCTGCAGCAGCTTTTGTACACCGACTTTGTGTCGCGCTTCGGTAGTGCGAATGAAGTCATCATTTGAGATGTTCAGTCGTTCCCACGCCTGTTGAAATAGCGGCGCAATGGAATCTGTGAATTCTTGTGGTGAAGTGCCTGCAGCCTCAGCGGCTTGTTGAATCTTGAGGCCGTGCTCATCTGTGCCGGTGAGGAAATGAACATCGTCACCCAGAAGGCGGTGCCACCTTGCTAATGCGTCAGCAATAATGGTCGTATACGCGTGACCAAGATGTGGTTGCGCGTTGACGTAATAAATCGGAGTGGTGAGGTAGTACTTGGCCACCTAGACAGGCTACGCCACCACGCTTCTTGTCGTCGGTTCGTTTATTACGACAATTACTTCGTAACCTCGTACAAATGTCTTTTGAGTTCGACCACGCCACACACCCCACCCCACTTGGCAATGGTGTGTACGACACACCAGTTGAAGATCGGTGGGATATCAATGGCAATGCAAATGGCGG
>JBBANI010000015.1:36077-37229 GCA_040402015.1 Ilumatobacteraceae bacterium
ACAGTCGAACACATTGGTTCGCCCAGAGATGGTGGCGTTTGAGGATTGTCCTACTCGTCCGGCAAGCCCCGATATGAAACCGGGCCTTGGCTCACGCCTTGATATGCGTCTTCACCCGGATGATGTGAGCTTTGCAACAAATGAACCCTCTGGAATTGCACGTGTTCGCGGATACTTCGCATTCAAAGATGGTCGACCTGTTGACACGTTGTCATTGCTGTTGGCCGCTGATGCATTCCCACCCGTTACCTTCAACTTGTTCGGTATGAAGGGCTGGGTACCCACCATTGAATTCACTGTGCATGTGCGTGGAGTGCCTGTGCCAGGACCAATTGTTTGTGAGTTCACCAGTGCCCTTACGCAAGGTGGTTACTGGGAAGAAGATGGCGTGATGTGGGACTCTGCTGGCAATGTTGTTGCAATGAGCCGTCAATTGGCTTTGTCACCGATGAGTGCAGATTAAGAACGTCTGCTGCTGCGTGCGCCTAGCGAGTACGTAATTGCCATACCGATAAGAGCAGCAGTGATTGTTGTTGTTCGTCGCGCCAACATCTTTGATCGTTGAGCAAACACAACTATTGGCCATCCGCGTGAACGAGCAAGTGCAGACAATTGTGCATCAGGGTTAACAGCAACTGCATTTCCAACTATTTCCATCATGGGAATATCGCTCATGGAATCTGAATACGACCACGAATCAGCAAGGTTGATGTTGCGCTCCGCCGCAATGGCTGCAATAGCTTCTGCTTTACCTGGCCCGTAACAGAATGGGCCAGCAAGGCGACCTGTGTAGACACCGTTATCAACTTCACCGCGTGTGCCAATGCCGCCGGTCATCTCAAGTGCAATGGCGAGTGGTTCAACAATTTCAACAGGAGATGCTGAAACAATCCATGTTTCGCGGCCAGCGGCATGGTGCTGTTCAAGTAATGCGCGCGCCTCTGGTCGAATAAGACCAAGAAGTTCAGGCAGAACTATTTCGTTAAGTGCCAATAAATCAGTTTGTTTAGCACCGCCAGCTGCAGACAAGATTCGATCGCGCACGCTGGTACTTGAGTTATCGCTCGAGCCAAATAGACGGAACTTCACTGCTCCGATTGCATCACCAATGAATTCGCGTGGTCGAATGAGGTCTGCATCGTACGCAGCACG
>JBBANI010000016.1:0-36863 GCA_040402015.1 Ilumatobacteraceae bacterium
GACGGCTCCTTCCTTACGGTTAGGCCACCGGCTTCGGGTGTTACCGACTTTCGTGGTGTGACGGGCGGTGTGTACAAGGCCCGGGAACGTATTCACCCCGGCGTGCTGATCCGGGATTACTAGCAACTCCAGCTTCATGGAGGCGAGTTGCAGCCTCCAATCCGAACTGAGACCGGCTTTATGGGATTCGCTAAACCTCGCGGTTTCGCAGCCCTTTGTACCGGCCATTGTAGCGTGTTTGCAGCCCTAGACATAAGGGGCATGATGACTTGACGTCATCCCCACCTTCCTCCGAGTTGACCCCGGCAGTCTCCTACGAGTCCCCACCATTACGTGCTGGCAACATAGAATAAGGGTTGCGCTCGTTGCGGGACTTAACCCAACATCTCACGACACGAGCTGACGACAGCCATGCACCACCTGTGTATGGCCCCGAAGGACACAACATCTCTGTTGCTATTCCATACATGTCAAACCTAGGTAAGGTTTTTCGCGTAGCATCGAATTAAGCAACACGCTCCGCTGCTTGTGCGGGCCCCCGTCAATTCCTTTGAGTTTTAGTCTTGCGACCGTACTCCCCAGGCGGGGCACTTAATGCGTTAGCGACGGCGCGGATCTCGTTGGTTAGAGACCCACACCTAGTGCCCATCGTTTACGGCGTGGACTACCAGGGTATCTAATCCTGTTTGCTACCCACGCTTTCGCTCCTCAGCGTCAGTTTCGGCCCAGAGTGGTGCCTTCGCCATCGGTGTTCCTCCTAATATCTGCGCATTTCACCGCTACACTAGGAATTCCCCACTCCCCTACCGAACTCTAGTCACAGCAGTTTCGGGTGCAGGCTCTGGGTTGAGCCCAGAGTTTTCACACCCGACTTGCTGAACCGCCTACGAGCTCTTTACGCCCAATAAATCCGGACAACGCTTGGAGCCTACGTGTCACCGCGGCTGCTGGCACGTAGTTGGCCGCTCCTTCTTCTGCAGGTACCGTCATTTTCGTTCCTGCTGAAAGCGGTTTACAACCCGAAGGCCTTCTTCCCGCACGCGGCGTGGCTGTGTCAGACTTTCGTCCATTGCACAAGATTCCCCACTGCTGCCTCCCGTAGGAGTCTGGGCCGTGTCTCAGTCCCAGTGTGGCTGATCATCCTCTCAGACCAGCTACCCGTCGTAGCCTTGGTGAGCCGTTACCTCACCAACAAGCTGATAGGCCGCGAGATTCTCCCGAACCGAAATTCTTTCGTTACAAAGTGATGCCACTTCATAACGGCATTCGGTATTAGCAGTCGTTTCCAACTGTTATCCCAAAGTTCGGGGCAAATTTCTCACGTGTTCCTCACCCGTTCGCCACTAGATCTTCACTTGTATTGCTACAAGATGGACCTCGTTCGACTTGCATGTGTTAAGCCCGCCGCCAGCGTTCGTCCTGAGCCAGGATCAAACTCTCCGTCAAGAACTACCGATTTGCATCGGGATCGTTCTGGAAAGTCCGTGGGCCTCGGGGGGAATAACCCCAAAGACCCAGTTCCTAACTTATTGTTTTTTTTTGTTTGTGAGATGGATTGGAATCCATCTCGAATTGACAGGCAATATCGACGACCGAAGTCGCCTTACTGCCCGCACTGTTGTTCAGTCTTCTCTTCTGTTTTCAAGGAGCTGATGCTCTCGGCATGTACCTCGAAAGGCAGTGATACCGACCCCCAGAAACACGCATGCGCGTTAGAGGGGCGAGTTGCAATGCTAACGGCGCACCAGACCCACTTCCAACACGGGTTTCAGAGAAATCCGGAGGGGTCTATATCTGTGGACAACCGACCGTTTTAGGCCAGTGTTAGCACGTGAAAGGTGGTCTTGCCTTTACGAACCAAAACCCAACGATCATGCAGAATCCCTTTGCTGGCTAGGGTTTCGCCCTTCTCGAGGGTCTGTCCATTGACCGAGATTCCGCCCTGTTCGACTGATCGACGCGCGTCACTGGTACTGCTGACAATTCCGGATCGGGCCAGAAGACCAAAAACATCGTCTAAATCTTCACGAGTCACAACGGTGTTCGCCACCTCTGCTGCAATGGTCTGCAACGCTTCGCGAGTTGCACCATTTGGGTCTCCCCCAAACAAAATTTCTGCTGCGGCTTCTGCATCGCGTAATGCATCTGCGCCATGAACCAACACAGTGAGTTCTGTAGCAAGCGTGCGTTGGGCAATTCGTTTACCAGGATCTGACAAATGTGTTTCAAGCAATGACGAAATTTCTGTCATTGATGCAAGTGAAAACTGCGGCAAGTACTTCACAACATCTGCATCTGCCATCTGCACCCAGAACTGTCTGAATTGATACGGGGATGTACGTTGCGCATCAAGCCACACTGCACCGTCTGCTGTTTTTCCAAATTTTGTACCGTCACTTTTTGTAACAAGCGGCCATGTTGCACCGAACGCACTACGTGACAACGACTTACGAATGAGATCAATTCCTGCAGTGATATTCCCCCACTGATCAGAACCGCCCATTTGTAATTCAACATCATGAGTAGTGCAAAGATGCCTGAAATCATTGGCTTGTAACAACATGTAACTGAACTCTGTATATGACAAACCATTCTCTGAGTTCAAACGATTCTTCACAGATTCTTTTGCCATCATTTGATTGACGGTGATGTATTTGCCAACATCGCGCAAGAAGTCCAGAGCGCTAATACCAGCAGTCCAGTCAGCATTATTTACAAGTGTCGCTGTACTTGCACCAGGAGAAAAATCAAGCAAGCGCGACAACTGATTCTTGATTTGCGACACATTATGTTCAAGGGTTTCACGGTCAAGCAGGTTTCGCTCTTCGCTTTTTCCGGATGGATCTCCGACCATTCCGGTGGCACCACCCGCAAGCGGAAACGGACGATGGCCAGCGAGTTGAAAACGACGCAATGTCAATTGACCAAGAAGGTGTCCGACGTGTAATGAATCTGCAGTTGGATCGAAACCGACATAGACGCCGATTGGGCTTGCATCGAGTCTCGTAGACAGCGCCGAGGCATTAGTGGAGTCATGAATGAGCCCACGTGCGGAGAGGTCAGAAAAGAGGCCAGAAGAAGTCACGCACAAAGTCTTACACGGCTACACCATTGCGGCCTGCACTAATATCGATTCATCAGTTCGTCGTCTATATCACCAGGAAATTTGAGTTTGTTTGACGGTGACGAGATGCTGCGGGCGCTCCTACAGCAAGCTGAGTCGTGCAGGACGTTGGGTTCGGCCATGTACAGCAGACTCTTTACGGACTTAGCAGCCGACTATGCCGATGGTGGACGCACGTACGCACTTCTTGCGGGTCGCAGTCTTCGTCCAATACACGATGCCGTGCCGCTTCGTCTCGCTGGTGCTATTCATCGAGTGGTGTTGCAGGGAAAAGACGAGCGACTTGCGCGTCATTATCCGAGTGTCGGCGGCAAGCCTGGCGAGGATTTTTCGGCTGATTTCATTGGGTATATGCGCGATCACCTTGTAGATGTTGAAGCAGGTTTAGCCACTCAGGTGCAGACCAACGAGGTTGGACGAAGCGTGGTGCACCTCATGTTGAGCCACTGGCTGACCACCCTTGATGTCGAACAATTTATTCTTTTAGAGATCGGTGCAAGTGCGGGGTTAAATCAAAATTTTGATCAGTTCTACGGCTGCTTCGGACAATTACGAATGGGTGATCCAAGTTCATCACTTCGCTTTATGGGCGACTGGTTCTCAAACGCTCCAGACGTGCCACGTATTGGCGCTACGGCAGTCAGTAAACGAGGATGCGACATATCCCCCATTGATGTTGCTCTGCCAGATGACGAAGTTCGCCTGTTGTCGTTTGTCTGGCCAGACCAACGATTGAGACTTGAGCGGCTTCGCAGTGCAATTGCAATAGCCAAAATTCATCGACCAGCAGTTGACAATGCATCAGCCGACGAGTGGATTACTCAGCAGCTTGCACGGCCAAGCAATCATGCAACCTTGATTTTTCATTCAATCGTGTGGCAATACCTAGGAACCAAAACACAAAACAGATTGAAGCGGGCTGTTTATAACGCCGGGAAAACTGCCACACCTACAGCACCCATAGTGTGGGCACGCATGGAGCCAGCTGGACCGGTAGCGGATATTCAAGTTGATGTCTTCGACGGATCAAGTTCTGAACCACGTCACTTTCGTTTGGCAGAGATTGGGTATCACGGCCAAAACATGAAGTGGCTCTAGCTCAACGCTCGACGAACTACATCTGGCACGGGCGCTGGTTGCGGCGCACCTGGGGTCACGCTGACATAAGTAATGACGCTGTCAAACACTTGCTCACCTTTAACTCTCATATCAACTGTCACATCGAACGAAGTATTTCCCCAGCGCGATACTGAACACGCAGCGTAAATGATGTCTGTGTATTGGGCGCCTTTGTGCCACGTACCAGTTGCTGTTTTCAACATGAAATCGAAACCCACCGCGATGAGATCAACATCAGAGATGTCTTTTCCGAGTTCATCAGCAAGTCCCTGACGCACAAACTGCGCGACAGCATCATCGGCATATACCCAATAGTTGGCGTTGAAAACAACATTTTGCATGTCGCATTCGTTGTAACGCACGCGGAACTCTTGAACAAAGGTCATGCTAAACGTGCCTCTGCGCTACGAATTGCTTCCATCAATCTGGCGCGTTGTTCTTGCGATGCCAGCGGGCCTGATGCGCCTGGCGACTGGCGCCGCTCAACTGACACTCCTGGATTGAAGAGTGAAACAGCATCTGGACCGAACGATTCATGACCACGAACAATGTCAACCATCGGTGCGTTTGTTGCAATCGAATCACGCACAATCTTGCCGACAATCGAGTGCGCCTTGCGAAATGGTGTTCCCCGGTGCACAAGCCATTCGGCCAGGTCTGTCGCTACCAACGCTTCTGCGTCAGCGCCGTCAATCATCCTGTCCGTCTTAAAGGTGGCTGTCTTGATCATGCCGTTGATAGCGACAAGTGCACGACGTACCTGATCAACTGAATCAAAGAGAGGTTCTTTGTCTTCTTGCAAGTCTCTGTTGTACGCAAGAGGAAGGCCCTTCAACATCGCGAGAAGCCCTGTGAGGTTTCCGATGAGTCGACCAGCCTTTCCACGAGCCAATTCCGCAATATCTGCATTCTTCTTTTGCGGCAACATCGAAGATCCAGTTGCATACGCATCATCAAGTACTGCGAATCCGAACTCTGCACTGGTCCACAAGACCCACTCTTCGCCGATACGGGACAGGTGGACGCCCAGAAGCGCAATTGCAAACAAGATTTCAGCAACAAAGTCCCTATCAGACACTGCATCAAGCGAATTGGCAAATGTGGAAGAGAACCCCATTGTCTCTGCTGAATGCGCTGGGTTGATTGGCAAGGAGGACCCCGCCAAAGCTCCGGCGCCGAGCGGGGAGACATCAAGACGCACGAGTGCATCAGAAATTCTGTCGACGTCACGTAGTAACGCCCATGAATGGGCACGCAAATGATGTGACAGCAAGACAGGTTGCGCATGTTGTACATGTGTGTAGCCGGGCATTCTGACTGGAGGAGTACTTGCATCCGCTTCGACAGCGCGATCTTCCAAGGTCTTCACCAATGCGAGAACATGGGAAGCCACGATTGCGACTTCACGCTTACACCACAGACGCACAGCGGTTGCAACCTGGTCGTTTCTGCTGCGCCCGGTATGAATACGAGCGCCTGGCTCACCAGCCAACTGAGTAACACGACGTTCAATTGCAGTGTGGATATCTTCATCTGTTGATTCAAAGACGAATGCTCCCTTCGAGAATTCATCTCCGACACTTTGCAGCGCAGCCAGAACCGAAGATCCGTCAGTTTCAGACATAAGCCCAACCGACACCAACATCGACACATGAGCGTGAGAACCGACAAGGTCGTCACGCCATAACCGCTGATCAAACGACAAACTTTCGGTGTACGCCATCAAATCATCGGCCGGAGCAACATCAAAACGTCCGTGCCACAGCGCAGCACCTTCAGAAACCTTTTTGTCAGACATGAGCTGCACCCTTCTTTCGTGGAGTGCCGCCAGTGGCGTCTGTGACGCCTGAGAGCGAACGTAATTGCTCGGCGAGACCTGTGCCGCCGACTTCTTCAGTGGCGACGCACATGATGGTGTCGTCACCAGCAACTGTGCCTAACAAACCGACAAGGCCACTGCGGTCGAGAGCAGACGCAACAACGTGAGCACAACCTGGAGGCGTACGAACAACAACCAGATTTCCGCTTGAAGTTACTTCTGCGACCCATTCCGCCATAACGCGACGCAATTGGTCTGATGGTGCAACGCGAGCAGGCGCATACTCTGCAATTGCGTAAATCGAGTCTCCACCAGCAATACGTATTTTCACAGCACCCAGTTCTTCAAGATCGCGTGAAATCGTGGCCTGAGTGGCTTCAATGCCCTGTTCCTTCAATAGTTCTTGAAGGTGTGGCTGACTGGACACGTTGTCGTGTGCAATCAGTCGAGTCACCATTTGTTGACGTTGTTGTTTACTGCTCATGATTTCTCCATTACCCACTTCAAGGCACCCCGTGCAGCAGTGAGACGATGGTGCCCCTGCTGGATTACCACGCTGTTCGGACCGTCGAATACATCTGCCGACACCTCTTCACCGCGATGGGCAGGCATGCAATGCATGAACTTTGCGTTTGGTGCGGCCAAAGCCATGAGCGATGCATTCACGCAATACTTCGAAAAGATTTTGCGACGCATTGCGGACTCTTTTTCTTGACCCATAGAAATCCACGTGTCGGTATGCACAACATCAGCGCCGGCAATAGCCTCTTGCGGAGAAGCACATTGGCGAACAGCACCGCCGAGGGATGCAAGACGAGCTAATTCATCATCATCTGCATCGTACGCAGATGGACAACCGAGAGACATAGTTCCGCCAAGCAGACATACCGCTTCGGCTAGTGACCGCGCAACATTGTTGTAATCACCAATCCATGCAACTGTGAGTCCGGAGACAGGTCCCACCAGTTCTTCCATCGTTATGACATCAGCAAGAGCTTGAAGAGGGTGTGAAGCATCACTCAACATGTTGATGACGGGAACATCAGATACAGCCACCATCCGCTCAATAAATGAATGACGAAACACTCGCGCTGCAATTACAGCGTGATACCCAGCCATGATGCGAGTGACGTCTTCAACTGACTCCCGAACATCGAGACCTATTTCTTCTCCACGTGTGTACACGGGATGTCCACCCAATTGAACAACAGCCATCTCCATTGAGTGCCGAGTTCTATTGGAAGGCTTTTCAAAGATGAGAGCGACGCCCTTGCCTGATAACGCCGCTTTAGGCGCTTCGATGGATAAGTTCAAAATCTCACGAAGCTGAGCCGGCGAAAGCGATGCAATGTCTACAAGGTGACGCGTCATGACAAGACCTCTGCGATGAGAGCTACTGCTTCATCAATTTCTGCATCGCTTACCGTTAGTGGTGGAGCGAGACGCAACGTAGAGGCATTTACAGCATTCACTATCAGGCCCTTTTCCAAAAGTGCTTTATAAACATCACCTGCGACGAGACCTTCTGCAAGTTGAGCCCCGAGCAACAGACCAGAACCTCTTACAGAATCAATGGCGGGAATCGCCAGAAGTCCCTTAGTCAGTCGCGCGCCTTGACGCACAGCCAACTCGTCTGCGTGCAGCCTCTTCATCTCCGAGATCACTGCTGACACAGCTGCCGTTGCAAGTGCTGTACCGCTATACGTAGATCCGTGGTCGCCAGGTTGCAGAACTGATGCGATATCACGACGTGCCCACAATGCACCGACAGGCATTCCGTTGCCCATCCCTTTTGCCATTGTTACGGCATCAGGTGAAATGCCAGCATGTTCAAAACCGAACCATTTTCCGGTTCTGCAAAACCCAGTTTGCACTTCATCAATGATCAGCAACAGTTCACGCTCTTTACACAGTTGTTGAACGGCCTGTAAGTACGCAGGATCAGCAGGGATGACTCCACCTTCACCTTGAATGGATTCCAACATCACCGCAGCAACAGTCGGATCAATTTGCGCCCTTAGTGACTGAATGTCACCGAATTCACAATACCGAAATCCATCTGGCATCGGTTGAAAGACCTCGTGCTTTGCAGGTTGACCCGTAAGCGCCAGCGCACCCAATGTGCGGCCGTGAAAACTGCCATATGCGGTCACGATGCCATGACGACCACGACCGCCAAATTTACGCGCGAGTTTTATGGCTGCTTCATTAGCTTCGGCTCCAGAGTTACAAAAGAACACTTGACCATCACCTGCACCAGCATTTGCCATGAGACCAGATATTTCAACCGCGGCCTTCGTAGCAACAGTGTTCGCAAAGAAGTTCGACACGTGCACCAAAGTGTTCGCCTGGTCAGCAATTGCTTTCGCAATCACTGGATTCGCATGACCCAGAGACACGACGGCAATACCACTGAGAAAATCGAGATACCTTTTCCCATCAACGGACCACAGTTGAGTGCCTTCACCCCGCTCAAACATTTCAGCCGGCGCACCAAAGACTGGAATAAATGGGCAGTAGTCATGGCCCTTGTTGGCTGTAATAGCCGTTGCATTTTCTAAAAATTGATGTGACATCAGTTGACCCCTGTAATCATTGTTCCGACCCCTTGGTCGGTAAATAGTTCTAATAACAAAACATGTGCAATACGGCCGTCAAGAATGTGTGCGCTCTTGACGCCACCTTTGACTGCCTGCATGCAGCTCTCGATTTTTGGAATCATTCCGCCTGAGATTGTTCCGTCTACAATTAGTGCTCCAAGGTCCGTGACTGATATCCGCTGAATCAGTGATGACGCGTCGTCAATGTCTTTTCGCAAGCCAGCAATATCAGTGAGATAGATAATCTTTTCTGCACTCAATGCTTCGGCAATTGCACCAGCTGCTGTATCCGCGTTGATGTTGTATGGCTGACCGTGGACATCGACTCCAACAGTTGACAGAACAGGCACAAGGCCGTCTGCCAATAAACCGTCAATGACATGGGTACGAACCCGATCAATGTCGCCGACGAATCCGAGTGACGGATCGCGAGGAACACATTGCAATGTGCGCCCATCTTCGCCTGACAAGCCAACCGCAACATTGCCGTGCGTATTGATTGCACTAACGATTTGCGGATTAACTTGGCCATTGAGGACCATCTGCACAACTTCCATGGTGGCTGCATCAGTAACGCGTAGTCCGTTAGCGAACGAAGACTCAATGTTCAATCGAGTGAGCATGTCATTGATTTGTGGGCCTCCACCATGCACAACGACTGGCCGAATACCAACTGTGTGCATCAGGACAATGTCCTCTGCGAAAAGCGACAGAGCATCATGATCTGAGGTTCCGGCTATTGCATTACCGCCGAACTTCACAACAACCGTTTTGCCAGCAAATCTGCGGATGTACGGCAAGGCCTCTACAAGAACATGGGCAGTTGATAACGAACTCATGGGTACACACCAACGTTCGACAGTCCGGATGATTCAGGTAGCCCCAATGCAACGTTCATCGACTGTACTGCACCACCAGATGCACCTTTGGCCAAGTTGTCGAGTGCAGCAATCACCAAGACATATCCAGTGCGTTCGTCGAAACGAGCAGTTACGTGAACACTGTTCGAACCAAGTGTTGCTTTTGTAGACGGACTACTTGGCCGTACCACGATATACGGCTCGTTTTTATAGAACTTTGCGATTGCAGCCAACAATGATGCCGTAGTGGGCGCATTGCCCTGAGGACGTGCGTAACACGTAGCCAAAATGCCTCTGTTCATTGGAGCGAGGTGTGGAGTGAATAAAACTTGCGCACCAGTGACTTGCTCAATTTCTGGCGTGTGCCGATGATCAAGCAAACCGTACGCAGTGAAATCTTCATCAATCGTTGAGAACATCGACGAGAGCTTTAGTGCGCGTCCAGCGCCGCTTACTCCTGACGCAGCATCAACAATGACGCCCAACGGACTAATAATGCCCGACTGAACCAGTGGGGTCAATGCCAACGAGGCGGCAGTGACATAACAGCCGGGGGTCGCGATGAGTTTCGCACCAACCAAGTGAGACCGATATAGCTCTGGTAATCCGTAGATTGCTTGAGCAAGAAGTTCAGGCTGGGTGTGTTCAAATCCGTACCACTGTGGATACAAGGACGAATCTTTCAATCGGTACGCAGCCGACAAGTCAATAACGACCCCGACCCTGCCCACCAACTGCGGAGCAATCTCAAGTGCCGCCTCATGAGGCACACCCAAGAACACAGCATCGAGACCGACAAATCTGTCGGCGCTAAATTCTTCGAACACCAGGTTGGGGTATGCAGCTGCCAGTGACGGATACAACACGCTGGCTAATGTGCCTGCCTGCGAGTCCCCTGTGGCACAGACCACTTCTACTTCTGGGTGTTGAGCGCACAGCCGTAACAGCTCTGCGCCCGTGTATCCCGATGCTCCAATGATGCCTACTTTGACCATAAGTGCATTATGATACGGGTTAGTGAATGATTATGCAACCACCATTCTGGGGCCTGGGAGTCTCCTAGTAGCCACTCCAGATATGAAGGACCCCCATTTCTCACGGGCCGTCATCCTTCTGATTGCGTATTCGACTGAAGACGGAGCCATGGGACTGATCCTTAATAGGCCACTTACTGTCGACCAAATGGATGCGCAATCCCCGATCGCCTCGTGGATGGAATCATCTCAATCCCCCTCAACAATCTTCTTGGGTGGCCCGGTTGAACCAAATGGATACATCTGTATGACTCCCGATTCAATATCCCTTTCAGGGCTTCGCTCAGTTGACATTGAATCAATCAGTCCCGTACATCTCGATAGCCCACATCGCGTGTTTCGCGGTTTTTCAGGTTGGGGCCTCGGGCAACTGGAAGACGAATTGACTTTCAAGAGTTGGTACGTCGTTGAATCACGATCGACTGACCTTCTGACCAAATCTCCAGACACATTGTGGAACGAAGTCCTTCAACGTCAATCTGGACCTTTGCGACGGCTCGGACTCTTTCCCTCAGACCCCGAAGTCAATTAAGCGCGAAGAGATGCACCAGCTTTTACAGCAGCAGCGACGCACGACATTTGAAGCTCAGCTAATTGCGACTCAGTGAGTGTTGCTTCAACACCTTGTACCCGCAGACGGAAAGCAAGACTACGAGAGCCTTCTGCAACACCCTTACCGCGGTAGACATCGAACAAGTCAATGCTGACGAGCTGCTTACCTGCGGCTTGGCGCAACGCACGTTGCAAAGTCATTGCAGGAATCATATCTTGCATAACAAACGCAAGATCCAGGTCGCTTGATGGATACCTGTTGATGTCTTTTGCTTGAACTGGCTTTGGTTCTTCATTAAGAATGACTGTCAGATCAACTTCAAGGATGCTGACGCGCCCTTCAATTCCAAGAGTGTCAAGCACAACTGGATCAACTTCCCCAACCACACCAACGATTTTTTTTCCACGGGCAAGAGTTGCAGAACGTCCTGAGTGCAGACCAGCAGGAATTCGTGATTGATCGAGTTGGGTACCGACTGATAACGCGTCACAGATTGCATTCCATTGAGCAAGAGATGTTTCCACGTCGCCTCCGGCAACAACGATGATCAATTGTTCAGTCTCGTCTGGCAATTGCTGATCGGATTTCGGGTACACATGACCGATTTCCCACAAGCCGATACGAGGCGCACGGTGAGATTGGTTGTAGCGCAACGACCGAAGAATTCCGGGACGCAATGAAGTGCGAAGAATTGATTCTTCGGCCACTAGAGGGTTAGCGATGCGCAATACGTTGTCTTCTGATAACCCAACACTTACTAGATCACCTTGAGCGAGGAACGGTGACGGCATTGCTTCGTCGAGCCCAAGCCCAACAAGTACTCGCCGCAAGATACGGCGACGGCTTTGCATAGTGGACAAACGTCCATGCACGGTGGAGTTGGGAACAGTTTTACCAATATTGTCATAGCCGAAATGACGCGCCACTTCTTCAATCAGATCAACATCTTGAGTGCAGTCGGGACGCCACGTAGGGACAATCGACGTCACTACGTCACCCGTAATCGTGGACGCGAATCCGATGGAATTGAGAATCGAAACAATGCGCCCAGATTCGATGCGTACTCCGAGAAGACCTTCGATGCGTTTCACAGAAACATCAACAGATACAGGCACAGGACATGATGCTGTTTGCACCACGGTGGCTCCGCCATGAAGAGTTGCGTCGGGGCAGGTCTCGCGAAGGATCGTGACAAACCGTTCAGCTGCTTGTTGCCATGCGTTCGGGTCTGTTCCGCGTTCAAATCGAATTGACGCTTCTGAACGAAGCCCATGTCGAATAGCCGAATAGCGAACCGGATCTGGCGAGAACCATGCGCTTTCAATTGCAAGTGTTGTGGTCTTGTCGGTGATCTCTGAATGAAGATCTCCCATCACACCAGCGAGACCGACGCCAACGTTGGAATCTCCGTTGCAAATCAACAAGTCGTCAGCATGGAGATTACGACTCTGACCATCAAGGGTTGTGAGGGTCTCGCCTTCAGTTGCTAGACGCACGCGGAACGAAGACACAACAGCAGCGTCATAGGCATGATTTGGCTGATTCGTCTCAAGCATCACCAGGTTCGATGCGTCGACAACATTGTTAATGGAACGCATACCAAGATGCGCAAGTCGGCTTGCCACCCATCGCGGAGATGTCCCAACAGCAACACCACTGATGTAACTAATTGTGAACGACCCACACTGTTCGGGTGCGTCAATTGTGACATCTAAAGCCTTGTTGCTTCCGTGAGACGATGCAGCAATTCGTGGACCACGAAGGGGCACGCCGAAATGTGCAGCCAGATCACGCACTACTCCGAGATGTCCCCAACAATCAGCACGATTCCGAGTGAGGTCAAGGTCGAAGATGACATCGTGTTCGATTCCGAGAACATCGAATGGGCATACGCCAAGTTGAGAGTCTGCTGGAAGAATCAAGATGCCAGACGACTCATCACTAAGTCCGAGTTCAACTTCTGAACACAGCATGCCTTCAGAATCAATTCCGAGAATTCCGCGTCGTGCAATCTCCATACCGCTAGGCATAATGGTTCCAAGTGTTGCAAGCGGGACTACATCGCCTGCCTTCATATTGGTGGCACCACACCAGACATGACGTTCGACGCCGTCTCCGGCATCCACGAAACAACGAGTGACCTTTGCGGCATCCGGATGCTTCTCCGTTCGCACGATACGCGCAGTGACAACACCAGGCACTGGCACACCAACAACGTCCATCTCTTCAACGGCAAGACCAAGCGAATTGAGTGCCAAAGCAACAGCATCAGGGTCGTTTGGCAGATCAGCCATCTCACGAAGGATTGAGAACAGCACCTTCACGAGAATTGCTCCGTGAAGCGAACATCATCGGAGTACATGTCACGAATGTCATTGATGCCGTGACGTTCCTTTGCCATTCGGTCAATACCAAATCCGAATGCAAAACCACTCCACTCGTTCGGGTCTAAACCACCAGCACGCAGTACATGCGGGTGCACCATTCCGCATCCGCCAAGTTCGATCCATGTTCCATCATGGCGACGGATATCAAATTCAGCACTTGGCTCGGTGAATGGGAAATACGACGGACGCAAACGAGATGTGAAACCAGGACCAAAGAAAGCCTTCGTGAACGATTCAATTGTTCCGGCAAGATCAGCAAACGTAATGCCCCGATCAATGACGAGACCTTCAATCTGATGAAAGACAGGCATGTGCGTGGCATCTGGTGTTTCTTTGCGGAACACGCGACCAGGCATGATGGCATAGATCGGCGGAGGCCAATCTTGCATGACGCGAATTTGAACGGGCGATGTGTGTGTACGCAAGACAACGCTTCCGTCAACATCTGACTCAACAAACAATGTGTCCCACATACTGCGTGCAGGGTGCGACGGTGGCATGTTTAGTGCTTCAAAGTTGTAAAAGTCAGTCTCTACTTCAGGCCCTTCAGCAATCTGAAAACCAAGACCAATAAAGACATCTTCCAAACGCTCCATTGCCTGGGTGACTAAATGCATGCGACCGAGACGGCGCTCAACATTTACTGACATGGCGATTTCACTCATATCAACGCGTTCGGATTCGATCTGACTAGAGAATTCAACCGCACGCAATTCG
The DNA here is from genome assembly GCA_040402015.1 of Ilumatobacteraceae bacterium. Lineage (GTDB taxonomy): Bacteria > Actinomycetota > Acidimicrobiia > Acidimicrobiales > Ilumatobacteraceae > UBA2093. Next base: position 14,214 of record JBBANI010000016.1, read on the forward strand.
CGTGAACGACCATCAGTCGCAACACCGAGAGCCATGAGAGCATCATTGACTAATTGACCCAACTCTTTTCGGGCCTCAATGTCGGCTACTTTCCCAAGAGAAGACTTGATTGATGCAATCGAACCCTTCTTGCCAGTTAAAGCAGAGACAACACTGCGCAATTGATCAGACGTAGCAGCATCACGGATTTGGACTATGCCATCAGCTAAGGCCCGAGCGAGTTGCCCGTGTTCGGGAGTTGATGCAGATGTCATAACGAATGAAACGCTACTCTCCGAGTGCGGATCTCACGGGGAGCATTAACCGCGAGCGTGGGCAATATGCATGGCGATGACCGTGCCCGCCATGGCCACGTTCAGGCTCTCAGAACGACCAAGTTGTGGGACAGTGACCCACGAATCAACATGAGACTCTGGATCGAGCCCACGTGCCTCGTTACCAAGCACTACACCGACAAGGCCACTGAGATCTGCTGTGTATATCGACTCAGGATTCAGACCATCGTCGTTGTCGTGTGAGGTTGTGCCAAGGAGTTTTACGCCAGCCATTTGTAGTTGATCAAGAGAATCGATCTGCCAAATCGGAACATGCAACATTGCGCCAGCCGATGCGCGAAGAACTTTGGGAGACCACGGATCGACAGTGGAACCAACGAGAATGACACCACTAGCACCAGCGGCTTCTGCACTACGTACCAGTGTTCCAAGATTGCCAGGGTCTGCTACTTCAACAAGAACTAACAGCCAGTCGGAAGGTGAAAACGACAATGGTCGTCCGGTTGGCATTTCACACACAGCCATGATGCCCCTAGGAGACTCCGTATCGCTGACTGAATTGAAGGTGCGCTCATCGAGAACATGGGTGTACACGCCAGTTGCTTCATAACCGTCATAATCATCGCGAACGAATTGATCTACGAGAACAAAACCCGCAGCGACAGCTTCTGCCACAAGAGTTGGCCCTTCAATGACGAAGGAACTTTCTTCATAACGAACACTGCGACGCCCGATGAGGCGTCGCAGTCGTTGAACCCGAGGGTTTGCTGAAGAAAGTGGAAGCCGGCTCAGGCGAGCGCAGCCTTTGCAGCCACGACCAAAGCCGAGAATGCTTCAGCATCAAATACTGCAAGATCTGCCATGACCTTACGGTCGACTTCAATTCCTGCTGCATTAAGACCAGCAATAAAGCGGCTGTAAGAGATGTCGTTCAAACGGCATGCAGCGTTAATGCGCTGAATCCAGAGACGACGAAACTCGCCCTTCTTTGCGCGACGGTCACGAAACGCGTATTGACCTGAGTGCAATACTTGCTCGTTAGCTGCGCGGAACGAACGGCTCTTATTTCCGTAATAACCGCTTGCCTTCTCGAGGATTGCTTTGTGCTTCTTGCGGGCATGTACGGCCCTTTTGACTCTTGCCATGGTGTTACCTTCCTAAATCTTTCTTGTATCGATTAACGCATGCCCAGCAAGCGCTTGATGTTCTTGGTATCGCCGGGATCCACATCGGTTGTGCCAGCGAGACGCCGGGTACGAACACTCGACTTCTTTTCGAACAAGTGCTGACGGTTAGCTTTTTGACGGCGCAACTTACCTGTTCCCGATACTTTGAAACGCTTTGCAGCGGTCTTGTTTGTCTTCATCTTTGGCATGACGTATTTCCTCTATTCCTGTACTTCTGAAATTTCTTCTAATATTTCTTCAGGTTGAACCACATTTTCAACAGCGGGTGCTGATTTATGTGACTCGTCCCTATCTGACGATTTCTTGACTGGCTTCTTGTCTGGTGAAAGAACCAAAGTCATATTTCTGCCTTCAAGTCGCGCCTGGGTTTCCACCTTGGCAATCGATCCGAGTTGTTCGATGGCTGCATCAAGGATTTTTGCGCCCAATTCAGGGTGCGCCACCTCGCGGCCTCGAAACTGCAGAGTTACTTTCACTTTGTGCCCGTCTTCGAGGAAATCACGCATGTGACGAACCTTTGTATCGAAGTCTCCCTTTCCGATCTTTGGTCGGAACTTCACCTCTTTTACGGTGACGTGGGTTGTCTTCTTACGAGATTCCTTCAGCTTTTGTGCTTCTTCGTAACGGAACTTGCCGTAATCCATAATGCGACACACTGGCGGGTTTGCAAGCGGAGCAACTTCGACAAGGTCGAGGTCTAACTCACGAGCAAGGACAAGTGCGTCAGCCGTGGTGCGAACACCAACTTGGCTGCCATCTGGACCAATGAGGCGAACCTCGCGCGCACGGATGCGTTCGTTGTAGCGCGGTTCACTCGGTGGCGTAACTATGACTGTTCACTTCTAAGCAATGGGCAAGCCCTCCTCTGTATCAATACCGCATGATGCGATATTTTGCGCCAGTGCGCAAAGCAGACACAGAGCGACAGAATCGCTCGCCTTCTCGACCTGTCGCAACCTCATGGCTGGACCGGTGGGGGCAGATGCCCCACTTCGCTCAGTTGACGCCAGTTAGGGTATCGGCACATGAGCACCGACCACACCATGCCCCACACAGATTCCCCGAAACCAGAAATGGACGAAGGCACCGCTGAGGCCCTCGAGGCTGTTGCAGAAGCCCGTCGGCGCCTCGCTGAGGTGCCGGCAGCCATTGTTGTGGCCAATCATGCCATGGGACTGTTTGAACTAGCCGCTATTCACCTGTCTGCAGAACCGGTGCGATTATCAGATGCCCAGGTAGCAATTGATGCTCTCGGGCTGCTTGTAGATGGCCTTGGAAAGCGCTTAGGAGAGCATCACGACACTCTGGTGGCCGCTCTCGGAAACATACGAATGGTGTTTGTCCAGAGATCGTCTCCGCCTACACCGAGCGAATAGAGACCGCTTCAGGGCGCACTGCGCGAAAGCCCGTTCGAAATACAACTTTTCGTCCCACTTCAATTGTGCGAGAGCCATCTGCAATGGACACACAATGAAACGGCCACACGACAGATGCCGAATCAGTGATCTCGCCGAGACCATGAGCATCATTGAATGCAGTCACGGTACCTGTGAGCTCTTCGCTCAATTCTTCAGACTGCATGAGCTAGTGGATGATTTTTGAAATAGGAATTTCGAGCAGATCAGATGCACCGGCATCAATGAGATCGGGAATCAGTGTGTTGATTCCGCGTTTTGGAACTACCGATTCAACCGCCACATCACCAGAGGCCAGACGAGAGACCGTAGGAGATTTTGCTGCGGGCAACAAGGCAAGCACTGCATCTAGCGACGACTCTGCCACGTTCAACTTCAACAACACTTTGTCGCGAGCCTCAAGCGTTCCGGTCAACAATGTCATGATTTGTTGCATGGCGTGCCGTTTTACTGGGTCGGTATACGACTCTTTGTTGGCAATCAATTCCGTATAACTGGTGAGAACGGTGTCAATAATGCGAAGCCCCGAAGCGCGTAATGCTCTCCCCGTCTCGGTGATGTCAACGACACAATCAGCGATGTCGGGAATCTTTGCTTCACTTGCACCGTAACTAAGACGAATGTCTGCCTTGATGCCGCGCTCGGCGAAATAACGACGTGTCATCTCTGGATATTCAGTGGTGACTCGAATTCCATCTTTCAAATCCTTTGCGGATTGAGCTGGCGATGAATCAGCAACAGCTACAACAACACGGACTGGCTGCGATGTTGCCTTTGAGTAGCGCAATTCGCCAAGACTGACAACATCGCTCGATGTTTCTTCTATCCAGTCACGCCCCGTGATGCCCAGATCGAAAAGCCCTTCCTGAACATATGAAGCAATCTCCTGCGGACGGAGAATTCTGATCGACTCAACACGGGGATCATCGATTGATGCTTTGTACTCAACGGACGAGGATCGCACAACCGTAAGATCAGCTGCATCAAACAGAGCAAGTGTTGCGGTCTCTAACGACCCCTTAGGTAAGACAATTTTCAGCACGAGTTGAGGTTAGCGAGACATCCCTTCGGCTCAGGGATGGTTTTACGAAGACTTAGGAAAATTGAATAATCCCCTGGCCATTACGGCCACGCAGCCACGCCGCAGCATCCATGACCGCTTTACCTTCTGGTTGCACTGCGACCAGACGTACCACCCCGTCACGCGTGCCAACGCATCCGGCCTCATCGCACTGACCAGGACTCAACTGCACTGATTCTGTAATCAATTCTGCTTGGATAACCTTCAATCGCTGGGATCCGAGCATCGTGTACGAACGCACTGCGCGAATCCTGCGTGCCACTTCAATACTGGAAATATTCCAATCGAGACGAAGTTCATCAGTGGTCACCTTGGTCGCATACGTTGTCTCGCCCTGTTGAGGGACTCCCACCCCTAATCCGACATTCAATGTTTCAACGAGTAGTTCGGCACCAAGCTCTGCAAGATCTGCAGTAAGGCTCTCGGCTGTATGCGTATCACCAATGTTGATCTCTCGCTGAGCAAACACATGACCGGTATCAAGTGTTTCTTCCACATTCATAATGCACACACCAGTACGAACGTCCCCAGCCAATATGGCTCGTTCCACTGGGGCCGCGCCACGCCAACGTGGCAACAGAGAAAAATGAACGTTAATCATTGGAGTATGCGACAGAACTGCTGACGGAATGATTTTGCCGTACGCAACAACCACACCAAGCAGTTCGCGATTGGCATTCTCTTCTAACCACGCCATGTCATGCGAAACATCGATTGCGTTGTCGATTGCGACCTGCTTCACTGGGCTTGGTGTTGTTGATGAGCCACGCCCACGTCGTGCATCGGCCCGCGTTACGACATGAGCTATTTCAAAACCGCTACGTATCAACTCTGACAACACGGTTGCAGCGGCGGTTGGGGTGCCAAGAAACACGAGAGGGCGAGCCTCACGAGCCATGACTACTTCAGACCAATATGGCGGGTCTCTCCTTCAGAGGTTCCCCCATCAGCAATGCGCTTGTATTCAGCCAACGCTTCTTCGCGTTGATCTGGTGTCATACGTTCAAACATCAATACGCCATTCAAATGATCAAGTTCATGTTGGAACAAACGGGCCAACAACTCATCTGCTTCGATCTGAATAGTGTTTCCACCAAGATCGACTGCTTCAAGCAGAATTTCTTTTGGTCGGAGCATTTCGACATATAAACCGGGGATTGACAAACATCCTTCGTCGTACACCCATTCGCCACGAGACTCGACTATTCGTGGGTTCAATAGGGTTACGGGTTCACCATCCACGTCGTACACAAAGATCTGTTTCTGAACGCCAATTTGCGGAGCAGCCAACCCGAGACCTGGCGCTTGGTACATTGCCTGCAGCATGGCCTGAGAGAGGCGCACAATTTTCCCGTCGATATTCTCAACCTGCTCAGCTATTGAGGTGAGAACAGGATCTCCGAAGGTGCGAATGTCATAGGCCACAATCTGAAAGGCTACCTGCGGAGACAACATGCCAAAGAACACCCCCTCATCGTCAGACCCCCAGCACTATTTTTCTGAAACCCCGCAAGCCCCCTCGCGGCGTAAAGAGTTTGCGTTAACTGGAACTGACGGCGAGTTGACACTCTCCACTGATACAGGCGTCTTTAGCCAACATGGCCTCGACAAAGGGACATCGGTATTTCTAGAAGTCATGGCAAAGCACGATGGTGCGCCCATTGCATCAGGATCATCGATATGCGATATCGGATGCGGCTCTGGCGCCATTGCTCTAACTCTCGCCGTCCGCTATCCAGAGTGCACGATCTATGCAGTGGACACCAATAAGCGTGCTCGCGACATTTGTCAGGAAAACGCCGCACGTAACGGTCTCAAAAACATTGTTGTGAAGGCTCCCGAAGAGGTCGACTCGTCAATCAGGTTTGCAGTCATGTGGACAAATCCTCCGATTCGTATCGGTAAGTCTGCGCTTCATGACTTGCTCGAATTGTGGCTTGCACGACTCGATACCGACGGAACCGCTTTTCTAGTTGTCAACAAAAATTTGGGTGCTGATTCTTTGGCTCAATGGATGACAGGGTTGTCATACCCCACTACTCGACTTGCTAGTCGCAACGGTTTTCGTGTTCTTGAGGTGAAAGCTCGAGGTTAGAAACGATACGGATCAATGTGAATTCGTACTGCCACGCCAAATTCAGCTCTGAGCAATGCAACCGCTGCATCTAGTTCTGTCCGAGATGCAGCGCGAACAAGATACGCGTCATCATCACGGGCCGTGTTTACTCCGGCAGGCAGTGAAAACTCCGTCATTGATCGTGGAGCCGTCACTGACACTCGAGCGATTGCACCAAAGGGAGGCAGCGTCATTGCACGTCGTTGGGCCGTGTCAGCTTCGTTCCAATTCTGCAACGCAACCGACACATCTGATTGCGATAACGCAACAATTAATGAGTTCTCGACTTGACGAGTCTGAATCACAAGAGTTCCTTTTGCCCCCACCATTCGCGCAGCCTTAGCGATCATTGACAGCACCTCGTGTGCACCCGTCATCCGCGGTGCTCCGAGATCACGATCGATATCAGCAAAGACAACAGTGTCAGCAGTTGGTATGCGATGTAGAACAGCCTCGGTGCCAATGAATACAGTCCCCTTGCTCCAATCATCGGGCGAGTCAGATGAAATCTCAATCACCGGGTTACGAGTTGATGCCTGTATCTGGGATACCAGTTGAGATACCCCCCCTCGAGGCACAGTGAAAGCAGAACGACCACAGGCAAGACATACTCCGCCGTGCATTTCTTGACAGCGCGCGCACCATAAGTTGTTGTCTTCGTCATATGTCAACAACGACGCACACGACGGACATGACTGCACATGACGACACGACTTGCAGACAATTAGTCGCGCCTTTCCTTTCGTGTTCAAAACACACACGGTTGTAGCACCAGATGTGCCAACTGCTTCTAGTAGCTCGCTAGACAGCAGTGACTGAGCAACTGGAACGTCAGAAAGATTGACGACAACGATTCGTGGCCATCCATTTTCGGCTTGGACTTGAGATACATGACCGCTGAACACGTGCAGCGATTGTGCTGATGGCACCGCAGAAGTACAGATGAATGGAATACCAGCCAGACGTGCGCGCTCACTCGCAACAGCGGTGGCATCCCAAGCCGGAGATCGCTCTTCCTTCAAAAGTTCATCATGTTCATCAATGACGATGATTGCAACTACGTCAGGGCACGGCGCAAAGACTGCGGAACGTGTTCCAATTACAACATCAACTCCACCACGCGCACCATCCCATTCGTCAGGAAGTAACGCAGTGCTCAATCCCTTGCGGCGAAGAAACGCAGCACCCGTTGATGCCATTTTCTGCGATGGACAGATAACGAGGACGGGACCAAAACATGCAAGTCGCAGCGCCACCGCGAGTGATGACGATGCGGGCGGAATAACAAGCAACCCACCACCCGCTTGAAACATTTCAGACGCTGCTACTGACACTGAGTCAGTACCGATGTCCTGTGAACGTGTTCGCCGAGAATGAACTATTCGCTCTCGCATTCGTGGCGCTGACGCGCTCGACAGAACAGAGCGCCATGACCCCCACCATTGTTCAGAAATCCACTTCGTCAATGGAATCAGGTCTGGTTCAACTCCCAACCCTGACACAGACACAATCGGCTTCAGCCGATCGAGAGCCACAGCCGCCGAGTCGCCTTCCTCGTAACGAGAGACGTGTGTTATCCAGCCACCAACACGACGTCCATTAAGCACAATACGCACACGTGCACCAATAGTTGCTCGATTCTCGAGCTCAGTTGGTATGAGGTAATCAAATACCTTGTCGATTCCCGATACGTCCGGAACTACCGACGCAACGAGTGGCGACTGATTGCTCAGAGTTTGACAGCGGCCTTGAAATCAGACAGACGTGACAAGGTTTCCCAAGTGAATTCTGGTTCTGGTCGACCGAAGTGACCGTAGGCAGCGGTCTTTGCGTAGATAGGACGCTTCAAATCAAGGTCACGCACGATTGCGCCTGGGCGCAGGTCGAAAACGTCGCGAACAGCTTTTTCAATTGATTCCTCGCTCACGGTATTCGTGCCGAAAGTTTCAACCAAGATGCTGATGGGCTGCGACATACCAATGGCGTACGCGACTTGCACTTCACACTTCTCTGCAGCACCGCTTGCAACTACATGCTTTGCAACCCAGCGAGCTGCATATGCAGCGGAGCGGTCAACCTTTGAAGGATCCTTACCGGAGAATGCTCCACCACCGTGACGACCCATGCCACCATATGTATCAACAATGATTTTGCGGCCAGTAAGACCGGTGTCTGCGTGTGGTCCACCAAGAACGAATTTTCCAGTTGGGTTGATGTAGATCGAAGGATTATCGTCGGCAAATGCAGCAGGAATGATCGGCATGATTACTTGCTCAATCAAGTCTGGACGGATTTCTGTTTCACGACTGACACCATCGCGGTGTTGTGTAGAAATAAGAACTGTTGACAATTTCACTGGGCGACCGTCAACGTACTCAAACGTGACTTGGGTCTTTCCATCCGGACGAAGGTACGGAATAAGTCCGCTCTTACGTACTTCGGTGAGGCGCTCTGCCAGACGATGTGCCAACCAAATAGGAAGGGGCATGAGGTCAGGAGTGTCGTTGCAGGCATAGCCGAACATCATTCCCTGGTCGCCAGCACCTTGACCATTGATGATGTCTTCGCCGCTTTTACCACTGCGCTGTTCTTCACTGATATCGACACCTTGTGCGATGTCTGGACTCTGGGCGTCGAGTGCCACAACAACACCACAGGTATTGCCATCAAAACCGTACGCAGCATCGTCGTATCCGATGCGCTTGATTGCGGCACGAGCGATAGCTGGAATGTCGACATAAGCGTCGGTTGTGATTTCACCAGACACGACGCACAGACCAGTGGTCAACAATGTTTCACATGCCACGCGACTGTTCGGATCAATGGCCAACAACGCATCAAGTACTGAGTCAGAAACCTGGTCTGCCATCTTGTCCGGGTGACCCTCGGTCACGCTCTCAGACGTAAAAGTGAAATTTCTCAAGGCGACTCCTTCATCATTGCGGACGATGAGCCGCCCGCACCCGTGACACGCTATCTAATACAGCGGTCGCGATGGTGTGTTTGTCGGCCAGAGGCACATTGACCGTCTCTCCCAACGCAAACAAAATGGTGACTTCGTTCGTGTCATGACCAAAACCGACCTGGTCTGCGGACACATCATTAGCCACAATCATGTCTAAATTCTTACGAATCAACTTGCCTCGAGCGTTATCCACAAGGTTGCTGGTCTCAGCTGCAAATCCGACCAGGGTCTGCCCATCATGTTTTTGAGATCCGAGAAATCCCAAAATATCCACTGTTGGTTCAAGAAGAATCTGAGGAATGCCCTCATCTTTCTTGATCTTTCCGGCAACAACTTGAACAGGACGGAAGTCAGCAACGGCAGCAGTCATGATGACAACATCACTCGACGGCGCATGACAATTGACAGCATCCAACATCTGCTGTGCAGTTTCAACGTTCACAACAGTGATCCCAGGAAGAATCTCACGATCAACGGTGCTGACGATGGTGACAGTTGCGCCACGCTTATGGGCTTGTTCTGCAATTGCGTATCCCTGCTTCCCACTCGACCGGTTAGCAATCACTCTCACCGCATCAATTGGTTCACGAGTTCCACCGGCTGTCACCAATACTGACGTGCCCGCCAAATCTTTATCTGAACCATTCAACGCGGTTGTCACAGCGCTGACAATGGATGCCGTATCTGCAAGACGACCTGTGCCGATATCCCCGCCCGCTAAGCGACCCGATTGTGGTTCAACAATGATGACTCCACGGGAACGCAATAACGCAATGTTGTCGACTACCGCTGGGTGTTCCCACATCTCGGTATGCATCGCGGGACACAACACAACAGGCGCCCGAGTGGCAATCAGAGTGGCACTGAGAAGATCATGCGATAGACCCATCGCGTAGGCAGCGATAACACGTGCAGTAGCTGGAGCGACAACAATGACATCGGCATTCTGACCTAATCGTGTGTGAGGAATAGGAGATGCGTCATCCCACAAACTTGTGTGCACTGGTTCAGATGCAAGTGCTGACACTGTGACAGGACCAATAAACCGATGAGCATCTTCAGTCATGATAGGCGCAACATGTGCACCAGCGTCGACTAACTGCCGACACAGTTCCACCGCCTTATAAGCGGCAATGCCTCCTGAGATTCCAAGAACAATGGAGCGACCGTGTAGAGACATCATCACGACTTTCGGGCGGCTGTAGAGCGGGATGATCCCGAGAAATTATTCAGCGTCTGATTCGACGGCGTCAGCGACTTCGTCGCCTTCGACTTCACCAAAGGCGGCAGCTGCTTCAGCTTCCATCTCGTCGTACGGCAAACGCTCTACCTTGACAATCTTGTCAGCTGCAATTTCTTCGAATGCAATAGAGAGAGGCTTACGAGCAACAGATGACACTTGTGGTGGGACCATGTGTCCAAGACCTTCACCCAATTGGTTGAAGTACGAGTTGATCTGGCGCGCACGATACGAAGCAAGCGTGACGAGACTGAATTTAGAGTCAACGCGATCAAGCAAACCTTCAATGTTTGGATGAATCATGGAGTCGTTCTGACGGGACATGGTGGACCTCCGAAGTCGCCTAAAGGTTATCGCCGTTCGGCCCGAGCCGCACCGATAATGCCCCGTATCTCTGTGACTGCGCGCTCAAAATCATCATTTATGACCACAACATCAGCCAGCACGGCCCCCTCGCGCTCTTCATCTTCTGCTTTGCGCAGCCGCTCGACGACGTGATGCTCTGGGTCGCCGCGGCCTTGAAGTCGACGTTGCTGTTCTTCACGAGATGGCGGGCGCACGAATACCAGAATTGCTTCGGGGTGGCTTTGCTTGACCTGCTGCGCCCCATGCAATTCAATTTCAAGAACGATGTCTAGACCTGAATCAACAGATGGTCGTGGTGAGCCATACAGATTTCCCAAAAACTCTGTCCATTCAAGAAAGCCATTATTAGCGATGTGCTGTTCAAATTCAGATCTCAACACAAAAACATACGCATCATCTGATTCACCGTCGCGTTGTACTCGAGTAGTCCAGGACCGACTCAGCCACAATGTTGAATCACGCTGAATCAATGCTTCAACAATTGTTCCTTTTCCGGCTCCGCCTGGGCCAGAGACAATGACGATGATCGGCTCCGTCATCGCGGATTCTCCACCACATCAATAAGTGCACGACGCTGCTCTTCCGTGAGATCAAGAACACGCGCTAATGCACCGATACCAAGTTCAGCCATCAGACGACGACCCGCTACTTTGCCAAGACGTGGCGACACATCTAGGAGTTTCACAACGTACACCTGCGCTTCTAAGGAGGTACGCGGCGCTTGCAATACGGACGCAACATTGCCCTTGGAAGATTCATGCACGGCTGCCATACGAGCATTGCGTAGTTGTGCAACTACTTCCATGTCTGAATTCGTGCTTTCCATAACCCAATGATAGTTCCGGGAATCCGTTTGTGTCTCTCTCACGAAAATCAGACCTGATGGACAGCATTCACAATGCTTGACCAGGAGGACGCGCCCAGTGCATGCGCACGAGAGGCAGCCGAACAAGCAATCCGCCACGTTGCGTCTGGTCGAGCAAAGGAAGCTGTTCCAACCTGCACTGCATTGGCCCCAGCCATCATCATTTCGATCGCATCATCACCTGACGCGATTCCGCCAACTCCGACAATGGCGATGCCTGGTAGTGCCACACGAATATCATGAACAGCTCGTACAGCAATGGGACGAATAGCTGGACCAGATAAACCGCCACCACCATTACCAAGGCTTCGACGTGACGTACGTACATCGATCTGCATGCCGAGCATTGTGTTCATCACGGTGACAGCAGAAGCTCCGGCATCAGACACTGTTGTAGCAACTTCAACAATGCGGTCGGTATTGGCGCTCAATTTGGCCCACACAGGAACCTGTGACCGAGCAGACACCCCTGAAATAATTTGACCAGCGAGCGACACGTCGTGGGCAATGATTCCGCTGCGGCCCTCAAGATTAGGACACGACAAGTTCACTTCAATTGCACTAATCCGATTTCCGGCAGCCACTAATTGCTCCGCTGCTAACACGTACTCATGAACAGTGCGACCCCAGATGCTTGCAACAATTACAGCACCTTCAGATTCAAGCTTGGGCAAAGACTCATTGATCCACGACACAACACCTGGACCTTGCAGCCCGACTGCATTCATCATGCCGCTAGCGGCAACATTCACGCGCGGTGACGGGTTACCAGGCCATGGCTCATGGAACAAACTCTTCACAACCACTGCACCAAGACGACGTAGCGGCATGTACCCAGAGAGTTCTACGTCATGTCCGCTTGTTCCCGATGCAGTCATGAATGGATTGGAGAGAAGTACTCCCCCCACATTCACACCACCCATGACATCGAGATAACGCGCGCCGCGCTGCATTGTCATGCTCTGCCGTGATATTCCTGCAGTGATCTCACTTCAACCTCGCTTGAGCGTTGCTCCCACAAACCATTGACTGCTGCTAACGCTGCTTCAACAGTTGTTACTGACGATACGCCATTTGCATTTGCTGCTTTACGAATTGCTTCGCCATCTTGGCGCGATCCTCGCCCATGAGGGGTATTCACCACAAAGCTAATCTCGCCATTGGCCACTAACGCGGCCGCATTCTCGAGAGAGGACCCTTCAATTTCTGACAACTTGCCGACAATTCGATCAACTGGTAAACCGAATTTGGCCAAGTAGTTCGCAGTGCCTGTTGTCGCTGCGATTCCAAGACCTAGATCTCGCAGTCGTTTGGCGACGACAATTCCGGCTGGCTTGTCACCATCGTTGAACGAAAGGAACACGGTGCCAGAAGTTGGCAGAACAGTTCCTGCAGCAGTTTGTGATTTAACGAACGCACGACCAAAAGTTCTATCGATTCCCATTACTTCACCTGTCGAACGCATTTCTGGTCCCAAGGCTGTATCCACATCAGGAAACCGATTAAAGGGCAACACTGCTTCCTTCACCGATACATGGCCACCTGTTACCGGTGGCACTAGCAAACCTTCTTCTCGTAGTTCGGCAAGGGTTGCCCCCAACATCACGCGACTTGCCACTTTGGCTAATGGCACACCTGTTGCCTTCGCAACGAATGGAACCGTGCGAGATGCTCGCGGATTTGCTTCGATAACAAAGACCGTAGTACCGAGAACAGCGAACTGAACATTGATAAGCCCTCGTACATCTAATGAGTTTGCAATGGACGTTGTATATGCACTGATGACTTCGACAACCCAAGCAGGAAGAGTCTGTGGCGGAATGGCACATGCCGAGTCACCAGAATGAACTCCGGCCTCTTCCACGTGTTCCATAACTCCACCGATGAGAACTTCACCCGTATGGTCACGAATTGCATCCACGTCTACTTCTGTTGCATCTTCTAAGAAGTGGTCGATAAGGACAGGACGTTCAGCAGAGAGGCCACCTTCTTTACCAAGGCTTCCATCGCGTGCCATTTGGTCCATAGCGCCCTCCAATGACTGCGCATCATGCACAATCTGCATTGCTCGTCCACCAAGCACATAGCTAGGGCGGACCAAAACCGGATATCCAACACGTTGAGCGATCACGCTTGCTTCTGCAAACGTGACTGCGGTACCACCCGGGGGCTGCGGAATCGATAGAGAATCGCACAACTGATTCCACTTCTCACGATCTTCTGCAAGGTCGATCGAATGTGGAGAAGTCCCCGCAATCAATGCAGGGTCAATGAGACCAGACAATTTCAACGGTGTTTGCCCACCAAGACCAACGATTACCTTTGGAGCTATGCCACCAGACGCAAGCGTCTCAGCGGCGATGACATTCAAGACATCTTCACGAGTCAAAGGCTCGAAGTAAAGACGATCAGAAGTGTCATAGTCGGTTGAAACTGTTTCTGGGTTGCAGTTAATCATGACGGTCTCATATCCAGCGGCACGCAATGCGAAACTTGCATGAACACAGCAATAATCAAATTCGATTCCTTGACCAATACGGTTCGGTCCGGAACCAAGAATGATTACCCGCGGCTTACTTGACGGACGCACTTCGTTTTCATCCTCATAGGTCGAGTAGTGATACGGCGTCTGTGCATCAAACTCGGCACTGCATGTATCGACGGTCTTGTAGGTGGGGATGATTCCCAGCGATTCGCGATATAAACGAACTGTCATTTCGTCGTCTTTGAGAACGTGTGCTAGTTGACCATCGGAAAATCCGAGACGCTTTGCACGACGCAATTCATGTCGACTCAGTTGGGTCAAAGACTTTCCTTCCAACGAAAGACGCTCATCAATAATGATCTGCATTTGGTCAAGAAACCACACGTCAATCTTTGTTGCATCATGTACCTGATCAACGCTCATACCTCTGCGAAGAGCCTCACCGACTTGGAAGATTCTCTCGGGTGTAGCAATAGACGCCTTCTTCAGCAGATCCACATCACTCAGACCGTCGTACAACGATTCTCCACTGTCACAATTCAGACCGAGCCTGCCCTGTTCAAGTGACCGAAGACCCTTTTGCAAACTTTCAGGAAATGTTCGCCCAATAGACATCACTTCACCGACACTCTGCATCTGTGTTCCCAATACTCCTGATGTACCAGGAAGTTTTTCAAACGCCCATCGTGGGATTTTGGTAACTACATAGTCGATGGTTGGTTCAAAACTTGCTGGGGTCATCTTCGTAATGTCGTTTGAAATTTCATCAAGTGTGTACCCAACTGCAAGTTTGGCTGCGATCTTCGCAATGGGAAATCCAGTTGCTTTAGAGGCCAAGGCGGAAGATCGCGACACGCGTGGATTCATTTCAATGACGACGAGATCACCATTTGCAGGATTCAGTGCGAACTGAACGTTTGAACCGCCTGTTTCCACACCGACGCGTCGAATGCATGCAAACGCGGCATCACGCATCTTCTGGTATTCCACATCAGACAAAGTCTGTGCTGGAGCAACAGTAATTGAGTCGCCCGTGTGAACACCCATGGGGTCGAAGTTTTCAATACTGCAGATGATGACGCAGTTATCTGCGTGATCGCGCATAACTTCAAGCTCGTATTCCTTCCAGCCGACAATTGACGTCTCTACAAGGATCTCCCGAATTGGGCTTGCATCAAGTCCGTTTGATGCAATCTTTAAGAACTCTTCCAACGTGTTTGCAATTCCGGTTCCACGTCCGCCAAGGATGTATGCGGGACGGATAATGACGGGAAGTCCGATTTCCTTCAAGACTTCTGTTGCTTCATCCATGTTGTGGGCGATGCCGCTATGAGGAACACTGAGACCGATCTCGATCATCGCTTGTTTGAATTTGTCACGGTCTTCTGCAGTTGCAATTGCTTCAGCATTTGCGCCAATAAGTTCGGGAGTACCTGGAACACCGACTAGACCCTTTTCAAAAAGTGCCATCGCCAGGTTCAGACCTGTCTGCCCACCAAGCGTTGGCAATACAGCATCAGGTTTCTCACGCTCAATGATGCGAGCCAATATCTCTGGCGTTAGTGGCTCGATATATGTACGATCAGCAAAGTCTGGGTCCGTCATGATGGTCGCCGGGTTTGAATTAGCAAGGATGACTCTGTAGCCCTCTTCCTTTAGTACTCGACATGCTTGAGTACCTGAATAGTCAAACTCGCATGCTTGACCAATGACAATTGGACCAGAACCAATAATAAGAATTGTGTGTAGATCATTGCGGCGAGGCATTACTTTTTCTCCATGAGTTCTGCGAATTGTCCGAATAAGTACTGACTGTCGTGTGGACCCGGCCCCGCTTCAGGGTGATACTGCACACTGAATGCGCGATGGTCACGTAAGCGCATTCCTTCGTTGGTGTGGTCATTGAGATTGATATGCGTAATGTCTGCAACTCCCGATAACGAATCAGGGTCGACACAGAAGTTATGGTTCTGGCTGGTGATTTCTACAGTTCCGGTTGCGATGTGGCGGACCGGGTGATTGGCACCGTGGTGTCCAAACGGCAACTTAAATGTGTGCCCACCGAACGCGCGAGATAACAACTGATGCCCGAGACAGATTCCAAAAGTCGGCACGCCTGCTTCAACAATCGAACGAATTGCATCTGTGGCGCCCATGACCATTTCAGGGTCACCAGGCCCGTTCGACAAGAAAACCCCTGATGGCGATAGTGACAAGACCTCTTCTGCAGTCATGCTGGCAGGCACTACCGTCACGGTTGCTATTTCAGAGAGATGACGAAGGATTGTTGTCTTAATTCCGAAGTCGTATGCGATCACATTGAATTTGCCATTGCCGACCGTGTATGACTTCGGCGTCGTCACTTCTGACACCAAATCAGTACCTGATGTTCCCTTTTCGTTCTTTGCCGCAGCAAGCAGGGCAGCTTGGTCTGCAGTTCCAAAAGCGCCTCGCAATGAGCCAGAGTCGCGCAACAAACGCGTGAGGCGACGAGTGTCCAGTCCGGCAACACCTGGAAGCTTCTGTGCTTTCAGCATTGCGTCGAGGCTTGATTCGCTCCGCCAATTGCTGTGACGACGAGCCATGTCTCGCATGATGACGCCACGAGCAAATGTTCCGCGCGATTCAGAGTCGATTGGAGTAACGCCATAGTTGCCAATGTGCGAAGTGGTGAAAGTGATGATCTGGCCCGCGTATGACGGATCAGTGAACACCTCCTGATACCCGGTCAGAGCCGTATGAAAGACAACCTCTCCTGCTGCAATGCCGCTCTCTGGCATGTACCCCACTGCTTCTCCTTCAAAGACCGAACCATCTTCAAGCACGAGTGCAATATCTGTAATGACGGTACTCACGCGAGCGCCTTCCCTTCTTGCACGACCAGTTGGCCGTTGTAGATCGTGTGCCACACGCGGCCACGAAGTTCCATGCCGTGATACGGCGTATTTGTGCTTCGACTTGCCAGCTCATCGCGAGAAACGGACCACACAGTTGTGGTGTCCCATACCGCAATATGTGCTGGTTCTCCTACCTCGATAGGTCGACCTTGATGGTCAGAGATATTTGCGATCACTGCTGGGTTCCATGACATCAATGCAGCAATCTTCTGAGGCGACAGAGTGACGGCGGTGTTGACAACACCGAGTGCTGTTTCAAGTCCCAACATTCCTGGCGGGGCTGTATCAAGTGTCTGCTCTTTTGTATGACCGGCATGAGGCGCATGGTCTGTCGCAATTGCGTCGATAGTTCCATCTGCAAGACCATCGCGTAACGCTGCAATATCAGCCATTGTCCGCAGCGGAGGATTCACTTTGAAAATCGGATCAAAACCAGAGAGCAGTTCGTCGGTAAGGGAAATGTGATGAGGAGTAACTTCGGCTGTCACAGAAAGACCCTCTGCCTTTGCCGCACGAACTAATTCAACACTTCCCTTTGTAGACAGATGCATAAAGTGCTCCCGTGCCCCCGTAATGCGTACAAGCTCAATGTCGCGTCGCACCATTTCTTCTTCAGCCGCCGACGGCCATCCTGGTACTCCCATCGTGGAACAACACGCACCGTCGTGCATCACAGCACCCACCGTCATGCTTGCAACTTCACAATGTTGAGAGATAGTCAGATTCAATCGCTTTGCCACCATTAGTGCGCGTTGCATCACCAGTGCATCTTGTACTCCGGTGCCATCATCAGTAAACAATGTGACGCCTTCTTTAGCCAGCTGTTCAAAAGGTACTAACTGTGCACCAAGGCGACCAACAGTGATGCACCCCGACGGAATCACTTCACACAGACCGACAGCACGCCCACGATCACGGACGAACTGAACGGTTGCGACGTTGTCTTGAGCAGGATCAGTGTTTGGCATCGCTACAACAGCGGTGAACCCACCAAGAACGGCAGCGCGACTGCCCGATTCAATGGTCTCAGCTTCTTCTTTGCCGGGTTCACGCAAGTGGGTGTGAAGGTCGACGAAGCCAGATGATACGTAGCAACCTGATGCTTCCAGAACAATGTCTCCGGTGAGTGCGTCCCCGATGGTTTCGATAACACCATCGGCGATGCGAACATCAGCCACAAACACGGCATCAGGATTCACAACTGTTGCGCCGCGAATAACTATTGATTTACCTTTGGCGCTCATGCCTCGGCTCCGTTCTGCAACGTGGTCGTGGCGTCGCCACCAAGAAGACTGAACAGCACAGCCATACGGACTGAAATTCCATTCGTCACTTGTTGCAGAATGCGTGAGCCAGGCACCAGCGATGGGTCAACCACCATCTCGACACCACGATTGATGGGGCCAGGATGAAGTAGTAACGCATGGCTTTGCATTCGTGCGGCACGCTCTGGCGTCAGCGCAAACAGCGTGCTGTATTCACGAAGACTCGGCATCTGTGCTGCATCCATTCGTTCACGTTGAATGCGAAGCATGTACACCACATCGACCACGCCAATAACGTCGTCGAGTGAATCAGCTGTAGTAACACCCCAGCCGTCAAGTGAACTTGGCAAGAACGCCGTGGGAGCCACCAAGACAACCTGCGCTCCAAGACGCGTGAACACGTCGATATCACTACGAGCAACTCGTGAATGTTTGATGTCGCCGACAATCGCGACAATTCGGCCCTGCATCGAATTCAATTCATTGAAGTTACGAGTGATTGTGTAGGCATCTAATAGAGCTTGTGTCGGGTGCTGATGCCAGCCATCGCCCGCATTGATAACCGCGGCATCTGTCCATTGCGTGATTTGCTGTGGGGCACCACTTGACTTATGACGAACCACAAACGCATCAACACCCATCGCAGACAATGTCTCAATGGTGTCGCGCAGACTTTCACCCTTATTGACGCTCGAGGAACTGGCCGTGAACGTCATCACTTCTGCAGAGAGCCGGGTTGCTGCGGTTTCAAAACTCAGGCGGGTTCGTGTGGAGTCTTCAAAGAACACGCTGGCTACCGTGCGACCCCGCAACGCAGGAACCTTGGGTACTGCGCGCGAATTGATTTCAGCCATGTGGTCGGCCATAGCCAACATCGAGACAATGTCTTCAGTGCTGAGGTCGCGTGTCGACAAGAGATGCTTCATGACGATTCCCCTGATGCAGTAACGACAGTAACTCCGTCTGGCCCGACACTGACTTCGTCAGAAAAGTGCGTTGGGATGTTCTTTCCGACATAGTCGGGACGAATTGGCAATTCTCGATGTCCGCGATCAACCATGACCGCCAACTGCACAGCACGTGGACGCCCGTGATCATTCAGCGCTTCCAACGCTGCACGGACCGTGCGCCCTGTGAACAAGACATCGTCGACCAGTACGACAGTACGGCCAGTGAGGTCGACCGGGATATCAGTGGGCGCAGAAAGGACTAGGGGGCGAAGACTGAAGTCGTCTCGATACATGGAGATATCAACTGCTCCGAGAGGGACGGATATCGCAGGGGAAATCTGAGCGATATTGTTATGTAGCCGGCTCGCGATCCATGTTCCGCCTGTCTGCATGCCGACGATGACAACATCAGATAAATCGGAATTTCGTTCAACGATCTCGTGAGCGATGCGCTTCAACGCCTTGTCAACATCAGTGACGCCGAGAATCTCGGATGACGCTGTCGAGGTTGAGTTCATGGCGCAAGTACCTCTAGAAGAACGGGCATGAAAAACGCCCCTCGCGAGGGGCGTGCGTGCATGAAAAATCGAGCCATATTGTCCTTCCGTTCGAGCCTCACAGGACCCGTTTTACGGTCGACCAAACTATAGCACTCAGATAGGACGGAGCGCTAGGGGGTCTTTCGAGCAAACAGTTGCCAGTAGTTGTTTGCCTTGTACTCATAGAAACCCGCCGAGATGGCAGTCCAGTCTTTGAGATTCTCACCGTCGAGGTTCCGAGGCAAAAGCACGAATTCAATCCCATCAGCCAACGGATTGCGTTGGCCTTCCTTCGACGTGTCAGGCCCGTACAAGACAATCCGGAAAGGATTAGGAAATTGATAGATCTCTTTTCGATGAGCCAGATGCGGAGCGGTGGAGTGCAACACCGAGATCTTTGCATTCGGTGGAATCTCTGAGTACATCTCGTCGGCAGCCACAGCTACTGGGTGCTCTGCCCCCCAATGCGGGTACTTATCCAACCGAAATGGCACGTATGACCACAAAGACGCACTCCACAATGACGAAACCACGACAACAGCAACGAGAGCCCGTCGCATACCAACTCCGACTCGTCCAAGTCCCACAATGACCGCGATGAGTAACGCTGGAACTGCGACAAGTGAATAGTGGTACTCAATATGGAACTGATACCAAAAATTGCTCACCGTGTTGCCGACAAGCACCAGAACGCTGATCATTGCGACTTCCGGAGCAAGGAGACTCAGCAACGCAAACGGCGCAAACATCTTCCACCAGTACATCAATCGCCCTTCGGACGATAAATACTGAATCACATTCGTAGGATTAGTGAGACTTTCTCTGATGAAACCCGTGAAACCACCAAATGGAATTCGCCAACCATTTCGAGTGGGAACCCCAATGAGATTCTTCATTAGAACAAACATGCCCAACAAAGCAGCAGAAATAGCAACGCCGATTGTAAGAATTCCACGGCGTGTTTCGCCTCGCAGTGCCACCATGGCACCGAGCGGAACAATGACTAAGACAACGTCCTCTTTGACCAATAGGGAGAGAATTACTGCTACCCAATACCAACGCCACCGTTTGGTCAGTGCGGCAACTATGGCAATGGGGACAAACAGGCCCAAAAACGAATCAGGGTGGTAGTTCTCAAAGATGGTGCCATTGACCGCAGGGTTCACAAGCCACACAAGTGCAAATGCGCAACCAATTGCTGCACTTTTGAGATGTCGACGGGCGAAGAAATAGATGGGCAACGCTCCGGCCGCAACAACAAAAGACTGCAACGCCAGAAGCGTCTCCGTGCCAGGCCATATCCAATACAACGGAGCCACGAATATCAAAATAAGTGACGCGTGATCGCCGAAGAGATTGCGACCCATCAATGTCACAAATGGAGCATCAAACCGGGACAACAACCAGACACCTTGGTCGTATAACCCCACATCAAATGATGAAGTTCCGAGACCGCGATGAATATCCCATTGCAAACGAGTTGTTGCAACCGCCGAGCAGGCACATAACAGGACAACAGTCCACGTCCACAATGAAGTTTGTGTTATCCGGTCTCGAAACGTGAGAGCCTCAACGCTTTCAACCTCGGAACTCATGTATCTATATTTACAGAACGGGACGTGCTGTCTTTGCCACAGCAGCAAGGACTCCATTGACGAATCGTCCGGAGTCATCTGTTGAGAATCGTTTCGCTAATTCGACTGCTTCGTCGATAACCACTGCGATGGGTACGTCAGGTCGAGAAGTCAATTCATAGATAGCGAGCCGAAGGATGGCTCGGTCAAGAGCAGGCATCCGATCGAGTGCCCATCCTTTGGCGTGGGTGACGATTGCTTCATCGATAGCAACGCGGTGTTCCTCAATGCCGTTTAGTAATTCAGCAGTTAGATCAGCAGACGCGACTCCCCTATCAGCCAGCAACTCGAGTGGTGACATCGAACGCTGTTCTGACTCGTATAAAAAAATGACTGCCTGCTCGCGAGCATCAGTTCTTTCATCACTGGCGCGGAATGATTCCGGATCACGGGCCATTAGACACGCGTGACGTAATCGCCGGTGCGAGTGTCAACCTTTACTTTGTCGCCCACATTGACAAACAATGGAACTTGAATGACTTTTCCGGTCTCAAGTGTTGCTGGTTTACGAGCACCTGATACACGGTCACCTTGAACACCAGGCTCAGTATCAGC
The DNA here is from genome assembly GCA_040402015.1 of Ilumatobacteraceae bacterium. GTDB lineage: Bacteria > Actinomycetota > Acidimicrobiia > Acidimicrobiales > Ilumatobacteraceae > UBA2093. Next base: position 36,049 of record JBBANI010000016.1, read on the forward strand.
GATGACTAATTCAGCAGATGCCGGAATTTCGACCGTGATGATTTCGCCGTTGTGATAAGCGATGATGGCCATCGCCTGTTCCACAAGATAATCCGCGGCATCTCCGAGAGCTGCTGGCGTAACAGTCATTTGGTCATAAGAATCAGTGTCCATGAATACGAAGTCATCGCCGTCTTTGTACAAGAACTGCATGTCTCGCTTGTCAAGAATCGCTTGCTCAACACGAATACCTGCGTTGAAGGTTTTTTCTAATACATTGCCGTTCTTCAGGTTGCGCAACTTGGTGCGAACAAAGGCTCCACCTTTTCCAGGCTTCACGTGCTGGAATTCAACAACGGTAAAGAGTCCGTTGTCGAGTTGGAGTGTGATTCCGTTTTTCAGATCGTTCGTGGTGATCGCGGGCATGTGAGGTCCTTGGGGGTGTGCGTAAGAATTCGGCACGAATTGCCGGTGACAACGACCAAATCTTCGATCCGAACGCCGCCTACCCCCCCACGATAGAGCCCAGGCTCGACTGTCACCACCTCATTGACTGCCAAGACTGCTGTGCAACGAGGCGAAAGGATGGGCTGTTCATGGATATACAGGCCTATTCCGTGCCCAGTGCCATGAACGTACTCATGATCGACACCCTCTCGAAGAAACACTGCCCTGGCTGCTGCATCCACCGCCGCGCCTACAACTCCGGCCGTCACCGATGCGATGCCTGCCGCTTCAGCCTCAATAACCAACTCAAACATACGTTGATATTCAGCCGACACAGCTCCGACGCGGATGGTCCGAGTCATGTCACTCTTATACCCCTGCACCATTGC
>JBBANI010000017.1:0-35653 GCA_040402015.1 Ilumatobacteraceae bacterium
CCGGGCATTCCGCCGCCACCCATTGATGGGGCGTTCTTGTCAGGCTTATCAGCCACAAGACACTCGGTGGTCATTACTAATGAAGCAATAGAAGCTGCGTTCTGCAATGCAGCACGCGTGACTTTTGCAGGGTCAATGATTCCGGCAGCAACAAGGTCGACATACTCGCCTGTTGCAGCATTGAGACCAATGTTTCCTTTTTCAGATTCAACGCGTTGTACAACAACGGAACCTTCCATGCCAGCGTTATCTGCAATGTGCTTAGCCGGAGCAACAAGTGCTTCGTACACAGTGCGAGCACCAGTAGCTTCGTCACCTTCAAGGCTCTGAACAACTTTGAGAACAGCCGCACGCGAACGAAGAAGTGCTGTACCGCCACCGGCGACCACGCCCTCTTCGATTGCTGCACGAGTTGCTGACACTGCGTCTTCGATGCGGTGCTTCTTCTCTTTGAGTTCTACTTCAGTAGCAGCGCCAACCTTGATAACTGCAACACCGCCGGCCAACTTGGCAAGGCGCTCTTGAAGCTTTTCACGGTCCCAATCGGAATCGGTGTTGTCGATTTCGGCTTTGATCTGGCTAATGCGGCCAGCAACTTCTGCCTTGTCGCCAGCACCATCAACGATGGTGGTTGCGTCTTTCGTGATGATGATGCGCTTTGCGCGTCCCAACAAGTCAAGTGTGACGTTCTCAAGCTTGAGGCCAACTTCTTCACTGATGACTTGGCCACCAGTAAGAACTGCCATGTCTTGCAACATTGCTTTACGACGATCACCAAAACCAGGAGCTTTCACTGCTGTTGAGTTGAATGTTCCGCGGATCTTGTTAACAACAAGTGTTGCCAAAGCTTCGCCTTCAACATCCTCAGCGATAATGAGAAGCGCACGGCCTGTCTTCATGACAGCTTCGAGAGCTGGCAACAATGACTGGACTGAAGAGATCTTTGATGCATAGTACAAGATGTACGGCTCTTCGATAACTGCTTCTTGACGCTCTTGATCTGTAACGAAGTATGGCGACAAGTAACCCTTGTCGAACTGCATTCCCTCAGTGAATTCAAGCTCAATACCGAAAGTATTGCTTTCTTCTACCGTGACAACGCCGTCTTTGCCGACTTTGTCGATTGCATCAGCGATAACGCCACCAATAGTTGCATCAGCTGCAGAAATTGTTGCAACGCTGGCGATGTCGCCTTTGTCGTCAACTTCTTTTGACTGGCCCTTGATTGATTCAACTGCTGCAGCAACTGCTTTTTCCATGCCGCGCTTCAAACCCATTGGGTTTGCACCAGCAGCGACATTACGCATGCCGTGTTGCACCATTGCCTGAGCAAGAACTGTTGCTGTTGTTGTTCCGTCACCGGCAACATCGTTGGTCTTGGTTGCTACTTCTTTTACAAGTTGCGCACCCATGTTTTCGAATGGATCGTCAAGTTCGACTTCTTTTGCAATGGACACACCGTCATTAGTGATGGTGGGTGCACCGAATTTTTTGTCGAGGACAACGTTGCGTCCTTTAGGTCCGAGCGTCACTTTGACAGCATCGGCCAACTTGTTGACTCCTGCTTCAAGTGCGCGGCGAGCTTCGTCGCCAAATTTCAATTGCTTAGCCATTGTGGGAACTACTTTCCGACGATTGCAAGAACGTCACGGCTGGTGAGAATCAAAAGATCGTCTCCACCATGTGTTACTTCTGTGCCGCCGTACTTGCTGTACAGAACAACATCGCCGACTTTGACGTCGAGTGCGAAATGCTTGCCTTCATCGTCGCTCCAGCGACCAGGACCGACTGCGAGCACTGTGCCCTGCTGTGGTTTTTCTTTTGCGGTGTCTGGGATAACGAGACCAGAAGCAGTGGTCTGCTCTGCTTCGCTTGGCTTGACAACGATGCGGTCATCGAGTGGCTTCAGGTTCATAATGTTCCTCCGAGAAGTAGGACCGGTGACCCGGTCCGGGGATTAGCACTCGAGGAGTGCGACTGCTAATGATACGGACTAGCGGGCCGCCTTAGCAACGCCAGACCCGTTTCGGTGTCCTATTTCGGAGCCGGAACTCCAAGTAGTCGGGCAGTCTCTTCAAGGGGGAGGCCGATGATATTGGATATCGAACCTGTCGACGAGGCCACCAGGGCACTGCCGTGTCCCTGAATTGCATAGGAACCCGCCTTCCCAACAGATTCACCCGTACCGATGTACCACTCGAGCATCTCTGGCTGAAGGTCGAGAAAGGTGACGCTTGAACTGACGACCTCGACCTGTTCACCGTCTGCACCCACTACGGCCACACCTGTATGGACCTGATGGGTGGCCCCACTGAGGCGACGCAACATGTGGCGGGCATCATCATCATCGACGGGCTGACCAAATATGTGCCCATCGAGATCAACAGTGGTGTCTGCGCCAATCACGGTGGCATGAGTATCGCTCACCATATATACGGCGCGAGCTTTCTCAAGCGCAAGGCGTTTTACATATGAAACGGGGTCTTCGTGTGTGTGAGGTGTTTCATCAATATCGGCTGGCACCACAGTGAAGTCGGTAAGCAATTGATTCAACAGCTCAATACGACGTGGCGAACGCGATGCAAGCACAACGAAACTCTCAGATTCCATTCCTGAACTCTACGATGCCCGCACACATCATTGACAAGAGCATCACTGAAGCGTCTAGATTTCAACTACGGACCGCGATAGGCCAGATTCTGAATGAGGAGGCAGCAGACACACTTATGGAACTTCTTCCTCCCGTCGGCTGGGCCGACGTCGCCACCAAAACTGACATTCAGCATCTACGTGATGAAATGCAACATCTGCGCAATGAACTCAAAGGCGACATGCTCAATCTTCAGTTGACAATTGAAGTCGGTGTACGCAAGCTAATCCACGAGCAAACGAAATGGTTGATCACCACCATGATCGCTATGAACGCCGTGACGGTTGCTGTGGCAGTTGCACTGTCGAAACTTATTTAGCCGCCGCTTAGAGCCATGTCGTGACCATCATCTGGCACCGTGAGATCATCGCGATTATCTAAGTAACCCTCTGGCAACACAACTTTGATGGGGCCGTTGGTGTGACCGCGAGTGAAGCGCTCTCCACCGGGAAGAAGTGTCATTGCGTGATCAAGTTCTGATGAGATTTCTAGCAACTGCCCAAATGTTGACACAGTGGCAAATGATCTACGGACTTCGGAACCGACTGGATACCCAGTGAGATACCAGCCGCAATGTTTGCGGAAATTGCGAATGCCGTAGTCAGGTCCCATGATTTCCATCAGACCCTGCGCGTGCTCCTGCATCACGTTCAGAACAAAGCCAAGATTTGGGGATGCTTGCACTTCACGCCCGCTGAATGCATCAATTAGATCACGGAACAACCATGGCTTACCAAGGCATCCGCGCCCCACAACAACGCCGTCACACCCGGTCTGTTCCATCATGTCGATGGCATCATGTGCTTCCCAAATATCGCCATTACCAAAAACAGGAATGCTGGTAACGGCTTGTTTGAGTTCAGCAATCTTTTCCCAATGCGAATGGCCCGCATAATGCTGTTCGGCAGTACGTGCATGCAACGCAATCATTGCAATGCCTTCATCTTCAGCAATTTTTCCAGTATCAAGAAATGTTGTGATGTTGTCATTGATGCCAATGCGGAATTTGCACGTGATGGGAACACCATATGGTTCAGCGGCTTTCACTGCTGCAGCCATAATCGCACGAGTCAAGTTGCGCTTCACGGGAACAGCTGCTCCACCACCTTTGCGAGTGACTTTTGTTGCTGGGCAACCAAAGTTCATATCAATGTGGTCTGCAATATCTTGTTCACATAACGCACGAACAGCTTTGCCAACAAAGTTTGGGTCGCTTCCATAAATCTGCAAACTACGGAAATCTTCATCCGGGCCAAAAGCAACCATCTTCTTAGTTCGCTCATTGCCATGAACAAGCGCAACAGCCATCACCATTTCACTGACATAAATAAGGTCTGGACCAAACGTACGGCACTGTGCACGGAATGGAATATTGGTAACACCCGCCATTGGTGCAAGCACCACAGGAATAGGGAACTCTCTGCCACGTAGGACAAGCGGTAAGTGCGTCATCGAGGTACCCCATCAAGTTTGAGATTCGGATACGCACCACACGACAGGCTTGTTGGGCCGTCAGATGCAAGTCTGTGCCACGCAGCAGCAGCAATCATGGCTGCATTGTCAGTGCACATGTCACGACTAGGTAATGCAACTGAGAAACCTGCAGCAGCGCCGCGGGTTGTCATCTCCGAGCGCAACAAAGAGTTGGCGGATACTCCCCCGCCCAACACGATTCCTTTTGCTCCAACTTTTTGTGCAGCGCGAATTGTCTTTGTGCACAGCACATCAACAACGGCGGCTTGAAAAGAAGCAGCGATGTCAACATTAGAGACACCCGGGTTCTTCTTCACATAGTTAATGACTGATGTCTTTAAACCGCTAAACGACACGTCAAGACCATCGTGCATCATGGCACGTGGGAACTCAACGGCGTGTGGGTTGCCGTCAGGTGCAATTTTGTCTATCGCTGGACCACCTGGGTAACCCAACTGCAAATACCGAGCGACTTTGTCGTACGCCTCGCCAGCTGCATCATCAATAGTGCGACCCATGATCACGTAATCACCATGGCCACGCATCTCAATGATCATGGTGTGACCACCCGATACCAGCAGAACGACTAGTGGGAATTGCAAAGTGGGGTCATCAAGCAGTCCCGCGTACAGATGAGCTTCCAAATGATTTACGCCAACAAATGGTTTATCCCATACAAGCGCAAGCGACTTCGCTGCCGACACACCAACAAGCAAAGCGCCAATCAGACCAGGGCCAGCAGTTGCAGCAACGACATCAATACGCGAAGGCACAATGCCCGCTTCGGTAATTGCAGCGTTAACCACCGGAATCAGCGCTTCTAGATGCGCGCGGCTTGCAACTTCGGGCACTACCCCGCCGAATCGCGCATGGATTTCTATCTGGCTGGAAACGATGGACGACAAGATGTCGTTTCCACCCATCACTACTGATGCGGCTGTTTCGTCACAACTTGTTTCAATTGCCAAAACAACGGTTGATTCGTGAACTACTTGCGAGGTCATGGTCGTCTCGATTCGATCAGACGAACGCGTTCTAAGAACTCTGGTGTATCAACGCCGTGCGCCCACATGATGATGGCATCATCTTTATTCTCGTAGTACTTCTTGCGCACTCCTGCTGGCACAAAACCAAAACGCCTGTACAACTGCTGGGCTGCAGTATTTGTATGTCGCACTTCAAGAGTCATTGCCAAACATCCACGGTCGCGAGCAAGGATCACAAGGTCAAGCATGATTTCAGTAGCAACGCCACGGCCTTGCCAATCAGGATCTACCGCGACGTTCGTAACGTGAGCGTCGTCGCCGCTGAACATCAAGCCGCCGTAGCCGACTAGAACGTCACCGACATATGCGACCAGGTAGTACCTGGCACCTTCCCGCATCAGTGAAATTTCAGTTACAAATGTGCGGTGAGTCCATGGGCGTGGGTATAGCCCTTCCTCAATCTCCATCACTCGACGAAGATGGCGGCGGCGCATTGTTTCAGTGGTTAATGCATCAGTCATGCGTTCACGAAGGAAACTCATTGTGCAGCCTCACGCGTTAGCCAATTAATTTCGGCATCTGGTGCACGCAAATACATCGGTGTGATCTCGCCTGCTTGCACAGTGTCATCTGCTGCGATGCGGTGAGATGCAAGAACAACAACCTTTTGTGCGGTGGGGAAAGCATGTGGTTCACCAGTCATCAAAGCCCACGGCACATCTTCGAATAAAGAAGCATGGCGAATGAACCCGGTACCCACACACGTAATGTCTTCACCACGATCAGCAAGATGAACTGCCATATCTTCAGGAGCAGACACCACAGGTTCCGTTAACCGAAGTGGCTCCACCCCTACTCCGCGCATGCGATACAACGACCAGTACACCTCGCCGCGACGCGCATCAAGTGATGATGCAACCACATTGTCTGACCACTCTGCATTCATAGCAAGCGCATCGAGACTGCACACAGGAACAACCGGCAGCTCTAGTGCCCACGCAAGTGAGGCTGCACTGGCAATGCCCACGCGCATGCCCGTGAATAAGCCAGGCCCTACATCAACGGCAATTGCTGAAAGATCAGCCATGGTGGCATCTGCCTGTTGTAGAACGAATTGAATCATAGGCGCCAATGACTCGGCATGACGACGATCACTTGCCAACATTGAATGCGCACGAATGCCGCGATAGTCGCCTACTGCCACTCCGACATGGTCAACTGATGTTTCAATTCCCAGAATCATCGAAGTGTCCAACTACGTAATACATTTTTCAATAATTCCCAGCGAGTATCCCACGCATGGCCATCAACTGCAACTGAAATTATGCGGGCGTCTTCGTCATTGTCATCAGTGACAAGAGTGACGCTTAGCCCTTCGCCCAGAACTTCAGAAGCGACATCTCCCCATTCAACAAGGCCAACGGCACCCATGTCGAGTAACTCACGAATGCCAAGATCGGCCACTTCCGCCAGACTTATCAACCGATACAAATCTGCATGGTGCATTGGAATACGTCCTGAGGTGTACGAATGCATCAACGTAAATGTTGGCGACGACACATGATCATCTCCGTGCACTCCGAGAGCCTTTGCGAAACCGGTTGCAAAAGCAGTTTTACCGGCACCCATTTCACCGACGAGCACGATGAGGTCGCGTGGACGAACAACACCAGCTATTGCACCGGCAATTGCATGAGTGTCACCGAGATCAGAAGCACGAAGCTCGATCACGAGTATCGCCTGAAGATTCGTGGGCTGATTCCGCAGACAATCTCATAACCAATTGTGCCAAGTGCCTCTGCCCAGTCATCGGCCGTAACGGAATGTTCTCCCTGCTTGCCAATGAGCACAACTTCATCGCCCACCATGACAGAGGAATCAGATTCGCAATCAATCATCAATTGGTCCATAGTGATGGTGCCTGCAATTGTGCGGGGAACACCATTCAGCAAAACCTGAACATTGGTGCGACCGAGAGCGCGAGGAACACCATCTGCATAGCCAATGGGCACAGTTGCAATGAGAGAACCCTTTCCCAGCGGGCGAACTAGCCCATATGACACAGCCTCGCCTGCTTCAACCCACCGCACTGCAGACACGCGAGCTTTCAGTGACATCGCTGGAATCAGACCAGCACATAGGTCGACAACACCTGCACCAGGGCGCAGACCATACATAGCTATTCCGAGACGAACCATAGTGAACCGGCTTGGTTCGTTTGCAAGTGCTGCAGCACTGTTGGCAGCATGAATAAGAGGTGGGTTAATACCACGAGATGACAAATTCGCGAGAACAGTGTTAAATGCACCAAGTTGTGCCGCGTTGGCTGAATGCGATGGATTGTCCGCGACCGCAAAGTGCGTATAGACACCTTCAATAGTCAACGATTCATATGAGCTAATGAACGATGCAAGAGAGACTGTTTCATTTGGCGCAACACCAACCCGATGCATACCAGTATCAACTTTGATATGAACGTTGATTGTCTGATCTGCAGCAGATGCAGAAGCGGCAAGCACCGCAGCACCGCGTGTTGTAGTGACTGTGGGAGTCAATTGATAACCAACAATAAGATCAGCAAGTTCTGGAGGTTGTTCACTCAACAACAGAATGGGTGCAGTGATTCCGGCGCGACGCAATGCAACACCTTCATCCACTATTGCTACACATAATCCGGTAGCCCCACCTGCAATTGAGGCATTAGCTACTTGAACTGCGCCGTGGCCATACCCATTAGCTTTCACAACTGCCCACACCTCCACAGGTGCAGTACGTTGCGCCACTATTGCAACATTGTGAGAGATAAGACCTGTGTGAACCTCAGCCCATGCCCATCGCGTTGAGAAATCAATTGACATGAGCCATCACATCACTCAATACATCAGAAATAAGGCCAACAACATCGCGTGCAATAGTGCCTTCATCTGCACACCGTGATCCTGCCACACCATGAACAAATGCCGCGGCTGCAGCGGCCTCTGGAGCTGCAAGTCCACGCGCAAGAAACGCACCGATAATTCCGGCAAGGACATCACCAGTACCGGCGGTAGCCAAGCGCTGATCTCCCGATGCCACCAAATACACGGCACCTTCCGCATCACTAATAATGGTGGTTGCCCCTTTGCGCACAACAGTGCACCCTATGCGGGCAGCCAAATCACGTGTGGCACCAATTCGATCTGCGGACATCGCGTCACCACCAAGTGACGCAAATTCGCCATCATGTGGTGTGAGAATCGTGTCTGCAGTACGGGACCGCAATGTTGAATAGTCGCCATGAGGGTCAATAGATCCAGAAATACCGTCTCCGTCAATCACCACACCGATATCGCACCGCGCGAGAACTGCACGGATTTCAGCACCGACATCATCTCCGCGGCCAAGACCTGGGCCAATAACCATTGCACCGAATCGAGCAATATCTGCAGCAACAAAGGATGCCCAATCAGTTGTGGGGAGACCATGACCAACAATCTCTGTTGGTTGAGAGAAAGTTGAAGATCCGGCACGCCATGACATGTGAACCATGCCAGACCCAGCGCGTAACGCAGACATACCGACTAGCGACGCAGCGCCTTCCATGCCATCACTGCCAGCAATCACGCGAACTGCATGGTTCCATTTGTGCGCGTCGTGCTCGCGAGGCGGTACCCATGCAGCAACATCAGTTGCTTCAATCAGATACGTATCGACGTCATCAGTCGTTTCAATTCCGACATCAATGACATCAATGACTCCACACAATGCAGGCCCGCTTCCGAAAAACATACCTATCTTTGGTGCGGCAAAAGTTACAGTTCGATCAGCAGCCAAGACTCCACTACTGACGGAACCATCGAGCGCATTCAGGCCGCTTGGCACATCAACCGCAAGAACTGGAACATCAAATACAATTGGGGGAATCCATTCACCATGAAAGCCGATGCCGTACCCAGCATCAATAACAATGTCTGCAATACGCGAGTCGATGAAACGATCACCAGCAGAACTTGCGTCGACTATTTCAACTGCAGCCCCCCATTGCTTCAACCAAAACGCGGCCACTCGCCCATCATCACCATTGTGACCAGGACCAGCAATCACGACGACGCGCTTGCCGTATGAGCCACCAAGCATGGTGCGCGCCGCATGGGCCACTGCAAAGCCTGCACGGTTGATAAAGACCTGTTGATGATCTTTGCCCACTGCAGAAAGTGCAGTTGCATCAGCGAGCTTCATTTGCTCCGGCGTGAGGACAGCTATCACTCTCTCAGCGTACGCCCCGTTCAATTACACACCAACGCAATATCTAGAGCGCTGCAACAACCGCCATTGCTGTTGTGTCTGTATGGGTAATAGAGACATGCCATGTCGATACTCCGTGAGCAATGGCAAGAGTCTCTGCCCGACCTGACACGAGTAAATGAGGCGCCCCAGACGACATCTTCTCTATCGAGACATCGTGAAAGTCAAAAGCACCGAGCCCAACTCCGAGTGCTTTCATTGTGGCCTCACGCACTGCGAAGCGCGCCGCAAGTGACGCAGCATCATCGGTGCGACCTTCAAGGGAAGTCAATTCTGCAGTAGTAAAGAGACGCTGACGCAAGTGTGGGCGTCGTTCAAGAAGTTTGCGAAAGCGGTCAACATCAACCGCATCGATGCCAATACCCAACATATTTATTGTCCGTCCGTGCGCCATAAGTTAGCGCTCTCGGAAACTGGGTTGATAAGCAAGTCCGCAATAGAGACTTCGGCGAGTCTGTCTTCTCGGAATACCCCTTCAGTTTCAGAAACCCAGTCAACCAAGCGGTCGTAGCGGCGGTCATACCCTTGCAGGACTTGTCGCGCAGTTCCGGCAGCAACTGTGTCATGGAATGCAACATGCATTAACGAAATACCCACAGTTGTTGAACCGTGCACTTCGGGAACAAACACAACAGTGCGTCCATCTTTGCGACCGCGAGCAACAAGAACTTCTTGGTCAGCAGCAACACGATGTTTGGTTCCGACAAGAGTTGAATTAGTTGTCACACGAGACGTGAGATCCTTCGCAACACCACCACGATTAATAATGGAAACTGTGGCATTTCGTGCAACACCTGAAATGGCATAGCGAGTGAAACCTTCGACCGATGCGACAGCCGCATCAAGAGACGCCAATACTTTGAGCGTTGCATACGAAAGATTGTCACGCGACGCTCCGGCTTCAAGTACGGCACGAACAAGCGCGCGATCAAGAAGTCCTTCTTCACTTCGTGAGATACCGACAGTAACGGTCTTTGCTTGATGCTTGATGGCGTCAATAGGACGTGTCAATTCATCAATGCTGCGTGTGAGTGCATCAATCAGATCATCAAGAAGTGCCGATGGCGAAGCAGTGCGGCCAGTTTGACGTTGAAATGCTTGTAACGGTTGCGGCTCTGTAACAATGCGAAGAAGAGATACTAGGCGAACGGCCGTTGACGCTTCAAGGTTGCCGTCGTACCGCCCCGTTGCCAGAACCTGTAGGAACTGCTGAGTGACAGGAACAATCTGGGCTTCTACTCGGGTGAGCGCAGTGTCACCACTGCCGCCTCTACCAACAACAATTTCCACCACTTCACGTAATTGGCGTAGAGGACGAGCGAGGGCATCAATCGCTAACGCTGCTTCATATCCGAATAAGTGCCCCACCATTGAGGACAACACGAAGGCAAGTGCTGGGTCTGCAACCGGAACGTACACCACTGCAGCTGCTGCTGAGTCGAAACGAGTTTCACCCTGAGTGGCCACAACAATAGGAATTGCTTTGTGCGCTTTAAAGATTGCAACCTCTTTTGCAACGTCAGTTGCCGTACCATCACTTAATCCGGCTGCACACACGATAATCATTGGCTCACATGAAAGATCAATGTGCTTCTTGTCTTCAGTGACATCACATGAAATTGATTTGTAACACAGCTCGGACAGTTTGATTCGTACTTCATTTGCGGCAACTGTGTTCGGACCATTACCGACAACAGCCCAGTAGCGCTTGGTTGGTGCATACTTCTGTGCGATGAGGCCAATCTCAGTACGTTGAGCAATAACCATTTCCATGGCAGCTGGCATATGAACAAGTGAATCCAGGATTCGATGCATGCGATCAGCATCAACTTTGCCCGTTGCCTGTGCAATAGCGCACGACAAGATTGCGCCTGCAGCAACTTGTGCATAGAACGCTTTAGTGCTTGCAACACTCATTTCGATGTCACGACCATCAGATGTGTAATACACACCGTGGGCTTTGCTAGAAAGCTCGCTGCCACGACGATTCACAATTGCCAGTACAGCTGCACCGCGCGATACAACAAGGTCGACAGTTCTGTTGGTGTCCGTGGTGGTACCACTTTGACTGACTGCAATGACCAACATGTCTGACATATCGGTTGACATTGCAAAACCTGACAGTTCAGTTGATGTCATTGCCTCAACTTGAATTAAAGAATTAAGCAACGAACCGAGCACCGGAATCAGTGAAGTACCCGCAACGGCAGCGGTGCCTTGACCAATGACGCGAATACGTCGAATTGACCCACTGGCTAAACGGTCTTTGATTGCCTTTGGCAATGTGAACGAATCAAGGTCAGGCACGAGCAGACCATTTACTTCAAGTGTGCGACCACGAATTGTTTTGCGGAAACTGCGAGGCGCTTCAGTGATTTCCTTCAACAGGAAATGCGGAGATTCACCACGGTCGATATCACGAGTGGTGACTTCGGCAACTGCAACATCATTCTTAGTGACCGGAATCTCGATTCCGTCATATGCAATGCGCGTAATGCCTTCTACTGTGCCGGCTCCGTCAACACGAAGATGCACCACTTGTCCACGTGAGTTGGGGTCGCCTTCTTTGCGCGGAGTCTCACCATCAAGACGTACATAGTGCACTGTCTCTTCAACTGTTCCGTACGGTTCGCTTGCAACAATAAAGCGATCTTCTGCAAGACCGATATACAAACCTTGTCCGCTGCCAAACAGGGCCAAGTACATATCGTTCGGATCACTAGCGGTCATGTATCCGATTGCAACAGAGCCTTCAAACTGGGTGACAGCGTTAAGAAATGCTGCTTGCGTATCGAGACCTGTATTTCGGCCCCGATCAACGATGGCGGGAATTACTTTGGCATCTGTAGTAATCGGGTCTGCGAAACGCAAGTTGTGACGTTCACGTAATTCAATGTGATTATCAACGTCGCCATTCAGAACTGCAACTGACACCTGTTGGTCAGCAACATCTATTTCTTCACCAGTGACAGGATGAGCATTCGGCTCAGAGATAATGCCTACGCTCGCCCATCGCGTGTGTCCAAGTACCGCAACGCGCGAGCCAGACACTGACAGAGCGGTGCGCAGTAGAGCATCTGCGCTAACTGCATCACGCATGTGCTTGGTGTTATCACCAAGTTCACCAATTTCGGCAGCTGCCTTGTAGACAAACACCAAAGTAGAGCCACCATGGCGAACACTGGTGCTGGTAAACAGCGGATCAGATGTGCGGCCGGCCATAAGACCAGTCAATTCAGATGACAACGATGCAAATGAAGGCGACGTAACAAGAACGCTGATACCAGCAGAGTCACGACCACGTACTTCCATACGGTCTATAGCTGAGAAAGCTTGATGAATTGCAAAATAACCGACCAATGATGATGCGCCAGCGCCAGCACCTGCAAAGACATGCACGGCATCAGCTGCACGCAAACGATCGCGTCGAATTGCCCATGATGCATCTTTCACGCGCGATAAGCGAGCTACTTCGGCATCAAGAGTGGCCGTATCAACATGAAGCGCGTCAATGCGAGTTTCTTCGGCTGCGGACACCACATCAATTGCATCTAGGCAGGTGGTGATGCGAGTAATCAATGCAGCATTGCCAACAAGTGCCTGAATGCCTGCATCGCCACGAAGCAACTGGTCGGCAGCCATGAGCGCATCGGCGATGAGAGAGCAATTAGTTCCTGCATTTACTGCAGCTGTCAGTAATTCCTCGATGCTGTGGGCGGTGGGCACACTACGAGTGCTCGGCCGGGGCAGGATGCCAATAATGCCGCACATACCTACAGATTACTCTCGCTGGTCGGTGCCACTAGTGCGTTCCTTCAATAGACCCGCCATGGATCTCGACAAGAGATTGGGCAAGACGCATGGCAATGGACTCTGCAGTGACTTGATCTGCTGCTTCTACCATCACCCGCAATAAAGGTTCTGTTCCCGATGATCTGACCAAAATGCGCCCATTGTCGCCCAATTCGGCTTCTGCCTGTGCAATCTCTTCGGCAATGTCATGCACAGGGTCATGAACGCGATTCAGAGTACGAATGTTCACCAGTATTTGCGGATACGACTGCATGATGGATGCGGCTTGATCAAGAGTGACATGCGCACGCGTGATGTATTCAACCAGTTGCAGTGCAGCTAACAGACCATCACCTGTTGTGGCATGCGCGCGATGAATGACATGACCGCTTTGCTCACCACCTAATACGAAATCAAATTCATCAAGCGCAACAAGAACGCTGCGGTCACCAACTGGCGTAATGACAACATCAATATTGTTGTCACGCATGGTGTGATGAAAACCAAGGTTTGTCATCACAGTCACTGCAACACCTTTGTTGCGAAGAAGTCCACGATGTGCAAGATCAACTGCAGCAATTGCCATGATGTGGTCGCCATCAATAAGTGCACCACTAGCGCCTACTGCAATAAGACGATCGCCGTCGCCATCAAACGCAATTCCGATGTCGGCACCTTCTGCAATAACTTGTGCAACCAATTGTTGTGGTGCTGTTGCGCCGCAGTTGTCATTGATATTGCGACCATTAGGCGATGCATTAATCACCGATACATCTGCACCAGCAGTCATAAAGACTTCAGGCGCAACGCGCGACATCGCACCATTGGCACAATCAAGAACAATCCGAACTCTGGACAGTGCTTCACCAACAACGTTCAGACGATGTGTTGCATACTCACCAAGAATTCCAGTGGCGTCATGAATTGCGGCTTGCGCATACACAACTGGTTCAGAAACCATCGCATGCCATTCACGTTCAATCTCAATTTGTTCTGCGTCGCCTAGTTTTGCACCGCCCGATGCAAACACTTTGATGCCGTTGTCAGACCACACGTTGTGTGACGCAGTAATGGCAATGCCCACCCAACCGTATTGTTCTGAGGCATACGCAATGGCCGGGGTTGGTACAACACCCATGAGATGAACTGCAACACCTTCAGCTGCACAGCCTTCGACAATTGCATCTTCTAATTCAGAACCACTTTCGCGCGTATCACGGCCAATCACTATTGCTGCAGGGCGCAAAACACGAGCGGTGGCACGTGCAAGGTCGCGGGCTAAATCAGTAGTGAGTTCGTCGATAGCGACGCCACGAACGCCGTCTGTTCCGAAATACAACATGTTTTGATCTCCTCGCGCGAGGTGCAGAGCACACCACGCAGATAGGAATCAGCGCTTGGTGAACTGAGGCGCCTTACGGGCCTTCTTGAGACCGTACTTCTTGCTTTCTTTCTTACGTGAGTCACGAGTAAGAAGACCAGCCTTTTTGAGTGCTGGGCGCATTTCAGGGTCAAGTTCGATGAGTGAACGAGCAATAGCCATGCGCAATGCGCCAGCTTGGCCAGTGACGCCACCACCAAAAATATTTGCGTGAATGTCGAATGACTCTTCACGCTCTACAACGCGAAGTGCTTCGGTAACAACCATGCGCTGTGTTGCTGTAGTGAAGTATGCCTCGATTGGGCGACCATTGACAACGATTTTTCCGGTGCCGGCACGAGTGATTGCGCGAGCAACAGCTTCTTTACGACGACCAGTTGTTTGGGTGAGAACTGTGTTAGCCACGATGACTCCTTAATAGCTCAGCGTGCCTTGGCAGCGCTGAGATTGAAAACGACTGGGGACTGTGCAGCATGAGGATGTTCAGGTCCTGCGTACACGTTGAGCTTCTTCACCATCTGGCGACCAAGTGGTCCCTTTGGCAACATGCCAGCGATTGAGCGAGTGATTGCATCAGCAGGTTTACGATCAAGCAGGTTTTGGTATGTCTCGCTCTTCAAACCACCTGGATAACCGGAGTAGGTATACACCATGCTCTTTTCAGACTTGCCAGATGTCATAACAATCTTCGATGCGTTGATGATGATGACGTGATCGCCTGAATCCATGTGAGGAACGAATGTTGGTTTGTGCTTGCCGCGAAGAAGACGAGCAACTTCAGTGCAGAGACGACCAAGGACAAGACCTTCAGCGTCGATGACGTGCCACGCGCGGGTGATCTCGCTTGCTTTTGGTTGGTATGTACGCATAAGACTTCTTTCAAGGGAACCCACAACGGGCCGCCGGAACCCCGAAATGGGGGCTTAGTAAGGATAGGGGCGAGATATGCCTCTCGGCAACCGCAAAAGCTAACTGACGACGACCTTTTATATGGTCGGAATCGGTTCCCCGGGATAGCCCACATCCCACAGGGTCAGCCCGCAAGCCGGGGCAACCTGGGACCCGTGGGCGCGGTCGCGAGCCAACAGAACTTCTCGGGTGTCGCTGGCTGGTCGGTGACCAAGCCCTACGTCGACCAAGAAGCCAACAAAGCTGCGCACCATTTGGTAACAAAAGGCATTTGCCCGAATCTCGAACACCAGAACGTTATTTCCCTGGTCGACCCATTTTGCTGAATACACCCGACGATGCATGGACGGAACAGGCGCACCCTCAATTACGTCATCGCGTCGGCAAAAGGCAGAAAAATCGTGCTCCCCTATCAATGGGTCAATTGCCAATGTCATTAGTGGCAGCGACAGTGGACGGCGAACATGCCATGCACGATCAACCAACATTGGATCAGGAGCTTCAGAGTTCAGAACTGCGTAGCGATACCGACGCCAAATTGCGCTGTAGCGAGCATCGAATTCGTTACTGACCCATTCAGGATCTGACACTGCAACGTTTGGTTTACACAACGCATTAACGCTGCGCACAAATGCTGACAATCGCGTTTCTGCAGGAATATCAACCGTGATGACTTGACCACGCGCATGCACTCCGGCGTCAGTGCGACCAGCAACGTTGATATGCACACGATGACGTACGACGGTTGAAATCACATCAGTCAGTAGTCCTTCGACGGAATTGATTCCCTCGTTGATAACAAATCCACGAAACGCGGCGCCATGGTACGCCACACGCAAACGGACCCGCCGTAAGGCGGGTCCGTTTGTAAAGTTCTGTTCCGGTTGAGACACCGGTATCGGCCTTAGACGAGTTCGATACGTACTTCAAGCGCAGCGTCACCAAGACGATGGCCGAGCTTCAAGATACGTGTGTATCCACCATTACGGCTGACGTAACGAGGTGCAATTTCGTTGACAAGCTTTGAAGTCATTTCTTTGTCACCGAGGTAACCCTCGATCTGACGAATGCGGTGAACGCGCATTGGCGAATCGCCTTGTGCTTTCTTTGCTTTCGTAATGAGCTTTTCTGCAATAGGACGAAGTTCTTTAGCTTTTGCTTCTGTTGTCTTGATTCCTTCAGCTGCGAACAGTGAAGCGGCCATGTTGGCCATCATGAGACGTTGGTGCTGTGCACTTCCGCCAAAGCGGGGGGCGCGACGTGGAGTTGGCATTTGCGTTCCTTAATTCCTGTGATTACGCGCGAAGCGTAAGTCCCCGCTCATCGAGCTTCTGGATGATTTCATCCAAGCTCTTCTGACCGAAGTTTGTGATGTTGAGCAAGTCGTCAATTGACTTCAAAAGAAGTTCGCCGATTGTGTTGATTTGTCCGCGCTTCAAGCAGTTGCGTGGGCGCTCGCTGAGATCGAGGTCTTCGATTGGCAAGTCAAGGTCAGGTACACCGACATTGGCGCCCATTGGCTCGCTGAGTTCGAGTGACTGTGGCTCTTCTGACAATGTTGCGATGAGATCAACAAGTGAACGCAATGTTGCTGAAGCAGATGCCAATGACTCGCGAGGAGAAATTGAACCATCAGTTTCGATGTCGATAACCAAACGGTCGTAGTTGGTGCTCTGAGCAACACGAGTTGGCTCAACTTCGAACATTACGCGACGTACTGGTGAGAAGATTGCATCGATGGGGATTACTCCGATGATGCGGCTCTCTGCGTCACGGTCGGTGGAAAGGTATCCACGACCGCGCTCGACTGTGATGTCGAGTGCAAGTTGTGCGCCAGCATTCAGAGTTGCAAGGTGCAGTGAAGGGTTGAGAATTTCAACATCCGAGTTGGTTGGAATGTCGCCGGCTTTGAGAGTCATAGGACCCTTAACGTCAACGCGCATAACAACTGGCTCGTCATTTTGTGACATAACAACAACATCTTTCAAGTTCATGATGAACTCTGTGATGTCCTCTGTCATTCCCTTGATTGTTGTGAACTCATGCTCAACACCATCAAACTTGACAGTTGTGATTGCAGCACCAGGAATTGATGACAACAACGTACGACGAAGTGAGTTACCAATGGTGTGGCCGAAACCTGGCTCGAGTGGGCCAACAGCGAAACGCTGACGTGTTGGGTGATCTTCGCCGATTGCTTCGACTGATGGACGCTGGATTACAAGCATGTTTGCTCCTAAGAAAAGACGGGGTTACTTCGAGTACAACTCAACGATGAGCTGTTCGCGGACGGGGACATCGATGTGCTCGCGCTGTGGCAAGTCACGAACTGTGACTTGCTTGTCGCCAGCCTCTAGCCAACCAACAAGTGGGCGGTCAAGAGTGTCGATGTTATGTGTGATCTGAATCATTTCTTTTGCCTTAGGAGCAAGTGAAATGACATGACCGCGCTTGACACGGAATGAAGCAATGTCAACGCGCTTGCCATCAACCTGAATGAGGCCATGGTTGACGAATTGACGAGCCTGAGGGCGAGTTGCTCCCCAACCGGCACGGAACACGACGTTGTCGAGACGCTGTTCAAGAAGGCGCAACAAGTTTTCACCAGTTGGGCCTGCAAGACGAGTTGCCTCTTCGTAGGTCAAGCGGAACTGACGCTCGAGTACACCGTAGATGTACTTAGCCTTCTGCTTCTCTTGTACCTGTGCAAGGTATTCACTGCCGGCATTACGACGACGTGTACGACCATGCTGACCAGGTGGGAACGGACGACGATCGAGCGCCTTAGATCCCTTGGCATTTTCATAAATGTTTGTGTTAAGACGGCGCGAGATGCGCACTTTGGGTCCTGTATAACGGGCCATGATTAGCTCCTACGACGCTTTGGTTGAAGGCAACCGTTGTGAGGTACTGGAGTGACATCTTTGATGCCTGATACTTCAATACCAAGATTCTGAATTGAACGAAGTGCTGTGTCGCGGCCAGAACCTGGACCCTTTACATGTACTTCTGCACGCTTAAGACCATGCTCCATTGCAGCCTTGCCAGCTTTTTCAGCTGCCATTTGTGCGGCGAACGGAGTTGACTTACGTGAACCCTTGAATCCAACGCCACCAGACGATGCCCATGCAATGACATTGCCTTCAGTGTCTGTAATAGACACGATGGTGTTGTTGAAAGAACTCTTGATGTGAACTACGCCGGTTGTGACGTTCTTGCGCTCACGCTTACGTGGACGACGTCCACCTGCTTGTGTCTTGGCCATGGTGTTATCTCACTGCCTTTTTCTTGTTAGCTACGGTCTTCTTAGGTCCCTTACGTGTGCGTGCATTGGTATGCGTGCGCTGTCCACGAACAGGAAGTCCCTTACGGTGACGAATACCTTGAAGGCATCCGATTTCGATCTTGCGTTTAATGTCCTGCTGCACATCGCGGCGCAGGTCACCTTCAACGGTGGCATTCTGATCAACCCAACCACGGATGCGGTTAACTTCATCTTCTGTGAGATCGCGAACGCGAGTGTTCTTGTCAAGGCCTGTGGCCTCACAAATTTTCTGCGCGGTCGAGCGACCGATGCCAAAGATATATGTCAACGAAATTTCCAAACGCTTTTCGCGTGGGATGTCGACTCCAACAATACGTGCCATGTGTTTACGTTTCCTTCGTTGACTCTCTAGCCCTGGCGCTGCTTGTGCCGGGGGTTTTCGCAGATCACTCGTACTCGCCCATGGCGACGAATGATGCTGCACTTCTCACAAATTTTTTTGACGCTTGTGCGTACTTTCATTGCGTTCTCACTTAAACCTGTATGTAATTCGACCTCGGGTGAGGTCGTATGGGGTGAGTTCCACTTGGACTTTGTCGCCCGGAAGAATACGGATGTAGTGCATACGCATTTTTCCAGAGATATGCGCCAACACTTTGTGGCCGTTCTCTAATTCCACACGAAACATTGCGTTTGGTAGGGACTCGAGAATCGTGCCTTCGAGCACGATCGCATCTTCTTTCGGCTGAGCCAGAGTGGACTCCTTAGTTAGTTGGGACAGGATGCCCCCCTAGCAGACTTGCAATAGGGGCGAGTGACAATGCTATCGGCGCATATGCCACACACCAAGTGCCGATTACCGTCTTTGTTCGACTTCTGCGGTGAGGCGGTCAAAGACTTCTTCGGGGCTACCCACGCCGTCGACTTGGGCCAGACGGCCAGTTTTGCCATAAAAATCGATGAGCGGCTCGGTTTGGGACTCATAGAGGTCAAGTCGACGATTAATGGCCTCAGGGGTGTCATCATCACGCTGAACCACGTCTCCCCCGCAGTTGTCGCAACTCCACTGGCTGGCCAGATGATCTGATGCCTGATAATTCGTGCCACAGTCACGACAGACGCGACGGATGGATAATCGTGCAAGGACTAATTCACGGGGAACAACGAGATCTATTGCAAGGTCAAGCGGCCGACCGGAAGTTGCCTGGTCAAGTGATTCGGCCTGAGAGACGGTCCGAGGGAATCCGTCAAGAATGTATCCGCGCACGCGGGCGTCATCTTCTGAGAGGCGCTCACTGACCAGTCCGACCATGATGTCGTCACCGACCAAACCACCCACATCGATGATGGTCTTTGCTGTCTTTCCGAGTTCAGTACCTTCACGTACTGCTGCGCGCAACATATCGCCCGTCGAAATATGAGGCACAACAAAGTGTCGAGACAAGCGGACGCACTGCGTCCCTTTACCCGAGCCTTGACGGCCCAACAGCACCAACCGTGCGCCAGGAATCATAAATACCTCTGATTACCCACGAGGGCAAACCACCACCCAAAAGGGCCGGCGGTCACTTCAAGAAGCCCTCATAGTTGCGCAGCATTAATTGACTATCAATCTGACGCATCAATTCAAGTGCGACACCGACAGCAATCAACACAGTGGTTCCGGCAAATGGGAACGATTGAACATCTCCGACCCACAAGATGATGTACGGCAAAATTGCAATGAACGCAACGAACAATGCTCCAGGCAATGTGATGCGGTTAACAGCTTTCGACAAGTAACGCTCAGTCTGTTGACCAGGACGAATACCAGGAATGAAACCACCCTGTTTGCGCAACTGATCGGCCTGACGAATGGGGTCAAATGCGATGGAGTTGTAGAAATATGCGAATGCAACGATGAGCATGAAGAAGCCAACGATGTACACCATGTTTTGGCTATTCACCAAGTAATCATTGACGAAACTTGCAACGGAGCCGCGCCAGCCTTCAGCACTACCGAGAACGTTTGACAGCAACACAGGCAGCAAGAGAACCGACGACGCAAAGATGATGGGAACAACACCGGCTTGGTTGACCTTGAGCGGAATGTACGTGCTTTGTCCGCCGGTCATATTACGACCGACGACTCGTTTTGCAAATTGAACTGGAATTCGCCTCTGACCAAGTTCAACACGGACAACTGCAGCCAAAATTGCGAGCGACACAATGACGAGCAATGCGAACACGATGAACTTCTTGCTCTGCAAAATTGAGTAGTAACTGTACGGCAGACCCGCGACTATGGAAGAGAAAATGATGACAGACATTCCGTTTGAAATACCTCGTTGGCTGATGAGTTCACCAACCCACATCAACATTGCTGTACCCGCAACAAGTGTTGGGATAACAAGTAATGCTCGCGGCATGAACGGATCAAGCAAGATAACGTCTGGTGCTTTTGCTGCAGCACCAAAGAATGCAGATCCATTTCCTTGTCCGAAAATAAAGGTAAGTCCGGAACCCTGCAACAGTGCAATAGCAATTGCGACATAGCGAGTCCATTGTGTGATCTTGCGCTGACCAACAGCACCCATCTCTTGCCATTCCTGCAATTTAGGAATCACAACATTCAGCACCTGCATGATGATGCTGGCTGTGATGTACGGCATGATGCCGAGCGCGAAAATAGAGAAAGACCCGAACGCTCCACCAGAGAACAAGTTCAGGAACCCGAGAGCACCTTGTGATTTCGAGGCCTCACGCAACTGCGCAACAGCACTTGCATCAATGCCAGGTACGCGAAGGGACGAACCAAACCGATAGACCATGATCATGACAAGGGTGAAAAACACCTTCTTGCGAAGATCTTCTACCTTGAAGATGTTCTTCAGGTTAGAAAACACGTAGTACTCCTTATCGACTTCGAGCAGTAACTGCTGCGATGACGGTTAGCGGTTGGTGAACTGGTTGCCCTTAGCCGGAGGACGGATTTTGTGTGGCAAAGGCAGAATAGTCACAGAACCACCCGCAGCAAGAATGGCAGCTTGCGCTGACTTCGAGACTGCATGAGCAGAGACCTTGACTGGGATCGACAATGTGCCACGGCCAAGAACCTTGACCAAGGTGCCCTTGTGAGCAACACCCTTTGCCATGAGGATTTCAGGAGTGACTTCTGCAAGACCGATATCAGTAAGTGCGTCAAGGTTGACGGCGTAATACTCCACGCGGAATGGGTTATTGAAGCCCTTCAACTTTGGAAGACGCTGGCTCATTGGTGTCTGACCACCTTCGAAACCGCGAGCTACCTTGCCGCGACCACGAGCGTTCTGACCTTTGGTACCACGGCCGGCAGTTTTACCGCCCTTACCGCCGGTACCACGACCTTTGCGCTTAGCGCGGTGGTTACTTCCTGGTGCTGGTGCAAGTTCATCGACGCGCATGATCAGTTGTTCTCCTTGACTTCAATGAGGTGAGGAACTCGGGCAATCATGCCGCGAATTTCTGGACGATCGGGAAGGGTGTTGGTGTCACCAATTTTGGTGAGACCAAGTGCGCGAAGCGTGCCAACAGATTTTGGCTTTGCGCCAATCTTTGAACGCTTCAACGTAACGGTAAGAGTTTTCTCAGCCATGATTAATGAACCTCTCCAGCAGCGAGTGCTTTCTTGCGCTCGTTGTATGCCTTCAGTAGTCCCTTTGGAACAAATGTCTCGGCAGGAATGCCGCGGCGCTTTGCTACTTCATCAGGACGTTGTAGTTCACGAAGACCATCAATTGTTGCACGAGCAACGTTGATTGCGTTCGCAGAACCAAGTGACTTAGCGAGCACGTCGTGCACGCCAGCTTCTTCAAGAATGATTCGAGCTGCACCACCGGCGATAACACCAGTACCAGGAGCAGCAGGCTTCAAAAGAACGCGGCCAGCTCCGGAAATTCCGAGAATCGGGTGGATGATTGTTGTGCCGGCAAGAGCAACATCAAACATGCTCTTCTTTGCTTCTTCAGTACCTTTTTGGATAGCCAAAGGAACTTCCTTTGCCTTTCCATATCCGAGACCAACACGACCATTGCCATCGCCCACAACAACAAGTGCTGTGAAAGAGAAACGACGTCCGCCCTTAACAACCTTTGCAACACGGTTGATGTGAATCACGCGTGATTCACGAAGTGCGCCTGGCTCTGGGGGTGTTGTTGGATTTGCGTTGTTTGAGTATGAGTTACTCATTAGAACTCCAGTCCTGCTTCACGAGCTGCTTGCGCTGCTGCGGCAACACGGCCGTGGTAGGCGTAACCACCGCGGTCGTAAACGACCGTTGAGATTCCGGCTGCCTTAGCGCGTTGTGCGATTAATTGTCCGACTTTTGTAGCTGCGGCAACAGTTGCGCCGCTCGCGCTGCGAAGGTCGCCTTCAACAGATGATGCTGCAGCGATTGTGTGACCGAGATCATCATCGATGAGTTGCATACTGAAGTGCTTGTTTGTGCGATGCACAGCAAGACGCGGACGTGTTGCTGTGCCGAAGATCTTTTTGCGTACACGACGATGACGACGAAGTCGTGACTCGCGACGAATGCTTGAGAGATTTGCCATGATGAATCCTTACTACCGAATCACTTCTTGCCGGTCTTGCCGGCCTTACGGAGAATGTGCTCATTGAGATAACGCACGCCTTTGCCCTTGTATGGCTCTGGCTTACGGATGGAACGGATGTTTGCTGCAACTTGACCGACAAGTTCTTTGTCGATGCCCTTCACAATGACTCGTGTCTGCACAGGAATTTCAAATGAAATTCCTTCCGGTGCTGGCACGATGACAGGGTGTGAGAAACCAAGTGCAAGACGCAGATTCGCGCCCTGTGCTTCAGCGCGGTAACCCACGCCAACAATTTCAAGTTCTTTTGCAAAACCTTCAGTGACACCCAAAACCATGTTGTTCACAAGTGTGCGTGACAAACCGTGGAGTGCACGGCTCTGACGCTCGTCGTTTGGACGTTCAACAAAGATTGTGGTGTCTTCTTTACGGACAACAATTTCACCAGGAATATCGCGTGCGAGTGTTCCCTTTGGTCCTTTTACGGTGACGGTGCGACCAGCAATGGTGACATCGACGCCGGATGGAACGGTGATGGGAGCTTTACCAATTCGTGACATATTCGTTTCCTACTTTCGTCCCAGGCTCACCACACGAAGCACAGGACTTCGCCGCCGACCTTGCGCTTGCGCGCTTCACGGTCGGTCATAAGACCTTGGCTAGTGGATAGAACTGCGACACCAAGACCACCAAGTACGCGAGGTACCTGAGTTGAATTGCGATACACGCGAAGACCAGGAGTTGACACACGTGTCAGACCCTTGATGGTGCGATGGCGATCATTTGAATATTTCATTTGAACGGTGAGTTGATTGCCTGGACCTTTTGTAGAAGGTGCAACGGCGTAGCTATTGATGTAACCCTCTTTTTTGAGGATTTCAGCGAGAGCAACTTTTTGTTTCGACGATGGCATCACTACTGCTTCGTGCAACGCAGTATTTGCGTTGCGGATGCGTGTGAGCATGTCTGCGATTGGATCGGTCATCATGATTAGTACCTACCAGCTCGCCTTAGTAACGCCTGGAATTTCTCCGGCGTGAACCATTTCTCGAAGACAAATACGGCACAGTCCAAATTTGCGGTACACCGAACGGGCGCGGCCACACTTGCGGCAACGTGTGTAACCACGCACCTTGAACTTGGGCTTTGCATTTGCTTTATTGATTTGTGAAATCTTGGCCATGACCTACCTACTTCCTCTTGCCGCCGCGGACAGGACCGCGACCCTTTGGCTTCTTGCGTGCGGGGGGTCCACCCTCGTTGCCACGCTTGAAGGGAAAACCGAATGCATCGAGAAGGGCACGGCCCTGCTCATTGCTGACTGCTGTTGTGACAATTGTGATGTCCATACCACGAGTGGCATCGATCTTGTCGTAATCAATTTCTGGGAACACGATCTGATCTGCAAGACCAAACGTGTAGTTGCCGCGACCATCCCATGAGTTCACTGGCAATCCACGGAAGTCGCGGATACGAGGAATTGCGATGGAAAGCAAACGATCGAAGAATTCCCACATGCGGTCGCCACGCAAAGTGACTTTGCAGCCAATTGCTTGTTCTTCACGCAGTTTGAAGTTTGCGATTGCGTCACGTGACTTGGTGACGAGTGGCTTTTGACCAGACAATGCTGTGAGGTCTGACACTGCACCATCAAGAAGTGACGGCTGCTGAGTTGCGCGGCCTACACCCATGTTGACGACAATTTTTTCTAGCTTTGGAACCTGCATTGGGTTCGCAAGACCAAGTTGAGTAAGCAGGGCCTGCTTGATCTCAGCTTCGTAACGAACCTTTAGGCGCGGAGAAGTAGCGGTAGTAGCCATCAGACTTCGTCTCCTGTCTTTTTCGCAACGCGCACCTTGGTGCCGTCGTCTTTGATCTTGTAACCAACACGTGTTGGCTTGCCCTTGACTACGAGCATCACGTTTGATGCATCGATTGGCATTGGCTTTTCAATGATGTCGGCTTTTTGGTTTGCACTGCGAGCCTTGGTGTGGCGCTTTACAATGTTGCGACCTTGAACAATCACCTGGTTGTCTTTTGGACGAACTTCGATGATCTCACCTTGAGAACCAGCTTCTTTGCCAGCAATAAGTTGAACTGTGTCACCTTTACGGAACTTCATGACTAGAGCACCTCCGGTGCGAGCGAGACGATTCGCATAAATTTCTTGTCACGCAATTCGCGGCCAACTGGTCCGAAAATACGGGTGCCACGAGGCGTGAGATCTTCTTTGATAAGAACAGCTGCATTTTCGTCGAAGCGGATGTAGCTGCCATCTGGACGACGCTTTTCCTTCTTCACACGAACAACAACACAACGAACTACTTCACCTTTTTTCACTGCAGCGCCTGGAATAGCGTCTTTCACAGTGGCGATGAAAACATCACCAATTGAGGCATAGCGACGACGTGTTCCACCAAGAACCTTGATGCACAACACTTCTTTTGCGCCACTGTTATCGGCAACGCGGAGACGAGACTCTTGCTGAATCACTTTGCACGCTCCAAAACTTCAATGATGCGCCAGCGCTTGAGCTTTGACATTGGACGAATTTCCATAACGCGAACGCGGTCACCGATGTTGACATCGTTGGTTGCGTCGTGTGCGTAGAGCTTCTTGGTACGAACGACCATCTTGCTGTACTTATGGTGAGCAACACGCTCGACAATGGCGATCACTGCGGTTTGGTTCATCTTGTTTGAGACGACCATTCCTTCGCGAACCTTGCGTGCGTTGCGCTCTTCGGTGTTATTTTCTTCTGTCATGTGACTACTCACTTCCCGGCTGCCTCGGCCGCAACGATTTCGCGCTGACGGATGAGGGTGTTGATGCGGGCGATTTGACGACGTACTTTGCCCAACTCGTCATGCTTGTCGAGTTGGCCTGTTGCGTTGCGAAATCGCAGGTTAAGGGCTTCTTGTTTACTGGCACGGAGTTCGGCCACGAGGGCTGCGAGATCCATGTCGCGAAGGTCGGTAATTGAATGTGCCATTTTTTTACTGTCCTATCAGATTGGCTCGTCGCGTGAAATAACGCGAGCCTTGATCGGGAGCTTTTGTACGGCGCGCTCGAGAGCGGCGCGCGCAACATCAGCGCTTGGGTACGACAACTCAAACAAAATGCGGCCAGGCTTCACAACTGCAACCCAAAACTCTGGGTTACCTTTGCCGGAACCCATGCGGGTTTCTGCTGGCTTCTTTGTCACTGGCTTGTCAGGAAAGATGTTGATCCATACTTTTCCGCCGCGCTTAATGTGACGAGTCATTGCAATACGAGCAGCTTCGATTTGACGAGCGCTGATCCAACCTGGTTCAAGAGCTTGAATACCGAACTCACCAAATGCAAGTGCGTTTCCGCCCTTTGATACACCGGTCATACGACCGCGCATCTGCTTACGGTGTTTTACTTTACGAGGCATCAACATGATCAGCCCTCCCCACGAAGTTTTGGAGTCTCATGCGAATCGTGCATACGACGCTCGATTGCTTCTTCTTCTTCAAGCAAACGCTCGAACTCAGGATCAGCAGGCTTGACGAGTGGTTGGATTTCTGGCTCAGCGGTTTCAATAGCGCCACGTGGGCCACCTGATGAAACAACTTTGCGAGCAGCAGCTTCTTGAACAACTTGACCGGAAGTTTCGCCAACAGCCATTGCTGCTTCACGAGAAATCTTGTCTTGTGATGTGCTCTTATACGGAAGGATGTCGCCCTTGTAGAGCCACACCTTTACGCCAACGCGACCAGAACTGGTACGTGCCTCGCGGAATCCGTAGTCGATGTCTGCACGAAGTGTGTGCAAAGGAACGCGTCCTTCGCGGTACCACTCTGTACGGCTCATTTCAGCACCACCAAGGCGTCCTGAACACTGAACACGAATACCAAGTGCACCAAACTTCTGTGCGTTCTGAACAGCACGCTTCATAGCGCGACGGAAAGCGATGCGGTTGACCAATTGGTCAGCAACACCCTGTGCGATAAGAGCTGCGTCGAGTTCTGCTTGCTTGATTTCAACAATGTTGAGTTGCAGGCGGTTGTTACCAGTGATCTTTGCAAGACCAGTACGAAGTTCGTCTGCCTTTGCACCTTTACGACCGATAACAATTCCGGGACGCGCGGTGTGAACGTCGATGCGAAGCTTGTCACGTGTGCGCTCTACTTCAACGCGGCTTACTGCTGCATCTTCGAGCGTCTTCATAAGGTACTCACGGATTTTCCAATCCTCTGTGAGATAGTCCTTGTATTCGCGCTCGCTGAACCAGCGACTCTTCCAGTCTGTAGTGATGCCGAGTCTGAACCCGTATGGATTGATCTTCTGACCCATCAGTTGCCTGCTTCTTCAGTGGTGGTGGTGTCGACGACTTGGTCGTCGGCAACGATCTCTTGTTCGACAGCAGGTGCTTCCCTACGGCTTGCAGCAACACGTGCGCGACGGTTGTTGGAAGGTGCACCCTTTGCCATTGTCTTTGCTTCGATCACTGCAAGTTGTGAATCGCTCATGCGATCAACAATGAGTGTGATGTGGCATGTGCGCTTCAAGATTGCTCCGGCACGACCCTTTGCGCGAGGACGGAAACGCTTGAGCGTTGGACCCTCGTCTGCGAAGCATGCTTTTACGAACAATTCGTCAGCGTCAAGATTGTCGTTGGTAACAGCATTTGCAACAGCAGATGCAAGAACCTTGCGAACAACACGTGCAGCTTCACGATCTGTGAACTGCAAGATTTGGTCTGCAGTGCGAACGTCTTGGTTGCGAACAAGGTTCAGCACGACGCGCACTTTCGATGCAGATGAACGGTGGTAACGAGCGCTTGCGCGGCTTCCACTTTTTGAACCTTTTACAAAGTTAGCTTCATTGAGCTTTGGACCGGTCATGACTACTTCCTTGTGTTCTTTTCTTGTCCAGCGTGGAAGCGGAAAGTACGAGTTGGTGAGAACTCACCAAGCTTGTGACCGACCATTGACTCTGTGCAATACACAGGGACGTGCTTGCGACCGTCGTGCACGGCAATGGTGAGACCCACCATGTCGGGAACGATGGTTGAGCGACGCGACCATGTCTTGATGACTTTGTGATCACCGGCAGTAACTGCGGCGTCAACTTTCTTGAGCAAGTGGTCGTCAACAAACGGACCCTTTTTGAGGCTACGAGACATGAGTTACCTCCGACCCTTTCCGGCACGACGCCGACGAACGATGAGTGATTGAGATGGCTTGTTTTTGTTACGTGTGCGGCCTTCTGGCTTACCCCAAGGAGATACTGGAGGACGACCACCAGAGGTCTTACCTTCACCACCACCGAGTGGGTGGTCGACAGGGTTCATGGCAACACCACGAGTTTGTGGGCGAACGCCCTTCCAACGGTTACGTCCGGCCTTACCGATCTTGACGAGTTCGTGCTCTGAGTTACCAACTTCACCAACGGTGGCGCGGCAATCAAGAAGAACTCGACGCATTTCAGTAGAAGGAAGACGCAATGTTGCGAAGTCGCCTTCTTTAGCGACAACTTGAATTGACATTCCGGCAGAGCGTGCAATTTTGCCGCCTTGACCAGGACGAAGTTCAACGTTGTGCACAACAGTTCCGACAGGAATGTAACGCAATTGCATTGCATTTCCTGGCTTGATGTCTGCACCGTGACCGCTCTCGACGCGCATACCTACTTCAAGACCCTTAGGAGCAAGGATGTAAGCCTTTGTTCCGTCCATGTAATGAAGAAGTGCAATGCGGCACGTACGGTTCGGGTCGTACTCAATTGATGCAACCTTTGCAGGCATGCCATCTTTGATGCGCTTGAAGTCGATGATGCGGTACTGGCGCTTGTGGGCGCCACCGCGGTGACGTGAAGTCTTACGACCGTAGACGTTACGTCCACCGGTGTTTGACTTTGAAGAGAGAAGAGTCTTTTCAGGCGTCGTCTTTGTGATCTCTGAGAAATCAGAGACCGTCTGGAAACGACGTCCGGGACTAGTTGGTTTGCGCTTGCGAATTGCCATGATTATTTCAGCTTTCGAACAACGGGATTTTGCTTCCCGCAGCAAGGGTGACTATGGCCCGCTTGGTGTGCGGGCGCTGACCGATTCGGTTGGAGTTACGTGTGCGCTGGAACTTGCCCTTGCGATTGATTGTGTTGACCTTGAGTACTTTGACGCCCCAGATTGCCTCGATGGCATCGTGGATCTCGGGCTTAGAAGCATCAACTGCTACTTGAAACGTATACACATCTGTTTCCATAAGCGCGTAGCTCTTTTCAGAGACAACAGGCTTGAGAATGATGTCGCGTGGATCTTTCATTACTTAGCTTCCTTTGCGATGGGCAGGCTGTCTTTTGAAAAGACAATCCAGTCGTTGCACAAAACGTCGTACGCATTGAGTTCACCAACAAGTGTGAGTTGCACTTCGGGAACATTGCGGAAGCTCTTGATTGCAACTTCTTCTGATGGTGAAACAACAACCATGACGCGACCTTCAACACCAAGAGCAGTAAGCGCCTTGAGTGCATCTTTCGTGCTTGGAGCAGTAAGGCCCCATGACTCGATAACAACCACGTGACCTGAGCTGTTGCGATCTGACAAAGCAGACGCAAGTGCAAGACGAATCATTTTGCGCGGTGTGCGTTGTGCGTAGCTACGAGGCTTTGGTCCGTGAGCAATACCGCCACCCTTGAAATGAGGAGCTCGGGTTGAACCCTGACGTGCTCCACCAGTTCCCTTTTGGTTGAAAGGCTTCTTACCTGTACCTGAAACTTCAGCACGAGTTTTTGTGCTTTGTGTTCCGGCGCGACGACCTGCAAGTTGTGCTGTAACAACTTGGTGCATCACTGGAACGTTTGGTTCTACTGCAAACAGTTCGTCTGCAACATCAACGTTGCCAGCTGCCTTGCCTGATGAGTTCTTCACTGCGATTGATGCCATCGGAATTACTTCGCCTTCACTGCGTTACGCACGATGACAACGCCACCGTTCGGGCCAGGAATAGAACCCTTAATCAAAATGAGACCGCGCTCTGGATCGCTTTGCACTACTTCAAGATTGAGAGTGGTGACTTGCTCATGACCCATGTGGCCAGCCATTCTGAGACCTTTGAATACGCGACCTGGGAATGAGCATGAACCGATGGACCCAGGAGCACGATGGTGCTTATGGTTACCGTGGCTTGCACCCTGCCCGCTGAAGTTGTGACGCTTCATACCACCAGCAAAACCTTTACCTCGGCTAACCGCTGTGACGTCGACTATTTCGCCCGGTGCAAGAAGATCAGCTGCGATCTCTTGTCCGACAACAAAGCCATCGACAGAGTCGAGACGTAGTTCGACGAGGCGGCGGCCCGCTTCGACGTTTGCTGACGCAAAGTGTCCTTGCTCAGGCTTGCTGAGCTTGGTGGCACTTTTGTGTCCGTATGTAACTTGTAACGCGGTGTATCCGTCGCGGTCATTTGTTTTGACCTGGACAACACGTACTGGCTCTACGCGCAGCACTGTGACGGGGATGACTCGTTGGTCATCTCCCCACACTTGTGTCATGCCGACTTTTTCGCCGACGATCGCTTTTTGTGCCATGGCGGCAACCCTTTTTCTCGTTTGGTTATTCACGCAAATGCTCCGAGAACATTTCTGTTAACGGAGCACGTGTCTGGGTGTTGCCGTGTGGTTCCACTCTGCTTTGCAGCGTTGTGGCCTTCACGGACGTCGATTATTTTTTGTGTCTTCGACGGTCGATCTAGCTTTTCGGGTTGATACCCGAATCGCACGGACTAGGAACGCTATCGGCAGTTTGGGCTAATCCACATGGGAACGGCCGAGTGATTTACCGAGGGAAGCGCTTCTCAATCCAGTCGGCCACGATTTCGAGAGCTTCGATGCGACGGCCTTCGAGATAATGAGGAGCACCCTTCATTTCTACATATGTGGAGTCAGTTGCCCCTGAGGCGGCCACGATTTCTTTTGCTTCCCTGATCCGTATTTCCGTGTCCGCCGTGGGGTGCAACAGCAGGGTCGGAACCGTGATACGAGGCATGGTGTCAGCCAGTTTGGCGTGACTGGAAAGCCCCGACCAGGTACTGAGCCAGCCCCGAGAGGTCATGGTGCGAGCTAGTCCACCACGGCCATAGTTGGCTTCAAAAGGGTCTGGAAAGGCGAAAAGTGACCCCATCGGGCGCTCATCTGGCTCTAACGACAGGTCCAGATAGACCGGATTAGCCAATGTTCGGTAGATCGTGTGGTATTTCGTGAAGACTCGGCGGGCCCGTTGGTCACGCCACATCTCCAAGTTAGTGTCTTTGTGAATTTCCTTAAGGGCTGTTCCGGCAGTTTCAGCATCGGCAATGGCCTGCTTGGCGATGGCATCAATTCTGGCCACACGAGCAATTTGAGCCTGTCGATACTTCGCCAGCCAGTCGAGGTCATAAGAACTTGGTTCTGGCCACGGGCGCCATCCGTTTTCTGGGTTGTACATATCAAGTTCGGGCACTCGGCTGAACGGGTCGTTTTCATCAGCCACCGATGGGTCAATGACTTGCAACATAAAAACGCCTTCGCCGGGATGAGCTGCCATGCCCA
The DNA here is from genome assembly GCA_040402015.1 of Ilumatobacteraceae bacterium. GTDB lineage: Bacteria > Actinomycetota > Acidimicrobiia > Acidimicrobiales > Ilumatobacteraceae > UBA2093. The sequence goes on from JBBANI010000017.1 coordinate 31,865, forward strand.
CCCAGCCGTCACCGATTCCTAATTCAGCATGAGCCATAGCCATGAGCGAACCGCCGCCAGAGTTACCGAGCAAGATAACCGACTCTGCACCACGACGTTTCATTTCATCGTGAGCAACTTTGACGTCGATGATGCAGTTCTCGTGCAAACAGTCAGTGTCGTTATTGAGGTACCGAGTTGAAAAACCAAACACCGCATAACCGGCTGCAGCTAATAACGGGCATGCGTAATGCACACTGAAATCGCCACGAGGATGCGACAAGATCACAGCAGTTTTCCATTTGCCGTTTGGTGGTGTCCACAAAAGTCCACGCACCAATGCACCATCGGGCGTGACCAAGCGAATTGATTCGCGTGGAATATCAACTGACGGTGCATCTTCTGGCAGTGGCCAGTAGTTCAAACCAAACGGACGTTGTCCTCCGACATGTGCATCGAGATGATCCATGAAGATTTTACCTTTCAGCTAGGGCGCGAGCACCCGGATAATCTGCTTTTCCATTTGGTGCGCGCGGTACTTCAGAAACAAACACAACACGCTTGGGTGCCTTGTAACCAGATAATTGTTTCTTCACTGACGCAATAACATCTGCTTCAGTCAAAGTGACTCCTGCATCTACCGAAGCAACAGCAACAACTATTTGCCCGAACTTCTCATCGGGAAGGCCAACAACCAAACAGTCACGAACACCAACATTGCGCTTGACAGCTTCTTCAACTTCCTCGGGAAATACTTTCTCTCCCGCTGTATTGATGACTTGACTACCGCGACCAAGCAGCACAAGACTTCCATTATCGTCGTACGTTCCTAGGTCACCAGGGAATGAATAATTCACGCCACCAATCGTGCGAAACGTACGCGCTGATTTCTCTGGATCCTTGAAGTACCCAATTGGCACATGGCCTCCGCTTGCCACTTTTCCAGTTCCACCACTGCCTGGTAACACTTCGTTGTCATCTTCATCAAAGAGCTTTGTGGTTGGATTAACCATAAAGACTGCAGTTTCAGCAGGTGCATCTTTCACCATCACACTCGAGCCCATGCTGCCTTCTGTGCTTCCCATCGCATCGAGCAAGGCAATTTGTGGAATGTGGTCAATGAGGCGCCGCTTCGCTTCTGTTGTCCACATCACGCCGGATGAAACCATTCGTGTTAGTGAAGACGTGTCGTATTTCTTCCCTGCTCGTTGCGCAGCATCAAGTGCGTCAGCAATCGGCCGAGCAAATGCATCTCCAACAATGACAACGTTCTGCACGCGTTCGGTCTCGACGAGCGACAACAATTCATCTGCATCAAACTTGCGATTCTGCAAAATAAGCACGGTGCCTGCAACTGCGTGCGGAATCATTGCACCAATCCACATACCTGTGCCGTGCATTAACGGGCAACAAGGAACTACAACGTATGTACCGTCACGCTTTCTTACTTCACTCATCAGTGGCGCTAACTCGCGCCAATCATCGGTGAGTGGAAGACCTAATGCAACAAGACCGTTCATAACGAACTGCTGCGTGTGGCTTCCCATGGTATACATAACGCCTTTCGGCATTCCCGTGGTTCCGCCGGTGTACAGCATGTATATGTCATCACCTGAACGCTCTATGCGTGGTGCTGGTTCATTACGTGCAATCAGATCTTCATATTGGACTCGGCCTGGTACGACTGCAGTTGCAGGTCCGTCATCTACTTCGACAATGAGTCGGAGTAGAGGCAACTTTCCTACAACTTCAGCAACTCTGTCTGCAAGAGACGCGTGATAGAACAACGCTTTACAATCTGCATTGTCTAGTAAATATTCAAGTTCATTTCCGAGATATCGAAAGTTGACATTAATCGGCACTACGCGTTGTTTAAACGATCCGTAATGAGCTTCTAGATATTCAGCACTGTTGTATAGATACAACCCAGATTTATCATCTGGCCCTAAACCGGCTGCCGTCAATGCCGCAGCGATACGTGCGGCACGGTCGTCATATTGCGACCATGACAGTCGCTTGTCTCCGTCAATCACAGCTGGCACATCGCCCAGCTGGTCGGCATACGATTCCCAAATCGTCGCAAAATGCATGTTCATATAATTTCCCCCGCTGAATACTGCCATTGATTCAGAGGGGGCTCTACCATCGGAGAGTTTCCGCTGATCGCGCCGTAACACGCGCAATCATTATTCTTTCGGACGCGCGACCAGTGTCGCTGTCAAATCCTTCGCAACGCCACCACGTTCTACTTTTATTTTGATCACATCGCCAGGTGCAGAGTCACGAACTATCGCGATGAGCGCACCTTGGCCCGTTATGGCTTGGTCATTGATCTCCAAGACGATGTCATTTACTTTTAAACCGGCCTTGTCAGCAGGAGAATCAGCTTGCACTTCAGAAATAACTGCACCAGCACCACCATCTTTGCGATCAGTAAGCGAGATACCAAGGTAACCCTGTGCACGAACTGCACCGCCTGCATCGGCACGCAAGAGAGCAGCAACACGTTGTACTTCTGCCACACCAATTGCAAAACCAATATTGTTGGCTGCGGTACTGCTGTTGCCGTTTGCCACTGCAGTGTTGATGCCAACAACCTGACCATTCAAGTTAATAAGTGGTCCTCCAGAGTTACCCGAAGAAATTGCTGCATCAGTTTGGATGAGACCATTCAATGCGCCATTGCTATCAGTGAGAGTTCTGTTGAGAGCCGAAACAATTCCCGAAGTCACGCTAGGGCCACCATCAAGCGCAAGTGCGTAGCCAACAGCAACAACAGGGTCGCCAACAGCGATGCTTTCAGAGTCAGCAAACGTTGCGGCAGTAAGTCCCGTTGCATTCACCAACTTGATCAGTGCCAGATCGTTACCTGCGTCTGTTGCAAGAACTTTTGCCATGATGGGTGCAGTTGTCCCGTTCAAGCGAACACGAACACTTGTAGAGCCTTCAACAACGTGATTGTTAGTGAGTATCTCACCATCACTGGTCACGATGATTCCGGTACCAACTGATTCACCTGAGCCCGAGAGGCTGTCGATGGTGACAATGCTTGGCGCAATGGTTGCTGCTGCACGTGCAATATCCGTCTTGCCAATATTTTCTGGCTTGAGAGGAGCTGCCGTTACTAGTGGCCCACCATTTGATGAACTATCAGTTGTACTGGCCCCGATAAGGCCACCGACTATTCCGCCACCGACAGACATTGCTAGTACAAGTAAAAGCGCAACAACCCGATTGCCACGAGGACGTACAACGGGAGCTGCGGGAGGGGTATTGGCCCAATGGGATTCAAAACTCATGCCTTAAGTATCTACCCAAATTGGTTCAGAACCTGCAGTAGAAATCGCAAGAATTTCCTAAGAAATGCAAAAGGCACGACCCAGCGGGTCGTGCCTTTTGAAAGACAATGGATTGTCCGGGAAATTTATCCCTGGATTTTAATCTCGATATCAACGCCAGCTGGCAATTCGATGCGCTGAAGCGAATCAATGGTCTTGCTGTTTGGCTCGACAATGTCAATAAGGCGCTTGTGGATACGCATTTCGAAGTGCTCGCGTGAGTCCTTGTCAATATGGGGCCCACGAATAACGGTGAAACGATGCTTGTCGGTAGGCAACGGAATTGGCCCACGGATTTTTGCGTTAGTGCGAAGCACTGTTTCAACAATCATTCGAGTCGACTTATCAATGATGTCGTGATCGAATGCCTTGAGGCGGATACGGATGCTGTTGCTTGCCATTGTGATCTACTTAATAATCTTTGTGACTTGGCCAGCACCAACAGTACGGCCACCTTCACGAATAGCGAAAC